>CBFGYM010000001.1:0-234451 GCA_965653045.1 uncultured Gammaproteobacteria bacterium
TGTGGAAACTGCCTCGTGAAATTTATTTCACAAGACAGTTGCTACCCATCTTTCACGACTATCTTAACAACGAAGATATACTGTTCCCAGGCGCAAAAACACGTCCGGGTTACAGATGTTTTCACGTTATGCGTTTATACACACCTTCTTGCACAGTGCTCGATTTCGAGGTGAATTTTGCATTAAAGAAGTTTGCGATGTTTTTGCGGGCTTCGGTTGTATCAATGGGTGTTTCGATAAATTTGTCGGTTGTTGGTTTTTTTCCTAATTTTCCTAATAACAAATCAGCCACTAAGTTAACAGAGTTGCCGTATTTTACATCTAATTTTTGTGAAGGGAATGCAGGTTCGGGTTTATCGTCTGGTTTTTTAAGTAAATGAAAATTTAACAAGTTGGTTCTTTTTCCTTCAAAATCTATCTGGCGTAGTGTTTTGATTTCCGTTTTTAGTTCATCACGTTTTTTATCGCTAAACACAGTATTTGCATTCGCCATGCTCGCTTGATCTTTCGCGGTAACCGGTTCTTTAACACGATGTAATAATTTTTCGCCTAAATCTTGAATGGCATGTTCAGTGAGATAGTGTTGATTATCTTCTTCCATACCATAAAGCATTACCATTAAACCGCGAATAATATCAACATTTGCTGATGTATTCGTCCAACCGCCAGTTTGAAAAATATTGATAAAATCGACAACAAACGCTTGATGCGTTTCAGCTTTTTTTAAGCTATTTAACAACTGAGAAAGTTCTTCGCTACGTTGACGCGAATAAGCATAAATCGGTGTTGTCACCCACCTTTGTTTCGGTTCATTATATAAATCAATCGCAATTTGTAAAATTTCACAAATTGCCGTTTTATTTTCTGAACTGATAATATATTCCCACAATTGTTCTGCAATCATTTCCTGATAATGACTAACGCGACTGTTCATGACCTCTCCTCCCTGAGAATAGCGATACTTCCATTATGTTCCTGAATGACAACCTATCGCAATCGGTAGCAACCAGCAAGTGGCTGGGTGTTACTTTTTATAGTCGTAAATTTCATTTAAAACTTTATCTAAATGTTCAATACCCGTTTTCGATAAAGCTGAAAACAATTGAACTGACACTGACCCGCCGCGTTCAGCCAAAGCAGCTTTCACTTGCAATAAAGTCTTAGCCGCCGCACCACGACTCAGCTTATCGGCCTTATTGAGCAAGATGTGTGCATGCAAACCTGCGCTTTCACAAAAATCGAGCATCGTAATATCTAAATCTTTCATCGGATGTCGAATATCCATAATTAAAACGATACATTTCAGTGACTTACGCTCATTCACGTAAGCATCGATCGTTTTTTCCCATTTTTGCTTGGCCGCGAGTGGCGCTTTCGCAAAGCCATAACCGGGTAAATCAATCAAACGACGGTGGTCATCTAAGACAAAAACGTTAATTAATTGTGTTCTGCCCGGCGTTTTACTCACCCGCGCCAATTTGGTTTGCCTTGTGATACGATTAAGCACGCTAGACTTACCCGCATTCGAGCGACCCACCAAGGCCACTTCGATGCCCTGATCTGGCGGTAATTGTTTGACATCTGCTGCACTTAGCAGAAAATAGGCCTTTTGGAAATGTGATGACATATAAATGAGACCGTCTATAGCTATGGAACCTACGATCATACTGAATTCTCTCAACGAAGCCCAGCAAGAAGCGGTGTCTGCACCCCTTGGCCATCAATTAATTTTAGCTGGCGCGGGTAGCGGCAAGACGCGCGTGCTCATTCATCGCATTGCTTGGCTCATTGAGGTGGAGAAAATTTCACCGAATGAGATTTTAGCTGTCACCTTTACCAATAAGGCCGCCCATGAAATGCGGTCACGAATTGAACGATTATTAGAACTACCCGCGCGCCAACTCTGGATAGGCACCTTTCACGGACTCTCACACCGGTTATTACGCGCCCACTACCAAGAAGCCGGCTTACCGCAAACCTTCCAAATTTTAGATAGCGACGACCAATTGCGCCTGATTAAACGCGTGATTCAATCGCTTAACTTAGATGAAGATCGTTTCCCGCCGAAAGAAGCACAATGGTTTATTAATGCGCAAAAAGAAGAAGCCAAACTGCCGCATCAAGTCGAACCGCGTGATTTTAAAGGCCAGACCCTCATACAAATTTACCAAGCTTATCAAGACACATGCCAGCGAGCCGGGGTGATTGACTTTACAGACTTGCTCTTAAAGTCTTATCAATTAATGTTGAACAACGATTTAATTCGTCATCAATATCAATCGCGTTTCCGTTGTATTTTGGTTGATGAGTTTCAAGATACCAATACCTTGCAATACGCGTGGTTGAAAATTTTTGCGGGTGATAAAAATTCCGTGATGATTGTCGGTGACGACGATCAATCTATTTACGGCTGGCGCGGCGCGAAAATTGAAAATATTCATCGTTTCAGTCGTGATTTCCCAACCGCAACTACCATTCGTTTAGAACAAAATTATCGCTCCACCGGCACCATTTTGAAAGCCGCCAATGCACTCATTGAAAACAATGACGGCCGCTTGGGCAAAAACTTGTGGACTGATGGCAAAGAAGGCGAACGCATTAGTGTCTATGCCGGGTTTAATGAAACGGATGAGGCGTTTTACGTGGTGAACCGCATTCGAGAATTTAAACAACTTGGTGATGCGTTAAAAGATATCGCGATTTTGTATCGTTCCAACGCACAATCGCGGGTGTTAGAAGAAGCCTTGATGCAATTTGGCATACCCTACCGCATTTACGGCGGGCTGCGCTATTTTGATCGCGCTGAAATTAAAGACGTGCTTGCGTATTTGCGCCTGTTAACGAATCGACAAGACGATGCAGCCTTTGAGCGTATTATTAATACCCCAACGCGCGGCATTGGTGATAGAACCTTAGTGGTTGTGCGTGAACACGCAAAAGAACAAGGCATGACACTTTGGAATACCTTAATTCAATTGCTTGATCAACCCAGTTTCTTTGCCACACGCACGCAAACCGCATTGCAAAGCTTTGTGAATTTAATTGAACATACGAGTGAGAAAATTGCAGCGCTTTCGCTCGATAAACAAGTTGAATTTGTCATTTCAGCCAGCGGGTTAATGGATCATTATCGCAAAGAAAAAGGCGAGAAAGGCTTAACCCGTTTAGAAAACATTGAAGAATTGGTGAATGCGGCAAATCAATTTATGCAAGAAGGCACGCCTGATGACATGCCGGCGCTGGCTGGGTTTTTAGCGTACGCGGCGCTTGAATCCAGCGATGATAAAGCCGAAGTCTACGAAGATGCCGTGCAATTAATGACCCTGCATTCGGCTAAAGGTTTAGAGTTTCCAGTAGTGTTTTTGTGTGGGTGTGAAGAAGAACTATTCCCGCATTATATGGCCATGCAAGACCCTAAAGGCTTAGAAGAAGAGCGGCGCTTATGTTACGTGGGCATGACACGTGCGATGAAAAAATTATTCATGACGTATGCTGAAGTCCGGCGTATGCACGGGAAAGAATCGTATCATCGACCTTCGCGTTTCTTGCATGAAATTCCAGCTGAACTTATTGAAGAAGTGCGTTTTCGCACGAAAGTCTCGCGTGTGACACCGAGCCGCAGCCCGGTTTCTTCATTCGTGCCGGAATCAGATAGCCCGTTTCGCATCGGTCACGAGGTGAACCACCGCATTTTCGGCGATGGTACCATTTTAGATTGCGAAGGCGAAGGTGAAGACATGAAAGTGAAAGTCCGCTTTCCAAGCGTTGGCACAAAAACACTTATTGCGACATTCTTAACGCCGAAGTAGTCGCTTGTTTATTTTCAAGCACTTGTTTGACCATTTTCAATCGGTCGATTTTCGCATGCTTAATGCTATGGTAAAACTGTGCTAAGTTTGGATCTCGGTTAACCGGATAACCGAGCCAATCTCTCGCATTTAATCGCTCTATCGCAATCGTTTTAATTTCATCAAATTTTTTTGCGACTGATTTATTTTCATCATTCAATATGGGAATGATTCTTGAAACACCGTTACAACTCGCCCAAGGTGCACCGACATTCCCTAACTGCAAATCAAAAAATGTTTTAATTTCAGCAATCATCAATTGTGGCGGAGCACCTTGATGCGAAATAGCGGGACTGCCCCCTTTAATCGTATATTGTTTTGCCGTTTTTAAAACCTCTTCTAATTTTGCGACGGTAGTGCTTTGAACACCAAACGTGGTTTCTTGAATACCTTCAATGCATTGTGTAATCGCTTCACACAACTCTGTCATAATTTGTTGCGGAGATTGATTATGACATCGTTGATAAATGACGTTGCAGCGATCATACAAGTCTTCAACATCATAAAACCGTTGTCTATCGGCATGCAATTTATCGGTGCGTTGCATCGCTTCTTTCACAATAGCATTAATTTTATCAATGACCTCGACAATATGTTCTGCATTTTTTTCGCGCTTAGCTGTCGCTAATTTATTAGCGAGTGCCATAAAATAAACATTTGTACTTTTTATAAATTGATTTAAGTTTCCCATGATTGAAACAAACTCATCCTGTGCCATCATAAACTTAACATCGTCTTTCAACATCTGATTATAAGCCGTTGTTTCGGCTGTTAGATTCTCAAGTACGTTTTGATACGCCGAGACAAAACCAGCAACCGATAACATAAATGCCTCGCAGTCCGCGCGGTTTGGCACGTCGTAAGCGAAATGAAACTGACAAATGTCATCAATATTTTTCACGGATAATAGAATTTTTAGGGGTTCTTTTGTCATCGTGAATACCGATTCGACTAAACAAATTATTCGCTTAGCTATCTCACCCGGCAATCCATCAACAATTGTTCTTGCTTCCATGGCAACGCTCCTATCAATATTTTCATTATTCTTACTCAGCACGTGCCGCACCGCAACTTAAGCTTGCAGCTATTTTGCTTTTCCAGTACAGTGAGTGTTCATGAACGCCTTAATTCAACAATTCTTACTCAAGCTGCCGCCGGAAATTGCGCATACCATTGCGTTAAAAGGCTTATCGACCTTGCATGCACTGGGTTGTTTACCTCAAACCAACACCCTCTCTTATCCTATTCACGCTTTCGGGTGCACGTTTCCAAACCCCATTGGGCTCGCTGCGGGTCTTGATAAAAACGGTGATTATATCGATGCCCTACTGTGCCTCGGGTTTGGTTTCATTGAAATTGGTACTGTCACACCGCGCCCACAAGCCGGCAATCCAAAACCGCGTTTATTTCGCTTGCCGGAAGATCGCGCCATTATTAATCGTATGGGGTTTAATAATAAAGGCATGGATTACGTGCGCGCGAAATTGCAGCAGCGTAAAACGCACGGTATTGTCGGTGTGAATATCGGCAAAAATAAAGATACGCCACCTGATCAAGCCATTCATGATTACGTCTTAGGGTTTCGGCAATTTAGCGCACTCGCTGATTATATTACTTTAAATATTTCATCACCCAATACACCCGGGCTGCGTGATTTACAAACGCCTGAGCATTTGCATGCGCTACTCACTCGTTTAAAGCACGAACAAGCCGATGCGAAAAAATACGTCCCTTTACTAGTGAAAATTGCGCCGGATTTAGACGCTGCGACGATTGCACCGATATTATTAGCAACAAACATAGACGGCGTGATTGCAACAAATACCACGATAACCCGTCCGGCTTTAATCAACACAGCGTATGCAAATGAAACAGGTGGATTAAGCGGTGCGCCACTCACCGCTTTGAGTACGCACACTTTAAAAACACTGGCTGAAAATCTTGAACAAAAAATTCCACTCATTGCAGCAGGTGGCATTATGAATGCGCACGATTTAGTTGAAAAACAAAAAGCCGGTGCAACCCTTTTTCAAGTGTACACCGGCTTTATTTACGAAGGCCCTGCGCTCATCACGCGTTTAATGAACACTATTCTACCGTGACCGATTTCGCTAAATTTCTGGGTTGGTCTACATCGGTTCCTTTTTCAACCGCAACATAATACGCTAACAATTGCATGGGAATGACGTATAAAATAGGCGCTAACATTGGGTGTATCGGCGGCATTTCAACAACGTGTGTTCCAACAAAAGCACCGTCTTTAAACAATTGCGGCTGATCGGTGAAAATGGTTAACTCACCGCCGCGTGCTTTCACTTCTTGCAGGTTTGATAAGGTCTTTTCAAGCATTTCATCATTCGGTACGGATACCACCACAGGCATGGTTTTATCAACGAGGGCTAAAGGCCCGTGTTTTAGCTCGCCAGCGGGGTAGCCTTCGGCATGAATGTAAGAAATTTCTTTTAGTTTTAAAGCCCCTTCTAAAGCAATAGGGTACATCACACCGCGCCCTAAAAAGAGGGCGTGCTGTCTATCAACAAAGGTTTTAGCAACGCGCTTGATCGCTTCGTCTTGAGCTAATGCAGCTTCAATCACACGCGGTAAGCTGAGTAATTGATGACTTAAAGTGGCTTCTAATGCACGGTCTTTTGTGCGCGAGCGTCTTAAGGTGATTGCTAATAACATTAACGAAGTTAATTGTGTGATAAAAGCTTTTGTCGAAGCAACGCCTATTTCCATGCCAGCACGTGTTAAGAAATGCAAATCAGATTCACGCGTCATGGTGCTGCCAGGAACATTTACAATAGCCAGTGTGCCTAAATAAGCTTTCGTTTTTGCAACACGTAAGGCTGCTAAAGTATCAGCGGTTTCACCTGATTGAGATAAGGTGACAAATAAACTATCTGAGCTGGGTGCAAATTGTCGATAACGATATTCACTGGCAATTTCAACATTACAGGGAATATTCGCCAAGGCTTCTATCCAATAACGAGCAACCATCGCTGAGTGATAACTTGTGCCGCAAGCAACTAACTGAATGTGCTTCACTTTAGCAAACAGCGCATCGGCTGAGGCACCGAAAATGGATGGCAGCAGATGATCATCGACCACGCGGCCTTCTAAACAATTCGCCACCGCATCGGGCTGTTCCATGATTTCTTTTTTCATGTAGTGACGATATTCACCGCGTTCAACCGCATCTTGTTGCAAGTTTAATTCATGGACTTTGCGCTCAACGGCATTGCCTTGCAAATCATAGACATGAATTTTATCTAAATGCACATCCGCTAAGTCATTATCTTCTAAGTACATAAAAAACTTTGTGGCTGAAACTAAAGCGAGCGGATCAGAGGCGATGTAATTTTCACCTTGTCCCACACCTAACACTAAGGGGCTGCCTTGTCTAACCGCAATCACGCGGTGCGGTTCAGTTTTGTTCAACACAGCAATGGCATACGCACCTTTTAATTCACGCACGGCGGCTTGAACGGCTTCACGAAAATCAGCGTGTTGTTTAAAATGATGATGAATTAAGTGCACAATCACTTCTGTGTCCGTTTCAGAGGTGAACGTATAGCCCGCTTTCTCAAGCTGTTCACGCAATACGTGATGATTTTCGATGATGCCGTTATGCACCAAGGCAAAATCGTTGTGTGAAACAAACGGGTGAGCGTTTTTTTCTGAAGGTGCGCCATGAGTCGCCCAACGTGTGTGCGCAATGCCGGTTTCAGCAATTAAAGGGTGAGCTTTGAGGGCATCAACTAACGATTGTACCTTGCCAACCACGCGTAAACACGCTAAGGTTTTTTGCTCATTCACCACCGCCACGCCGGCTGAATCATAGCCGCGATATTCTAATTTCTTCAAACCATCGATTAATAGATTGGTAATAGGCCGCTTGGCCACTGCTCCAACAATCCCACACATTGATCATTCCCCAGAACCGGTTACGAATGCTGCATTATACCCTGAGGAAGGCCTAAAGCACACTCAAAAACACCTTGACAAGAATTGTCAATAATTTTCAATATAAACAATGGGTTATAATATTTTAATGTGAGCGAGTTGGGTGGTGAGGCTGAGGGTTGGATTCGAGAGTTTTGAGGGACTCTTTGATAGCGGCTGTCGCATTTTCAGCGGTTTTGAGCGCGTGTATTTTATTGAATTTATCACGCAAATGCGTTTGAGCAGCTTCAATGTCTTGCACATCTGCGGCAGAATGCTTGGGTAGACACATATGCGGGTTTTGTTTATTCAACGCATGACAATACCCTGCAAACTTATCCGTGCGACCTAACAAGGCGGCTTTAATGCGCAATTCTGCCATCACATCACCAAAAGAAGCGATGGCTTTAGCCGGCTTTTCTAACAAGGCTGGATTATTTTCAAATAATTGTTTGGGTGACACCTGCGTTGCCGCTTCTTCAATATGCTGCGTAAAATGCTGCCAAGCTTCATGATGCGACGCATGCTCGTGCGCGGTTGGTGGTGCAGGAATTGTTATCCCTTCTGGTAATTTTAGGGTTGGCAAACTATCTATTAATTGCTGCGTATAATCCGCCACTTGTTGTTTTTGTCGATCTGCAAAGCGTTTTGAAACATCGTTTAAGTTATTATCGCATTGATCAATTTGTTTTTGCAGATCGAGCATGTGCGTTTGTAAGCTTGATAATTTCTCAGTTAAATCATGCTTGAAATCTGCTAGTTCATTCGCGTTTTCAGGAATAACGGGTTTAACCGCTTCACTAACACCACTCCCAAAAATGCGCTTCTCAACCAAGCGCGCTTCTTCCTCGCCCGCCATCCATAATTGATGACGCTCGTGCTTATCTTCTAAGCGCATTTTTTGAAGCCAATATTCCAATACTTTTTGCAAACATTCTTCCACAGCTACTTCATGCGTTAATTTCGCAAAAAGTAATTTATAGAGCGGTGATTGTGGATCTTGCAGGGCTTTTTCCCAATCTTCACCTGTGACAATACCGGTCATGGCTGATTTAGCATTTTTGCGCACGTCCATCACGCTCTCCTTATGATGCAAGATCATAAGGAAAGTATAGTGGATTAAAAAAATCTTGCTTAGTTTATGTTTTTACAGTTTTTTTAGGGCGCTCCCAGCCGGCAATACTGCGTTGTGGGGTACGACTTAAAGTAAGCTGATTCGCAGGCGCATCTTGTGTAATGGTAGAACCCGCACCAATAGTCGCGCCCGCACCGATATGCACAGGGGCAACTAACTGTGTACAAGAACCAATAAAGGCATGATCGTCGATGATAGTTTGATGTTTATTCGCACCATCGTAATTGCAAGTGATGGTTCCCGCGCCCACATTCACCTTCACGCCAATAAGCGCATCACCCACGTAGCTTAAGTGATTCACTTTGGTGCCAGCGCCAATTTTGCTTTTTTTAATCTCGACAAAATTTCCGATGTGTGCGGATTCTTCAATGATTGTTTCAGGGCGAATACGGGCGAAAGGACCAATCACTGCGTGCGAGGCAATACTAGCACCTTCAATCATCGTGTTCGGCTTAATTTCAACGTGATTCGCTAATTGGCAATCTTTTAAAATCACATTCGCGCCAATATTGCAACCTTCACCGATGCTGATTTTGCCTTCTAAAACCACATTCACATCAATGATCGTATCTTTACCAACCTGTACCTCACCGCGAATATCAAGCCGTGCCGGGTCTCGTAAAGTCACGCCTGCACTCATTAACTGTTTCGCTTGATTACGTTGATATTCACGTTCTAATTCCGCTAATTGCATTCTGTCATTCACTCCCCGAATTTCGAATAAAGAAGCGGGTTGTGCTGTTTGAATAGGCAACCCTGCCTTCACCGCAAAACTGATAATGTCAGTTAAGTAAAACTCTCCTTGATGATTTTGATTGCCCAATTGCGGCAACCATTCGCTTAAGTAACGTGCGGGAACGTAATAAATACCGGTATTAATTTCTTGAATCGCTTTCTCGGCTTCATTGGCATCGCGCTCTTCAACAATAGAAATGACCTGACCATCAGCGTTTCTTAAAATACGTCCGTAACCGTAGGGTTGGTTTAACACGGCCGTTAATAATCCCAACCCATTCTTCGGCGTTTTTTCAATTAAATGGGTTAAGGTATTTGCGGAAATTAAAGGCACGTCACCGCATAAAATTAAAACGTGGGCATCGTCTTGAATGAAAGGTATGGCTTGCAAAACCGCATGACCCGTCCCTGCTTGTTTTTCTTGTAACACCCATTTAACGTTCAAATCAGGCAAGGCCGCGCGAAGACGCTCACCTTCGTGACCGAAAATAACAATAGGTTCATGTGGGCTTTTTAAGGTATTAACCGTTTCAACCACATGCGAAATTAAGGCGCGGCCAGCGATGGCATGCAGCACTTTTGGCAAGTGTGATTGCATGCGTTTGCCTTGACCGGCAGCTAAAATAACAACTTGAAGGCTCATTGCCCGCTCCTTTGTTCTATTTGCGCGATGAATGCGCTCACGTCTTTTTCAGCTGAAATACATTTATCAACAGATAAAAAAGCAACGTGTTCTAATTTATCGGAAATTGCATCAATCATGAATGAAAAGTGACCGATCGGTTTGATATCCCCTCGATTACCCAATACTAAAATGGGGTCATCTTCTCCGCTGTAAGATTGATGCGGTGTTTCAATTAAACGAAGCTGCCAATCTTGGTATTGTTGGCGATGTTTTACTTTAAAAGTATGCAAAGCTTCGTGAACCGATTGGATATTGTCATAATCAACCGGAATTAATGCTGGCATTTTGCGGTGCTGAATGCGAGAGGCCATTAATACGGCGGGGTGCTCAATACACATATTTGACAACTGTTTGATGACTGAAAACACATCATAATCACAGAGTTCTTTGTAGGTGTCAGCGTTATCTTTCAAAAACGCATCACGCAGGTTGGCTTTATGTTGCGGTTGCAAGCGCACGGTTTCATTAAAAATATTAGCAGCCATGAGAAATTCACCCAAACGTGAGTGGCGAATGGCTGCGAAACTTTTTTCATGTTCTAAAGAAGCTGATAAATTTGCTAATAATTCCACTAAAAATTGTTCGAAAGCGAGTTTCTTTTGGGAATGATAAATATTGCGCGTCATCAAACGCCTTGCCATTAAGTAATGCTCGACCGCGCCTATGCCTTTATGTGTGATGCCTAAGCGCTCACCTTCACCGGCGTTGACAATGGTCATGCAATGCAGCATCCAACGAAAATCAAATTCACCGTATTTCACACCGCAAAAGTGGCTGTCTCTGAGTAAATAATCTAAGCGGTCTGCATCGAGTTGTGATGAAACAATATCGGCTAAGACACGACGCTGTATCGGTTGGTGCATAATCATGCTGGCAATATCGTTGAATTTATCGGCCGATAATGGATGGCGTGCATTGGCTTTATTATAAACATAGAAAAATTCAGGGGTATTAAAATCAGCTAGAAAATAAGGCGTCCAACGTTCGTGACGAATGAGCTTATCATGAAAAATGCCCTCAAACGCATGTGAGAAGGGCCCGTGGCCCATGTCGTGCAATAAGCAGGCAATCATGACTAGCTGACGCTCTTCATCTGACAACCCTATTTTATGGGCAATTTGACTGCCAACGTAACAACACCCAATACTGTGGTTAAACCGGCTGTGAACGGCGCCGGGAAAGATATAATCCCCTAGACCCAATTGCTTAATGTGCCGCAGGCGTTGAAATTGAGGGCTATCGATGAATGGCTTCACCCACGCATCTTCTTGCGAGGTAAATTGCATGGTGCCATGCACAGGGTCTTTAATCACATGAAAAGGGATGGTGCTCATGATCAGTCTCGCAATCGGCGTTGAAGTAAAAGACGCTTGATTTCACAAATAAATAATATTAGTATTCCGGCACTTTTTGGAGTATACCCTTGCGCTCGCGGGAATAAAAGCCTGTGAAAACGCGATTCATTCACAGGAGTGAGCCATGCCCGCCTTTATCGACTCTCAACACGGTCATCTTGTTAAGCATACGAAAGACCCTTTTATTTTGGTTTTGAACCTGGGTGAAAACCTATTCGAGGCGATTATTCGCACCTTTAAAGCGGCTGAATTAAAAGCGGCCGTCTTAAGCGGCCTAGGTGCTGTTTCTGATGTAAAAGCAGCGTATTATCATCTCGATCAAAAAACCTACGAAATCCATGAATTTAAAGGGATGTTTGAATTAGTATCGCTCACTGGCAATATTGCCCACTTTGAAGGCAACCCCATGGCTCACATCCATGCCGCTATCAGCAATGCAGCCTGCGAAGTCTTCGGCGGGCACATCATGGACGCCACCGTCGGCGCCTCTGCTGAAATTACCATTACCCCACTTAGTGACACCCTCACCCGTGAACACAGCCCGAGCATTGGCCTGCGTCTGTTGTGCCCTATCACTCACTAAATTGCGATTCGCTCAATTGGGGAGTAGCGCGAGCCATCGGGTTGAGGTTCGCTGCGAAAGAGGGTGACTTCATGGAGGGTGATCATGCCTAAGTTAATGGCTGGCGTGTCGTGTAGAAAGCCGAGGTTCAAGCCTTTAGGTTGTTTGATGCGACCGAGGGTGAGGTGGGCGCGGAAGGGGCGATCTTCGGTTTGATAGTGACACTCGCGTATACCTTGACCAATCGCCTCTGATAAATGCGTTAAGGCCGCTTGCGGCGTGACATCTAGCACAATCACGCGAGGCCGGTAGGGGTCTGGAAAAACACGCAGTGCACCCAGCTCGAAGTTCAATTTTTCACCAAACCCTTGCACGGCCAATTTTACCTTTTCCAATAATAAATTTAAGTCTGTGCTTTGCACTTCGGCTAAAAACTGTAGGGTGATGTGTAAATTTTCTGGACGAGACCAGCGAATGGCGTGAGATTTTATCTCTTTTTTGAGCAGTGACATGTAGTCATCGACTTGTTGCTTCGCTTCCTGCGGCAAGTCAATGGCAAAAAAAACGCGAACAACGGGCGGTAACGTCATTCCATTTTTCTCCCTATTTGATTAAGATGTTACGATTAGCCAAACAGGATTGCAATATGTCAAAGAAACGTGGACTCGGTCGTTCGCTGGATGCGCTGCTAAGCGTTTCAGGCACTGACCATCATGCTGGCGCCGAATTAAGCGTCGTGCCCGCCGGTGAACAACTCGCGCAACTACCCGTCACGGAAATTCATCGTGGTAAATATCAACCCCGTCGTGACATGGACCCAGCTGCGCTGGAAGAGTTAGCCAACTCCATACGCACCCAAGGCATTATTCAGCCCATTATTGTGAGACCCGTTGGCAACCAATATGAAATTATTGCGGGTGAACGCCGTTGGCGTGCTGCGCAATTGGCAGGCTTGACGGAAGTGCCAGCCATTGTTCGTCACATTCCTGACGAAGCTGCCATTGCAATTGCCTTAATCGAAAATATTCAACGCGAGAATTTAAACCCGGTTGAAGAATCGATGGCCTTGCAACGGTTAATTGATGAATTTGAAATGACGCATCAGCAGGTGGCTGAAGCCGTGGGCAAATCTCGCGCAACTGTCACCAACTTATTGCGTTTATTAACCCTGCCTGAAGAAGTGCGTGATTTGCTTGAACGTGGTCGTTTAGAAATGGGTCATGCGCGTACTTTAATCACCTTACCTGCTGAGGTGCAGCTCGAAACCGCGAATTTAATCATTGCTCGGGGTTTGTCGGTGCGTGAAGCTGAACAATTGGTCAGACAACTCCAAAGCGAACCTGAGCCCAAAGCTTCCAAAACCCTAGACCCTGACATTGCGCACTTACAAACAAGTTTAGCGAAACACTTAAAACTCAAAGTGGCTATCCAATGCAACGCGAAAGGTCGCGGAAAACTCGTGATCCACTACCGCAACAAAAACGAACTCAACAACCTCATCGCACAGCTTGAAAACGCTTAACACTTACTCGACCCTATCGGGTCGAGTGTTATTTCAATGTGTTTAAGAACATAGTAATCTATCTCAATAAACTCAATACTCAATCATGGTTGAAATATATGCAATCTGATAAAAATTTAGAAAACGATGTTGCGCTTAATCCAAGCCCAAATGCTGATTCAATCGACGAACTCAAAAAAAACCTTAATAAAGATTTATTTTCTTTATACGAAATTTACAGCTATAAACACGCTGCCGCAATTTTAAAAAATTCATTTCAAAATGAACTGGCAGAAATTGAAAATGCTTTACTCAACTTCAAAATTAGCGTTGCTGATATTGCCTCTCCTGGTGGTAGCGAGTCAGATATTCCCAAAAAAATATCATCTGAATTACGACCATATGGATGGCAAGAGACACGCATACAGGGGGATCTATTAATTAGAATTATTTCTCAAGATCCCGAAACACACAATAACAAAAATTCAAAAAAAGATTTTTTCACTAAAGAAGAGTTAATCATAAAAAATTATATTGATGGTCATAAAATTGATTATGTAAAAAATAGAGTTGCATTTGATATGGAGTGGAACAGCAAAGATCAAACGTTTGATCGTGATCTATATGCTTTTCGAATGTTTCATGAATGTGGCATCATTAGCGCTGCGGTCATTCTTACACGAAGCAAATCTCTAAACACTGTATTCAATGAAACCATTCAACTCAAAAAAGATGGTTCTATTGATATTTCTAAAAACGGAAAACCTAAATCATGTAAACTAAAATACGGTGCCAGCACAACATGGATGGGTAAACTCTTATATCGCCTCAATGCAGGCAGGCATGGCGGATGCCCTGTATTAGTATTTGGAATTACACCGGAAGTTATATCTGACTGGAAAAACAAGGAAAACAAACAATGAATGCATCTGACGATTTGTTGAAATGCGTTGGCAAAAAGAAATTTGCAACGATACTTGCTGATCCGCCATGGCAGTTCACTAACCGCACTGGAAAAATGGCTCCCGAACACAAACGATTACAACGTTATCCAACCATGTCCCTTGATGAAATTAAATCCATGCCTGTTTCCTCTATCGCTAAAGATACTGCACATCTATACCTTTGGGTACCAAATGCTTTAATTGCAGAAGGGTTGCAAGTCATGGAAAGCTGGGGTTTTACTTATAAAACTAATTTAATTTGGTATAAAATTCGGAAAGACGGCGGGCCTGACAGACGAGGCGTTGGATTTTACTTTAGAAATGTCACTGAAATGATTTTATTTGGCGTTCGTGGAAAAAATGCTAGAACACTACAACCGGGCAGAAGCCAAGAAAACATTATTTCATCGTGCAAACGCGAACACAGCCGAAAACCTGATGAACAATACAAACTTATCGAAGATTGCAGTAATGGCCCTTTTATCGAGTTATTTGCAAGAGGCCCGAGAAAGGGTTGGTTTGTTTGGGGAAATCAATCTGATGACTATAAACCCGATTGGGATACCTATGCCAACCATTCGCAATCTAAACGAATTCAACGAGATATAGCAATCCAGCTATAAATCCGGTTAAAAAACTAACAATTTTCAGATGGAAGCTACTTTATTAAAGGAAAAATGGCATCGCTAATGCCATAATGCGTCTCAAAATGGCATTAGCGATGCCATTTTGCAATATTGTGTTTGTTTATAAAATCGTGACATCGCTCGTGGCGGGGACGGTGTTTGTGTAGCTGGTGCCGTTCCAGAGCAGTTGATAGGTATCTTGGACGGGTTGTTTGAAGAAGTATGAGATTGTCACGCACGAGTACCCGCCACCGACAATGGAAGTGAGTTTGTTGGCGTCGAAGTAGAGTTGATTACCGGTTTTGAGGGTGGCAAGACCCATATCGTATTGGCCTGCGTAGATGCACGCACCATTTGCCCAATGTCCAACATAGGCGCGGGCGCGTACTAAATTCGGTTGATTATTCATTGTGAAAAAATACGTGGTATGAATGGCAGGCCCGCTCACTTGCCCTAAACTTGCAAACGTATACGCATGCCCGGCTTTCATGCTGAGGAAAAAAATACCAAAAACAATAGACCACCGGAATAACACCAACATAAACACTCCCTGTTTTTCTTATAAAACACTTAGTTAAAGTATAGATGAGGTTTTTATTTATGTTATTTATGTTGAAAAAATATTTTTTAATTTATAAATGATAGTGTTAGCGCAAAGACTTCGATGCCTCCCCTGGCACTTCGCGAACAAGGCGTGGGACTAAATATCCCGGCAGCGCTGCGAGCAAATGACGATGTAAAGCTTTGGCTTGTTTGAAAGGGAGATCAAAATGCGCTGCACCTTCGACCTTATCAAGCAAATGCAAATAATAAGGCAACACACCGGCATCAAATAATTTTTCACTTAATTCACGCAATGTTTCAACATTATCATTAATATTTTTTAATAAAACAGATTGATTGAGTAAAGTCACTTGAGTGGATTTAAGCGCTTGTATTGCGGTGATCACTTCGTCGTTAATTTCATTAGGGTGATTCACATGCAAAACGATTACACATTTGATGCTTAATCGATTTAACCACGCAATGAAGGTCGGCGTGACACGTTCTGGTAACACCGTTAACAAACGTGAATGAATGCGTAAGCGTTTAATTTGCGGCAGTCTTTGCAAGGCATCGGTAAATTGTTCTAACAAGGTATCACTCACAGCTAACGGGTCACCACCACTTAAAATAACTTCATTCACTTCTGGGTGAGCCTCAATATAAGTAAACAGCAAGGACCACTGCGAACGCGACGGGCGGTTATCGTCGTAAGGAAATGCACGACGAAAACAATATCGGCAATGAATTGCACATGCACTCGTTAAGGTCACCAATACACGAGATTTATATTTATGCAATAACCCGGGAATAGGATTTGCCGATGTTTCTTTTAAAGGGTCTTTACGATAGTAACGATGCATCAGTGTTTCTTCATGCAAAGGTAACACTTGTTTCAATAGCGGATCATGCGGGTTTTGTTTTTCCATACGACGAATAAATGAACGTGTCACTTTTAACGGAAACAAAACGGCCGCTTTCTGCGCAGGCGCTAACCACTCGGCATCTAAGTCTAAAAGCGCGAGCAATTCTTCAGGGCTTGTCACTAGATGAGAAAGTTCAGCTTGCCATGTTTGTTTAACACTATGATTATTCATTCAAATCTCGTAATGGTTTGTGTGGGCTATAATGAGGGAAACGACTAAAATAGTCAAACGCTAGGCAAAGGAGATTCTCGTGTTTGATGCAGATAAACCGATAAACTCGATTGCACAAGACAAGCTAAATCGTGGGCAGTTTGCGAAATATTTAGCACGCTGTTTATTAGATCATACTGACCCGGAAAGTTTAGTGGTAGGGCTATACGGCGGATGGGGCGTTGGCAAAACCTCTATTATCAATATGATGCTTGAAGAATTAAAATTTGCATCAACCAATTTAATAGACAATGAAAAACCGATTATCTTAAACTTTAGTCCGTGGAGTTACTCCGGACAGCATCAACTTGTTTATAGTTTTTTCAGACGTTTGTCATCGATATTACGCAATGAAGCTGAAATCGAAAATAAAGAACAAATTATTTATTTGCTAGAATTATATGTGTCTTTTTTCACGCATATGCCCATTCCAAGGTCGTTACAAAAACGAAAGCCGTGGTGGCAACATTGGTTTAATCGACATCACGATGAAACATTTGGCTGGGAATCAGGCCGCGATTTAACAGCAGTCAAAGCTGAATTAAATGAATTATTAAAACATCAAAAACGAAAAATTATCATTATCATTGATAATATTTCTCGCATCACCCCTGATGAAATTAAAGAAATGTTTCAAATTGTTAAATCGATGGGTGATTATAGCAACACACGTTATTTACTTTCATTTGATAAACAGCAAGTGATCGAAGCGATCAACCACGTTGATGGAAACGGCGGAGAAGGGTTTGTCGAAAAAATTGTGCAATTACCCTTTGAAGTACCCGCGATCACACAGCAAGATTTAGAAGGAATATTTGCAGACCGTTTAAAACCCACCCTAGATTTAGTGCCTGAAAACACTTGGCAACCAACCGAATGGATGCAGCTTTATTATGGATCACTCAAATATTTCTTTCATCACTGCCGCGATATTTCACATTATGCGAATACCTTAAATTTTGGATATACGCGCTTACGAGATGTAGTCAACCCCGTTGATTATTTCGCCTTAACAGCGCTCGAGGTTTTTGCACCACAAATTTACCAAGGTGTCCGCAATAACAAAGATTTATTTACTGATTTACTCGATCACGTTTACGAACCGACAGAGGCCGAATTAAATCGAGAAAAACAACGCTGCGAGGAAATTATTCATCGCAGTGAAAAATACGATGCAGAACTCATCAAAAGTTTGTTAATTTTCTTATTCCCACGCATTAGACATCTATATTATCGTAATGAACCCTATTTTTATTCTGAAAAGGTCGCAAGACAGTTTAATCGTTTATGCTCGCCTGATTTATTTGATGTGTATTTTCGATTATCGATGCCCATTGGTTATATCCCTAAAGCTGAATTTGATGCGCTCATTGCACAATCAAATCAACCTGAGGCCTTTGACCATGCGCTTTCTCGTTTGACGCAAGATGGTCGTATTTTCTTATTTTTAAATCAAATTGATGAGCAGGTGCTTCGTAAAATTCCCCGTGAAAATACCCAAGCTATTATCAACGGGTTACTGGACAATGGAGATCTTTTCCCGCCTGGTTATAGTAGTTTATTAAGCCTCGATACACCCGCACATATACATCGAATTATTCAAGGGTTGTTTTTTGCTGAATCGCAAGAAAGCAAGTTCAATCTGTTACTCAATGGCATTCATTATGCAACGAATAGTTTGGCTATTTTAATTCATGAGGTCAAAGCACAAATTCACGAAGAACAAGTTTCAACGAATCTACCGGCTTTATTGCCTGAATTTAATATAGAACAAATTGATGCATTAAAATTGGCCTGTGTTAATCAAATAAAAAGCTGGGCAGATAGCGAACGTTTAATTTCTCATCCACAATTAGCTTATTTATTAGAAAACTGGTTAAGCTGGGATAGTGAAGGGGCTTGTCAGCGTTATATCAAAAAAATTACTGATACAGATGCAGGATTAGTGTCATTCTTATGTGCTTTGTTAACTAAACCTATCGACCAATCCATTGCTTTAAACCCCGATAAATCTCAATGGGAAACGTATCTTGTAACGATGAAAACATTCATCTCACCACTTGCTTTAAAAGAACATGCTGAACTGATTTTTAAAGATGGATACTTTGAAAAATTACGTGAACGTGAACAATTAGCCATTTTAATCTTTTTAGATTTGGTTAAATCTGACAGTATTAAAGAATTACCACAAACATCAAATTAATCTAGTGCGGCAACTACACTAAAAAACACACGAGGACGGCGTCCTTGATGAATGAAATCTTCTGCAGCAATCGATTTTGTTAATACCTGGGTCCACATCACATTTCCACTAATCGAGCGTGTCATTGCAAAACGAACACCAATCCCTGTTGAGGTTGCGCTTAAATTAAAGGGCGTGCCTGATGCTGTTTTCAAGTTCCAAATTTCACCCGCATCATAGAAAGTGTAAAACTGTAAATTTTGAATATAGAATTTATCAATTGCCCAATCGTAGCGAAGTTCTAAACTGCCTGCAACACCACGATCGCCGATTAATTCAGCAGGATCGTAACCACGGCCGATGGAACTACCACCAAATGTGAATTGCTCTGAAGATAATAAGGGGTTAAATGCCCATTGCCCGCGTATGCTCCCCATCAAATTCGTTCGGCTAAATAATGCTTGTAAACGTGAAGCTTGGAAACCCATTTTTGTATAATCACCACGACCCCCCGGTCGAGAGGTGGTTGCTGTATCAGGATTATAGTCTGAACTGTACCCTAAAATAGGCAAGCCTTGTCTGAAATTCGCTGCAATTGAGTTAGCGCCCAACCACCTGTCTGCAAAACTATAGTTAAAGCCTAAATCTAAATTGCGTAAATGATCTTGATATAATTCTTGATCAAGAATCGTCGTATTGCTATCTAAGTAATTAAATCCAACTGTATAGTTCAACGTCTGTGAACGTGTTCGAATAACCGGCACAATTAAATTGGAATAATAATTATCGTTAAGGCCATCAATTTGTGATGAGCGTAACACGAATAATGGGTGTGTATGCACGCGTGTACCGCCCAATACATACTTCGTGCCTTCTGCATTTAATGCACCTAAATAGTTAATATCCCAATAGCCTAATTCTCCGCCTTTCGGCGTTTTGACAAAGGTAATATTTGTCGCATCACCGGCGTTAATTGCTGAATTTAAGCCTAAATTGGCTGTCCATTGTTGCGGCCCAATATATAAGGTTCCGTAATTATCGTAAGACACATAACCTGTGAAAATCTTATTCGTCGTATCTAATAATAGATCTGCCGCACCTGTTTTTTTCTTAGAAGGTGTTAACACAGCTTTCACTTGTGTACCTGGAATTTCATTCGCCAACGTTAAATATTTTTCCATTCTAGCAATGTCTAACGGCTGCGCTTTTGCGATATTTTCCCCATAATCTTTGACAATACAGCGTGCACCATTCGGTTTACCGGTAACATCTACTTTATCTAAATATCCTTCAATAATTTGCACGGTTACAATGCCGCTTTTAACGTGCTGAGGCGGCAAAATTGCACGTGAAATAATATAACCATTGTTACGATAAAAGTTTGTAATGTTTTGAACAATGGTAAATAATTCAGCCACAGTAATGGTTTTACCGAGACTCGATGCGTATATTTTTTCAATTTCTTTAGATGAGAATTTTTTATTACCTTCAAGATTAATTTTAATTAACTTAAATTTGAGTTTTTGCACTTCCGGACTTAATGGCACAGCTTCTTTTTCATCTTCATTTTTTAATGTAGGGGCAACCCCGGTTGGTTGTTCTTGTATTTGCTGTTGTTTTAAGCTGCGACTGACCTGTTCAGGCATTGCTGCACCCGGGAGAACATCGGCATAGGCTTGCGTTTCAATCAAGCAGGCGGCAACGGCAATAGACGCTAATTTGAATTTTGCCGTAAGCTTCATTGAATATCCTTTTCAATTATTATCAAGAGGCTCCTTTTAAAATAACAATTTGAGCAAAAATAAGCAATAAATAGCTGTTTTTTACGCGAGGGTTTACCCTTAATGCACTAAGACATTGGAGAAGCACGTGTTAATTTCAACCACGGATTGGTCCATTTTGTCTTGTTTGAATACAAAAGAAAAATTCGATAAATACGCTATACTCAGAGGTAAACGAGACACACAGGATGTGTTTATGGGTAAAAAAATACCAATTATTCTCGGGTTATTATTAACGATTCTGTCATTATGGGTTTTAATGACGACAAATATATCCGTTCGCAATATTCTCGAACGTCTTGAAAATTTAGGTTACGATTTTCAATTAATTACGTATATTGCGACAAAAAATCCGAAACCATCCCCAGTGGTTGCCATTATTGATATTGATGATAAAAGCTTAGCTGCTGAAGGACAATGGCCTTGGCCACGTCGAAAAATGGCACAATTAGTTGATGCACTGAATGCACAAGGTGCGGCCGTTATCGCATTTGATAGCTTATTTCCCGAAAAACAAAGTAGCGCTTTAGATATTTTAATCCGTCGTTTAAGCTTTGCAAACCAATTATCAGAGACACTCAAAACTGAATTATCACAATATTCAACGTTGTTTAATGACGATGAATTATTTGCGGAAAGCTTATCAAAATCGAATGCTGTTTTAGCCATTAGCTTCTCGCCGAAACAAATTGAACAAAATCCATTACCACCTGGGCTTTTTATCAATGCATCGACAGATGAGAATAAATTAAATATTACTCGCGCACCGGGTTATATTAGCAATATTGCGATCTTAGAAGATGCAGCAACGGCTGCTGGCTTTATCAATATTTTCCCAGATAAAGACGGCATTTTGAGACACGTGCCGCTACTCATACAATACAAAGATCATATTTACCCTTCATTATCATTACAAGCGGTCATTAGCTTCTTAGGCGAAAAACCAGAACTCATTACGCCTGATTATGCCGGTAAAAAAATTCTTGAAGGGATACGTGTCGGCGCAACCACTATTCCAACCAATGCTTCTGGTCAAACGCTCATTCCCTTCATTGGAAAAAGTTACACATTCCCCTATTTTTCAGCTACTGACGTGCTGCATGGCAAATTAGCGCCTGATTCTTTACTCGGCAAAATTGTTTTCATTGGTACCTCTGCAACAGGTTTAGGCGATTTAAAAGCAACTGCCATTCAAAACCCTTTCCCAGGGGTTGAAATTCAAGCATCTGTTGCTAGCGGTATTCTACAAGATGAATTCTCGTATCGCCCAGCTTGGACTTACGGCGCAAATGTAACGCTTGCCTTAATATTAGGTCTTTTTGCAACGTTTAGCTTTCCTTATATGGGACCCAAAACATTAGGTGCTATCGTCATTTTACTGCCTTTATCGCTGTTGTTTTTAAATAACTGGATTTGGGTACATACGGGATATATTATTTCATTTTTAGTTCCGGTTGTTTTATTACTACTGATTGCAATTGAAAATGTATTATATGGTTATTTATTCGAGTCGCGCAGACGCGAGCATTTGAAAACCATGTTCGGTCAATACGTGCCGCCCACACACATTGATGAAATGTTAAAATCTGCCGATAAAAATTACGGCTTACGCGGTGAAGACCGAGAAATGTCCGTCTTATTTGCTGATATACGAAACTTCACCAGCATTTCTGAAGGCTTAAGTGCTGCCAATTTGGTTGAGATGTTAAATACGTTTTTTACACCCATGACTGAAATTATTTTTACGAATCATGGAACCATCGATAAATACGTTGGCGATTTAATTATGGCCTTCTGGGGCGCACCGTTGCCAGATCAACACCACGCAAAAAACGCTATCGCTTCCGCACTGAATATGCAGCATAAAGTGCTTGAAATGCAAGACATATTAAAACAACACGGCTGGCCAGAAATTCACATTGGCATCGGCATTAATAGTGGAAGAATGAGCGTGGGTGACATGGGCTCACAATATCGACGTAATTATACTGTATTAGGCGATGCTGTCAATTTAGCTTCTCGGGTTGAAGGATTAACAAAGTTTTACGGGGTAACCACCATGGTGACAGAGTTCACCCAAGCAAACCAACCTGATTTTGTTTTCAGAAAACTCGATAAAGTCCGCGTCAAAGGCAAACAAGAAGGCATCGCTATTTATGAAGTCATTTGCTTCAACAGTGAATTAACCGATTTGTTAAAATTAGAATTACAGCAATATCATCAAGCATTAGATGCTTATTTCCAACAAAATTGGTCGACCGCACTAGCGTTACTTGAAACATTACATCAGCAACATCCGGAAACCCACATCTATACCTTATACATTGAACGCATTAAATCCTTTCAGGCGTCACCGCCCCCAACTGATTGGGACGGTGTTTATACGCATAGCCATAAATAATTATTTAATACAGAAACTACCACCGGTATCGCCAGTGGTAGTGGTGGTGGTTGTTGTTGGGCTGCTGACGGTGATTTCAGTACTGGTTGTGGTTGTCGTCGTACTTGTACTACTCGTGCTTGTACTACTTGTTGTTGTATCACTAGCCGTAGAAGTTGGTGCTGAACCAGATGCGCCGGTACCATTGGCTGTGCCGCCCGTTGTGCCATTTGCAATATTATCGCCGCTAAACGTATTTTGTGTCACTGTCACTGGTTGTATATAAACAGGCTGAATTAGAAATGCTGGTGGTTGCGAAATAACTGTTGGCACCGCATTCGCATTTAATACTTTTGCATATTGATTTTTAACATCTAAGCAAACTTCTTTCTTCACATTAGTAATACAAGGTTCGCCTTTTGTTCTTGCTAAATAAATACTTTGATTTTGCAAGACAACCGTATAGTCGGTACCACGAACACCAATGGTTGCAACTGGTGTATTCACTTGGTAATTATTCGGATTGGTTTTCGCAATTAACCCTGTAATGGTTCTAAAACCACCTTCGACTAAATCCATTACATAACGCCCAACCGTTTTTCCATCGTCTTTCTTTTCATATTCGTAATTTTTGATATAAAATTTCGTGTCTGGCTTGAATGTCATCAATGTGTTATCAGTAAAAACAATTTGTGCTTGCGCATTTTTTTCGGTCATTAACGTATCGTGTAAATAAATAGCTGATGACTTTTCTAAAACGCGTGAATTCTCTTTACCATCTTGTGTTTTGATCATTGCGATAAAGTTGCCTCTCACCCAAACAACTTTACCCACCAGTGGGCTTTCAATTAATTGTGCTTTAAATGCACCGGGAGGAATAGGAGTCATTACACTTAAATTCACAGGCGTGCGCGTTACGTTGTTTAACACATTTCTGACTAACACGGCTTGTTCTAATGTTTTTTGTTCAGGACTGATATATTCGGGTTGCAAACTCGCCGCTTGCGCGCTTTCTATCCCTAAAATCGTGCTGAGTATCAAGGCTGCTATGTGCCATCCTGGCTGTTTGATCGCGAACATGAGTTTACCCTTCGTTACGCTGCATACTTAAGTATAAACGATGTCTTCATCATTGCACAATGTTTGATCAAACATTGTGCAACTCATTGAATTTACTGTGGTCAAAAAATAACAGTTTACAAAACTGAAATCTGTCTTTATCATCCCAAAGATTTTGCCCAACTAACCAATTTCGGAGGTAGTTCACCGTGCAAGATATCTTTGCCTATAATCAAATCATCAAACAAATGCGTCATTTTTTCCAAGAAATCAAAGGTTTTATCGAAGTTCCCGCCCAACCCCGCCTCTCTATTCTCGCTGCTTGTGAAGATCCAAAAACCATTACGCAATTCATATTTTCTGGGGTCAATTATCCTCTGCCGCAAACAGGCCAAATGTGGCTTGAAAGAGAGATTCTTGAAAACCCCGGCGTTCCCGGGGTTTTTTGTATCACCACGAGTTATCGCAACGAACCATTCCCGATTGCAGGACGTCACGATAAAATTTTCCCAATGTTTGAATTTGAATCTCGCGGTGGCATTGCGGAAATGCGGAAAATTGAAGCTGAATTACTAGCATTCCTTGGCTTCTCAGCACCTGTTTCACATAACTACGTCGATCTATGTGCGAGATACGATGTGACTGAACTCAGTGCGCAAGAAGAACTAAGAATGCAAAGTGAATTCGGCAACGTGGTAAGCTTGGAATACTTCCCAAGATCCACCTCGCCTTTCTGGAACATGAAGCATAATAAAGATGGTATCTATAACAAAATCGACGTGATTCTTTACGGCATTGAAACCATCGGCTCTGCTGAACGCTCAACCAGCGTTGAAGAAATGCGTGAAAACTTCTTCACTATTTCTGATGGTCAATATGCCAAACTGCTGTTCAGTGCCTTTGGTGAAGAACGCGTCATGGCAGAACTTGATGACTACTTAAGCTTACCGATGTTTGAACGCTTCGGCGGTGGTATCGGCGTAACACGCATGGCACGCGCCATGAGTCTTGCAGGCTTGTTAGATCATCAGCAAACGGAAGCAAAAACCAAAGCCGTTGCCTAACCTAAAAGGGCAGTTGAATATCAGCTGCCCTTTTTTAATGCTGAGGTTAAGAATGCCAAATTCATCGTTAGTGTTATCGCTTTATCAAATTGGCGTCATTCAATTTGGTGATTTCAAACTTAAAAGTGGGCAGTCTTCATCCCTTTATTTAAACTTACGCAAAATCATTAGCCACCCTGATCTATTACGTCGCATTGCTAATGCACTATGGCAAGCAAGCCAACCGCATCAATATGATCTTGTGTGTGGTGTACCCTATACGGCTTTGCCAATAGCCACTTGTCTTTCACTGGATCATCACTTGCCGATGATTATGCGCCGCAAAGAAACCAAAGATTACGGTACAAAACAAAGCATTGAAGGAGATTATCAACCTAATCAACGCTGTTTAGTGATCGAAGATGTGATTACAAGCGGTGCGAGTTTATTAGAAACCACGACTGACCTTGAAAAAGTTGGCATAAAAGTAACGGATGTGACTGCCTTGATTGATCGCGAACAAGGTGGCATTAAAACATTAGAAAAAAACTATCGCGTGCATACTGTGTTGCGTTTATCAACCATGATGGAAACCTTGTTAAATTCAACCTTGGTTTCACGCGATGATAAAACGAAAATCCATTCTTTTTTATCTGAAAAAACAGCTTTGGCGACATGATGAAATTAATTGAACGCGCAAAGTGCGCAAAACACCCAATCAGTCGCGGCTTGATGCGGTGCATGTTAGCAAAAAAAACTAATTTAGCATTATCAGCTGATTTAACTGATGCCGATGCTATTTTAGCGCTGGCTGAGACAGTGGGGCCGCACATTTGCGTGCTCAAAACCCACGTCGATATCATTGACAATTTCACGCCTGCATTTACCGTTAAATTACGTGCCTTAGCGGACAAACATCAATTTTATATTTTTGAAGATCGTAAGTTTGCCGATATTGGTAATACGGTTAAAGCGCAATATCAAGGCGGGCTTTATAAAATTGCTGAGTGGGCCGATATTGTGAATGCGCATGTATTGCCCGGAGAGGGTATTATTGAAGGCCTTGCGAGTGTCGGTTTACCGCGTCAACGCGGGTTATTATTGTTAGCGGAAATGAGTTCACGCGGGCATTTAATGACGGCAGAATATCAAAACGCAACGGTGCGCATGGCGCTTGCCTACCCAGCATTTGTGTTTGGGTTTATTACGCAACACGGATTAACGCAGTGTCGTGATTGGATTAATATGACGCCCGGCGTTCAGTTAGGCGCAGTGCAAGATACCCTCGGCCAGCAATATATCACGCCTGAAAAAGCTATTATTGAAAATAAGAACGATATTATTATTGTCGGACGGGGCATTATTAAAGCAGAGAATGTATTGGAAGCAGCAAAAGCGTATCAAGCAGCAGGTTGGCAGGCATTATCACAACGTGACAATGCCTGAACCTTGAACCTTATTTCGCTAATGAAGGGCCTGCATTTCTCACTTCATCACTCACGTGGAAACGTTTAAAGTTTTCAACAAATTGTGAGATGAGTAATTCAGCGTTTTTATCGTGAGCAGCGGTGTCTTTCCACGTTTTGCGTGGGTTTAATAAGTGGCTATCAACGCCCGGTAAGGCGGTTGGAATTTCAAACCCAAACCCAGGTAAGGTTTCAAACGAAGCTTTACGAATATCGCCGCTAACAATAGCGCTAACGACTGCACGCGTTGTTGGAATAGAAAAACGTTGGCCGCCTTGACCGTGACCGCCACCAGACCAGCCCGTATTCACTAAATAAACTTCAACATCGTGGTTGGCTAAGCGTTTCATTAATAATTCAGCATAAACACGCGGTGGGCGTGGGAAGAAAGGTGCGCCAAAGCAAGTGCTAAATGTGGGTTTCACGCCCGTGCCTTGACCAACTTCAGTGCTGCCGACTAATGCGGTGTAACCACTTAAGAAATAATAAGCGGCTTGTGTGTGGGTTAAACGCGCAACAGGGGGTAACACGCCGTATAAATCGCAGGTTAAAAATAAAACGGCATTCGGTTGTTTACCGCGATTGGTTTCAACCCGTTCAGGAATAAATTCACGGGGGTAAGCAGCGCGGGTGTTTTGCGTTAAGCTACCATCTGCATAGTTGGGCACTTTCGTTACTTCATCAATCACCACGTTTTCAAGTACGGCACCGTGTTGGATAGCATTCCAAATTAAGGGTTCGCGTTCTTGTGATAAATCAATGCATTTTGCATAGCAGCCGCCTTCAAAATTGAAAACGCCTTCTTCGCCCCAGCCGTGTTCGTCGTCACCGATGAGCAAGCGGTCTGGGTCGGCGGATAAAGTGGTTTTGCCCGTGCCGGATAAACCAAAGAATAAAGCGGTGTTACCATCTTTGCCTTCGTTGGCCGCACAGTGCATGGGTAAAATGTCATGTTCTGGTAGCATGAAATTTAAAACAGAGAACATCGCCTTTTTCATTTCACCTGCGTAATACGTGCCGCAAATGAGAACGCGTTTTTCAGTGAAATTTAAAATAACGGCGGCGTCACTGTTTACACCATCGGCTGCACCGGCTAATTTCAAACCAGGCACGCTAAGGACGGTCCATTGTTTCGCATCGTCAGTCGTGGTGCGTGTTTTTGGGCGAATGAATAAAACATTGGCGAATAAATTATGCCAGGCGAGTTCGGTCATTACTTTAACCGAGATACCTAAATTTTCGTGTTGACCGACTTTTAAATAGGAAACAAAGTGGGTGTCTAGGGTGTTTAAGTAGTTTTCAGCTTTTTGCCAGAGAGCATCAAAGACATCGGGTGGTAAGGCTTGGTTTGTGGCATTCCAATCAACGGTGTTTTCAGTCACAGCATCACGCACGATGAAACGATCTTTAGGCGAACGACCCGTTCTTACCCCGGTTTTGGCAACCAGCGCGCCATTGGAAGCAAGCTCGCCCTCGTTTCTAGCCAAGGCGGCGTTCACTAATTCGTCGATTGATAAATTCACTTGAAAAGAACCCTGCATGCTTAACACCTCTTTTTGATGCTGCGCCATATATCCACCATTTTCTATATTTTACAGTCAGTTAGCTCGGGGTACACCACCCACGACCCCAAGGTTGGCGGTATTGTACCCAAAAGGTGGGTTATTTGCTACTGAGGGCGCATAATACCATTCCGTGTCTGTCACTTGAAAATTAGAACTGAGCTGTACATGGTCAGACCCTTTATAATAATGACATCTTATCCAATCTGAATCGTGATTATGACCACCCCAGGCAGCCACGGAAAAATTCACTCGGCGCCGGGCAGGTTTTTGCATAAGACAAACCGCACATTAACGCCAACACACAAATCGCTAATAACTTTTTCATCACAACATTCCTTTGTTTAAATAACTCAAAAGCACTATATAACATTTGTCTCAAGATAAGAACTCATCTCAAATAGCATGTTAAATTTTTTTGTTGATTCCCAATATTTAACTTTTAAAAAAACTACGTTATTATACAACACATGAAAACACTTTCTGAAATACTAAAAGACATACAAGCGCTTTCTCCGGGAGGGGTGGGTGTAAGACTGTTGGCTGTGAGTAAGGGGCAGGCGGTTGAAGCTATTCGTATGGTATATGAACAGGGGCAGCGGGCGTTTGGGGAAAATTATTTGCAGGAGGGGTTGGTAAAGATAGCAGCGTTGCGAGCACTTGATATTGAGTGGCATTTCATTGGGCATGTGCAGCGGAATAAGACGAAGAAAATTGCTGAGTGTTTTAGTTGGGTGCAAAGTGTAGATAGTGAATTAATTGCAAAGCGTTTGAATGATGCACGGCCGAAAAATTTACCGCCTTTGAATGTATGTATTGAAGTGAATGTGAGTGGTGAGTCAACAAAATCCGGCGTGAAACCTGAGGAAATAGTTGAATTAGCAGAAGTGATTGCGCAATGTCCTGCGTTGAGGCTTAGAGGGTTAATGTGTATTCCAGCACCAACAACGAATACAGAAGAACAAGAAAAAGTTTTTAAACAATGCCGCGCGTATTTTGATGCGCTAAATCAAAGAGGGTATGATTGTGATACCCTCTCGATGGGTATGTCGCAAGATTACGAAGCTGCCATTAAATCAGGCTCGACGATGGTACGTTTAGGCACCGTATTATTTGGCGCGAGAACATTGTCTAAATAACGCTGTGTGATACCTTGATATACATCAATGCGTCGGTCTCGCAAATACGGCCAACACCGTCTCACTTGTTCATTGCGCGTTAAATCTAAATTCGCCATTAATAACGCAGGTTCAGTGATAGAGGCTTCTGCCAACATCTCCCCCTGCGGTCCCGCAATAAAACTCGACCCCCAAAAATCTAACCCGCGCTCTTTCGCAGAAGTTGCCCACTCAAACCCAACACGGTTAGCAACAAGAACCGGGATACCATTCGCCACCGCATGTGCACGTTGAATTAACATCCACGCATCGCGTTGTCTATTTTTCTCGGCTTGATCAGGCTCTTGTGATAACCATCCAATCGCTGTTGGGTAAATTAACATATCAGCGCCCGCTAACGCCATTAAGCGCGCAGCTTCCGGGTACCATTGATCCCAACACACTAACACACCCAATTTACCCACTGAAGTTTCAATGGGGGTAAAGCCTAAATCACCCGGGGTAAAATAATATTTTTCATAAAACCCTGGGTCATCGGGTATGTGCATTTTGCGATAAATGCCGGCAATTTCACCGTTTTTCTCAATCACAACCGCCGTGTTGTGATACAAACCCACCGCGCGTTTTTCAAATAAAGAAATCACTAACACACATTTCAATTCGCGCGCTAACGCACAAAACACTACGGTCGTAGGCCCCGGAATCGATTCACCTAAATCAAACAAGCGATGATCTTCGGTCTGGCAAAAATAAGGGCCGGTATGCAACTCTTGCAACACCACGAGTTCTGCACCTTGTTTAACGGCGGCTTTTATCGCTCCCATTGAATTTTCAATGTTTAATGCCTTATCTTCAACACAACGTTGCTGAACAACAGCTGCGACCACTTGTGATTTTTTCATTACATAATTCCTTCTGGTAATTGCATCGTCATGCAATGCACACTACCATGCCACTGAATTAACGGCACAGCAGGGATCGCAATCATTTCATGCTGAGGGAAACACTCACTTAATATCTGTATTACTTTTTCATCTTGCGGCACATGATAAATTGGCACTAAAACAGCGTGATTAATAATTAAAAAATTCGCATACGTCGCCGGTAAACGGTGTCCATCGCGCTTGGCGTAATGTGCACCCGGCCAAGGCAGGGGAACTAAACGGTAAGGGTTGCCTTCGTAATCAACGAATGATTTTAATTCAGCTTCCATCGCTTTCATATCAGCATAATGGCTGTCATTCACATCATCGCACGTCACATAGGCAATGGTATGTGGGTCAACAAAGCGCGCTAAAGTATCAATATGCCCGTCTGTATCATCCCCTTCTAAATGCCCGTGATTCAACCACAAAATACGGTTCACACCCAATTGAGTTTTCAATGCTGCTTCTAAATCTGCGCGTGATAAATGCGGGTTACGCTTGGTTGATAATAAACATTGACTGGTTGTCATTAAAGTACCGTGACCATCGACTTCCACACTGCCGCCTTCTAACACCAAAGGCACGCGAATTAAACGTGACGCACCGAAGGCTTGGTTCGCATGTAAAGTGCTATTCAAAGCATTATCTAAGCGATGTTCGTATTTCTCACCCCACCCGTTAAATGTGAAATCTAATAAACAAACGCCTTGATTATCTTTCGCCGTTAAAGGGCCATGATCACGCGCCCAAATATCATTCGCAGGAATAATATGAAATTGAACTTTGGCTAAATTTACCTGTGCGTTTTTTAAAATATTTTCAATTTCTTGTTGATGTGCATCATCGTAACACGTGATTAATACTTTTTGTCTATCACTCACGGCTTTAGAAACGGCTGTGAATACCGGGTTTATCTCATCAAGCATGTCTGCCCATAAAGACTCGCGATGCGGCCACGTTAACATCACCCCACTTTGTTTTTCCCATTCGGGCAACACACACGTTTGTTTTTCTATCATGCGCTTAACTCCTCAAAATAAGTGTAGCCGCTTAACCCGCGGACTAAATCTTCAAAATAAACATCTTTTAAATTATCGGCAATGGGTTGCTTTGCGAGTTGGTTGGCATAAGAAATTCTGAGTGATTCATCATCAAAATTCATTTGCTGCAAGGCACTTGCGGTTGATTCACCGTGATGCGCCCCAATTACTTCATACCCGCCTTCGGGTTTTAATTTAATTTCAACCACGTTAGTGTCTGCAAATAAATTATGTAAATCACCTAAAATTTCTTGATAAGCACCCACCAGAAATATACCCAATAACAAAGGCGATTTTGTCTCAGGCTGCGGTAATGATAAAGTTGATTCAAGACCTTGATGATTCGCGTACCGGTCAATTTTGCCGTCCGAATCGCAGGTTATATCATGCAATACCGCATGCAACGCCGGCGCTTGATTTAACCCGTTTAAAGGTAATATCGGGAAAATTTGATCGAGCGCCCAAGAATCAGGCAGTGACTGAAACAATGAAAAATTACACACTAATTTATGTGCGAGTTTTTCATTTAAACCATCTAATAATTCACGATGCGAGCGAATAGCCAGCGATAGCACTGCCATCAACTGCTCACAACAACCGTAATATAACCTATCTATTTCAGCTCGCTGAGTTAAATCCATCTCGCCTTTGATATAGGCTTGATGGCTGTCTTCAAATAACTTTGTGGCTTCTTGATAAAGCTGCACCGCATTTTTCTGGCCAATTTGCGTTTGCAATTCATGAAAACGTTTTAAATAACGATGATGCGTTTCACTTAGCGTTAATTGTGCTTGTGTTTCGGGTGGCGCTTCCACCGAAATAACATCGGTAATTAACACGGCGTGATGCGCCGTCATTGCACGGCCAGATTCCGTAATAATACGAGGATGCGGCAATAGCGCAACATCTGCAAAATATTTCGCGGCATCAATCACACGCTCAGCATATTCATCTAAACGATAATTCACTGAAAAATCGCTGCGAGAGCGTGTGCCTTCGTAATCAACCCCTAAACCGCCGCCAATATCGAGCGTATGAATGGGTGCGCCTAACTCATAAAGCGCTTGATAATATCGCATGCCTTCTTGCACACCGCTGCAAATATCATCAATGCTATTCATTTGCGAGCCTAAATGATAATGCACTACTTGCAACCAATGTAATTTACCTGCCTCGCGCAAACGCTCAACCACCGTTAACAACTGACTTACCGATAACCCAAACTTACTTTTTTCACCGACAGAATCTTGCCACTTGCCCGACCCAATTGCCGCCGGACGAATTCTCACCCCCAAGCAAATATCAGCGCCAAACGCAGTTGCCTCTTCTAAAATATACTCAAGCTCATTCATCTTCTCGAGAATAATGCAAACACGATGCCCCATACATTGCCCGAGCAACGCCAAACGCACGTACTCGCGATCTTTATACCCATTGCAAATAATCAATGCGATATGTTCTTGTGAAATGCCTAGCGTCGCGAGCAACTCAGCTTTACTTCCCGTCTCTAAACCAACACCGTAAGCCCCATTCTCAAGAATGTGCTGCACCACGGTTTTTTGTTGGTTCACTTTAATGGGGTAAACGCTTAAATAGTCAGCTTGATAGCCGTGCTGTGCAATTGCGGCCTTAAACGCCTTATTCAAAGCCTGCACACGATGATGCAACACATCGACCAATCGCACCAATAAGGGGAAGGAATAGCCTTCTGCTTTCATATTTTGAGCAAGTGCGTATAAATCGATCACTGCGTCTTGTGTATCACCTACCGGGTGCGCAAGCACCGTGCCTGACTCACTAATATCAAAATATCCATCACTCCAATAAGGTGTGTGATAGAGGTCTCTCGCAGACTGTTTTGTCCAATTCGACGTCATCACGCCTCCTTATGGATGTAAAACCAAAATAAGTGGGTGTTTTTTGTTCTTATTCAGCAAATGTGGGAGATTTATAGCAAGGTAAGGCGGAGGGTGGTCAGAACGCGGTATATCCATCAAGGACTCCTTATCAATATAAAATGATCAGAGCGCAAAGCTCCTCGCTTTAATTATCAAAAAAAATATTTTACTGCAACAAATAATTTAAAAATTAACCAATGCTTAGGGTTTTCACGGACGAACGTGGTGATCGTATTTAGGGATAGTACTATCCCCCATTTTTTTCGTCATGCGCTATACCTATTAGTATAAAACCTAAAAGGATAGAGGTTGCCAACATGAAAATAACACTAATAAAAATGGCATTCGCCGCACTACTTTTCACCAGCATCGCCTCCAACGCGGTTGCTGGCAGCGTCAAAGGTATCTATCTCACGCAATATACCGCAGAAAATACCAAAACATTGAATTACATGATTGATAATGCCAAGAAATCGGGCATTACCACTTTTGTGATTGATATGGATCGACCCTCCAAGGCACTGCGCGATAACCTTGGCATTGTCAAAGCCAGCGGCATTAAATATGTTGCTCGGGTTGTGGTATTTCCAGACGGCGGTACAGCTGAGGCCGTGGGTAACCCAGACATCTGGCAAAAACGCTACACCTTAGTCAAACAAGCTGTTGATTGGGGCGCAGATGAAATTCAACTCGATTATATTCGCTACAACACCAAACAAAAACCGTCACAACAAAACGCCAAAAACATTCATGAAATTATCAAATGGTATAAAACCAAGTTAGCGCAAGATAATATTCCTTTGCAAATTGATGTGTTCGGCGTTTCTAGTTACGGGGAATCACTCTACATTGGTCAAAACATCAAATTGTTCTCAGAAACCGTTGATGCCATCTGCCCAATGGTCTACCCCTCACACTATGAACCTTTCGCCAAACACTATAACACCCCTTACGACACCATTTACGACTCTTTGGAAAGCATCAAAAAGCAATTTAATGGCACAACGCCCATGAAAGTGATTGCTTACATTGAACTTTCTAACTACCACTATCGCATGTCTCGCGCACAAAAAATTGACTATATCAAAGAGCAAATGGAAGCTGTGCACGATGCAGGCATTGAAGGCTGGTATGCCTGGAGCCCGCATAACCAATACGACAACCTGTTTTCTATCTTACAAAATAAGTCTTAATAATAAAAAGCGTTCCTTAGTTAGTGTTCCTCCCGGACACACCCCTCGCAAGAGGGGTTTTTTTTACCTCAAAACCCCTTCATAATGGAGCCTGTTATCGCAGGAGAGACCATGACCACACCTTTCATTACCCTCATTGGCGCCGGCAATATGGGCGCAAGCTTACTCGGTGGCTTGATACAAAACGGGCATCCTGCCAACCGCTGCATTGCGGCAGACCCCAGTGCGGAAAAATTAAACGCTTTAGCTGCACAGTTTGGCATACAAACCACCACTGATAATTTAAAAGCCGTGGAAGCGGCAAATGTGGTGATACTTGCAACAAAGCCACAAGTGATGGCTTCCGTGCTCACACCCTTGGCTGCGCGTTTACGTGAACGCCAACCCTTAGTAATATCGGTAGCTGCTGGGTTACGTGTTAGCAGCTTTGAGCAATGGATAGGTGGTGCATGCCCCATTGTACGTGCCATGCCCAATACACCGGCCTTAATCGGTCACGGCGCAACGGGTTTATTTGCAAATGCTCACGTCAGCGCTGAACAGCACGAGTTGGCTGAAAGTATTTTGCGCTCAGTTGGTGTGGCTGTTTGGTTGAAAGATGAAAATTTAATGGATGCCGTCACAGCTTTATCGGGCAGTGGTCCTGCTTATTTCTTTTACGTCATGGAAGCGTTGCAAGCCGCAGGTGAAAAAGCCGGCTTACCGGCTGAAACCGCGAAATTGCTCACTCTACAAACAGCCTTGGGAGCCGCTGCAATGGCCTTAGAAAGCAGTGATGATTTGGCGACACTGCGTCAACGCGTCACCTCCCCTGGCGGCACCACTGAACAAGGAGTGGGCGTGTTAGAAGCGCATCACCTAAAAAACATTTTTGAAAAAACGGTTGAAGCTGCAAAAAATCGCTCCATCACACTTGCCAAGGAATTAGGAGGAAGTCAGTAATGTCGCCTTTATATCAAGGGTTATTATTTTTAATTAACACGTGTTTTGATATCTTCTTGTTTGTGTTGGTTGTGCGTTTTATTTTAGCGTGGTCAGGCGCAAATTATTTCGACCCTATCACGCAATTTGTGGTGAATATCACTAATTTTGTTGTCAAACCGCTACGACGTTTGATACCCAATTTTCGCAACTGTGAAACGGCGAGTTTGGTGTTGATATTAGTCTTAGAAATTGCCAAATTTTACGTGATTAGCATTTTAAGTATGGGAATGCCGAATGTATTGGGCGTGTTAATCCTTTCTATCGCTGATATGGCTCGTTTATTCGTGCAAACGCTTTTCTACGGTATTTTAATTCAAGTGATTATGAGCTGGGTACAGCCTGTATCACCACTGAATAATACACTGTACCAAATTACTTCGCCGATTTTACGTCCCATTCAACGCTTATTGCCATTAATGGCGGGCATGGATATATCACCGATTCCTGCCATGATTATTTTGCAATTGCTGTTAATTGTTTTAATCAACCCCATGACCAGTGCTGGGTTGGTCGTCGCGTTTAATTAAGGGTTGTCATGAAAAAGATTGTGCTAGCAAGTAATAATGCAGGAAAGTTAAAAGAGTTTAATACACTGCTTGCGCCTTTAGGGATTGAAATTATTCCGCAAGCAGCCCTGAATATTCCAGAGGCTGAAGAAACCGGTTTAAGTTTTATTGAGAATGCGATTTTAAAGGCAAGACATGCCGCCGCTGCGTCTGGGCTGCCAGCGCTGGCGGATGATTCAGGTTTAGCAATACCCGCACTGGGTGGCGCACCTGGCATTTATTCTGCGCGTTATGCAGGAAAGACGGCAGGTACGCACGAGAATATTCAAAAGTTATTGGAAGCCGCGAATGACTTACCTGATGAGGCGCGAGCCGCGGAATTTCATTGTGTGTTAGCATTTATGTCGCATGCAACCGACCCCACACCGCTCATTTGCGATGGAAATTGGAAGGGTTTATTACTGCGTGCGCCGCGCGGTGCCGGTGGGTTTGGATACGACCCCGTTTTCTTTGTACCTGAAGAACATAAAACTGCCGCAGAGTTAGACCCTGTACGCAAAAATGAAATCAGTCATCGCGCATTAGCGGTGAAAGCATTGCTTACTCAAATTTCAGGAAAACTATGACGGCACTTTCTGTTTCAAATTTAAAAAAAGTTTATCCGAATGGCGTGACGGCTTTAAAGGGCATTGATTTAGAAGTCGCTGAAGGTGATTTTTTCGCTTTGTTAGGGCAAAACGGTGCGGGTAAATCAACGACGATTGGCATTGTATCGTCCTTGGTGAATAAAACCTCGGGAAAAATTTCGGTGTTTGGTCATGACATGGATCACGAGCGCAGCTTAGCAAAATCGTTAATTGGCGTGGTTCCACAAGAAATGAATTTCGGTATTTTTGAAGATATTACGTCAACCTTAGTAAACCAAGCGGGTTATTACGGTATTGCGCGTGATATTGCAAAAGCACGTGCTGAAAAATATTTGAAAGAAATGGGTCTGTGGAATATGCGCACTTGGCCTGCTATGCGCTTATCCGGCGGCATGAAACGTCGGCTAATGATTGCACGAGCATTAATAAGTGAACCGCGTTTACTCATTTTAGACGAACCCACCGCTGGCGTTGATATTGAAATTCGTCATACCCTCTGGCAATTCTTAAAAGATTTAAATCAAAACGGTACAACCATTATTCTGACAACGCACTATTTAGAAGAGGCCGAACATCTTTGCAAAAATGTTGCGATTATTGATCATGGTGAAATTATTGAAAATGCGAATATGAAAACCTTGATCAACCAATTAAATCGTCAAACATTAATTTTGGATTTGGGCTACCCTGTTTGGCAAAAACCAAACCTAAATGGCTTTCAGTATACACTGGTTGACAATCACACGTTGGAAGTTGATTTATATCGCGGCCAAACAGTAAACGATTTGTTTGCCTTGCTTAGCGCTGAAAATATTTCGGTATCTGGCATGCGCAATAAATCGAATCGCTTAGAAGAGTTATTTATACACCGCATTTCTGAAAATAATAAAACGGATGATCACTCATGACAGTTAATCGTGTTGGTTTGCAACAAAATTTTATTGCGCTTAAAACAATTTTAATCAAAGAAACTCTGCGTTTTATGCGCATTTGGTCGCAAACCCTCTTTCCCCCCGCAATTACGATGGGGTTATATTTTTTAATCTTCGGAAAATTTATTGGGTCGCAAATTCAAGCTATTCATAATTTTACTTACATTCAATATATTGTGCCCGGCTTAATTATGATGTCTTTAATTACAAGTGCCTATGTGAATACGGCTTCTTCGTTTTTTTTATCAAAGTTTAATAAAAGTATCGAAGAAATGTTAGTTTCACCCATGCCAAGTATTATTATTTTACTCGGCTATTTATTGGGTGGAACCTTGCGTGGAATACTCGTGGGCTTTATTGTGTTAATGGTTTCTTTATTTTTCACGCATTTGTCAATTCAACATGTCGGCATTATGTTTTCTATGGCTGTGTTGGCTGCTATGTTATTTTCTGTCGCTGGTTTATTAAACGGTATTTACGCAAAAAACTTCGATGATATTTCCTACATTCCCACTTTTGTCATCACCCCACTCACTTACTTAGGCGGCGTGTTTTACTCTCTCGACCAACTGCCACCCTTCTGGCGCAAAGTTTCTTTACTCAACCCTATCTTCAATATCGTCGATAGCTTTCGCTTTAGCATCCTAGGCATCTCCGACCTCCCCGCCAGCATCGGCTTTATGCTCGTTTTTGGCTGCTTTCTCACCCTATTCGCATGGGCATGGTGGTGCTTGGAAAACGGGGTGCGGATTAAAGTATGAATTATCAAGCGCTTACCAGACTCATTGAAAGTCAGGACGGGATCATTAATAATGCGTTATATATTTAAAATAACGCACACAACCGTATTGCTGCACAAACAATAAAATAAAAAGAGTCTTATTTAAATGAAAACAACAACCATTAATATCATCGGCTGCGGGAAGTTAGGAAAAACCATTGGCAAGCTTATTAAAGTAAATCAAGTGGCTACCATACAAGGTGTTTTGACCGCGTCAAAAATATCAGCGCAGCTCGCTGTCGATTTTATCGGAGAAGGTGTTGCGTATGAAAGCTTGCATGATTTACCAGCAGCAGATATTACTTTTGTCACAACGCGTGATGATATTATTAAGCATACGGCTGATCAATTACACGCTGCCGGTGTTCTCAAAAAAGGCTCTATCGTACTGCATTGCAGCGGTTCTTTAACCTCAGATGTGTTATTGAACACTCGTTTAAGCGGTTGCAATATTGCCAGCATACATCCCATTAAAAGTTTTGCTAACCCCGAACAAGCGGTTAATACTTTTGCTGGAACTTATTGTGCGATGGAAGGCGATATTGAAGCGATTCATCTTTTATCGTCACTGTTCGAAAAAATCGGGGCAAAGCCATTATCTATCGAAAAAAAGCAGAAGAAAATTTATCACTCAGCCGGTGTGCTTGCGAATAATTACTTAGTAACTTTGCATCATCACGCCACACAATGTTATGTTAATACCGGTATTGAAGAATCTACGGCTAAAAAAATTGTAAGTATGTTAATGAATGATGCGTTCAATAACCTAAAAAATCTATCTCATGAAAAATCATTAACTGGGCCTATCCAGAGAGGCGATGTTAATACAATTCGAAATCATCGTACAGCGCTGGAAAATAACGCTGTACTTAAACAAACAAAAGATATTTACGTTTCATTAGGTCTTGGCACCATCCCCCTAACAAACCATTCCGCCGAAACAAAATCACGAATTGAAGATGCTCTTTTAGGCGAAAAGATTACTGACGAAAAATCTGATGCGAATTGCCAATTAAAAGCGAAGCTATAAAGCTATAAAATAACAAGCTCAACAGCAATCCACTAGCCTGTTGAACTTGTTATTTGAACAGGGCTACTTTTTAATCCTGATGAACTCTACTATTTTACTTACAATCGAATTTTTTCGTTTAGCCAAGCTGGAGCCTTCTTTAAAACCTAGCCTATACCCAATACTGAAAGCAACTTTCCCTTGAAGCTTATTTTGTATCTTCGGGTCTGATAATATATGCTTTGAAGAATAGCGAATTTTTTCTTTGTACTGATTCTCAAACAAAATTGTTTCGTTCCTATCCACCTCAATTAAATTCAAAGAATCCCGTCTTTGCTTAATCTCCATATGTAATTTAGTAATTTTAACAAGATCCTCTCTACTTAAACTATCAACGATATGCTTGTTCGTTAAAATTTCATCTGTTGCCATTCTTGGGAAAATATTTTTACCAACCATTCGAATAACGCAAATTTCATGGCCATGTTTTTTACTGTAACAAATTTCATCTAATGCTAATGTTGCCCCATCTTCCTTGTATCCAAAAAATCGATCAAATATGCTTACAGTGGCACCCATAATAAACCTCTAAAATTATTTTAGACTAACAACATTACAGATTTTTTGTTTTTTATGCTCAGCAAACGAATCTTGAAAATTATCTCTTAAAGAATCATGAAATACTGAAACTTTATCATTGGATTTAACAAACGGATTATAATTAACTCCTATATCATATACATCACTGTTTTCAAGTTCTTTTAATTTCTTCCCCACGTAAGAAACAATTGGATTTATCAAAATTGATACTAGCATCTTATATAGCCATACAATGTATATTATTGAAACAATGCTAGTGATATCTTTGAGACCGGTAAACAAGCAAAAATATGCTACCGTACAAAGAACAATTTCACTAAATCCGCTAGATATCAACGTTCTTAGCCAAAATCGTTTACCGTGCATATAGATTTTTAATTTTGAAATTAAGAAGGCATTAACGAACATGCCGCTACTTACTGATGCACAACTTGTTAAACTAGTTCGAAGAATATGCTGAAATGCAAGATCGTAGTGAATGTTTGTTGTATTTTGCAATGCGGATGGCGCTCTTAAAACAAGATTCATTATTATGCCATATAACAACTGGCATATAATTCCACTAAATAATACCTTCATCGTAATACGATATCCGTAAGTTTCTGCTATGATATCACCTAGCGCAAAAATTGCAGGTATGATGAATCCACTCAACGGAACCTCACGGCCAAAAAACTCGACCATCCTAAATGCTGTTGTGTCACAAATCAAAAATATAGAAATAAATAACATACTTAAAAATGTTATATATCTATATTGTTTTAATGGGTATTTATTCATCGAAAGTTTTCAATAGACCTAACAACAACACCAATAATTTTATAACCATCAACATATGTCATATCTGTAAGATTAGGATTTATCGACTTAAAATAAAATCTTATTCCGTCAATAAACACCTGTCTTAAAACAGGAATCGCATCATCATTTAACAAGCATAAAATATAATCGCCGTCTTTTGGCTCAATTGATGGATCAATAATAATAACCGAACTTTCATAAAATATTGGGATAAATGAATTTGTATCAATCGTTATGCCAAATGACTCATCATCAACATTACCATTTGTTCCTATATATAGCTTAGTATTTAAATCAATAGGCCATTTTTTTAATTCTGTTAATGTGATTACAGGTACATATTTAATTTTCGTTTTAGAGGGGTGTTTTGCTCTATATTCTTCTGAGGTAATATCCTCATACAGGAAATCATTCAAATCAATTTCAAAAAAATCTGCAATTGGCTCTAACGATGAAAGCGTTGGATTATTGTCTTCTTTTTTCATCCGAAAAATAGTTGCGACAGGAACCCCGGTCTCAATTGATAATGAATTTACGTCCAATGAGGTTTTGCTCAATAAATGAGCTATATTGGCGTGCAACCATCTTTTTTTCTTTCTAAATCTATCTTTCAGCGACTCTAACATATAACCCTTAACATACCTCAAAATTTCGCGCTATTATTTCACACCATGCGCCTCGTATAAAGAACAAAATTTTCTGGTTGTAAATATTAACCGTACATTATTGGTGCAATGAAGCAATAGGTGTTTTTTACACAAACTCTAAGCTTTGTTCTTTTATTCATATTAAATTCGGGTTCGCGCCAAAATGGGTTGACATACTCGATAATTATTCATATTATTCTCTAAGTCAGAGTTTCTTTGAGTTAATCTTATCGATATTTCTGAATTACTTTGAAATTAACTCTGTATTTCTTATATCAAAAAATGATTTTGAGTATTCTATGACTAATATTAAATTACTAGATGTTACATTGCGAGATGGTGGGTATAAAACTAATTTCCATTTTACTTCTGAAATAATTAAGGACGTTTTAACAGCACTTGATCAATCTGGAGTTCATTATATTGAGGTAGGTTATCGAAATGGCCCATATAAAATGTCGCCTGGAATTGGGTCTGCAGGTATATGTTCCCGAGCTTACCTTGAATACTGTAAAAAATGGGTTCATTTTGCTAAGCTCACTGTTATTTTTCACCCTAAAAATGTACAACAATACGACCTAGATGAAATGATGGATTGTGGTGTAGATAGTGTCAGGGTATGTTTCTCCCCTCAAAATCCAGAGCTAAATTTTAAGGCGATCAATCTGGCAAAAAAAACCAATCTGGAGGTCTTTGTAAATATTATTCGTATTTCGCAGTATAGTCGAGAGCAAATTAAGGATTGGGTTGTGGAGCTTGCAAAGCATGAGATTAAAGCAATCTATTTTGCTGATTCTAATGGAAGTTTCACACCGCAGGAAACCGGAGACCTATTCGAGTATATTAAAGACAATTGTTCAATTCCATTAGGGTTTCATGCACATGACAATTTATTTTTAGCACAAGCAAATGCATTGGCTGCTATGCAAAAAGGCGCGAACTTTATCGATGCTTCACTCTCTGGGTTCGGAAAAGGTGCGGGAAATTTGAGAACGGAAGGCATTGTAGGTTTTCTTCACTCAAAAGGACTGCATCAATATGATTTATGCAAAATTCTTGAAGCAGCTGAGTATGTAAAGCTAAAACTACATAATCCAAACAATATGTCAGTTAAAGATATGATTCTTGGTGTCTTTGATTTATCTCAGGATGATGCGGTTCATTTGGGAGAATTTTATAATATTAAGGACTATCATCAAAGAGCTAAGCAATATTATAAAGATGTAAAATTTTCAGAGTTACTAAAATGAAAAAAATATTAATATTGGCGCCAATCTTATCAGAGTGGTCAAATGTAGATATAATTACTGAATCATTACAGTTTCTAGTTCCATATTATGAACTAAATATCATCGACCCTTTAGTTAATGTTACTATGAATACGACGGAAAAAGTATTTTTTGAATATTGGGAAGAAAAGATCAGAATATATGTTACTGAGTACGATGCATTTTTTGGCTTCTCTTTGGGGGGAGTAATTCTACAAAAATTTTTTCCCATCTTCGAAGTTGAAAATAAAGCAGTTGTTCTTTTTTCCGTTCCTTCTTTTGTTGACATACTTCTTGCTAATCGCTTGAATTCGATAATTAAATTAATTGAGAAAGATGAATTATCAAAAGCAATCATGCAAATAAACCGCTATGTATTTTATCCGAAGTATGTTGATCAGCATGAGATAAAATTGAAAAATCCTAAAGAGACATCAGTAAGGCTATTGAAGGGATTTAGATTTATTATCGACATAGATTCTCGTCCTGTGTTGAAATCAACAAAATTAAAATATCTACATCTGATTGGAGAAAAATCACAATTAGTTAATTACGATAACGTGTATGTCCCTTTATCTTGTCAACTCATTTTAGTGCCACAATCAGGAATGCGCGTCCTGGAGAATAATCAAATGTATTGTGTAGATCCTATTATAGAATTTCTCGAGGAGAAATTGACATGAAAAAATTAAAATTAGTTGTTTTGCCTGGTGATGGGATTGGCTTGGATGTAACGATGTCCTCAATTCCTGTTTTTTCAGCATTAAATATACCTACAGAGATTACATTTGGTGAGATTGGTTGGGAATGTTGGAAGAAAGATGGTAATCCAATACCCGCGCGAACTTGGGAGTTAATTAATTCAGCTGACGCAACTTTGCTTGGCGCAACTACAAGTAAACCAGAAAGAGAGGCCGTAAAAGAACTTCCAGAAAATTTGCAGAATGCCCCTCCGCCATATATTTCTCCGATCGTTCAATTGCGACAACGACTCGATTTGTATGCAAATATTAGGCCATGTTTTAATGTTAAGAATAATGGTGAACATTTTAATTTTAGTGTAATACGCGAAAATACTGAGGGGTTGTATGCAGGGCTTGATTTTTTTCCATTATCTGATGCTCTTACATCTGTAATCAATGAAGATCCTCGTTGGTGCAATATATCAAAAAGTAACGCTGCCTGCACTCTTAGGTTGCAATCACGTGAGGGTTTGAAACGACTATTTGAATTTTCTTTCAGATATGCTAATAAAGAAAAATTAAGTCGAGTCACATTTGCAGATAAACCGAATGTGCTGCGAAAAAGTAGTGGATTTGCACGTGAAATATTTGAAGAGGTTGCACAACAATATTCTCATATCAAAGCAGATATTCATAATGTTGATGCGGTTGCACTATGGATGGTTAGGCGTCCTTCTGAGTTTGGCGTGATAGTTGCAGAAAATATGTTTGGTGACATCTTGTCTGATTTAGGTGCTGGAATAATGGGCGGTTTAGGTTTTGCTGCAAGTGCGAACATCGGCGACAAAGGATGTTACTTTGAACCTGTGCATGGTAGTGCGCCACGTATTAAGCCTAATTGCGCAAATCCTTCTGCGATGTTTTTGACAATTGCTCTCATGTTAGAAAAATTTGGATATAAAGCTGAATCAGATCGAATTAAAATAGCAATAAGACAAGTAATAAAAGAAGAACTTTATATAACCTATGATTTGGGTGGAAATTCGTCTACTCAAGATATGGCTAATGCAATTATAGAACGCTGTATAAACCCAAGAGAAACGAAAAAGATTTCAATCTTGTCTATAAGTAATGACATTATCAAGGGTGACACTTTAGATACGAATGGAAATCATCTTTCAAAAATTATAAACGAAAATGGAGGAAATATTTATCAAGTTATCCAGGCTTCAGATAAAAAAAATGAAGTTGAATCTTCATTAAAATATCTTTTCAATCATAACGATGCGGTTGTAGTTATCGGAGATCTCGGGGCAACATCGAGTGAGATAACAAAATATGCGATTGCAAATGTTTTAGGGAAGGAGCTTCTTTATGAAGAAAAAGCAGGGAAATATTTCATCAATCAATTGAACGATTTCAATTCGAAAATGACTGATTGTAGCCGTCAGCAAGGCATATCCTCCGCTAATTCTGAGTTATATTTTAACGAAAATAGTATCGCGGTTGGTCGTCATCTGGATTGGAAGAATAAACATATATTTATGTTGCCACGATCACCTAATGAAAGCGGTTCTTTGTTCGAGAGAAAGGTTCTTTCTACTCTGCGTGAATCTGGATTTTTAAGGGAGAAAAAGACATATTGCTGGCTAATTTTTTGCCTGACTGAAAATGAAATTCCATCCCAACTTGATGAGATCGCAAAAGATTATTCAAATGGAATTGAATATCGATGGCGCTATCCATATTTGGAGGTAAAAATAGCAAGTGGTGAAGAGTCTAATATTCAGGAATTGTTCCAAAGAATTGAAGCTATAATTTCATCACATTTGGTTACTTTGAACAAAGACTTATTTGAAATTATGGAAGAGTCGTTAAAATCATTTCCGGGTAAGATATATATTTACGAGGATGTAACTTCAGGTGAATTTTCGAAACAAGTTATTCACCCGAAATTAATCTATTTAGATAAAGATAGTAAAAAAAATGTGTCGGGACTATTCTTCAAAATATCATCATCAAATGCCCTCGAACATATTATTTCAGAACCAATTATTCTTGATTGTGAAGGGTATATTGATGATAAAAAAATATATGCAAAGAGTATAATAATTCCTAATCTCGGTTACAAGGCGATAGATTATACGAAAAGTTATATTGCGTGGGAACTTAGTCAATTTATAAAAACCTATGAGGTGTAATCCATGGATTTAATTCAACAGTTGAGTCAGTATGATACTGCGGAGATTTCAGATGCGCTTGATTCTTGTGGCATTGAAGGTGCTCTTTTGGGAATAAAACCCATATCAATAGGGGTTAAAATTATCGGGCCAGCTTATACAATTAAATATATTCCTTATGAAGAAAAACTAAGTGATTTTAAAAATGCTGGCAACTACATCGATGATGTTCCTTCGAATGCCGTGATTGTAATTGATAATTGCGGCCGTGAAGATTGTACTGTTTGGGGGGATATTTTAACACAGGTAGCTTTGATGCAAAAAATTAGTGGAACCGTAGTATTTGGTGCAGTTAGAGATGTGGAATATATTCGTCGTATAAAATATCCTTTATATGCTAGTGCAATTTATATGCGTTCAGGCAAAAATCGTGTGTATAAATCCGAGCAACAATGTGTTTTAAATATCAAGGGTGTTAAAATTAGACCTGATGATGTTATTGTTGGAGACGATAATGGTGTTTTAATTGTTCCTAAAGATCGCTTAGAAGAGGTTGTGAAAAAAGCTGAAAATATTCATGCGACTGAGAAAGCAATAATCGCATCTGTTAAATCTGGAATGAAACTTCATGAGGCTAGAAAATTGCATCGTTATGATCAACCATGGCTGAATAAGAATGACAACAAGTAATATGCCAGTGACGCTAGATGAATTTAATTTTATTGATATTCATTATCACGCGAATCCAGATTTATATAAACGTGTTCATGGTTCAATTGATGCAGGCAAACAATATCTAAAATTAAATGGCGCTGTTGTCTTAAAATCTCATATGGGCTCCACAGCTGTACAGGCAACAATCGCTCAGCAAGAAGGATTGCCTGTATTCCCGTCAATTGTACTGAATCGAATCGCCGGAGGTGTAAATTATCGTCCTGTTATTCAAGCTCTTTCAGAGTATCAGCCAATTATTCCGTCTAAATTGATTGTTCATTTGCCGACGATCACAGGTCAAAAACATAGCTCTAAGCTATCGAGACAGATTGCACATCCTTTTTTAAGTGATATATTGTGCCAACATGAAACTATATTAAATTCTGATGGAAGGTTGAAGCCGGAGCTAATTGATATAATTAAACTTGCAAAAGATTATCCAATCACTCTTTCAACAGGTCACGCTTCAAAAGATGAAACTTATGCTTTAATTGAAGCTTGTGATCGAGAAAATCTTTCTGCTTTATTGCTTAATCAACCGGCTAATCCTTTAACAGGGCTTAATGCAACAGATTTACATGAAATAGCGAAAATCCCCTTTATTTGGATAGAGCAAACTGCGTTAACTTACTTGCTTTCGTATCAAGATGAAAGTGATTTTAGTGCTGTTTTAAGAGATGTGCCTAGAGTTATTTATAGCTCTGATTTAGGTCAAACTAGTCAGATGGGAATATCGTCATGGATTAAAGCTTCAGAAGAATGGTTTTGTCATTTTGATATATCAACAACACGAAAGGCGGAAATATGTTTGCACAACCCAATACAGCTTCTAAAAATTTAATATTACACGAACGGTGGTTATTTCTTTTGATGCTCATGTTAATGAGTACAGCGGGGTTAGTGGGTTCTGATCTTTACTTGCCAATGATGCCGGCCATTGGTAAGGTTTTACATCAAGATACACCTTCAATGCAGTTAACATTAGGGATTTATCTTTTCGGGTTATCAATTGGCCAGCTTGTATTGGGTCCCATCATTGATCGATTTGGGCGAAAGAAGCCGCTTATTATCGGTATGATGATATATCTTTTAGCTTCGATGTTATGCGCACTTTCTTCGAGTTATTCATTACTATTACTCTCTCGATTGATTCAAGCACTAGGGGCTTGTTCAGGCCTTATCATCGGTCGAGCCATTGTGAGTGATATATTCGATGCGAAGGAAGCGGGGAAAGTTTTTTCGACAATTTTTCCATTTGTCGGTATGTCACCTGCAATTTCTCCGGTATTGGGCGGTTTTATTGGTTATTATTTTGGTTGGCAAGCTACGTTTGTTTTTATCGGGTTATTTGCATTAATTATAGCGTTACTAGCAATTTATTTTTTACCTGAAACACTCGCAGTAGAGAATCGTCAAGCACTTCATCCTTTAAAAGTAATTTTAAATTATCCAAAATTACTTTTTAATAAAAAATTTATTGCTTATGTTTCGGCACCTTGCACTGCCTATATTGCATATTTTAGTTATATTGCACAATCACCTTTTATTTTTCATGCCTATGGATTCGGAGAAAGGGAAATTGGGCTTTTTTATATTACATTAGCGCTAACCTATGTTATCGGAAATCTAACAGGAAAACGTTTATTAAACTTTTTTGATTTAAATCGTGTTTTATATGTTGGATATATTGCTTTTAATTTAGGTGGTTTGTTGCTTTTAGTTTCTGGGTGGGCAAATTGGCCACTGTTCATGATGGTGGTTGCTATCTCCATATTAACATTCGGAAATGGGTTCTTGATACCATTAGGTGTAGCAGGCGTGATGAGCTCATTCTCAAAGTCAGGTGGCTACGCTTCAGGTCTGCTTGGCTTCCTTCAGTTGGGGTGCGCCGCTTTGTCAACAGCATTTATTGGGGTATTAAGTCAAAACTCAATTCTCAATCTAGGTGCTTATATTTTAACAACGACTATATTAGGATTTATGTTATTTATATTTTTATCATAAATGAGGTCATAAAATTATGTTAACGAGCAATCATCGAGCTAAAGGTGCATGTCTAGGATTTGGTATTTTTGAAGCATGCAGACATCAAATTTTTATTGTATCACTAGAGTATAAAGTCTCGATTGAAAAGGTCGAAGAGCAGTTAAGTGCGCATATAGCTTTCTTGGAAGAATGTTATAAGAGTAATATATTTATTGTTTCTGGTAGAAAAGTACCTAGAACTGGTGGCATTATTATTGCATCAGCAAAAGATAGAAAATCACTTGAGATTATTCTAGCAAAAGATCCTTTCCAACAACAAGATATCGCACTTTATAAAATTACGGAATTTATTCCTACTATGTATAATAATAATTTTTTAAAAATGTTCGCATGTGATTTCAAAGTTACTAATACCAAAGAAAGTTTTGACCTTAATAAAATTAAATCACGCTTGTAAGAGCAAGTTGAATATGAGTCAAAAGACGGTTCAAGCTCCTTTAAGCTCACGGCTGATTTCTTGACAGCCTTATGGTCTTTTATGCCTGATGAGCGAGATTCTGCGTTCAGAATCGAGCACTAGTCTATTAATGGGAGCCATTTCAAATAATAAGATAACTTCATTAAAAATGGGTTGGCGCACCAATAATACATCTAAAATGATACTTATATCGAAGAGAATTTTCATCGATATTTCTTCTCTAAATGGGCTTTATAATCTTTTTCTGTTATGGAAGATCCTTTGATAACACCGCTTAAAGCACGCGTAAAAGGTAGTCTTTTAGTAGATGCTTTATCTGTCGTTTTATCTAAAATTGAAAAATAATCGCTCAACAGATGCGCCATGAGAAACCGCATAATGTTTCGCACCCTTAACAAGCGCAGATTCAAGCCTTAAAGTCAGCTTCGTATTCACAAGATCACCCCCCTGTTGCAATAGACGTACATTTTTAAAATAATTTCACGTCATAAGACAGCGGGTGTCAAATTAATATAATCGCTTTTATCAAGATACCATCGCGACCAGTAATTATTTAAGGAAATAACTTGCCCATCCCACCGTCTTTTTTAATTTATCGTTCCGAAGTATACTAACTATCGCCTTATTAACGGAAACTTATCTCAAGGAACAGTTATGCACACGATCAAACACCTGATTGCCATTCTTATTTTAAGCGCGCTTATTGTTCTTTTTATGCCGGAAGCAAAGATTGCTGCTGAAGCTTTATTGACCGCGCATACCTGGATTTCAAATGTCCTTTCTGATGTATTTTCAGGCGGGCATGCCGGCAGTATTGCGCGTGATTTAATTGCGCTGCTAAGCATCCCTTTCTTAGCCGGCCTCATCCCCGCACTGATTTTCTGGATTGTGCGTAAACACTGGTTATCTTCTTTCATGACGATTGTCTGGGTTGTTTGGCTCATTCAAGCTGGCGCGCTTGTCATTGCCTACCAAGCAAGCGGCGTCACCTTGCCTGTACTAGGCGGCTAAACATAATACGCTGTTTTAACCATCACCTTAGACAAACACTGCATCACCACTTTCACCGGCGCGGGGAGTTCACGCGCGCCGGCGCTTTGGGCGTCGTCGCGGTGTTTGGTTTCGTCTGTTTCCATTTGCGATAGAATAGCGCGGCTTCGGTGGTCGGCGGTGGGTAATTTTTCCAAGTGGCCTGATAAATGCGCAATGACTTGTTTTTCTGTTTCAACCACAAACCCTAAACTCCACGCATCGCCAATCAAGCCTGCCGTGGCACCAATGCAAAACGACCCCACGTACCATAAAGGGTTTAAGTAACTCGTGTGGCTGCCCAATTCATTTAAACGCTGCTGACACCATTGTAAATGGTCGCCTTCTTCCAGGGCTGCCGTCTTAAGATGCGCGGTTAAGGGCGCCGCACGGGACACACTGGCCTGACCGTGATAAAGCGCCTGGGCACAAATTTCACCGGTATGGTTCACGCGCATCAAACCGGCAGCGAGACGGGCTTCATCGGTAGATAATACGGCATCGTCCACCCTCTCGGCTGGGTAAGGCTGATGCGTCGACGGCGCCTGATGCGTTAAAGTCTTAAGTGCTTGATCAAAGCCAATAAATGCCTTATCTAACCACGTTAATCGCCGTGTTGTTTTCATCTCAACCCCCAAAATGTTACCTTGCCTGCATGATACTGCATTTGTGTATTTTTAACATCCCGTGTAAGATGCGCCGCTATGCAAAATCATTACAAATCGACACTTATAAAAAAGCATCCTCGCCTATCAGCGCGAATTATGCGTTTTGAAACGCCTCACGGCACCGTTGAAACACCGCATTTCATGCCGGTGGGCACCCGCGCGATGTTAAATTATCTCACGCCAGCCGACCTGGAACAAAACGGCAGTCAAATTATTTTAGGCGGCAATACCTACCACATGCTGGTCGCCCCCGGCATGGACGTGATTCAAAAAGCCGGCGGCATGCACCCGTTTATGGGCTGGCACCGCGCTATGCTGACCGACAGTGGTGGCTTCCAAGTATTAAGCCTTTCTAAAAACGGAAAGATTTGCATTGTCGATGAAGAAGGCGCGCATTTTAAGCACCCGAATTCCGGCAAAATTATTCACCTGAATGCCGAAACGTCTATTCAAACGCAAAAAATTATCGGCGCTGACATCATCATGGCCTTCGATGAATGCACGCCCGAAACCGGCGGCCGAGAAGCAGCGCTGGCCGCGCTTGACCGCACGCATCGTTGGTTACTACGCTCTATCGCCGAACATGAAAAAAACCCGTGCTCAGCCTACGGCAACCGCCAAGCCTTATTTGGCATTATTCAAGGCGGCAGCTTCCGTGATTTACGCGAACAAAGTGCTGAATTCATTTTATCGCAACCGCTCGATGGCATCGCGATTGGTGGTGAAGTCATCGGCTTTGACATGCCTAAAACCCTCGAAATTATCGATTGGGTTCGACCCTTATTACCAGATGACAAAGTTCGCTATACCATGGGCGTGGGATTGAACCCCCAAGATTTGCTCGCAGTCGTTGCCAAAGGCGTGGATGTCTTCGATTGTGTCGCCCCCACGCGCAATGCGCGCCACGGTACGCTCTATTGCGGTGAATGGGTTGCGAAAGACGACTGGTTGTCGTTTGAAGGCGAAGAACCCAACGCACGCATCCACATCAAAAAAAGCATTTACGCCACCGACGACGCCCCCGTCATGCCCGGCTGCGATTGTTACACCTGTCAACATTTTAGCCGTTCGTATTTACATTATTTATATAAACAAGGCCTCATGGCTTATTTTCACCTCTCTAGCATTCACAATATTCACGTGATGCAAAAAACCTGTCATTTAATGCGCGAGTTAATTCTCAACCAAGCTTAAAATCTGCTATGCTGTTTTCCGTCTCGATTGAAAGGAATCAGCACATGCACGGCATCGATTTAAGCGTCGACTTAACCATTTTATTTCGTATTTTTCTTTCCTGTATCTTAGGCGGTTTGATTGGCTGGGAGCGGGAGCGTCACCGTAATATTGTATCAGCCGGCATTCGCACTTACGGGGCCATTTCTTTGGGTGCCTGTGCGTTCGGCATTTTAAGTATTGTGGTACCAAACACGGACCCAACACGTATCGCAGCCCAAGTGGTTACCGGTATTGGTTTTCTAGGCGGTGGCATTATTTTTAGACAAGGTGATTACGTGACAGGTTTAACCACGGCGGCAACACTTTGGGCGACAGCCTCGGTGGGTCTTGCGGTTTCATTTGGCTATTATGTGATGGCAACCCTGACTGCTGTTTTAATCTTCTTATTACTTTATTTACCCCGCCTTGCTTGGTGGAAAAAAATCTCAGCAAAGTAATTTTATTAACATTAAAAAAGGAATGATGTATGAAAAAAATGATATTGGCTGCGGTTGCCGCCTGTGTTAGCAGTGTTGCATTCGCACACCCTATGCCGCTTTGTCCTGATCAAACACAAATTAGCCAGCTCGTTGAATCAAGCTTTCATCGCACGTCTAATACGGCCGGTTTATCCGTGACGGTCTCACATCCAGGCTGCCCTGTGTATCAGAAAGCTTTTGGTGAAGCCGATGTGAAACAGCATGTTGATGCAAACCCTGATACGCTTTTTCCTTTCGCGAGTGCTACTAAGCCCATTATGATGGTCATGATTTTAAAAATGATGGCCGATTACCCACAAAACTTCCCGCAAGGGTTAGATACAAAAATCACAGACATTCGCGATCATGTGAATAAACCCATTTTCCGCGCTGACGGACAATATTTAGCGATTGATGGCAGACCGTATGATTTAAATGCCGCCAATTTAAATTGCAGCACAACACACCAAGCAGCCTGTGTGGATTTTTCTAAGGTAGATGTGCGACATTTATTGATGGAATCGTCAGGATTTTCTGATTTCATGCGTCAAGGTGATGGCATTTGGAAGTTCATCGCGTCTTATTTAATGTCTCCGCTACCTGACCCAGGGTCTTTGAATTACGAGAGTGATTTAAGCATTTTACGTCGTATTGGATTATCGAAAATCGGTGAACCTGACCCGATAGTACCAACCCAATCCCATAACACGGATTATACATTGCTATCAATCATTGCAAAGCGTGTAACCAATATGCCCTTAAATGATTTATTGTCTGATTACATCATTCATCCTTTGCATTTAGGCAAAAATGACATTCTTTTCTTAGATTCCCAGCATGTTTTTAACGCTAACATTGCTCGTCGATATACCTTATTAAACAGTGATGCCGTGATTGATAATGCCGTGCAAAACGGGACTATTTTTAAAGGCTTGCCAACATCATTAGTCAATTTATTGAAACCGACGACGTTGGAAAGTTTTGGTCGCGATGTTATTCGCCTGAAAGATGGATCACAGGTACTTGATGTGTTAGCGTTGCAAGGACAAGGCTTAAGTGCTTTCCCAGGTGCTGCTGGCATTATAGCAACACCGCGTGCAATTGCGCAGTTTTACAGTGCCTTAAATACAGGACGCATATTCGACACAATCGAACAGCGCCGTTTGTATCGCGATAGTTTTGTGACAGCCCCAGCACCGGTGAATGTCGAAGGCTATACCTCACGTGTGGGTTATGCGTCTAATATAGAATTAACGCCTATTGATACTGCGAAAGGTCGTTTGATATTACACCCAGGGTTTGTATTAGGTGGTGAAGCCCTTGAGCTTTATCAGCCTGAAACAAAAACAACGGTAACCATTGCGACTAATACCAGTGGGGCATGGCGCAGTCAGTTACCAGGGTTTTATGTCACCGCAACCCCTAATTTTGACCAAGATGCCATTTTTAACTTGGCATTAGCATTAGTCTCACAATATGCAACAAGCTAATCTTATCGTCTTGTGCGCCTTCAACTTCCGAAGGCGCACAGTGATGTAAAAATATAAATCATATAAAATCAGCCAATTAAATCTCTTTTTCAAACCTCTTAAGCATAATTTAAGAATCATGGCGTATGCTAATCAAATATTCTACACAGACAAGGAGTGTACTGATGCCAGTCAATAATCAAGCGGCAGGACAAGAACTTTTTAAACAAAGATGCCTAGACAAGATTACAACTCTCAAAAAAGAACTCATCAACCAAGAAGCGCTAGATACTGCAATGCAAGATCGTTTGAACTTGCTTGAAGGGCGTGTTCGACGCTATAGCAACGCAAGTGATTATCAAATTATTACTGAGCAAATTGAATCACTGCAAAAACGTGTTGATGCAATGAAAAAATCCGCAGCTAAGCCAATTGCAATGAAAGAAATTCCGAGCTATTTGCGCGAAGAAAAAGTGGTTCCTAAAAAAAACTGCTGTAGCTGCTTGTTCGCCAGTAAAAAACCCATGGGTGCTAAAATAGCAAAACCCATTGCAGGCGCAGAAATTGCAATACAAGATGAATCGAATGTTTCGCTAAAACGGTAATGTTGCTTGACTCTTCACCATGCTAGCGCGACTATATTGTTAATTTTATTAAAATTGAGAGTTTAGTCATGAGTACATCAGACAAAAAAGCCGTGTTATATCGCATGGTGATGGAGAAACATGTTTGCCCTTATGGGTTGAAGGCGTTAGATTTATTGCGGCGCCAAGGGTTTGAAGTAGAAGACCATTGGTTGACAACACGCCCTGAGGTTGATGCATTTAAAGCCGAGCACAATGTGCAAACCACACCACAAACATTTATTGATGGAAAGCGCATTGGTGGTTATGAAGATTTACGACGGTATTTCAATTTGAAAATTTTTGACCCGAAGGCAACGAGTTATCGTTCAGTGATTGTATTGTTTGTCATGACAGGCTTAATGGCTGCATCAACGAGTTTAGCGGTTTTTAACACGCCGTTTACTATACGAACAATAGGTTGGTTTATTGCATATAGTATGGTCGTGTTATCTTTATTAAAATTACAAAATCTTGAAACCTTTTCAACAATGTTTTTGAATTACGATTTATTAGCGAAGCGTTTTGTGCCTTATGGCTATATATATCCATTTGCTGAGGGGCTTGCCGGGGTTTTAATGATTTCTGGTGCGCTTAGCTGGTTATCTATTCCTGTTGCGTTGTTCATTGGGTCTATTGGTGCTGTTTCTGTTTTCAAAGCGGTTTACATCGATAAGCGAGAATTAAAATGCGCGTGCGTGGGTGGTAGCAGCAATGTACCGCTTGGGTTTATTTCTTTGACAGAAAATTTAATGATGGTTGGCATGGCATTGGCGATGTTGTTATTTTAATGTTTAATCTGCTTGAATAAATTGTTTTAAATAGGAAAGCACTGTTTCGGGTGCTTCCATGGGGCTCATGTGACCGCACTGATCAATGTGAAATAATTGTGCGTTTTTAATGTTGTTTTTTAAATAATCGGCATCTTGTAAATTAAATATTTTATCTTGGTTAGCGCTGATAATCATGGTTTGACAATCAATGCGTGGGAGCACGGGCACTAAACTTTCACGCATTAACATCGCTTGCTCTTGATGAATGAGCGCAGGTAAATTACGCAATATCATTTTTTTAACGGCTTGTTCACACCTCGTTTGATAAACAAAAACACTTAATAAACGTTGCACTAACACATCAACATCACCTGCTTTTAATAATGAAATTAAATCTAAACGCGCCTTCACTTTTTCTTCCGTATCACTCGCTGCGGTCGTGTTAAGCAATGCGAGCTTTGTCACGCGTTGATTATGCTCACGCATAACTTCCAGTGCAACCCAACCGCCCATGGAATGCCCGGCTAACATAAATCTATCTGGGGCATTTGTTAATACCGCTTCAACCATCGCTTTCGGTGTGTTTGCCTGCGAAAGATCGGGCACGATAATATCAACCTGCGGTGATAAACCTTCCATCTGCACTTCCCACACGGTCTTATCACAAACTAACCCCGGCACGAGAATGAGTGTTGCCTTTGGCATGTGTTTTTCCTTGTTTAGGTTTAGCTATTTTAGGTTATGTAGTACTTGATATTTACCATCCTATAATCTGATAATAACACATGCAATTATTGAGTTTATAGACGAATGAAAATGAAATATTGGTTTGTTATAGTTATTTTAGGGTTGTCAGGTTTTTCTGTTGCCTCTTTTGCAACAAAGCCATCTTGCAATACAAAAATATTCCCGACGTATCAACTCGAATATTGCCTTTCTAAAACACACCCGTCAACGTTGGTTTTTATAAACCCGATGGGGAATGATATGTCCGTTTGGCCGACTGCGTTTTTGAAGCCCATTGAGCAATTTAGCTCTGTGTTAATTTATAATCGTGTGGGTTATGGGAATAGCAAAGTAACATCTGGTGAATTAAATGATCAAGTCACGGCAAAAGAAATTGCTGAGCAACTGCATGGTTTGCTTGTTGCATTAAAAATTCAGCAGCCTATCATTTTAGTTGCGCATTCTATTGGTGGTATTTATGCGCTTTATTATACTAAACACTATGCAAGTGATGTTAGCGGTTTGGTATTAATTGATAGCGACAGTCCCAATGAACCTTTGCAAAATAACCCCTTTCAAAGCAGCAGTCCGCCAACACCTGGCAGTATTGATGAAAAAGAACTCGCAGGGTTTAACGCATCCATGATTGCATTCAATCAAGAAAAACCCTTCCCCAACATACCGCTACTGATCATTACTGCGACCAATCACGGCAGCAACGCAGCTACCGAAAAATATTGGCAAACCCTGCAAAAACAACTGACCACCCTCTCACCTCAAAGCCAACAAATCATCGCCGATAAAAGTGGACACTTCATCTACCTTGACCAGCCTAAGTTAGTTATTGATGCACTGCGTGCGTTTGTAAAAAAATTTAACACGCCGCTTAATGCGCATTAGATCAAGTTTAACTTTTCCTCTAGCCTCTGAGCCTTCGCAAGCTTAAAGACCACATGCTTCAAGTATTTTCCATGCTGCGGGGGAGATTTTGTAGGGAAGCTCGTTAAAAGGGGTATTGTTTTTGGGTTCAGTAAAGGCCCAGACGGAGTAGCCTAAATAGAGAGGGGTGTGTTGGTTTTGGGTGACTTGCAGTGCGGCGTTTATGTAATCTATTTGTGGGTAAGGGTTGGTGAGTGTTTTAGTGGGTGAAACTATTTTTTGCTCCCATTCATAGGTCGTTGCAATGACAGGAATTCCACTCATCGCGTGTGTGTGCGATGTTTGGGTAATTTTAATGAAATGTATGAAAGCTTTGTTTAAGCGTGCTTTATAAATATCAGGTGAAACGGGGTAATCACCATCATTCGCTTCATGCAGATCATATCCGTACAAAACAACAATCGCATTATCACCCATCGTTTTAAACCAATCAGCATTTTCTTGCCCTGGCCTTACGATGACAGAAAGTATTTTATGTGTTTTTTTAAGTTCGCTTGATAATGTTTTATAAAAATGCAATAACACAGGCTGATAATTTTCTAAATCTAAAAACACCCCATCGGCACTTTTATCTTTATTAACATCCGCAGCAATTAACTTCGCCGCAGCTATATAATCTTGCTTTTGCCAACGCATGAAATTCGTCTTAGCAACCCAAAAGCTAAAATCGGGTAACACCTTCACATTCGGTAATTTTTCCTTATAAAACGCCGTCACCGATTTATCATACCGATACATCAAACGATGCCCGCCCTCATCAACATGCACAACCGCCGTCTCTGGGAATAAATAACCAAATTGACAACTTGAGCCACTGCTATGATTAAACGCTGAAATCATCTCAACCCAGCTTGCATTCTTGCCGTATAACCAAACTGAATTAAAAGCATTTGAAGCAAAAGTATTTTGGGTGCATATTAGAAACCCAAGTATGAAATTTATTTTGATTATCTGCTTCATCAAAAAGGTGTCTCTTTGCCAAGTATCTTTTTAACCCAAGGCATATCAGAAAAATACTCCGGAGAATGACCTGTTGTTAAGTAAATATTCTGATAGCCTAATTCATATAAGATTTTAGCGCAAACATCGCCTTTCAAGGTATCTTCTAATTCATAATCGATATAAATTGGAATTGTCTTCTTGTATAAATTGATTGCTCTTAAAAGATCATTCCACTGATTAAATGAAGATATTTTAATATTCTTACTTAATGCTGTCAATTTCCATGCGGAAGTAATCATGACATCATTATCAAGTAATATTAAATCAACTGCTGGTTTTATTTCAACATAATGAATTGGAATATAGGCTGCGTAACTTTTCGGTATCATTTTAACACCTAACTCTTTAGCACGGTTACACAATCCAATTTCTTCATAACGGCTAGTTACTAAATAAGACTTATTTTCGATACCTGTTTGCTGAATTACATCTAACCCGGACAAAATATTGCCGACATATTCATAATCAACCAAAAACATAATATTTTCTAGTTTATGATCATCGACCCAGTTAAAAAATTTATCTGGAGAATAAAAATCAATTATCTCTTGCGTTGTATTTGCTGCTTTTAGTCGCTCCTTCCAAACATAATGAATCGATTCATCGTCGTCTAAAATAACGACTTTCATATCTTGAATAATATTAATTTCCGATAAAAACCAATCTGGTGCTTTTGTGCAAGGGAGAAAAATATTGATGCTAGATCCCTTGCCTTGCTCTGATTCAACCTCTAAACAACCATGCCAATCAATCTCTATTGAATTTTTGGCATGCAGAAGCCCTAAACCATGCCCATTTATTTTCCCTGTTACCTGTTGGCCTTCATTAATTTTCTTTAAAATTTCAATTGGAATTCCTTTACCATTATCTACAATATCTATATTGATGTACTCTTTTTCGCGAAATGCATTTTTCATATCGATGCCAATGGTATTACTGCCAGCATCAATTGCATTATCAATAACATTAGATAAAATTCGGTTAAAATTTACCAAATTAAGCAATGAAAACTTTCCAAACATTTTTTCATCAAAATTAAAATTGAATGATATCTTATTGCTTTTATATTGTGTTCTTTTTTCAGAAAGAATTCTTGAAATATGTTCGATAATTAATTCCGGCTCTAAATGAGATTGCATTATCGCTTTATTTCCAGACTTACTTAGCCTATATTGTGTCAGTAAGTTATTAGCGATATCTTTAACTCTATTTGCCGCATTTCGCATAATTAATCGTTGTTCTTCATTTATATTTCTAACCTCCTTAATAATCATTTCTAAAGCAACAATTGGTGATCGAATATCATGTGCCACTTGAGTTGATATTTTAATCAACTCAGACTGCTTTAAATGCTCTTTAAAGGATAATAACGGAATTTTTTAACTGAGTTGCATCAAACGAAATCGTTTCTGCATCACCAGCTAAATAATTTATTCTATTGATTTTTTTCCCAGCTCTTTGAAAATCTCCTTCTAATAAATTACTAACATCATTACAACTTTTACAATCTGACTCAGATAAGATAATTAAATTATTGCCTGGATACTTCCGTTGTATAAAATTAAAAATTGCTTTCGACTCAACACTGTCATCTAGTGTGATACTAAAAAAATTATTTGGCATTGAGGTTACACTTATAGAAGTTGCAAATGGTGACAAAACCAATAAGCCCTTAAAATAAGGTGATAACATCAAAAACCTATTTGAGTCTCTCGGCCCTATTACCATATCGGGCTTCCATTCCGTTAATTTCGGAATTTGTTCATAGATAGAAAGTAAAGACTCGTTATATTGAAATATTTTATACTCAATATCAATCTGATCAGACTTTGCATCATTTTGTACAATTTTAAGTCCTTCTATATAATAATCTTTATATCGTGTTGTAACATAATTTTGATATTTAAAATTATCCAGGATAGCAATTTTCAGTTTTTGTGCGGAAAAGCAGTTAGCACTAACTACAATGATTACTAAATAGTATAATTTTCTCACTATTGACCACATCAACAATATCCACCAATTTGCACAATACTTTCAAATGAGAGTTTTTTCAGCGCGACAGAAGGTGATAATGCTAACAAAAAGTCTATTGCATGACAGATATCATCGGGTTTAATAAATTTTTCTCTATCTTCTTTCACATCAGCTGTCATATCGGTATCAACAAAACCCGGACAAATTGCGGTGACTTTGATGTTGGTATCTTTTAATTCTTTATATAATGATTCGCTATAGGCAAGTAGTGCGGCCTTTGATGCCGCATAGCCACCAAGGAAGGGTCTAGGTATTTCAGCGCTTCGCGAACATAGGTTAACAATATATCCAAAATTTCGCATCTGCATCATTGGCAAAGCTGCTTGAATAACGTTAATGGCACCCACTAAATTCGTATTCATCATTTTCATTAATTCGTCATTTGCTAACTTAGCGGTGCCTCGCTTAACGTAGCCTGCGTTATTGAAAATTAAATCAATCGATTTTGTTTTTTCGTGGAATGATATCACTGCATTCAAAATAGCAGATTCATCAGAAACATCAATCGCAGCAACCTCAATAATTGCCTCTGGATTCTCAAGCAATAAATTTGATTTTAGCGCAATTAATTTCTCTTCATTACGAGCAATTAATAACAAATGATAATCTTTATTAATCAAATGTTCAGCCACACATTTTCCAATGCCTTGGCTAGCGCCGGTAATGATGGCTGATTTTTTCATTATGTGCATATTCCATTGTTAATCAACGCATAAAAATACTCATCACCCTTACCCAATGCGTTGAGGGTGTGGAGGTAGTTACCCCATTCGCTCCCCGGGGTTTCCCAATCGTTTTTGCCATGGAAGTAGGGGATGGCTTTGGCTGATTGAAGTTGTTCTACAACCTCCGCGGGGGCGCCGTCTTCTTCTGCCAGTGAGGCAAGTTCTGCCAGTTGTGATTTGTGGCGAATGATTAAGTGTTGTTGTTCGTTTGAAGCGGTTGTGATTTTAAAATCGCCTTGTACGTTTGAAAGGCAGAATTCTTTCACATCACCCTTTGCAATTAACGCATTAAAATGCGCACTTACATCAGCCGCGTTTAAGTAAGAAAATTCTTCTGTCATTGCAATTTTCGTGCTGAAGTCTTCGAAGAATTTCCATTCGTGTTCCGCTTCCATGCTGTTTAACAATGTTAAAAATTGAATATCCCCTTTTCGAATATAGCCATCGATTAGCCCTTCATTAAAAGCTTGAATACCCACCTGGTAATCTTCATAGCCAGTAAATAAAACTTTTTTCATGGGTAAATGTTTTATTTTTCGTAAAAATTCAACGCCAGACATAGCAGGCATTTGATAATCGACAAAAATAACCCCAATTTCATTGTTTTTATTATTTGCAACAAAGTCTTGTATTTTATTAACATCAACACTCACCAAACGTTGGTTGTCAGCATCAACGAGGTTATCATCCACTTTAAACAGCTGCGCCGTCGTCATGCCTGATTGATATTCGTTGAGTAAATAATTAAGGGCTTTATCAGGACAGTTAATGGTTGAGCACTTTGAGTTTTGTTTTTGCAGTAAAATGCTTTGAATAAAATTAACGTCGTCATCGACAAATAATTTTTTGGTGGGGAAGTAACAAACTGGCAATATTGAATTCATCCTATTAACTCTCTATTTTTGATTAACTAAAGACAATTGTAAGTGTGTGATTGCATCGATTAAATTTGTGACGTTTAATGAAATTAGCAATAATAAATCTTCCGGGATATTCGGTGGCGTGAGTTTTACATTAACGGCTTGTCGGTAGCCTTCAATGAGTTTTGGCATAAAATCACCCAGAGCATTTGCAATGGTTTTTGCGGTGGTGACTTTATTGTTTACTTCGTGCAAAGTCTCGGCACTCAGGATTTTGCAACGTTTTGTTGAAGATTCGTTAATTAATTGCTCAATGCTGATGTTGAAATATTCAGCAATGGGTTGCAGGGTGTAGACTTGTGGGTTGTCGGTCACGCCTGTCATTAGGCGGTGAATAACCGGTTGGCCCACGCCAATTTTTCGTGCTAATTCGGCTGATTTTATGCCTTTTTCAGCCATGAGGGCTGATAAATTTTGTGAGATTATTTTCATCGTTTCTCTACGCTAAAATGCTTGCCCGCATAGTATCTATGCAAAATTGCATTGTCAATGCGTTTTTAAGTTTGGTTTTATCTTATTCAGGCACTATTTTGCGCGATTTTTTAATATCATTTCTTATTTCAAAACGTTAGCAATTATAAAATCAATCGTGTATCTTTATCGCGCTTATTATCTGTGAGGTAAAAAATTATGTTCACCTTGAATTCAAATAATAAATTTAAAATTAGAATTGAATCTGCTTCAGAGTTCGATCTAAATACCTTTGATGCAAGATTAAACACCAACCAAACTTGGAAAATCGGTGAGAACGGACTACCGACAGTCATTGTCTTTGTGAACCAAGCAAACGCTGCTGAACTATGTAAAAATTTACTTACACATCCTCTCGTTATTTCTGTCAATGATCACATCACCCCACGCGGTCAAGCATTCTTTAATGATGCGCATCATCTTAATCCTGCTTTAATCGCATTTCATTAAAACCATTAGCATTTACTAAATCAATGCTGTATGTTTGGGATGCAAATCAACACGAGGTTGGTTTGCATCTTAATTTTTTAAATGGGAGGTAAAAAATTATGTTAGAAAGAAATCCGCTCGATGTAAACAAGGATGATAAAGTGCCTGCTGTCAATAAGATTGGGTTATTTTGTAGTGGGTCAGCGCCGGTTAGTGGCGTGACCATTCAATTACGAATTGTTGCAAAGACAGAACCATTCAACATCAATGAAATAGACCCTCGATTCAACGCATCACTTTCATGGTGTGAGTCAATTCCACCGAAAAATTTTGTAGCGGTTGCAGAAGAAGATTCGGCTGAACTTGTTGCAAAATTAATGTATGACGAGCGAGTCGCATCGGTTCATTATATGAATGAGTCGAAAAATACAATAAAAAATAGAAAATGACATTCTACCTGACACTCATAAACGAGCCGTGATAATCACACACGGCTCGTTTGTCTTATTTCACAGCGTTTAGCAACGGTTGCAATTCACCCGCTTCGAACATTTCAGCGATAATATCGCTGCCGCCGATGAATTCGCCGTTGATGTAGAGTTGCGGGATGGTAGGCCAGTTGGCGTATTCTTTAATGCCTTGGCGAATCGCTTCATCTTGTAACACATCAATGGTAATAAAAGATGCGTTGCAGGCTTTCAACACATTCACCGCGCGGGCCGAGAAACCGCACATTGGCATTTCTTTATTCCCTTTCATGAATAACACAACCGGATTACTTTTCACTGTTTGTTCAATTTGTGCTTGTACTGACATTTTTATTTCCTCTTTAAAGTAAGCCTAACTGTAATTTCGCTTCATCACTCATCATGTCTCGGTTCCACGGCGGGTCGAAGACTAAATCAACTTTCACCTCTGTCACATGATGAATAAACCGAATTTTTTCTTGTACTTCATTCACCAACACCGGCCCCATGCCGCAACCGACGGCTGTGAGCGTCATCACAACGTGTACTTGATAATCATTCATGCCAAGCGGTGTCACAATACACTGATACACCAATCCTAAATCAACAATATTCACCGGAATTTCAGGGTCAAAACACGTTTTTAATTGCTGCCAAACTTTATCTTCAACACTGCCTTCAACCAAATTAATATCCGGCAATTCTAAAATGACCAACCCAAGCGCATCACCGTCTTTGCCAGCCACACGCACTAAATTCCCATTCACATAAATGGTATAAGCATTACCAAGGGCTTGTGTCACTGACACAAACGTGCCCGGTTGTAACATCACTTTTGTGCCCGAAGGAATTAAGGTTGCTTCTACTTCACGAATAACTTCTATCGATGACTCACGAAACACAACTCACCCCATTTATTTTTCGATATGAAAACTTTCGCCGCAACCACATCGGCCCGCCTCTTTGTTATTCACAATCGTTAATTTTTTCTGTTTTAAACCAGACTTCATATCTTCAACAACATCAATATTAATATCGTCTAATAAATGCTGCCATAAGGGGTCGATATATAAATCAAGCCCTGCTTGTTTAACACACAAATCCGTTTCAATAATAGTTGAAACTACCGTCGGCACATAAGAATACCCAGAACACCCGGTTTTTTTCACACTTAAACGAAATCCTTTCCCTTGTTGCTTTTCAATCGCGGCTCGAATATACGTCGCAGCTGCATCGGTCATTGTCATGTTCATTGCATCACCTCACTCAGTACTCACAGGATCTTGCGCATCCGCTAACGCTGCATTTAATGTATGCCACGCTAAAGAAGCACACTTCACACGGGCCGGAAATTCGTACACGCCTGCAAACACAGCAAGCTTTCCTAAATCTGCATCAGACACTTCACCTTTAGTCACAAGCGTGTGAAAATGTTCAAACAAATGTTTAACATCTTCAACCGTTTTACCTTTCACCGCTTCTGTCATTAACGAAGCCGACGCCACCGAAATTGCACACCCCGTGCCTTCAAAACGAATATCTTCAATCACACCATCACGCTCTAAAATAGTAACGGTTAATTTATCGCCGCATAAAGGATTATAGCCTTCTTTACGATGGTTCGCTTCAGGCACTACCCCAAACTGTCTTGGATGTCTACCGTGATCCACAATCATTTCTTGATATAATTCACGTAACGACATTAGGCAAATATCCTCTTAATTTCGTGTATCGCAGCAACTAAGGCATCAATATCAGCTGTTTGATTATATAGCCCCAATGAAACACGCACCGTTGCTGGTAACCCAAAACGCGTCATCAACGGCATAGCGCAATGATGTCCGGCCCGCACAGCAACGCCTTCACTATCTAAAATAGTGCCGATATCATGCGGATGCACATCATCCATCACAAACGACACCACGCCCACCTTCGGCATTACCGTGCCAATTAAACGCACGCCTTCTATCGCTTGCAAAGATTGCATGGTATACGCTAACAAAGCTTGCTCGTGTGTCTCAACACCGTCTAAAGACATTAAATATTGCAAGGCTGCATTAAAACCAATCACACCTGCAATATCAGGCGTGCCTGCTTCAAATTTCTGCGGCCCCTTGGCATAAGTGACTTTCGAAAATGAAACCGTTTCAATCATGTCGCCACCACCTTGATACGGCGGCAAGCGATCAAGCCACGGGCTTTTCGCATATAACACACCCACACCCGTAGGCCCGTAGCATTTATGCGATGAAAATAAATAGAAGTCACAATCTAAATCAGTGACATCGACTTTCAAATGCGGAACCGCTTGTGCACCATCAACTAATACGGGCACACCGTGTGCGTGCGCCATTTCAACCATTTTTTTAACAGGGTTAATGGTGCCTAGCACATTAGAAGCATGCACAATCGATAATAATTTTGTTTTTGGGGTGAATAAAGCTTCAAAACTCGATAAATCGAGCGCACCCTCATCGGTCACCGGGATTAATTTAATCACAATGCCTAATTTTTCTTTCAACATCACCCAAGGCACAGTATTCGCGTGATGCTCCATCTCCGTTAAAATAACCTCATCACCGGCGGCCCAACCGAGTGATGATAAACTCGACGCAATTAAATTCACGCCTTCTGTCGTGCCTTTTACAAAAACAATATTGTCTTTCGACGGCGCATTGATAAATTGCCTAACCGTTTCACGGGTTAATTCAAACATTGCCGTCGAACGCTCACTTAATTCATAAACTCCGCGGTGAATATTCGCATAATCTTTTAAGTAATAATCAGACATCGCTGAAATCATTTGTATCGGCTTTTGTGCAGACGATGCGCTGTCTAAATACACCAATGGCTTTCCGCGATTCAGCGAATTTAAAATTGGAAAATCTTGTCGAATGCGTGTTAAATCCATTGCTCAGCCACCTTTGTTGCAATTTGTTTCTTCACTTCGACGTGTTGAATTTTAGAAACCACTTCGTCGACAAAACTCATCATTAATATTTGTTTAGCCGCATCTGCTGATAAACCTCTAGAACGAAGATAAAATAAGGCTTCTTGATCTAATTGTCCGGTTGTTGAACCGTGTTTGCATTTCACTTCATCCGTGTAAATTTCTAATTCCGGTTTCGAATACGCTTCTGCTGCATTCGATAATAATAAATGATGATTACCTTGATATGCCGTGATATGAGGTGTCTCAGGCCCAATCCATAAACGTCCGTTAAAGACAGCCCGTGATGCTTGATCTAAAATACCTTTGTAAAGCATTTCACTATTCGTATGCGGTGCTCCGTGCAACACTTCAACGTGGTTATCAACACACTGTTGATTGTTCTGTAAATAATATATTCCACGCGTTTCGCAATGTGCATGCGGGCCGTTCAGATGTACAACTACTTCATCACGACTGAATGATGCTTGATGACTATAATTTAGCATTAGAAACGCGCTCGCTTCCGCTTGCGCTACATGGTAATGGGAAAATACAGCCACATCATTCAATGTTTGTTGTGCTTTCACCCACTCAAGTTTCGCATGTGGCGCTAATGTCAATGTCACTAATTGGTTCATCGTCACTGCGCTATTTAACGCTTGCACATGCTCAACCACTGTTAATGCCGAATCAGCTTCACATTGTACGTGCAGTGTTGTATTCACAAAGCTATCAGCATCACCTTGCAAGAGTGAAACAATATGTAATACCGGTAAATTTTTTCCAGACACATGCAAACATAACCCGTGTTGCATTAAACTTTGATTTAAAGCCGCCATCGGATAAAGCGAAGCTGATATTGCTATTTGCAAAACGTCACTACCACACAACGATTCCACCCGAATGTCAGCTGGCAACGCGTCAGATAAACTTTCATCGAACCGACCATTAACTAACACAAGCAAACAAACTTCTCCACTCAACCCAGCACGATAGGCCTTCACTGCCGACACAAGTGCCGCCGTATCTAAGACTGTTGCGGGCCGAAATGCACGTGTTTGCAAAGCACGCGTGTCCACATACTTCCAGCGCTCCATTTTACGCGTCGGCCAACCGACTTGTTGTACGGCATTTTTCTGTGACGCTCTTAAGGCTTCGTACGCCAATGGTAAGGTCTCAGCCTGTGCTGCTTGCCAGCAAGCAGTGACATTGTCCATCGTCATTTCATTTCACCTTCTAACCAACTATAACCCTTCGCTTCTAATTCTTTTGCTAAATGTTTATCGCCGGTTTTTTGAATTCGGCCGTTTGCCATGACATGAATCACATCTGGTTCAATGTAATCGAGTAAGCGTTGATAATGTGTCACCATCAAAAATGAGCGAGAAGCATCGCGCATACTATTCACGCTTTTTGCAACCATTTGCAGTGCGTCAATGTCTAAACCCGAATCGGTTTCATCCAAAATAGCAAACGAAGGTGCTAACATCATCATTTGTAAAATTTCATTACGCTTCTTTTCACCGCCTGAAAACCCTTCATTTAAACCGCGATGCAAGAAAGAAGGCTCTAAACCCACCCACTTCATTTTCTCTTTAATTTGCGTTAAAAAATCAGCCGCATCTAAAGGCATTAACCCTTTTTGTTTGCGTTGACTATTAAGCGCTGAGCGCAAGAAATACATATTATTCACACCCGGAATTTCTGTTGGGTATTGAAAGGCTAAAAACACCCCGCGTGATGCACGCTCTTCTGGCGATAATACTAACAAATCTTCACCGTGATAAGTCACTGACCCTTCCGTCACTGTGTAACCATCGCGGCCCGCCAACACATTCGATAAAGTGCTTTTACCCGAGCCATTCGGCCCCATAATCGCATGCACTTCGCCGGGTTTAATCACCAAATCAACGCCGCGTAAAATCGTTTTCGTTTCTTGGTTTTCATCTTCTAAAGTGACGTGTAAATTTTTAATTTCTAACATGCTTGCTGCCTCTTAGCCAATACTGCCTTCTAAACTGACTTCCAATAATTTTTGAGCTTCAACTGCAAATTCCATTGGCAGCTCTTTAAAAACTTGTTTACAAAAACCATTCACGATCATGGAAATCGCATCTTCTGCACTTAACCCACGTTGACGACAATAAAACAATTGGTCTTCGCCGATTTTAGACGTCGATGCTTCATGCTCAACATGCGCGCTTGCATTTTTCACTTCGATGTACGGAAACGTGTGTGCCCCTGCCGTTTTGCTTAATAATAAAGAATCACATTGCGTGTAATTTCTGGCATGCGCCGCCGTTGGTGCCATTCTCACTAAACCGCGATACGCGTTTTGCCCGCGGCCCGCAGAAATACCTTTCGAAATAATCGTGCTTTTCGTGTGCTTACCCAGATGCACCATTTTCGTGCCGGTATCTGCTTGTTGGTAATGATTCGTCAATGCCACCGAATAAAACTCGCCCACAGAATGATCACCTTGCAAAATGACACTCGGATATTTCCAGGTAATAGCAGAACCCGTTTCAATTTGCGTCCAAGAAATTTTTGAATACGCCCCGCGACATTGCCCGCGTTTTGTGACAAAATTATAAATACCGCCTACGCCATTCTCATCACCCGGGTACCAATTTTGCACGGTCGAATATTTAATTTGTGCGCGTTCTAGCGCCACTAACTCAACCACTGCTGCGTGTAATTGATTTTCATCACGCATCGGTGCCGTGCAGCCTTCTAAATAACTCACGTGGCTGCCTTCTTCCGCCACAATTAAGGTCCGCTCAAACTGGCCCGTTTTCGCTGCATTAATTCTAAAATACGTAGATAATTCCATCGGGCAACGCACGCCTTTTGGAATAAAGACAAATGACCCATCACTAAACACGGCGGCATTTAACGCAGCGTAAAAATTATCGCGGTAAGACACCACCGTGCCTAAATATTTTTCGACTAATTCAGGGTGTTCTTGTACGGCTTCTGAAAACGAACAAAAGATAACGCCGGCTTCGGCTAATTTATCTTTAAATGTGGTTGCGACTGAAATGCTATCAAACACAGCATCGACAGCAACGCCCGCTAAACGACCTTGTTCGTGTAGTGGAATACCGAGCTTATTATAAGTTTCTAATAATTTCGGATCGACTTCATCTAAACTTTTGGGCCCCTCAGTCGTTGATTTCGGTGCCGAATAATAAATAATGTCTTGAAATGAAATCGGCGGGTGATGCAGATGCGCCCACTCCGGCGGTGTTAGGGTTTGCCAATGTTTAAAAGCCGCCAATCGCCAATTTAGTAAAAATTCAGGTTCATTTTTTTTACGTGAAATTAAACGAATCACATCTTCATTCAAGCCAGGTGCGATACTGTCTGACTCAATTTCAGTCGTAAAACCGTAAGCATACGGTTGATTAACCACTTCGTTTAAGTGTTTATTCATGTGAAAGCTCCTGCACATTAAGCGGAGACATCATCTCAGCCAAGCTAATTCGGCTTAACAAGCCATCAATCATTTTGTTAATTTTGAGCCAATTTTCCTTCATGCCACACTGTGTTTGCAGGGCACAAAGCGCGCTGCTTTCGCAACATTCCGTCATCGTAATGTCACCTTCCATCACGGCAATAATTTTTGCCACGCTAATCGAGGCAATCGGCTGAGTTAATTTATAACCACCCTCCGCCCCGCGCAGTGAGGAAACTAAAGACGCATCTGATAGTATTTTCAATATCTTACTGACGGTTGTTCCGGGCAACACCAGTTGCTCTGCCAGGGTGGCTGCGCTTTTAACCGTATCGGGGTCTTTCGCCATTGTCGTCAAAATAGACATGGCATAATCTGTTAATTTTCCAATGCGTAACATCTTTAAAAGGGCTCGTTAAGTGTTTGGGCATACAGTACCATGCTCGTCCTAATTCGACAATAGCCTTTTGAACGAAAAACAGAGTAGAATACAGCCGCTAAATGGACATAAGGATGCCACCCATGCACTATCGTCACCTCGGAAAAGCCGGAATTCGTGTTAGCGAAATCGGATTTGGTTCTTGGATTACCTTCGGCAAGCAAATTGGCTTGTCAGACGTTAAAAAACTCATGCACACGGCCGTCGATCACGGCGTTAATTTCTTCGATAATGCCGAAAGCTATGCCCACGGCGAGGCTGAAATATTAATGGGGCGCGCCGCGCGTGACTTCAGACGTGAAGATTTGGTCCTCTCCACCAAATTATTCTGGGGCGGTAACGGTCCAAACGACACAGGATTATCACGTAAGCACTTAATAGAAGGCACAAAAGGCTCACTCAAGCGCTTACACACCGACCACATCGACCTTCTCTTTTGTCACCGGCCCGACCCACAAACCCCCATCGAAGAAACGGTGTTAGCAATGGATGCCTTGGTGCGCGGTGGATATGTCTTTTATTGGGGCACTTCAGAATGGAGCAAAGACCAAATTGAAGCCGCATTTATGGCTGCGGAAAAAATGAATTGTATTAAACCGACGATGGAACAGCCCAAATATAACTTATTTTTCCGCGATCATCTGGAAAAAGAATTTTTACCGTTATTTGAGAAATACGGCTTAGGCACCACCACTTGGAGCCCGCTGGCCTCTGGCATTTTATCGGGTAAATATAACTTAGGCGTGCCGCAAGACAGCCGTTTAGCGAAAGAAACCTGGCTTGTGCCTGATAATTTCATTCAATTGATTGAAAAAACCAAAGCATTGCGTAAAATTGCTGATAATTTAGATTGCACCTTGGCACAATTATCCATTGCTTGGTGTTTGCGCAACCCACACGTGAGTTCTGTCATCACCGGGGCAACTAAAATAGAACAATTACTCGAAAACCTTGAGAGTATCGACGTACAAAACAAACTTACCGCTGATGTTTTAAATGAAATTGACGCGATTTTGGAGTCACCGTGATCACCAGTGCTTTATCCATTAAACAATTAAATTTATTTGTCTCTTTAGGGTATTCTGAAAAAGAACGTTCGGAAAAACAAACGGTTTTAATGGATATCGACCTCGGTTTTACAACAACGCCTAAAGCCTGTGTCAGTGATCAACTCACTGACACGCAGTGTTATAGCGAACTCATTCAAACCCTTAAAAATTACATTGAAAATAAGAGTTATCATCTCATCGAACACCTTGGCTATGATGCGTATCAACACTTAAAACCCTTATTACCTGAAGGCGCACGCTTGCACATTAGCTTATTGAAACACCCACCTATTGCTGGTTTAAATGGTGGTGTTGTGTTTCATTACGGAGAAAAACACGCGTGATTATTTTAGGTTTAGGGTCTAACATCGGTGACCGATTACATCATTTACGTTTAACACTCGCCGCTTTAAAAACCCTGCCTTTGCGCATTTTGCAAGTCTCGCCTTTATATCAATCAGATGCGATGCTGCCAGAAAATGCCCCTGCTGATTGGGATCAGCCCTACTTAAATTGCGCCATTCGCTGCGAAACAACATTATCGCTTCAAGACTTATTACCGAAAATAAAAGACATTGAACATCGTATTGGTCGCAAACCACTCAAACGTCACTGGGGCCCGCGCGTTATTGACATTGATATTCTCGCGCATGATGAACACATCATTGATTCTGAATTATTAACCGTACCCCATCGTAATTTATTAAACCGCCCTTTTGCCTTATGGCCACTGGCGGATGTTGCACCGCTGTGGGTCTACCCGCTCACGGGTGAATCACAAAATAAAACCGCTGCTGACATTTCAGAAAAATGGGGTTCCCGTTTTGATGGCAATGCCCCATTTCACACACGGCAAATTCCACATCGCATAGACTCACCTGAACTTATCGGTATTTTAAACATAACGCCAGATTCATTCTCAGACGGCGGGCAATTTAGCCGCCCCGAAAAAGCGTTAGCACAAGCAATACAACTCAATCATCAAGGTGCTGACATTATCGATATTGGAGCAGAATCAACGGCTCCAAATGCAGTGTTATTAAGTGCTGAAGAAGAATGGGCGCGTTTATCGCCCGTGTTAACTCACATTTTCGCTGAAAAAAAACAATGGTTAATACCACCGCGCTTTAGCATTGATACAAGACACGCTGTGAATGCCGAGCGTGCCTTAACACTGGGTGCACATATCATCAATGATCAATCGGGTTTAACACATCCGGCAATGATTGAATTAATCGCCGCAACAAAAAGCCCGTGCGTCATTATGCATCAGCTCGGTTTACCCGCGAGTGCTGCGCATCGTATGCCGCGTCATGAACACCCAATTGCCGCCATTAAGCACTGGGCCGACACAAAAATAAATGCTTTAATGAAGGCCAATATTGCGCCTGAAAATATTATTATTGACCCCGGCATCGGCTTTGGCAAAGCGCCTGAGCAATCGCTTGCTATTTTACAATCGCTATCTGTTCTAAAAACATTAAATACAAAATTATTAATCGGTCATTCACGCAAATCGTTTATGTCTATCTTCACGCCAGAAGGCCCGGCACAGCGAGACCTTGAAACCGTCGTATTCTCACTCGCGCTTGCAAAACAAGATGTTGATTATTTGCGTATTCATAATATTGACTTTACGGCGCGTGCTTTAAAAATTGCTGCGCTTGTTTCACTTTAGCAACCGTAACAAACGAGCCGAAAATAACGAGCCTATCACCCGCCACGGCTTTTGCCTGCGCAGCAGCATAAGCGGTTTCAATACTAGGTAACATCGTCACCGCCGTAATATCCACAGCTTCAAACGTCGCCAATAACTGCGATGCGCTCGCCCCTCGCGCCGTTAATAAAGGCGCCGTGAACCATTCATCAATTAACCCTTTTAGTGGTCTCAAACAATTCTTAATGTCTTTATCACTTAACATGCTAAAGACGGCCAGCGTTCGGCCTGCTATGGGTGTTTGCGTTAATTTCTCAACCAATCGCAATACAGCATGCGGGTTATGCGACACATCCCACCACCGCTCGACTTCACCCGCTTCCACTTCCAAGCGACCCGTTAAGCGAGCCGTTGCTAACCCGGCTCGTATCGCTTCTTCCCGGACAAATAATTTATGTTGCATCAAACTTACCACGGCTAACACCACACTCATATTCTCGTGGAGTAATACCGACCTTGGTAAATGTGAATAATACGCCCCACCCTTCATCTGCCAAGACCAATCCTCTTCCGTCGTTTGATAATCAAAGGCCTTGCCTTGGGTATAACAAATCGCCCCTATCGTCTCTAAGGTTGCTTCCAAAGTCTCAGGGGCCTGACGTTCACCAACGACCACGGGACGCCCTGCACGCGCGATACCGGCTTTCTCAATGGCTATTAATTCACGTGTGTCGCCTAACCACGCCATGTGATCTAAATCAATGCTGGTGATCACCGAGATATCCGCATTTAAAATATTCACCGCATCTAAACGCCCGCCCATACCCACTTCCACCAGCCAAACGTCCAAATTTGCGCGCTGTAGCAAATAGAAGGCGGCCAAGGCGTGATACTCGAACGGTGTGAGGCTCACTTCACCACGGGCCATTTCAATGGCTTCAAAGGCATTGATGAAATCGGCATCGCTTGCCTCAATGCCATTCACCCGCACTTCTTCATTGTGTCGAATCAACACAGGCGTGGTGAAAGCCCCAACATTAAAACCCGCAGCGCGATAAATCGCTTCTAAGCCGGCCACTGTGGACCCTTTGCCATTGGTTCCCCCCACCATCACCACCGTCGCCGCTCCCGGGTCTATGTGCAATCGACTCGCCACTTGTTTCACGCGATCTAGGCCCAACTCAATTTCTTGTTGATGAACCGACCCGATATACGCCAACCAAGCTTCAACTGTGGATAACTTCATGGATAACCCTCATTAAGGTCTGTGGATAACATGGGATTAAGATTTCGTCCCGAAAAAACTGGCATTTTATCCTCGTTAACTTGCTTTTCATACCGGAGTTTTCCACAGGTTTTATTTTCTGTAACCCATTGATTTTAATAACGATGTGGCATTAATCCACAAAAATGCGCGCCTTAACTAAAGAAATAATCTTTAAAAACATAATATTCTTTTTTTAATAAAGCAAAGCGTATGAAATCTTAAAAAATGATACGTGTGTGTAAAAAAGAAACCCCAATCAACGATTGGGGTTAAGATTAGTTCGGCAAGACCATGCCGATGCTATGCGGGAGACTATCTTTTTCTTTTGAAATAAAAGACACAGCTTGCCAGTCAACCAAAGTAGGCGCCCCATCAGTGGCTTCAACAATGTGATGAACAATACCCGGTGTCGTTGCTTCAAATTCTTGGGCGTGTTCTTCCAAAGGTGGGCTGACTTCTAAATACAGAAAATTATTCTGCCAGCCAAGCTTCGTCGGCATGTTAATAATTGCAACGGGAATATTCGGTACAACCATGGGGAAGAAATTTTCAATATCTGATTCATACATGCGTAAACACCCAAAGCTTGCACGTGTACCAACACTTTCCGGAAAAATAGTGCTGTGCATCAAATACGTTGGTAATTTCATATAAATGGCATATTTACCTAGAGGGTTATCAGGCCCCGGCGGCATCACTTTAGGTAAAATCACGCCTTGTTTTAAATTAAATTCACGAATATCGGCCGGCGGCGTCCAACTGGGGTTTTCGCGTTTAGTAATAATTTTGGTTTCAATAATAGGAATGGTTTTCCCAATTTTGCCTATACCAATGGGGTAGGTAATGACTTCATCACTATTCTCAGGAAAATAATAAATGCGCATTTCCGGTAAATTCACCACAACACCTTGATGCGGCACGTTAGGTAATAAATGTTCAGTTGAAATCACAACAGGGGTGTTAGGAACAAACCCGTGTGATAAATCTAAATCAGGGTTGGCTAATTGAATGCTGTTATAACCAATATCGTATTTGGCTGCTAAATTAACAACATTATCGCCGTTTTGTGCTGTGATGGTTTGAATGGATCCGATGAGTGACTCAGAAGCAGAGGGCATCGTGTAAGCGGTTGCAAAAGCTGACGATGCCGTCATTAAACTCGCGAGGGAAAGGAATTTTCCCAGCATTTTTTTCATGTTGTTTCCTTAACTAAACAAATTAACCATTTAAAAATGAAGAATGACGCAACCACGATTGATCAGGATAATAAGCAAAAACAAGGGTATTCCCTTTAATGGTGTTGATCAAGGGTTGAATTTCATCTTCACTGACAGCAGGGCAGCCCCAGCTGCGGCCAATTTGACCGTATTTTTCAATGGTATTTTCGTTCACATACCACGCACCGTGGAATACGATGTCGCGATTATAGGCATTACTATTGACTGATTCTAAGCCGCGAATGCGCAATGACGTACCGTGATCACCATTGTAAACATCAGCCGTTAAAAATACGCCTAAGCTTGATTTTAAGCTGCCTGGGGTGTTTGAGAAAGATGAAGCGCTGATACCACCGGTATTTTTACCGTGTGACACCCATGTATTCATCACTAAACGGTTGTCATTTAAGTCAAAAATCCATAAACGTTTGTCAGTAGAAGGCTTGGAAAAGTCGATTACCGTCAATAATTGTTTGCTATCTAAGCCTTCACGACGGGCGTGAACGTAAGCGGTTAAGCTTAATTTGAGCACGGAAGGGTCAATATTGGATTCAGATTCAAGAATTTGCGATTCTTTGGCGATCCAGGCGGCTGTATTAGGTTGCTCTGGATTAGGATGTGAAAAAAGCCAAGAAAACGGCCAAGAAAATCCGGTTAAACAAAGCAGGGCAGATAATACAAATAATTTCTTATTTTTCATAAAGTTATAATTCTCTCAGTTAATGGCAAAGACTGGGGTGGATAACCCCCCTTTTCAACATGCCTGGGTTAAGTGATTGAAAGTGAAGCAACTCTTATGGCAAATCCTTTGGCCCAATTCCCTGAGGTTGTGCTATTTTTAACCATAACGAGCGAATTGTCAATCGAATTTATAAAGCGTATAGTCACGCGTTAGCGGTGTTTTTGGTAACCCGTTGCATTTAGTTGAAAAATTCAAAAAATTGAGGAGTGACATGATGAAAAAATCATCAATCGTTTTAGCTTTAGTAGCAAGTATGTTAGTGTTAGTAGGTTGTTCTAGCAAGGTTGCCCCAACGGATCAACCCGTTGCTGCGCAAGATACCCCTGCAGCACATCACGACTACAAGGGTGAAATTAAATAACTAAAAATCCCCCCGTTTGGGGGGATTTTTTAACCGCGGGAGAAACCTCATGACATCATCAGATAAAATTCGAGTCGCTGTTTTATTTGGCGGGCGTTCTGCTGAACACGAAGTTTCTTTGCAATCGGCTAAAAATGTTATTCAGAACTTAGATACCTCACGTTTTGAAATTATTCCTGTGGGTATCGATAAACAAGGCAGTTGGTTTTTAGGCGATGATCTTCTTCAACATAGCCTTCAACACAACCAGGTGCGTTGTTTACCGACACAAGCATCAGCGTGGTTTAGTGCAGAATGGGTGAGTAAACCAGCCACTGCAACAACGCAAAATAATAATATGAAATTTGATGTTGTTTTTCCGGTCGTGCATGGAACTTTATGTGAAGATGGTACCTTGCAAGGGTTGTTAACCTTAGCTGATTTGCCTTTTGTCGGTTGCGGTGTGTTAGCTTCAGCGGTTGGTATGGATAAAGACATTGCGAAACGCTTAGCTATGCAAGCAGGTGTGCCAGTTGCGCCTTATGTCAGCATTAAATTAGGCGAATGGAAAAAACACGCAGCCACTTTTCTTAAACAAATTCAAAACACTTTATCTTATCCATTGTTTGTAAAGCCAGCGAATGCTGGGTCTAGCATCGGCATTAGTAAAGTGAAAAATAGTCATGCGCTTGAAGAAGCCATTCAAGAAGCGTTTCAGTTTGATACCAAAATTTTAGTAGAACAAGGGTTGAATGCTCAAGAGTTAGAGCTTGCTGTCTTAGAATCAAAAAATTCGGGCGATGAACCGATTGTGAGCGTAGTGGGTGAAATCGCGCCGTCTCACGAATTTTATTCTTATGAAGCAAAATATCAAGATGAAAATGGAGCCGCTTTATTTATTCCTGCAAATGTTAATGCAGACATTGCAGAAAAAGCAAAACAAATGGCAGTCACTATTTTCAAATCGTTAGATTGTGAAGGGCTAGCACGCGTGGATTTATTTCTGGATAAAAACACACAGTCTCTTTATTTTAACGAAATTAATACGCTCCCTGGTTTTACTAAAATTAGCATGTACCCCAAACTGATGGAAGCGAGCGGCATGTCTTATGCTTCGCTTTTAACGCATTTAATTGAATTGGCCCTGAAACGACATCAGGAGAAAAATGGTTTAGTGAGAAGCCACCTTACACAGAGCGCATGAATCGATATTTTATAATACTTTTCACAACCGTATTTTCCATTGTGATATCAACAGTCGTTTGGGCCGATGTAACGCCTGCAAAAAGCTTGAGTTTGCAAGATGCGGTGTTGTTATCGGTCCGAACTAATCCGAATGTTCAATCCTCTCAATTAAGCTATATTGCCCAGCATTTTAATACGGAAGTACAAGCATGGGAATTTCAACCGCATTATTCTTTTCAAGCGGGGTTTACGCAAAATCGTTCGGCTTCTGATGGACAAGCCTTTGATAATAGTCATCAATGGAATGCAACACCGGGTATCTCTGTGTTAACGCCCATTGGCACGCAAGCAAATCTAACGCTTAATAATCAAGTTACCAGTAACTATAACCCCGGGCTTTCTTTGCAGATTATGCAACCCTTAATGCGCGGGTTTGGTCGGGCCGTGGTGGAATCGGCATTAAATAATGCCAAAGATGCGGAAGTAATTTCACGATTGAGCGTGCAGGGGACTTTAGAATCAACCATTACCAGCGTGATTAATGGATATTTAGATGTGGTGATGGCAAATAAGACAGTCGAGATTGATCAAGATGCACTAAAGCGCGCGCAATTAGCGGTGACACAAACCAAATTATTTATTGAGGCGGGCCATAAAGCCGGCAATGAAATTGTGACGGTGGAAGCGAATGCGGCAACAGCGCAATCACAATTACAAAATGATAAAAATAATTTATTACAAGCGCAATACGGTTTATTGCAAGCTATTGGGGTGGACCCCAATAGCGATATTCAATTATCTGATTTAGATATTTCGGGTTTAATTAATCGGTATCATGCGATTACAGAAGAAAAGACGCGTGAGTTAGTATTAGCAAACGATATTCAATATCAGATTGATCGCATCACCCTCTACGGGCCCACGTCGCGGTCTTTGTTAGTGGCTGAAGATAATACGCGCTGGCAATTAAATTTATCAGCCACCGCGAACACCGGCAGCGGTAGTGGCGGTGGGCAAAATGCAGGGACAGATAGTTTATTTAATGGGGCCAATCAATCCCAAAGTATTGGGTTATCATTAACAATTCCGATTGATGATCGCTTAAATGAACAAGCTGTTGTAAATGCTAAAATTGCGATGCAACAAGCAGAATTAGCCTTAAAGCAAGAGCAGTGGGCCAAAGAAACGAACGCGATTAATGGTTGGAATTCGGTTGAGAGTGCGAAATCAACGCTAGCCTTTGCAAAGTCAGCTGAAGATTTGCAACAAAAAACTTATCAAGTGAGTTATCAAAAATATTTACACGGTTTAATTGACAGCTTGGAATTACAGTCGGCGCAGAATCAATTAATTTCCGCTCAACAGTCTTATTTATCGGCAAGCATTAATTATTTAAAATCTTTAGTCGCTTTAGATATGCTAATTGGTAATACCTTAAATACGTGGGATGTGAAGGTGAGGTTATGAAACGAATTTCCGCAATGTTAATGCTCAGTCTGCTATTATCAGCGTGCTCGCGTGAACCTTCGCTTAAACACGCACATTATGTGACCGTTGAAGCGCAATCGGTGTCTAACACTTTATTTTTCACGGGGACTATCTCGCCTTTATCATTACAAGTGATTCCATCACCTGTTGATGGCGTGGTGATTGATACGGCATTCCAGTACGGTGATTTAGTCAAAACCGGTGCGCCTTTATTTACTTTATCTTCCGGAAAGTTTTTATCCGATTATCGCTCCGCCATTTTAGATTATGTCAAAGCGAAAAATGATTTCGAACAAAATAAAACCCAATTGAATGAAACGGAATTCTTACATAAAAATTTATTAATTTCAGATGATGATTATCATTCTAAAAAATCTTCTTACTACGCAAGTCAACTTGCATACATGCAAGCGAAAGAATCACTGACGGTTTTCATTCAGCAAATGAACTTAAAAGATGTGAATATCTTAAATTTAAGTATCGCAGACATTGATAAAATTACACAAGCCATGCACGTACAATCGTCGTCTGATAATATGATTGTCACGGCGCCAGCGTCAGGCACGATATTATCACCCATTAAAACGGATCAAGATAATAATAAACAAGTGAATAAAGGCGATGTGGTGAAGCAGGGTGATGTGCTCGCTGTGATTGGTGATTTGAGCGGCGTGAGTTTAAATTTCAAAGTGAATGAGTTAACGATTAACCAAATTAATGCGGGCCAACCGGTTATTATTACGGGTATTGCATTCCCTGATATCACCTTGCAAGGAAAAGTCTCGCGTGTTGATAAACAAGGGTTATCGGCCAGCGGTGGTTTACCCACGTTTAATGTGCAAGTGAGTGCGGTTTTAACGCCGGCCCAACAAAAAGTCATACACGTTGGCATGAGTGCGAATATTCAAATGAATTTAACGGACCCACCAGCGATTAGTATTCCCATCACAGCCATTAATGAAACCAATTCACAAACTTTGGTGACCATTTACGATGCGCAAACAGGAAAATTAAAGCAAGTGCCTGTTCAAACCGGCAAAACCTCAGAAACATCTGTTATGATAACCTCAGGATTAAAAGCCGGAGATAGACTTGTCGTGCCTGATTGAACTTAAAAATATTACGAAAGAATATGCATTGCCTGAACAATCTGTGACGGCTTTAAATAATATTTCTTTGCAAATTCAACGCGGCGAATTAACAGCAATTGTAGGCACGTCTGGCTCGGGTAAATCAACCCTAATGAATATTATTGGGCTACTCGATAGGCCCAGCAGTGGTACGTATCACTTTGAATCACAAACGGTCGAGTGTTTATCAGATGAGGCGCTTGCTGCCTTTCGTAACCAAAAAATTGGGTTTGTGTTTCAATCTTTCTTTTTATTGCCAAGACTCACCGCACTTGAAAATGTGATGTTACCTTTATTTTATGCGCAAGTGCCTACAGACGAAGCAAAAGATCGTGCTTTGTCTTATCTTGAAAAAATGGGTGTTGCGAGTTTATCACAACACACGCCTAACCAATTATCAGGCGGGCAGCAACAACGCGTTGCAATTGCCCGTGCCTTGGTGAATCAACCGCAAATTATTCTTGCAGATGAACCAACCGGTGCGTTAGATTCTCGCACAGGCAGTGAGGTGATGGCTTTGTTTCATCAATTGCATGAAGAAGGCCGAACTATCTTAATTGTGACGCACGATCAAAACATTAGCCGACAATGCCGTCGCGTTGTCACCTTAAAAGACGGATTAGTGATTGATTAAATATAGGGAGATTATTGTGACTTCATCAACCGCATTTCAGTGGGACGACCCCTTATTATTCAACGAACAACTCACCGAAGAAGAACGTTTAATTCAACAATCCGCACACGATTTTGCACAAACGGTTTTAAAACCGCGCGTACTGGCCGCTTTTCACGATGAAACCTTCGACCCTGCACTCATGCGTGCATTTGGTGAAGCTGGGTTTTTAGGGGCAACCATACACGGTTACGGGTGCGCAGGCGTCAATTATGTTTCTTACGGGCTTATTGCGCGTGAAATGGAACGCATTGATTCAGGTTATCGGTCTGCGGTCAGTGTGCAATCAAGTTTAAGCATGCACGCGATACATGCGTATGGCAGTGATGCGCAAAAAGAAAAATATTTGCCGAAGATGGCAAGCGGTGAATGGATAGGGTGTTTTGGGTTAACCGAACCTAATCACGGGTCAGACCCCGGAGGCATGGAAACCAAAGCTAAATCGGTGCCTGGCGGCTTTGAATTATCGGGTAGTAAAATGTGGATTACTAACTCGCCGCTTGCTGAAGTGTTTATCGTATGGGCCAAAAACGAGGCGGGTCGTATTCGCGGATATATTCTTGAAAAAGGCATGAAAGGGTTATCAGCACCGGTGATGCACGGTAAATTTAGTTTACGTGCATCGGTGACCGGTGAAATTTTAATGGATAAAGTCTTTGTGCCCGCTGAAAACGAATTACCGAAAGCGGAGGGTTTATCGGGTCCTTTAGGTTGTTTAGATAACGCAAGATTTGGCATTTCGTGGGGAGCGCTCGGCGCCGCGGAATTTTGTTGGCATGCGGCACGTCAGTATACGCTGGACCGTCATCAATTCGGGCAGCCGCTTGCCGCGAATCAATTAATTCAGTTCAAATTAGCAAATATGCAAACGAATATTACCTTGGGTTTGCAGTCGTGTTTGCGTTTGGGTCGTTTAAAAGACGAAGGGCGCGCAACGACGGAAATGATTTCGATGATGAAACGGTTTTCGACCGTCACCGCCTTAGATATTGCGCGGGAATCACGCGATATGCATGGTGGCAATGGCATCACCGAAGATTTTCACGTCATTCGTCACTTATTAAATTTAGAAACCGTGAAGACGTACGAGGGCACGGCGGATATTCATGCCCTTATTTTAGGAAGATCTCAAACCGGGATTCAAGCATTTAAACCCAAGGGTTAATCAAACAAGTAACGAATGCCCAGGCCAACATCATTTGAACCGGTATTGCCGGCGTGGTAGAGGCCATAGGCACCCGAGCGATGATGAATTTTCGCAACCAGCTGCCATTCAGGGTGGCTGGGTAGGGCGAAGGTGGCTTCAAAGGCAAGGTAATTTAATAAACGTTTGGTATTATCGTTCTGTCTTGCTTCAATCGCAGGAACGGAGCTCACGTATGAAACGCCCTCGCCAATCGCAAAAGACGTGTTGACGGTTTGGTTCCAGGGAAGGTTCACCCAGCGGAATAATAAGTAAGGCTCGAATTCATAAATCGTGTTTTCATCGTTGCCTTGTCTGACAGTACCGCTGCCTGCAAATTGAACAACACTGACGATGGGGCTGAAAAAGCGGCGCAGCGGGTTGTCGGTGTCTAGCGTTTTGGCCAATTCGACGGACTGAATATGCTCGGGCCAGTGATTAACATTGCCGACGAAGATGTCGACCAAGGGGTTATCGACGGTTTGACCGTAGTAATACATTAAAGACCAAGGGTGCTGATTGTAAAAATTCGTGTCAGCCCAGGTGGTGTTGGCGCAGACAAAACTAAAAATAAAAGCGGTTTTAATGAGTTTTTTTAATTTTTTCAACATGATAATTTCTCGTCGCTTATTTTGTTTGTAGAGTATTCCTCTATTTTAACCTAGGCAATACTGAAGGCATAGCGTATTCATTGTTTTAATTTGAGATAGGGCTTGTTACTGCGCTTGTGCTTCGCTACAATAGCGCTTCTTTTTATACAACGAAAGCATTGCAAGAAGAAACTCAGTGGAGAAGTAATAATGGCGTTAACAACCGCTACCAAGGCACAAATCGTTAAAACTCATAAACGTAGCAAGAATGACACCGGCTCGCCCGAAGTGCAAATTGCTCTTTTAACGGCTAGCATCAATGCTTTAACCGAGCATTTAAAAGTGAACAAGCACGACTTTCATACACGTTACGGCTTAACCAATAAAGTTAGCCAACGTCGTCGTTTAATGCGCTACTTAAAGCGTGTTGACGCTCAGCGCTATACCGCAATTATCAAAGAGTTAGATGTCCGCGGTTAATTTGCATATCCCTTTCATACGGTATGATCACACTCGCCCGCTTTATGCGGGCGCTTGCGATTAAGCCCTCAACCAAGCAGGTATTTATTCGTGAATCCAATTACAAAATCATTTCGTTACGGTAATCATACAGTTACCATTGAAACGGGCGCGATTGCTCGTCAAGCTACCGCTTCTGTTTTAGTCTCCATGGACGACACTGTTGTTCTGGTGACCTTAGTTTGTGTTGATAACGGCATGGACAAAGACTTTTTCCCCTTAACCGTGAACTTCCAACTAAGAAGTTATGCAACAGGCCGTGTCCCTGGCGGTTATTTCAAGCGTGAAGGCAAGCCATCTGAATATGAAACCTTAACCTCGCGTTTAATCGACCGTCCAATCCGTCCTTTATTCCCGAAAGGTTTTAACCTAGAAGTGCAAGTTATTGCGACGGTTTTATCCGTTAACCCAGAAATTGATCCAGACATTCCTGCGATGTTGGGTGCTTCCGCAGCAGTGGCCTTGTCAGGCTTGCCTGTTGCCGGTGTATTAGGCGGCGCGCGCGTGGGTTATGCCGATGGTCATTACTTATTAAACCCAACGGCTAAGCAATTAGAAACCTCAGCCCTTGATATGGTGGTTGCAGGGACCGAAAATGCAGTGTTGATGGTGGAATCAGAAGCTCACGAATTGCCCGAAAACGTGATGTTAGGCGCTGTGACGTATGCACACCGTGAAATGCAAACCGCAATTCAATCTATCAAAGAATTAGTGAAAGAAGCCGGCACCCCAGTGTGGGATTGGGCACCTTCTGAAGTGAATGCTAGCATTGAAGCGAAAGTTGATGGTTTAGCAAAAGCGGATGTTGAAACGGCCTACCAAATCAGCGACAAGGTAGAGCGTCAACAAACTCTTTCTGACATTCGTGACCGTGTATTAGACACCTTAGCGGCTGAAAACGCGAATAAAGACGAAGAAGCGAGCTTACTACAAGGCGCGAAAGCAGCCTTAGATCGCTTAGAACGTAAAACCGTTCGTGGCCGTATTTTGCAAGGTTTACCTCGTATTGACGGCCGCGACACCCGCACGGTTCGCCCCATCAATATTAAAACCGGTGTTTTGCCTCGTACCCACGGTTCTGCCTTATTCACCCGCGGTGAAACCCAGGCTTTAGTGGTTGCGACTTTGGGCACTGAACGTGATGCGCAAACCATCGAGTCTTTAAATGGTGAAACAAAAGACACTTTCTTATTGCACTATAACTTCCCTCCGTATTCCGTGGGCGAAGTAGGCATGGTTGGCAGCCCTAAACGTCGTGAAATTGGTCACGGTAACTTAGCAAAACGCGGCGTGAAACCGGTTCTACCGAAGATGGCTGATTTTAATTACGTGATGCGTGTGGTATCTGAAATTACCGAATCTAACGGTTCAAGTTCCATGGCTACCGTTTGCGGCAGCAGTTTGGCTTTAATGGACGCAGGCGTCCCGATTAAGTCTCACGTTGCCGGCGTTGCAATGGGTTTAGTGAAAGAAGGCGACCAATACGCGGTACTTACCGACATTTTAGGCGATGAAGATCACTTAGGCGATATGGACTTTAAAGTAGCCGGTACCTTAAATGGTGTGACCGCCCTTCAAATGGATATTAAAATTGATGGCATTACCGAAGCGATTATGGACAAAGCCTTAGCGCAAGCCCGTGATGGCCGACTCCACATCTTGGGTTTAATGAACCAACAATTGAACACCCCACGTCAAGAAATGTCGGCTTACGCGCCTCGCATTTTAACCATTCGCATTCCAACCGATAAAATTCGTGATGTGATTGGGAAAGGCGGCGTGACCATTCGTGCCTTGACCGAAGAAACCGGCACCGTGATTGATTTAACCGACGATGGCATCGTGAAAGTGGCCGCAGCTGATTTAGCCGCTTGTGAAGAAGCAATTCGCCGCATTGAAGCGATTACTGCTGATGTGGTAGTGGGTTCTATTTACGAAGGGACGGTAACGAAGTTGATGGACTTTGGCGCACTGGTAAATATTTTACCAGGCAAGCAAGGTTTAGTGCACATTTCACAAATCGCCCCTGAGCGTATTGCCCAAGTGAGCGACAAACTCTCTGAAGGCCAAGTGGTGAAAGTGAAGGTGCTTGAAATTGATAGACAGGGTCGCATTCGCTTGAGCATGAAAGAAGTGATGACATTGTCAGCACCTCAACAAGAAAGCGGTGAATCTGCATAAACTTTACACAAACCCCGCCTCGGGCGGGGGTTTTATCGGCGGCTTTGGTTTTTGTTTGACAATTAACCTGGCTAGCCCTAAGATAAGCCCCCTTGAGTCGACTTTAAAGATTTGGAATTTACTATGAAAAGAACGTATCAACCCAGTGTTTTAAAAAGAAAAAGAACTCACGGCTTTCGTGCCCGTATGGCAACGAAAGACGGTCGTGCTGTTTTGAGCCGTCGTCGTGCGAAAGGCCGCGCAAGGCTTGCTGTTTAGTTTTCCCAAGAAATGCAGGCTGGTATCTGAGTCAGATTTCCAGTCTGTTTTTCGTCAATCTAAGAAAATCTCGCGTCCTTCTCTCCGTGTGCTTTACAAGCCTAATCAATTGCCGCATGCCCGTTTAGGGGTTTTAGTGAGCAAACGATTTGTCAGAAAAGCCGTCAGTCGTCAGTTGTTAAAACGGTTAGTGAGAGAGAGTTTTCGGCATCATCAAGCCCAATTAGCGGGTTTTGATGTGTTAGTAATGCCGCAAAAGGCATGCGACCAACAAACAAAACCGATTTTTCGACAAGAAGTAGATAACGCATGGCGATTCATTCAAAAAGTTTAGTTCAAGCTTTTGTGCTTCGCCTCATTCGTGTTTATCGATATTGTTTGGCGGTGTTACTGCCCCCTTGTTGTCGGTTTGAACCAACGTGTTCGACGTATGCCATGACAGCCGTCTCGCGTTACGGTGTTGTGAAAGGTTGTTATTTAATGATTAAACGCGTGTTGCGCTGTCATCCTTGGCAGTCTGGCGGCGTTGACCCTGTTCCTTAACCCAAAGAAAGTTGAGATCACTCATGTTAGATAAAGCGTTAGAGATAATTCGTATCGGTTTATATGCGGCCTTGGTGGCTGTGGGGCTGTTTCTTTATCAAGCGTGGGAAAAAGATCATCCACCGGTGACTGCGGCCTCAACCGCGCCAACGCAAACGGCCGTGAATGCAAACCGTTATGTGCCAACGCCAGCAACGGCTGCTGCGGCAACGACGACCGCTGTACAATCTGCGGCAACCGGTGACTTAACCCCACCTTCTAGCGCAGGTGCCTTGGTCACGGTTAAAACAGACGTGATGACCTTAACTTTAGATACACAAGGCGGTGATGTGGTTGGGTCTAACTTACCGCAATATCCCGAAACCTTGGGTTCTAGCGTTCCTTATACTTTATTAACGAATGATCCTGCGACGCGCTATATCGCAGAGAGTGGGTTATTGGGTCAAGACGGGCCTGATACCTCAGATGCACAAGCCATTTATAAAGTGGAAGATACAAACTATACCTTGGCACCAGGTCAAAACACCTTAACCGTAAATATGACGTGGACCAAACATAATATTACCGTCGTGAAATCGTTTGTGTTCACGCGCGGCAGTTATGCAGTGAAAGTGCATTACGACATTATCAATGAATCCAGCGCGGCTTGGCAGGGGAATTTATATACCCAGTTAGTGCGAACAAACACACCGCCGGTCAACCATAGTGGCATGATGAATTTAGCGACGTATTTCGGGGCTGCCATTTCTAGCGAGCAAAAGCCTTACGAAAAAATTAGCTTTAAACAAATGCAAGAAAAGAACGTGGATGTTTCGATTCAAAACGGTTGGGCCGCAATGATTCAACACTATTTCATTAGTGCTTGGATTCCGCCGAAAGATGCTGTTTCAAATTATTATTCACGTGTTTCAAGCAACGGTCTTTATACCATTGGGATGATTGGTTCACCCTTGAATGTTGCGCCGGGCCAAAAAGCCTCGTTTGATACCACGCTTTATACCGGCCCTGCTTTGGCAGATCAATTATCTGCAACAGCGCCCGGGTTACAGTTGACCATTGATTACGGTTGGTTGTGGTTTATTTCCGTCATTATTTTCTGGATGATGCAACATATCTACGATGTGATTGGTAATTGGGGTTGGTCGATTGTATTGGTCACTGTCATTATCAAAGCAATGTTTTATGGCTTGTCTGCGAAAAGCTATCGTTCCATGAGTTTAATGAAACGTTTGCAACCGAAAATGGAAGCCTTGAAACAGAAGTTTGGCGATGACAGACAAAAACTCACGCAAGCTACGCTTGAGTTGTATCGTGAAGAAAAAGTAAACCCTATGAGTGGTTGCTTGCCGATTTTAATTCAAATTCCGGTATTTATTGCGCTGTATTGGGTATTGGTTGAAAGCGTGCAATTAAGACAAGCGCCGTTTATTTTATGGATTCATGATTTATCAGCGAAAGACCCATACTACGTGTTGCCTGTTTTAATGGGTATTTCCATGTTCATTCAACAACGCTTGAACCCGCCTGCGCCAGATCCGATGCAAGCGAAAGTCATGATGTTAATGCCTGTGGTGTTCACGGTGTTGTTTGCGAATTTCCCATCGGGCTTGATGTTATATTGGTTTGTGAATAATACGTTGTCATTCTTACAGCAGTGGCATATTTTGCGTAAAATTGAAAAAGAATATGCACACAAAAAGAAATAACATTGAAACGATTGCTGCTGTTGCCACCCCGCCAGGTCGGGGTGGTGTGGCGGTGATACGTGTGTCAGGCCTTTTGGTTCCCGCAATTATCTCTGATTTACTCCACCGTGAATTAACGCCCCGATTAGCCACCCATACGCCGTTTTATAATGAAACGAATGAAGCGATAGACGATGGCATTGCTTTGTTTTTTAAAGGTCCGCATTCGTTTACGGGGGAAGACGTTTTAGAGTGTCAAGGTCACGGCGGCCCCGTGGTGGTTGATCAAGTGCTTCAGCGGATTCTTGTGTTAGGCGCGCGCTTGGCTAAGCCGGGTGAGTTTTCTGAGCGGGCCTTTTTAAATGGGAAAATGGATTTGGTGCAGGCCGAAGCTGTGGCTGATTTGATTGATGCTGCGTCTACGCAGGCTGCAAAATTAGCGGTGAAATCGTTGCAGGGAAATTTCTCGCAAGCGATTCATGCACTGACTGAAAAAGTGATTCAATTGCGTTTATATGTTGAAGCAATGATTGATTTTGCGGATGAGGCCATTGACTATTTAAGTCATGAAACGGTTTTGTCGCAGTTGAGTGTCATTCAAGCAGATTTGAAGCAATTACAGGCAGAGTCACAGCAAGGGTCTTTATTGCGTGAAGGGATTACGGTGGTGATTGCCGGTGAGCCGAATGTGGGGAAATCGAGTTTGTTGAATGCGTTGGCGGGTAAGTCGCTGGCGATTGTGACACCGATTGCGGGCACCACGCGTGATGTGTTGCGTGATCATTTGTTATTAGATGATTTGCCGATACACATTATTGATACAGCAGGATTGCGTGAGAGTGATGATGTGGTTGAGCAAGAAGGCATACGCCGTGCGCAGGCGGAAATTGCGGAAGCGGATTTGGTGTTGTATTTAGTTGATGCGTCGCGACACGATTTGGCACATGAAATTGAAAAAGCGAAAACGCAGTTTTTAAATCGTCGTATTTTATTGGTCGTGAACAAGTGTGATTTAGCGGACATATCAGTTGTTGAAGATAACACCTTGCCGATGGTTTTGATTTCTGCAAAAACGGGTGAAGGGTTAATATTATTAAAAGAGAAAATTAAATCACTCGTGGGTTTCCAACCCGCAGGGGAAGGCATTTATCTTGCTCGCCGTCGTCACTTAGACGCACTCACGCGTGCAAGTGACACCCTCAACACCGCTGCCGCAACCCTTCTTTCTACCCAAGCCATTGAACTCTTCGCCGAAGAACTTCGTCTCTGCCAAAACCATCTAAGCGAAATCACCGGCGCCTTTACCCCCGACGACCTCCTCGGCCGCATCTTTTCAACGTTTTGTATTGGGAAGTAAGTTTAATACTATTTTAGGGAGCATGAGTATGTGGCAAGTCAGCGAATCGATTAAAGTTAATACAACGCCCTCAGCGATTTGGAATATTTGGAATAAACCATCGGAGTGGCCTTTGTGGGATGAAGAGGTTGAATCGTGTGTATTAGAAGGTGAATTTAAAGCCTGTAGCAAGGGAAAATTAAAACCCAAAGGCGGGCCGGCGGTTCATTTTGAAATAACAGAACTTACTTACGAAAAATCTTTTACGAATATCGCCCGTCTACCTTTTACACAACTTATCTTTGAACATGAAATTAAAACCATTGATCCAGACACTGTGCTAGTGACCCACACCGTTAAAATCAAAGGACTACTGACCTTCTTGTTCTCAAGAGTCATCGGAAAACAAATCGCAAAAGGCTTGCCTCAGGCACTTAAAAATCTTGCGATGCGGGCTGTGGATTAAGCAAATAGATAGCTTTGTTTGTTATCGCAGGCATGAGCCAAATAGTACAGTGTTACTTAATAGAATCTTGCTTAAAAAATAGACGGTATTTTGGATAGATTTATCTTGATTTTTTTAATAGAGAGACGTATTTTACAAAAAAATTATTTTATAAAGTTGATATGTATACACACAATCAAAAAAGTATTATTTATCATGATGAATTTCATAAAGATGAAATCATTAGCTTGGTTTCACAAAGGCTTAGGTATTACTTAAAGTCACGCTCAATTACGATAAGGCAGTTTAGTTCCGCGGTGCGAATCTCGACTGCAGCAATTAGTAGTTTGCGTAGAGGGATAGGCAATCCAACTATTGGGATAATATCACAATTAAGTAATTTTTTTGGCGTTTCCATTCAGGAATTTCTTGGCCTGAGCTCGACGGCAAGATACAAAGCTGAAACTAAATCGATCGCAATACCTATTTACGATATTCATGCTTTCGATAGAATGAATGATTCTGCTATTCGAAAAAAATTATTAATTGATATATCAATCGGAGCAGAAAACGACAAGTTTTTCGGTATTAAGCCTTCAAGTGAAGGTTTTTCACGTGTGTTTAAAGATAATGCAATTTTTGTCTTTACTTTCCCAGATAAAGTTGCAGATGGGGATATCGTTTTATTTCAATCAAAAGATGCGTCTAATCAAATTAAACGTATATATTGCAAGAATAATTTTTATCAACTTAGAAGTATTGACACCGTGGATGCAATTGAAATCCATCCTAAAAATGAAACACATATATGCGGTGTTCTTGTTCAAATTATTCAATATTGAGTGAATATAAATGGCTATTGAAGAAATTTTATATGTAAATAATGAAGCAAGATTAGAGAATTACAAACTTCTTTCAATTTTTAACGCCCTTTTAATTGCATCATTATTTTTGTGCGATTCTTTTATATTTAAAATTGTTTTGATTTTTAATCACCCTATTGCGTTGAGTGGAATCATATTTCCTGCAACATCATTGATAATGATTTGTATCAATGAAGTATATGGGCATCAGAACGCATCGAAATCAATTATTAGTCTTGTAATTGCGCAAATGATATTTTTGTTGGGATTGGTTATTATTCCTAGGCTACCTTCTCCTCCAAATTATGATCCGAGTATAATAAAGGCATATTCCATCGCATATAAGAGTATTTGGCGAGTCTTTTTATCTAGTCCTTTTGGTATCGTTATAACTTTTTATATGTCTTCAATTATTAATTCAAAGTTAAAATTATATTTTTTAGGAAAATTTATTTTTGTTAGATTTTTATTGAATTCTATGGCTACGACAGCCATTTTAGTTTCTATCATTTATCCTATCAATTTTTTTAATATTTTGAGTTGGAGTGATATTCTTGATATATGCTTATCTACATACGTTTATAAAATTATCATGAGTCTGTTGGTGCTTTTTATAGCAATACCTACTATTGGTTTCTGCAAAAAAATCGAAAAAAAATATATATTTGATGTTGATACTTCTTTCAATCCCATGAGTATTTATTCAAATAAAAATGTTGGGGTGAATTTGTATGAAGAAATTTTTTAAGTGGTTTCAGGAAATATTTTTTCAGTCTTTTTACAACAACAAACATAATCGATTAAAGTTGAAGACAATCAAAATAAAAAACAACACAATGATTTGTGAGTTTAATGAAATTCTTGGTCTTGATGGCCGTTTAATCAAAGTTGGTGTCTCTGATATTTTCAAAAATAAAGATATTCAAGCATGCATTTCTCCAGCGCAACTGCTTATTATAGGCACTACATTCGGCTCGCATTCAGTATCACGCGCTAAATTTCAATTGAGAAAAATTGACTTACAAGAGATGACGGTTGTCCTTGAGTCTGCTTCTGAAAGAATCAGTATTAAAATAAGCGATCTTCTTTTAGACACGGCGTTAGTTTGGCAAGTTAATTCGGTTGATATTCTTAGGATTATGTCTATTTATTTTCCTGAGCATGAACGCAATATGATGGAGATGCTGAGGAGTACTAAACGTTCAGACTCAGCATCTGCTTGTAATGAAACTCAACAAACGAACTCAAACATTATTTCTTTATTTTAATTGCATAAATAATTTCCCCGCCTAATGTTTTGTTTTTGATTTGTGATAGGAGGGTGTGGAATGTGGTTTCGACTAAGGTGTAGCATTCTTGTGTGAACTCGGTGAGTAAGATATCGCGTGATTCTTCGAGTTTGTGGAGAGTATGCTCGTACCATTCGGCATATTTTTTGTCGAGGTTGATGGTTTTGATGAGTTTGAAGTTATTTTTGGCGAGTATTGGTAATATTTCTTCTGCATTGATAGGGTGCATGGGTCTGCCGGCGAGGTCAGTTAGTTCGTGTGTAGTGGTTGTGGTGTAGTCTGAGATAATGAGTAACCCGTTGGTTTTCGTAAGCTTTGCGAGTGTGCTTATTATTTTTTCTTTTTCTTCAAATTGATATAAAACATTAAAGAGATAGACAATATCAAATTTTTCATCTTGTGTGTTTTTAGCAATATCGTCGTGAATAAAGCGAATATCAGGGTAATGTTGTTTCGCGTAATCAATGGCGTTTTTATCAATATCAATGCCGGTGAGGTTAAATTTTTTCGTTTGTTTAATATAGTTTGCTGTCCCGCCCAAGCCGCAGCCTACATCTAACACCTCAAGATTTTCAGCAAAATTAATCAGCGGTGCTAGCGCTTCTAGCATAATATCAATGGCTTCTTCTTCGCCAGGGTGCGCGTAGGCGCCGTTTCGTAGTTTTGCAAGTAATTGCCGAGGGTGATTATTTTTGATGTATTCTTTCATTTTACTTCCTCGTCAAGTAATTTAGCAATAAATTGCGTAAACGGTTTTATATTTTGTTCTACACTCGCTTCTTCTAGTGCAGCCATATATATTTTTCTTTTTTCGACGGGGATAATAATCCAAGGATAACCACCAGCGGTGCACATCAAATTCATTAAAAATCGCCCCATCCTACCATTGCCATCCATGTATGGATGAATATAAACGAAGAAAAAGTGTCCTAAAACAACTCTCACACTGGCCTCCGTTTCTTCAGTTATTAATGCTGATAAGGCCGGCATTAAATCTCGAACAGCATCAATGTTTGGCGGTACATGCTTAGAACAACGAATGTATACAGGGTTACTACGATATCCTGCTAAATCACTTGGTTTTAAAACACCGGCAACGATATAGGGGGTAAACATTTCACGATACCAATCACGGTGATCTTTTTCAAATTGTACTCCTGCATTCTCTCCACCAAGAACACTGCGTAAACTATTTTCTACCGCATTGAATGCCTGCCAATAACCGCGGGCTGCGAGTGCCGCAATGTGATCTTTATCTTCTTGGTTGTTGTCAGGATTCCAAGATCCTGATCTTACGCGATCGATCAATGCCTCACTAACACGATAACCTTCAATCGATAATGAATGGTATGCATCTGTTACATATATTTTGTGAACGTTTCGTAAATAGACCTCAGTACTGATTTTCTTTTTTGGCGGAGAGGGAAAATTTTTAATAACGACGTCACGCATTTCTTGCCATAATATTTTTAATCTATTCACATAAGGTGAGCGTTCATGATGCGAGAATGTTATTGTTTGCGAAGATTTGAATGGATTCGTTTCATTGATTTTGTAACCTGCTGAATCCATGGTTTTGCTGATTTCATCAGCCAGCGTTTTTCTACCTACCTGTCGCAATGCGCCCGCTATTCGAGCAGCAATCGTACTATGACCGCCTGCCAATGTTATATTCAATATGTCTGAAGCATCTCTTAATAAAGATAATACGGTTTTTACATCAGTAACATGATTGATGTAAAATCGTGGCGTGCTATAAACAAGCGCATGGTTTATCTCAAAGACACGCATGCCATTAAGATTTATAATATTTTTTCGTAAAGGAATATTATGCTTTACATCTAAAATGCTCGTTTGATAGGGAAGATTCGTAATATTATTCTGCCCATCCGGGGTATAAACCAGCAGTTGTTTTGGAATGGCCCAATTGCCAGCATGTAAACATAATGACTGCTCTGGCGATAAACACCACTGATCATTAAATCGTTTATTCAGGTAAGCGGTACAAAAATCCCAGAATGATGCGTACCACGCTGTGCTTTCACCCGCAGTTTCATCAAGTCTTGAGGGTATATACCATCCTTTAATAACTTCTTGTAAAAAACCATATTTAACTAAACGTTCACGATGAATGCGCGTGAGATCACGGCTTTGAATTGTCATTACACCTGTAGATTGTAGTAATTTAAGCGCTTCAAGCGAAGATGCTAGTTTTTCTGATGGTGTCGCCACAATGAATCCTTTAGTCAATAACGCAGTGTATGTGAGGGTATTTTATAATATATAGTTTATTGTGTCACGTTGTTTTTAGTTTATTGTGGTTTGTTATTTATAGTTTATTGTGTTCATGCCTGGCGTTTTATTTAAAAATAACACAATTTAATTAATAAGATAGAGAGTATCGACTATACTTTAATTACCTTTTATCGTAAAGGCAGGATGGTGATGACTCAATATCGTGACAGGGTTGACGCAGGGCATAAGTTGGCCGACGCGCTGCTGGAGTATCAGCAGATGAAGGATGTGTTGGTGCTTGCACTTCCGCGCGGTGGGGTGCCGGTGGCGGCGGTGGTTGCGAGAAGTTTAAATGCACCGCTTGATGTGTTTATTGTTAGAAAATTAGGTGTGCCGGGGCATCAGGAATTAGCGATGGGTGCGTTGGCAGAAGGGGGAAAGGTTTTTTTAAATCACGAGATTATTCAGCAGTGTCGTGTGACAAAACAAGAAATTGAAGCGGTCACGCAAAAAGAAAAAACAGAATTAACTAGACGTCAGCAACAATATCGCGGTGAGCGCGTCATGCCCGACTTAAAAAACAAAAATATTATTTTAATTGATGATGGTGTTGCAACGGGTGCTTCATTACGTGTTGCGATAGACACATTAAAATTATTTCATCCTAGAAAACTCATTGTTGCTGTGCCCGTTGCCGACCCTGAGGTTGTTAAAGCATTATCATTATTAGTCGATGATTTTGTTTGTCCGTTACAACCCACTGTTTTAAACGCTGTCGGGAATTGGTATGAACAATTCCCGCAAGTCGAAGACGACGAAGTAAAACGTTTATTGTGCACTTAAACCCTTTGCAATTTCCGCGGCTAATATCACATTGTTTTTAATCAAGGCAATATTCGCTTTCAAACTTTTACCTTCAGTCGCATTCGCCATTTTATCTAACAAAAACGGCGTAATTTCTTTGCCCCGAATTTTCATTTCATCAGCTTGTTGTATCGCTGATTCAATCATGGGCTCAAGAATCGCCGCTTCAATTTCTTCATCACGCGGAATGGGGTTGGCAATTAACACACTGGATGATAAGCCCAACTGCCAATGCGTATTGAGCAAATTCACAATCGCGCGGATATCATCGACACGTGTTGGTAACACGAGCGGTGATTGTGAACTATAAAAAGCGGGTAAAGAATCAGTGCGATACCCGACAATGGGAATACTGTGCGTTTCTAAATATTCTAAAGTACGTGGCAAATCTAAAATGGCTTTGGCGCCTGCACACACCACAGCCATGGGCGTGCGTGATAACTCAATTAAATCAGCTGAAATATCTAAAGCCTCACCGCGATGCACTCCGCCAATGCCACCCGTTGCAAACACACGTATACCCACAGCATCAGCACAAAACAATGTTGCCGCCACGGTCGTCCCCGCGTTTTTCTTTTCAGTAATTAAATACGGTAAATCACGCTTACTGGCTTTCATCACGTTTTCATCATTGACTAATAACTCTAATTCATCTTCATTCAGCCCAATTTTAATTTTGCCGGCAAGCACGGCAATGGTTGCAGGTGTTACGCCTTGTTCACGCACTAGGCTCTCAATCACTTTTGCGGTTTCTACATTTTCTGGATACGGCAAACCGTGGGTAAGAATGGTTGACTCAAGGGCAAGCACGGGTTTTTTATCGCGTATGGCATTGGCTACTTCAGGTGAGTAATCAAAAAAATTTGTCATGATCGTTTCCTCTAACGTATCCAGCGGCTATAAACACCCACAAACACCGCTTTTCCCAATATATGGTCTTTCATGGCATTCGAAACCGTTTCACCGTTGCTGCCATCGGGCAGTTTTAAGCTGGTGTCTAGTGCGTATAGCGTGATGGTATAAGTGTGGGTGCTGTCTTTTGGCGGGCAAGGACCGTCGTATTGTAATTTCTCAAAGGTATTCAGACCCATGACGCTGCCAGAGGGGGCTTTAGTGAGTCCTTGTGCTAGCTTAGTGGTGCTGGCAGGCAGGTTATAAAGAACCCAATGATAAAATGGGCGTTGCGGGGCGTTTTCATCGGTCATTAATAAGACTAGCGATTGGGTTTTGGCTGGGGTGTTAGTCCAGTCCAGTTCAGGCGAGACATTTTTCCCATCACATGTGTAAAGTACGGGCATGATGCCTTCGTTCAGAAATCCGTTGGTGTTGAGAGCGAAAGCATTATTCGCGTCTTCAGCGAAGCTGGTGCTGACAAGAAGGGTGCTTAAAAGGGCGGCGATTATCCAACGCATAAAAAACTCCTAATGAGGGGTGCTTTCATCATACCACCCAGAGCCTCGAACCTGAAAGGCTTAGCGGCGATGGGTTCAGGTTGACAGCGCCCATTGGGCATGTTATCAACAGCGCCAGGATATTAATGTTTAGATATTGATCTTTTTTTATACAAATATTTTACTATTGTTAGGAGAGGAATAATGGCGAAAGAATTTAAAGCGTCAAAAGAGTTAACAGCGTTACAAGGTCTTATTAATACGGTAATTGATCCTATCACAGGCTTAGGTTTAGAGGATTCAAGAGCTTATTTTGACAAGAATACGAATGTGTACACCGATGTGTCAAAAGAGCTTCGTAAGATTCTTAACGCAGCGCTCGCGTTGGAAGAAGAAAATTTTGACGCAGGCAAAAAAGATGAAATACATTTGCCTTTTATTAAAAAGATGACGAAGTTGGTTCAGCGCATTAAAGAAAGCGCAGAACAAGGTAAACACTTCACATCTGCTGAAATTGAAAAAATTGCCGCGAGCTTTGAAAGCGAACGTCATGTGAATAAGAAGTTACGCATTGCGGGCGCAGTGTTAGTTGGGATGTTAGTGATTGCGGCGTTAGCTGCGATTGCTGTTGCAACCTTTGGTTTAGCAACCACCCCATTTATTGGTGCAGGCTTTGCAGCATTCTCAACATTCATGGCAGCTGCTGGCGCTAAAATGCTTGCAACCTTAGCTGCAATGACCGGCTCAGCCTTGGGCATTAGTATTGTGGCAGGGTCTGCCGCGACATTTAGTTTGACGTCAGTGATTGCGGGTTTAGGCGCGAAAATTGCGGGTGATGCAAAGCAAAAACGCTTAGATAGCTTTAACTACTCTAACTTGGGTAACAATATCAATAGCTTGTTTAGAAAATTGAACCAAGTACCAGTAGCACCTGCTGGGGTAAAAGCAGCGGCAACATCAGAAGTTTCAGATGCTGAACCTCTGTTAGACACCCCTAAAATGGCAAGCTAGTCTCTCATGCCTATGAACAAAATGCCGGCAAAAGCCGGCATTTTGTTTTTGTGGTGGATGAAAAACTTAGCGGCCTAAGCGTTCTCGTGCAATGCACTCTGCAACCACACCTGGTGAAATGTGTTCACGGGCGGCGCGTTCAAAGAGGGCGTAGGTTTTTTCGTAGATATCATTAATTTGTTTTAATGAGGCATCGAGTCCGCGTTTAGAATACAGCACAGCCACGTGAATTAACCCACCTGCATTAATTAAAAAATCAGGGGCATATAAAATGCCGCGTTCTTCTAGTAAAGCCGCATGACGATGGTGTGATAATTGGTTATTGGCCGAGCCTGCCACAATACTCACGTTCAAACGATGAATGGTGTTCGTATTAAGAATGGCCCCTAAGGCACAAGGTGCAAACACATCGGCTTTGATGTCGTAGATGTCATTGGGTTGGCACGTGCTCGCCCCAAATTCTTCAACACAGCGTAACATTGCTGCTTCGTTGATATCAGTGACGGTGAGTTTGGCACCGAGCGCATGACATTCTTTCGCTAAATAATACCCAACGTGGCCTGCGCCTTGAATGGTAATGTGCACGCCTTCTAAAGAATCTCGGCCGAGTTTAAATTTCACGGCGGCTTCAATCCCGCGTCTTACCCCTAAGGCCGTTAAAGGCGAGGGGTCGCCGTCGGCGCCAGAATTGGTGGTGCAAGTCACAAATTTTGTTTTTTTAGCAATAATGTCCATTTCGATGGGGCTGGTGCCGCTATCGACGGCAGTAATGTAACGCCCGCCGAGTTCATCAACGAATTCACCAAATTTTTCAAAGAAGGCTTCGCGGTCGTGTATGACTTTGGGTTTGATGATGACGGCTTTCGCGCCGCCGTGTGGCAACTCATTAATGGCAGCCTTATAACTCATCATGTAACCCAAGCGAATGGCATCAATCATGGCTTTGTCGACGGTATCGTAGGCAACCATGCGGCAACCGCCAATGGCAGGGCCTCGGTTTAAATTATTAATCGCGATGATGGCTTTCAAACCAGTTTTATGGTCAATTTTGAAATGAATATCGCCGTAGCCGAGTAATTCAGCATAACGCATTAAGCTATCAGATAAGGTAAAACGGACGGAAGGGGTGAGGTTTCTTTTTTGGCGCGCAGGTTTTGGTTTCGTAACGACAGCATTTGTCATAGTGATGACTCCTTGCATCGGATACCCCCGCCTGTGGCAGGGGTTCGTGGGTTGATCTTAGTTGCGTTGGCCGCTGGCGCGTCGCTTCAACTGCTGAACAGCGCGAATTTGAGCAGCCACTTCAGCCAGTTCTGCGGTTGCACGAGCCATATCAAGTGCGGTTAATTTGCCAGCTAAGGCTTTTTCCGCTTTGGCTTTGGCTTCAAGTGCGGCAGCTTCATCAATATCGGCTGCACGCATCGCAGTATCAGCCAGAACAGACACTAAATACGGCTGAACTTCCAACATGCCGCCAGAAATATAATAAACTTCTTCTTGTTCATGCGGTAGCGAAACGCGGACATACCCTGGTCGCAGGGTAGTCAGCAGTTGGGTGTGGCCAGGTGCAATGCCCAGCTCACCCATTTCACCGGTCACAAAAACCATGACGGCTTCGCCGGAAAAAATTTCCTGTTCCGCGCTAACAATTTCTAGGCGCAGTTTTTCTTCCATCATAATGTTTTAGCCTTTTCTATCGCCTCATCAATGCTGCCAACCATGTAGAAGGCTTGTTCAGGCAAGTGATCGTATTCACCACTTAAAATACCTTTGAAACCGCGTAAGGTTTCTTTGATAGGGACGTAACGACCTGGGGTACCGGTGAACACTTCTGCGACGAAGAATGGTTGAGACAAGAAACGCTGAATACGTCTTGCACGGCCGACGATGAGTTTGTCTTCTTCAGACAATTCATCCATGCCAAGAATGGCGATGATGTCTTTCAATTCTTTATAACGTTGTAAGGTTTTTTGAACGCCTAAAGCCACGTCGTAATGTTCTTGGCCAACCACTAAGGGGTCAAGTTGACGGCTCGTGGAATCGAGCGGGTCAATGGCAGGGTAGATGCCCAGTTCTGCAATTTGACGCGACAACACAACGGTTGCATCTAAGTGAGCAAAGGTGGTGGCGGGCGACGGGTCAGTTAAGTCGTCGGCAGGCACGTAAACGGCTTGCACCGAGGTAATAGAACCGTTTTTGGTGGAGGTAATACGTTCTTGTAATACACCCATTTCTTCAGCCAAGGTGGGTTGATAACCCACAGCAGAAGGAATACGGCCTAACAGTGCTGAGACTTCAACGCCTGATAAGGTGTAGCGGAAGATGTTATCGACGAATAATAAAACGTCTTTGCCTTCATCACGGAAGCCTTCGGCAATGGTTAAAGCGGTTAAGGCCACGCGTAAACGGTTGCCTGGTGGTTCATTCATCTGACCATAAACCAGCGCAACTTTATCTAATACTTTAGATTCATCCATTTCTTTGTAGAAGTCGTTACCTTCACGGGTACGTTCACCGACACCCGCAAACACAGATAAACCCGAGTGTTCTTTTGCGATGTTATTGATGAGTTCCATCATGTTAACGGTTTTACCGACACCGGCACCGCCGAATAAGCCGACTTTACCGCCTTTGGCAAACGGGCAGACTAAGTCGATGACTTTTACGCCGGTTTCAAGTAATTCTTGAGAAGGCGATTGTTCTTCAAGCGTAGGGGCTTTGCGGTGAATAGAGTCGCGGCGTTCGCTTTCAACCGGGCCTTTATTATCAATGGCTTCACCTAAGACGTTAAGAATACGACCTAAGGTTTTTTCACCGACCGGCACGCGAATGGGTTCACCCGTATTCGTGACGGTTAAACCACGGCGTAAACCGTCGGTGGTACCCATGGCAATGGTTCGCACAACACCGTCGCCGATTTGTTGTTGCACTTCGAGGATAAGATTTTTCTCATCAACATTGAGTGCATCATAAATACGCGGAACAGCATGATGTGGAAATTCCACGTCGACCACGGCGCCAATAATTTCTACGATTTTACCTTGTTTCATTTTACTTACCTCACGACGAATAGGGTTAGAGTACTGACGCACCAGCGACAATCTCTGAAAGTTCTTTAGTAATCGCTGCTTGTCTTGCTTTGTTATAAACCAGCTTCAAGTTCGCAATTAATTCTTTGGCATTATCGGTAGCGTTACGCATTGCCAGCATGCGAGATGCCATTTCACACGCAATGTTTTCCGTCACGGAGCGATAGACTTGCGATTCAATATAACGCGACATCAACATTTCCAATAAAAACGGTGCATTATCAGGTTCGTAAATATAATCCCAGTGATGTTGCAACGCGGTTTCTTTGGAGGCCACTAAAGGCAGCACTTGTTGAATGTGTGGTTCTTGGCGCATGGTGTTAATAAATTCATTAGAACAAAGATGCAGCGCGTCTATGCGATTGTCTAAATAAGCATCTAGCATCACTTTCACCACGCCTACCAAATCTGTCACAGTCGGCGCGTCGCCGATGTCACCTTTATGCGCTAACACCTCACCGCCCATACGTTTGAAAAAGCCCATGGCTTTATTGCCGATGAGGCACAAACTCACTTCAATACCTTGGTCGGTGTATTCTTTAATAGACTTGAGGGTTGCTTTGAGCAAATTATTATTTAAACCGCCGCAGAGGCCGCGGTCGGTGGTCACAATAATAAAGCCCACGCGTTTAATGTCACGCGCTTTCATAAAGGGATGATGATATTCAGAGTGGCCTAAGGCAACGTGACTGATGACATCCATAATTTTTTTGGCATAAGGAATGGCACGGCGCATGCGATCTTGCGTTTTACGCATTTTGCTCGCAGCAACCATTCATTAGAACAAAGATGCAGCGCGTCTATGCGATTGTCTAAATAAGCATCTAGCATCACTTTCACCACGCCTACCAAATCTGTCACAGTCGGCGCGTCGCCGATGTCACCTTTATGCGCTAACACCTCACCGCCCATACGTTTGAAAAAGCCCATGGCTTTATTGCCGATGAGGCACAAACTCACTTCAATACCTTGGTCGGTGTATTCTTTAATAGACTTGAGGGTTGCTTTGAGCAAATTATTATTTAAACCGCCGCAGAGGCCGCGGTCGGTGGTCACAATAATAAAGCCCACGCGTTTAATGTCACGCGCTTTCATAAAGGGATGATGATATTCAGAGTGGCCTAAGGCAACGTGACTGATGACATCCATAATTTTTTTGGCATAAGGAATGGCACGGCGCATGCGATCTTGCGTTTTACGCATTTTGCTCGCAGCAACCATCTCCATTGCTTTGGTGATTTTCTTGGTGTTTTCAACACTTTGAATTTGGTGTCGTATCTCAGCTCCAATAGCCATGCAAGACTCCTCTTAATCCCAGGCTTGGGTGGCTTTGAATGCGTCAATGATAGATCGAATATTTTTCTCGATCTCGTCGTTGAAGTCACCTTTCTCATTGAGTTTGTCGAGAAACTCACGGTGATTTGTGCGCAAATACGAACGCAATTCTTGTTCAAACATGCCAATGCGATTCACAGGCACGTTATCTAAAAATCCGCGATCAACGGCGTACAGAATGAAACCTTGTTCACCAATGGATAAGGGAATAAATTGCTTTTGCTTCATGACTTCAGTGATGCGCATGCCGCGTTCAAGCTGTTTACGGGTTGATTCATCTAAATCAGACATGAATTGAGAGAACGCAGCCAATTCACGATATTGAGCTTGACCAATACGAATACCGCCGGCCAATTTTTTAATAATTTTCGTTTGTGCTGCACCGCCAACACGGGACACCGACAAACCGGCGTTAATGGCGGGGCGAATACCGGCGTTGAATAAACCGGTTTCAAGGAAAATTTGACCGTCAGTGATGGAGATAACGTTGGTCGGAATAAAGGCAGATACGTCACCGGCTTGCGTTTCAATGATAGGCAAAGCGGTTAACGAACCGGTTTTACCTTTCACAGCGCCTTTGGTGAAGTTTTCAACGTATTGTGTGTTTACGCGTGCAGCGCGTTCAAGCAAGCGTGAGTGTAAATAGAATACATCGCCTGGGTATGCTTCACGACCTGGTGGACGACGAAGCAATAATGAAATTTGACGATAGGCCCAAGCGTGCTTGGTTAAATCATCGTAAATAATGAGGGCGTCTTCGCCGCGGTCACGGAAATATTCACCCATCGTGCAACCGGCATAAGGCGCAATATATTGTAAGGCGGCAGGGTCTGAGGCACTGGCGCTGACGATAATGGTGTTTTTCATTGCGCCGTGTTCTTCTAAATCGCGCATCACGCGGGCAATGGTAGAGCGTTTTTGACCAATCGCGACGTAAATACATTTCACGCCAGAATTGGCTTGGTTAATGATGGTGTCGATAGCAATTGCTGTTTTACCGGTTTGACGGTCACCAATAATTAATTCACGTTGGCCGCGACCGATTGGAACCATTGCATCAATCGCTTTTAAACCGGTTTGCAGCGGTTGGTTAACGGGTTCACGGTCGATGACACCCGGTGCCACTTTTTCAATGGGCATGGTTAAGCTGCTATCAATGCTGCCTTTGCCATCAATCGGGTTGCCGAGCGGGTCGACAACACGGCCGAGCAAATGTTCACCGACGGGCACTTCTAAAATGCGACCGGTACATTTCGCGGTTTGACCTTCGGCTAATTGGGTTGAATCGCCTAAGATAACAACACCTACGGAGTCACGTTGCAAGTTGAGCGCCAAGCCAAAGGTGTGGTTGGGAAACTCAATCATTTCACCTTGCATCACATCATCGAGATTATTGAGGCGAACAATACCGTCTTGTACGCTGAGAATAGTCCCTTCGCTGCGTACTTCGGGTTTGAGCAAGTTAAATTGCTCAATACGTTGTTTAATTAAGTCGGTGATTTCTGTTGGGCTAATGGGCTTGACTTGCATAGTGGTTACCTTAATGAAAATTCGAGTAAGCGAGTTAATTTTCCGCGAATAGACGCGTCAATGACGTGATCGTCGAGGTGAATGATCGCTCCCCCAATAATGGAAGGATCCGTTTGGCACTGAACCGAAATTTTACGTTGCGTGCGTTTTGATAAAGCGGCGGCTAAAGTGTCGCGATACGCTTCATCAACCTCGACTGCCGTGGTAACTTTCGCGGTGCCGATTTTGGCTTCCGTGGCGAGTAAGCGGTCAAATTGTTCACTGATTTTGGGCAATAAGACGAAACGTTGTTTTTCAGCCAATAGCGCTAAAAAGTGTTTACGCTTTTCATCGAGTGTTGCAGCTAAGACACTTTCAAAGAAACCGAGCACTTGTTCAGTGGACGTTTCAGGCGTGGCTAAGGCGCGTTGAACTTGTGCATTTTTAGCAATTAATGCAGCGCTGCTTAAAAACGCTTTCCAAGCGTCAAGCGCGTTCGCATCGCGCGCGGCTTCGAAGGCGGCTTTCGCGTAAGGTCTGGCAAGGCTTGAAAGATTAATCATGGTGCCTCTCCGTTAAATCTCAGCGGCTAATTCATTGAGTAAGTCATGATGCGATGAGGCATCGAGATGACGCTTAATGAGTTTTTCAGCCCCGGCCACAGCCAAGCTGGCAAGATGTGACTTGAGTTGGCTTTTTGCCTGCGCGACTTCACGTTCAATTTCGTCTTGCGCTAATTCAATGAGGCGTTGGCCTTCAACATGCGCATTCGATTTTGCTTCTTCCACCAATTTGGCAGAGTGCAGTGTTGCCTGTTCAATGATGGTGGTAGCTTGTTGGCGCGCTTCACGAATAATCGTTAAAGCTTGGTGCTCAGCCACTTCCAATTCACGTTGACCGCGTTCTGCCGCTTCCAAACCGTCGGCAATTTTCTTTTCACGATCGTGCATCGCTTTTGTGATGGGCGGCCACACATATTTCATGGTGAACCCAATCAAGAGCATGAAAGTGATGAATTGACCGATGAGTGTGGCGTTTATATCCATCGTATTACCTCGCGATTATCTTTGCCTAAGTTAGTTTGACCAATTTAGCCAACGGTCCCTGCTTTAGCAGCTGTTAACACAGCGGATAAGAATGGGTTAGCTGCGAAGAATAACAACAAGCCCATTACGATGGAGATTGCTGCGAAAGCGTCAACTAAACCAGCCATAATGAACATACGCATCATGAGCATTGGGCCTAATTCGGGTTGGCGTGCAACGCCTTCAAGGAACTTGCCGCCTAATAAACCAAAGCCGATACCGGTGCCGAGTGCTGCTAAGCTAATGAGCATGGCTGCTGCAATAACGCTGAAGCTTTGTACTTGTCCGATAATATTTACGATATCCATGGGTGTCTCCTCAAACTAATTAAATGAAAGGTTAATGAGATTCTTGTGCCATGCTGAGATAAATTAAAGTCAGCATCATGAACAGGAAAGCCTGCAATGTGATCACAAGAATATGGAAAATAGCCCAAATGGCGCCGGGCGGCCATTGTGCCCACCAGGGCATGATGGCAATTAAAATAAAAATAAGTTCACCGGCAAACATATTGCCGAATAACCGCAGCGCCAATGAAAGCGGTTTGACGCATTCTTCGACAATACGGAAGCAAAAATTAACAGGAAATAAATAAGGACCAAAGGGAGCGGTGAACATTTCTTTGATCAAGCCAAGTTTTTTGTAACGAATATTGAAAATGATGATGAGTGCAAACACCGTGAGCGACATTGCAAATGTTGCATTTGGGTCGGCGGTGGGCACTGATTTAAAGTGCGGCAAGCCCGTGACCTGACCGAGCAAGCGCGGAATGAGGTCAACCGGCAGCAAGTCCATGGTGTTCATTAAAAACACCCAAATAAAGATTGTGAGGGCTAAAGAGGTGACAAATGCACTCTTTTTATGAAAAATTTCGTGAACAGAGTTGCTCACAAAATCGAAGATAATTTCGACAAAATTCTGTAAACCGCGCGGAATTTCTTGCATTCTGACGGCAACAAAGCGCATGACAGTCAGCATTAAAATGCCAAGAATGATCGAAACGCTTAAGGTATCAAGATTTAAAGACCAAAAGCTGCCGTCATCGCCAAGCGATAGCGTTTTCAAGTTGAGCGTTAAGTGCCCAAGATGATGCTGTATATATTGACTAGGGGTGGCAACGTCGACCATCAAGCAACTCCTTACATGCCTTGTTTAGAAAATTGCCACATGCAGACCACCCAAAATGAGAGAATGGCGCCGGCAAATCCAACGAGCACGGATAATAAACTAACTGGCCAGGTTTTAACAACTAAAATGAACAATATTCCGCTAAAAAGCAGTTTTAAGAACTCGTTAAAAGTGAAGGCAGTCACAAATTGGGTCATTTGTTGCGCACTTGTGTAGCGAAACACGCGCCAAACGAAAAATAAGTTGGGTAGGGCATAACATAAGCCGCCTAAGAATACGCCTAAACCAGCTTTGCTGCCGTTCAATAATAGCGCAACCAATCCGATGAATAAAACGCCAATGAGTTGCCAGGTAACGAGTCGATAGGCACGGTGTTGAATTAATTTTTGTAAGGCGGGTGAGGCCATGAGACTTTCCTCTTTCTGGGCTAGCGGCGCAGTATACCGGTAGCCCCGTTAGGAATCCATGGCCGATGTTTTTAATTTGCGCTGAGTTCTGCCTGGTGAGTTTTCATCCATTGGTCATCAATAAATTTCGATAAGTAGTTTCGGATGCCGTCTGGCAAAATAACCAAGCAGCGTTGCCCTGCTTTTAAGTCTCGGGCGGCTTGCAAGGCGGCAAACACGGCAGTGCCGGAAGACCCGCCGACCAATAAACCTTCGTCTTTGATGAGTTGTTTGGCGATGCTGAAAGAATCGCGGTCGTTGACTTTAATGTATTCATCAATGAGTTGGTTATCTAAGACTTTGGGGAAAAAGTCATACCCGATGCCTTCAACTAAATACGGAAACACGTCGGTGCCGCCGCCCAAGATAGAACCATAGGGGTCAACGCCAATGATTTTCACGTGCGGCATTTTTTCTTTCAAACATTTGGCTACCCCGGTGATGGTTCCGCCCGTGCCAACGCCCATCACAACCATTGCCAGCGACTCGCCCATATCAGCAATGATTTCATTGGCCGTGTGTTCGTAATGGGCGAGGGGGTTATGGGGGTTAGCGTATTGGTCTAATACATGGGCATTGGGTATTTCTTTTTGTAATTTGCGGGCGAGGGAGATGTGGCTGTCAGGATCGCTCCATTTTGCTTCCGAGGGTGTGCGATAAATTTTTGCGCCCAAGGCTTCGAGAACCACTTCTTTTTCGCGACTCATTTTTTCAGGCATTGTAATAATGACACGATAACCTTTGACCGCACCTGCTAAGGCAAACCCAATGCCGGCATTGCCTGAGGTGGCTTCTATCAAGGTGTCGCCGGGTTTAATTTGCCCCGCGGCTTCTGCGGCTTCTATCATTTTCAAGGCAATGCGGTCTTTGACCGACCCGCCGGGGTTTAAAAATTCACACTTCCCATAAACGTCACATTTGAGGTCTTTTGCGACGCGATTTAGTTTGACGCAAGGCGTATGTCCAATCGCTTCTAAGATATTATTTAATAACATGGTGACTCCTTAGTTAGGGGTGGCCAATGTGAAATTATCATCATTGACTTTCATGAGGTTGCACTGAAACGTCGTACTGTGAGGGATAAGATCACCGCGCAGGGTGATGAACAAAGATTGTCCTCGAATAATGCGACCCCGGCTTTCTAGCCCACAAAAATTATTGACTGTTTTACCGTAAGGGTTAAATGTTAAAGTTGAAGCAGTGATTAAGTAATTGCGACCGTAGGTAAAGGCTAACCAAAAATTCTGCCCGCCCTGAAAGTCGTATAGGTAAGGAATGTTTTGACCGTGGTCGAGATCGCGAATGACGAGCAGCCAGCTGGGTTGACCCAGGTAGCTATGTAATTGCGTATTAATTTGGATGGTTTGTCCAAAGTTGTCTTCGTCGGGGTTGGCAAAAGTGAAAGGTGACACTAAGGTGAGCAGGCAGGTGAGCAATAAGCACCGGTATTTCATCATCATGATGTGCAACCCCATTAGCAAAAAGTGTGAGTGTAGTTTAACGCAGGCGTTAAGATAAAGTAAGGATGCGATGCATGAATGCGTTGATTCAAAGAAAGTTAATCATTAAGCCATCTTCTATTCACGGCATGGGTGTATTTGCGGGTGAGCGTTTACGACCTGGCCAAGTGATTGAAGAGTGTCACGTGTTAGTGTTGAAAGAACCACCGTTTGCGTTTAGAGATTACACGTTTAAATTTCATGAAACGCAGCGTGTTTTACCCTTGGGCGCCGGCGCCATTTATAACCATGCGGATCAACCGAATGCTAAAGTGGTTATTGATCCGGAACGTCTTTTAATGACCGTGAAAGCCTTATGTTTAATTTTGCCGGGAGAAGAAATTTTTATTTCTTACGGAAAATCGTGGTTTTCTTCACGTGATATTGCTGTGCGTAAACCATCGTGGTTGCGGCGTATTATCGCGCAGTGTCGTCGTTCAGCGACACTGCGGTTTGTGACAGTATTAGCCATGAGCGGCATCTTTTTAAACTTGCTTAAAGCGCTTTAATAAATAAAGCATCATTAAGGTGAGCAGCGTAAAGCTGATGGCAGACCACTCAGCCATGCTTAATGAAAATAACTCCCACGTGCGTTGAGTGCATTCAGCCGAGCCCGCAAAAATTTTATAAGCGACTTCGTGTAAGGGTAAGGCTTGCAGCATATATTGCAGGCTCACCCCGCATTCGGTCATGGCATCAGAGGGGTAGAGTTGTATCCAGGTTTGGCGTAGTGCTAAGCCTAAGCCTGCGAGTGAAAACAATAAACCGAAGAAGCTTGAGAATAAGCGTGAATATTTGCAACGGTAGCTTAAAAAACCCAGTAATGCGAATAACCCTGCTGCGCCGAAACTAATGCGTTGTAAAATACAAAGCGGGCAAGGCTCTACCCCTTCAACATATTGCAGATAAAAACCGTAGCTTAAAACGGCGGTAATTCCTATGAAGGTTAATAAGTAAAGCGAACGCGTGTTGTGATTGAGTGACATGGGGTTTCCTAGGGTTTTAGTTTTTTCATTAATTTTTCTTGCTTGCGTGTTTCGCGCATTTCCAAAGAGTGGTGTATTGTTTCACTGAAGCGTCCACCAAGAAGTTTTTTTGCTAGAAATGCGATGTACTGCGTGTACATATCGACTCTTTTTTGCGTATGTTCTGGTGCGCACAGCGACAATAAGGCTCTTTGTGTATCGTGAATATCACCAACGCGTTGACGCCTTGTAAAGCCAAATGTTGTAATGCCAAATACTGGTTTGTGGGTTGCAGCATCAATTATATTTTTGAAATGTTCTATATTTATTTTTTCTTTTTCAGCCAGATCAATAATAATATTTTCAACATTTTTAGACCAGCGTTCGAATTTGTCTGCTTTTAAGTTTGCTTCTTCTGCAAACAAAATAAAATGCAATTGAAATAATAAATTATCACCGTAATGTATATAGGCGAAAATGCTAGGCTGCAAACCATTTTGTTCGATCAGTTTGCTGTTATATTGAAAACCAGCGGCTTGTAATTCATCACCGCGATAGGCTAAGACAGCAGCTACCGTTTTTCTGAAATCGGTAGAGGTGATGGGGAAAGGGTTAGAATCGAGATAGGCTTTAATTTTTGATTCGACTAAGAGCGGTTCTCTTTCTTGAATTGTAATGCGAACGAGTGTCGCAAAAATTTGTAATTTGGCTCTGATATCCGAATTATATTGCGGCGTTTCACTTAATTTTTTAACAAAATATTGCTCGATAATAAAAAAAACGGGGTGATGAATTTCGTTTAAGGCAAGGGCCATTTCAACCGGCGAAGTGGGGTTTGGGATAATAATGCTGCGTGAGCGTTCTTTTCCTAAGTTAAATTTCTTTAATAACGCGATCATTTGCGGGTCTTTCGTTTTTTCAACGGCAATCGTCATGAGCTCGTTGCCAATTTTTTCATCTTGATGAGCGAGTAAGTTTTTTTCTAAAAGCAGTTTTGTAATTTCATAGTAATTAAGTTCAACCGATTTTATCAGTAATTGTGTAAAAATGCCTTTAACAATAATATTATTCGAGTGAGGGCTTAATGTGGTATATAACCAGTGGGTATGTTTAATGAAAATAAGTAGGTAAGGAATCATGTCTGGTTTGATTATCAAATCCAGTATCCAATTATTTTTATGCGACACGGTTTCGATATTAAACGCTGCTTGGATGGGTAACTGTTCAGCGAGCATTTTCATACAAGCGGCTTGTTTGTGCAATGCGGCCACTTTAAAAATAGAAGATTTATCTTCTGCGATGCCGTCGGCCCCTTCTTGTAACAAGCTCGGAATCAGCTGGTCATCTCCATTTTTGACGCAAAGCCTTAGGCTGTTGTTGAGTGCGCCGCGTGTGGCCGGGTCAACATGGGATGCATGCATGTCATCTCTCCTTGATATGTGTGTTGATCTCATAAAATCACTAAAAATTTTTAAGATTATGCGTGTAAGGCAAACCAATTTTCAAGTATTAACTTTGCAGCATAAGCGTCAACTTGACCTGTTTGCAAGGCTTTATAGCCGCCTTCTGAAAATAATTGTTCGCGGGCAGATTTCGTGGTGAGCCGTTCATCGGTTTGATGCACAGGTAATTGCGTTTTTTCTGCCAAGGTTTCAGCAAAGGCACGCGCGGTTAGGGTGATCGGTTGATCGGTGCCATCCATATTCAGCGGAATACCGACAATCAAAGCCTCAGGTTTCCAGCGTTGAATGAGTTTTTGAATACTATCCCACGGCGGATTGCCATTTTTCATGGTAAGGGTTTCAAGGGGTGTGGCGCTTCGCGTGAGCGTTTGCCCAATCGCAATGCCCATGCGTTTTGTGCCAAAATCAAAGGCCATTAATCGTTGTGGTGATTCACTCATATTATCCTCAATGTGCCGATGCGGCATCCCAATTTGCGCCGTGACCCACAGAGACTAACAACGGCACGCGTAATTCAACCACGTGCGTCATACGCTCGCGTATGCCTTGCATGGCAGCTTCTAAAAAGTGATCTTCAACTTCAAACACTAATTCGTCGTGTACTTGCATAATCATTTTCAAGGGCAGTTTTTCGGTTTGTATCCACGCATCAATGGAGAGCATGGCCATTTTGATTAAATCGGCCGAGCTACCTTGTAAAGGTGCATTAATGGCGGCGCGTTCTGCGCCTTTTTTCCGCATAATTTGGCTTGAATTAATGTCGGGTAAATATAAACGTCTACCCCACAAGGTTTCAACAAAGCCTTTTTCGTGGGCGTGAAGTCTCGTGTTTTCCATGTAATTGGCAACACCCGGATAGCGTTTAAAGTATCGGTCGATATAATCTTGCGCTGCGTGTCTATCAATGCCCAATTGTTTTGTTAAACCAAAAGCAGACATGCCGTAAATTAAGCCGAAATTAATCGCTTTTGCATCACGACGCATCTCAGGGGTCACCTCTGCAAGCGGCACACCCCACACTTCAGCAGCGGTTGCGCGGTGAATGTCTAAATCTTGTGTAAAGGCTTTGACGAGGTTTTTATCTTCTGAAATATGCGCCATTAAACGCAGTTCAATTTGAGAATAATCTGCACTGATTAGTTGACAGCCGGCAGGCGCAATAAACGCTTGGCGAATGCGGCGACCTTCACTCGTTCGGACGGGAATATTCTGTAAATTTGGCTCTGAAGACGATAAGCGCCCTGTTGCGGCACCCGTTTGATTGTATGAGGTGTGCACGCGTTTCGTGTTCGGATTAATTTGCTGCACTAATTTACTGGTATACGTTGAAATAAGTTTGCTTAAGCTACGAGATTCAATAATCAAACGCGGCAATTCAAAATCTTGCGCGAGTTCTTGCAAGACGGCATCAGCGGTTGACGCTTGTCCTGTCGGTGTTTTTTGAAGAATGGGTAAATTTAAATCTTCAAATAAAATGGTTTGTAATTGTTTTGGCGAATTGATATTGAATGTTTTGCCAGCCATTTGATAGGCATTTTCTTCAATTTCTTTCAAGCGTGCTTCTAATTCTTTTCCTTGCGTTTTTAATTTTTGCGGATCGATAAACACACCGGTGCGTTCCATGCGAGCAAGCACTGAAATTAAAGGGATTTCAATGGTTTCATAAACGTGTTTCAATCCTGACTGCGCCGCCACTTTCGGCCACAATGCGTGATGTAATTTCAAAGTAATATCAGCATCTTCCGCAGCGTAAGGGCCTGCTATTTCTACGGCAACTTCGTTAAACGGAATTTGTTTTGCGCCTTTGCCCGCGACTTCTTCGTAGCTAATGGTTTTTACACCTAAATATTTTAACGCTAAACTATCCATATCATGCGCATTGCTGCTGCTATCAGTGATATAAGATTCTAACATCGTATCGTGATGAATACCTTTTAGTTGAATGCCGGCATTGGCAAGCACTTCTAAATCGTATTTAATATTTTGCCCAACTTTTAAGTGTTTTTCGCTTTCTAATAAGGGTTTTAATAATCCTAAAACCGTTTTTTCAGTCAGTTGTTTGGGCGCGCCTAAATAATTATGCGCAAACGGCACGTAGGCTGCTTTGCCAGGTTCTGCTGAAAATGACACGCCGACTAGATGTGCTTCCATGTAATTCAAACTGGTGGTTTCTGTATCAAAGGCAAAAAGATCTGCTTTTTCCAGGGTTTTTATCCAGTTTTTTAAAGTCATTTCATCATCAATAATGACGTATTCTTTTTTGCTAACCACCTCTTTTTTTGTTTCTTTCCCGAGTTTTTCAGCTAACCACGATTTAAATTCCATGGTTTTAAACCACTGAATTAACGCATCAGTATCTTCAGCTTGAATTTTCAATTCATCATGCGATAGAGGAATCGGTACGTCTTTTTTAATCGTGACTAATTGTTTGGTTAAAGGTAGTTGCGGTAAGCTTGCGCGGAAATTTTCACCGACTTTGCCTTTGATTGTTTCAGCTTGCGTAACTAAATTATCGAGGCTTTCATATTCATTCAGCCATTTTGTCGCTGTTTTGGGCCCCACCCCATTCACGCCGGGAATATTATCAGACGTATCACCGACCAAGGTGAGGTAATCGATGATTTGACTTGGCGTTACCCCAAATTTTTGCGTCACGCCAGGAATGTCTAAAATCGTATTATTCATTGTGTTAATGAGGGTGGTATGTTCATTCACCAGCTGGGCTAAGTCTTTATCACCGGTTGAAATCAGCGTTTCATGCCCGTGCGCTTCGGCCTGTTTGGCAAGCGTGCCGATAACATCATCAGCCTCAAACCCGTCTACGACTAAAATTGGCAAACCCATGGCACGAATAATGTGGTGGATAGGCTCCACTTGTTTTGCAAGTTCGGGCGGCATAGCTTCACGGTGGGCTTTATACGCGGGGTATAAATCGTCACGGAACGTTTTCCCACGTGGGTCAAACACCACCACCATGTGGGTGGGCTGATAATCAGCCTTTAACTTCTTTAGCATATTGATGATGCCGTAAACAGCACCGGTTGGCTGTTGCTGTGAATTCATCAGTTGCGGTAAGGCGTGGTAAGCCCGGTATAAATACGAAGAACCATCAACCAGTACTAAAGGGGCGGGTTTGTTTGCTGTCATGAGAAGTTTCCGAAAATAATTGACGAAAAGCATATAGAGATTTCACATCACTGTCATCACCTTCTCGGTAGTCATGTGCAATTCCTGCGCAGGCGAAAAACCTTCAGCCAGTGTTCGCATTGGGGGCACAAATAGGTATAATCAAGCCTTCGAGGTTTCATTACTTATGTCAGGGAGGAGATAAGATGGTCAGGTTATTAGCAATTTTATTCGGTATTGCATTAATTTTTGCAGGTGTGGCCGGTTTCTTACCACAATTCACGACGGATGGCTTAATGTTAGGCTATTTCCAAGTCGATGCAATGCATAACGTGTTCCACGTGGTATCCGGTGTATTAGCCATTTTATCGGCAACCCGAGCAGGCTTAGCCAGCGCGTTTTTTAAACTCTTTGGTTTAATCTACGGCGCGATTGCGGTTGCAGGCTTTTGGTATCAAGGCGATCTGTTCATGATGCAAATGAATCAGGCAGATAACTTCTTGCACGCAGGTATTGCTGTGGTTGCGCTTTATATTGGTTTTTTCGTTAAACGCCCATCTGCTTAATCAGGCTTCGATTAAAAAGCGGTTTAATCATTAAACCGCTTTTTTAACCTCACCTAACCGTTAATGTGGTCATTAAAACAATTTTGATAGTGGAGTTTTGCCTGTGAGTTTGTCCCTGTGGGAAAAATGCCTAGGGTCGTTGGAGAGCGAGTTTCCTTCCCAGCAATTCAATACGTGGATACGTCCCCTTCAAGCTGAACAAGCAGAGGGTAAGCTTGTGCTATTTGCCCCGAATCGCTTTGTGCTTGATTGGATAGTCGAGCGTTTTTTAGCGCGTATTAATGAATTGGTGAAGCAATTTAGCGACAATGAACCCCCGATGGTTTCTTTAGAAATTGGTAGTAAAGGCGGTGCAGGCGCGCATCATGAACCTGCAAAATTAAAAGTAGTGTCATCGGCAACACCCGCTGAATCGCCTGCACAACCTTTAAAACAAAGCGCGATTGTTCACACCGATACAACCGTGTACCAAAGTAATTTAAACGTAAATTTTACGTTTGATAATTTTGTGGAAGGTAAATCGAACCAATTAGCAAAAGCGGCTTGTTTACAAGTCGGTGAAAACCCTGCTGTTGCGTATAATCCTCTATTTTTATACGGTGGCGTGGGCTTGGGTAAAACACACTTGCTGCACGCGATTGGTAATCAAATTATAAAAAATAATCCGCGCGCTAAAGTTTTGTATTTGCATTCTGAACGCTTTGTTGCTGATATGGTAAAAGCACTGCAAACGAACGCAATGAATGAATTCAAGCGTTATTATCGCAACGTTGATGCGTTGCTCATTGACGACATTCAATTTTTTGCTGGTAAAGACCGCTCGCAAGAAGAGTTTTTTCACACGTTTAATGCATTATTAGAAGGCCAACAACAAGTTATTTTGACATGTGATCGTTACCCTAAAGAAATTAACGGTGTTGAAGAACGCTTAAAATCACGCTTTGGTTGGGGGTTGACGGTTGCGGTTGAGCCACCCGAATTAGAAACTCGCGTTGCTATTTTAATGAGTAAAGCCGAGCAAACAAAAACACACCTGCCTTATGAAGTTGCATTTTTTGTGGCTAAACGCATTCGCTCAAACGTGCGTGAATTAGAAGGAGCATTGAAACGAATTATTGCGAATGCGCATTTCACAGGAAAAGCGATTACGCTTGATTTTGTGAAAGATGCCTTGCGTGATTTGCTTGCCTTGCAAGATAAATTAGTCACGATTGATAATATTCAAAGAACAGTTGCAGAATATTACAAGATAAAAGTCGCTGATTTATTATCAAAACGCCGTAATCGTTCTGTGGCACGACCGCGTCAAATTGCAATGGCACTTGCAAAAGAATTAACGAATCATAGTTTACCAGAAATTGGCGATGCATTCGGCGGGCGAGATCATACAACCGTTTTGCATGCGTGCAGACAAATTGCTGATCTTCGTCAAACGGATGCCGACATTGAAGAAGACTACACAAATTTATTGCGCATTTTAACCACGTAATTATAGAGAGACTGTTATGGATATTATTATTCAACGAGAAGCTTTATTAAAACCGTTGCAAGCGGTGAGTGGTGTTGTTGAAAAAAAACAAACGCTACCGATTTTGTCGAATGTTTTATTAGCGATTAAAGATAAACAATTGCTATTAACCGGCACGGATCTTGAAATTGAATTAGTCGGTTGTGTGCCTGTTACGGTGTTAACCGCAGAAGGGTTAACGACGGTTTCTGCACGTAAATTATTTGATATTTGTCGTACGCTTCCTGAGGGCATTGATATTCGTTTAACGACGGAAAAAAACTATTTGGTGGTGCGTGCCGGTGAGAGTGTTTTTAAGCTTAACACCCTATCCCCAGATAATTTCCCTAGCCTTGAAAACACAGCTTATCCAGCGCAATTTTCGGTCAAGCAATCCGATTTCAAGCAAATTTTAAGCAAAACTTACTTTGCAATGGGTCAGCAAGATGTGCGCCATTATTTAAACGGCACCTTCTTAGACATAGGCAAAGGCAGCATGCGCTGTGTGGCTGCGGATGGTCACCGTTTAGCAATGTCTACTTTAAATGATGATCGCTTTGCGAATGTCACCGCAAAAGTGATTTTGCCGCGTAAAAGTGTTTTAGAATTAATGCGTTTATTGGCTGGTGATAATGACCAAGAAGCGATTATTCATGTCAGTGACACGCATTTTAAAGTGGTCACCGCTGATTTTATTTTCACGTCTAAATTAATTCACGCACAATACCCTGATTATAACCGACTGATTCCAAAAGGAAATTCTGTTGCGGTCGGTGAGCGTGAAGCCATTAAACAAGCGCTAACGCGCGCTTCCATTTTATCGAATGAAAAATTCCGTGGTGTTCGTTTTCAGTTAGAACCTGGAAAACTCTGTATTACTGCAAATAATTCAGACCAAGAACAGGCGGAAGAAGCTGTTTCTTTAGCCTATCAGGGTGAACAGTTCGAAATTGGCTTTAATGTGGCTTATTTATTGGATGTGGTTTCGTCCATTACCTCAAAATCGATACGCTGTATCTTCTCAGACCCCAATAATGGCGTATTAATTGAATCGTCAGAGGATGATGCCAGCTTATATGTCATCATGCCGATGCGGCTTTAATGATTCATGAGTATTTTAAGGTTTAACGTCACAGATTTTCGTAATTTAAAGGCTGTGACGTTAACGCCGCAGCCGCAAGGGCTGAATGTCATTTGTGGTTTGAATGGCAGTGGTAAAACCAGTTTACTCGAATCTATCTATTACCTAGGCGCTGGGCGTTCTTTTCGAACGTCTACGCATGCCCGTTTAATTCGTGAAGGCCAAGTAAAATTCTCGCTGTATACGGAGCTACAGACCCCTCACACAAGTCATGTGTCTGCCGGTGCTGAGCGTGATATTGTGGGTAATACACGCTTAAAAGTGGGCGAAAAAGCGAGTTCAAGACTCTCAGAAATTGCCGCTTTGCTACCTATCTTGTTGATTAATGCAGATTCTCACGAATTTTTTGAGGGTGGGCCTGCTTTTCGGCGCAAATATCTCGATTGGGGGTTGTTTTACGATTCCCCTGCGTTTATTGCGGCTTGGCGTCAATACGAGCGGGTTTTGCGTCAACGTAACGCTGCTTTAAAAGAAAGATGCTCGAAAACGGTGTTAGAAGGTTGGACCATTGAACTCGCGAAACACGGTGAAGTCCTTGATGCCTATCGCCGTGATTATATTGCACGTTTAACCCCCGTGTTATTTGCTTTAATTAATCGTTTATACCCATTGCCTGAGCTGAGTTTAGTTTACTCCCCCGGCTGGGAGGGAGATACGGGCTTCCTAGACGCGCTACAACGCGTTTATTTCGACGAACGACAGGCAGGGCATACCTTGCTAGGCCCTCATCGTGCCGATTTAGATTTGCGCTCCAGAGGCGATTCTGTGAGGCATATTTTGTCGCGAGGACAGCAAAAATGCCTTATCTGTGCTATGATACTTGCCCAAGGCAGGTTATTGACGGATGAGCATCATAAGGGGTCAGTTTACCTAATAGATGACCTGCCGTCAGAGCTCGATGAGGTGAATCAAGCGAAGTTAATTTCGCTGCTTTTTGAGCAAGGCTCACAGATTTTTATCACTGCAATTGAAAAACAGGTCATTGCAGCGTGGATGAAGCTAGAAAATGCCCCGCCCGTGAAAGTGTTTCACGTGGAACATGGTCAAGTGGATGAGATATCTCCATGAATCCATGGTTAATATTTAGGAGACAAGCAAAATGACGATGAATACGGCAGAAAATTACGATTCCTCTAAAATTAAGGTCTTAAAAGGCCTTGATGCAGTGCGTAAGCGCCCAGGCATGTATATTGGGGACACAGACGATGGCACCGGGCTTCATCATATGGTGTTTGAATTGGTTGATAACGCGATTGACGAAGCGTTAGCGGGCTATTGCAACACAGTTTGGGTCACCATTCACAGTGATGAGTCTGTTTCTGTGAAAGATAATGGCCGAGGGATTCCTGTTGATATTCATCCTGAAGAAGGTCGTTCCGCTGCGGAAGTCATTTTGACGGTTTTACACTCTGGCGGTAAGTTTGACGATAATTCCTATAAAATTTCAGGGGGATTGCACGGTGTAGGCGTATCAGTCGTGAATGCACTCTCTGAAGAGTTGCATTTAGTCGTCAGAAAAGACGGAAAAGTGCATGAACAATTCTATCGTCACGGGGACCCTGTGGCACCCTTAGGCGTGGTTGGTGATACCACAGAGCGTGGTACGGAAGTTCGTTTCAAACCTAGCGCAGATACCTTTAAAAATATTTCATTTAGTTACGATATATTAGCTAAGCGCTTGAGAGAATTAGCGTTTTTGAATACGTCTATTAGCATTAATTTAGCGGATGAACGCTCTGGTGCGAGCGATCATTTTGAATATCACGGCGGCTTAAAAGGCTTTGTTGAAGACTTAAACCGCAATAAAACGCCTATTCACCCTAAAATTTTCTATTTTGTGGCGGAAAAAGACAAAATTACAGTCGAAATTGCTTTGCAATGGAATGACACCTACCAAGAAAAACTTTTTTGTTATACCAATAATATTCCACAACGTGACGGTGGGATGCACATGGCAGGGTTTAGAAGCGCATTAACCCGTGTGTTGAATAACTATATTGAAAAAGAAGTATCAACGAAAAAAGAAAAAGTGTCGACGACGGGTGATGACTTTCGCGAAGGGTTAACGGCGGTGGTTTCAGTCAAAATGCCTGATCCGAAATTCTCATCACAAACGAAAGATAAGCTCGTTTCTTCGGAAATTAAAGCGATTGTAGAGTCAGCAATGACAGATCGTTTCCAAAGCTATTTATTAGAATGCCCTCAGGACGCGAAAAGCATCGTTAGTAAGGTGATTGATGCTGCTCGTGCACGAGAGGCGGCTAGAAAAGCACGTGAATTAACGCGTCGTAAGAGCGCTTTAGACGTGGCTGGGTTACCCGGTAAATTAGCAGATTGCCAAGAAGAAGATCCTGCAAAGTCGGAATTATTTATCGTTGAGGGTGAATCGGCAGGCGGTTCAGCCAAACAAGCAAGACATCGACGTACGCAAGCAGTTTTACCGTTAAAAGGTAAAATTCTAAATGTTGAAAAAGCACGTTTTGATAAAATGATTTCTTCACAAGAAGTTGCTACCTTAATTACGGCCTTGGGCACTGGGATTGGGCGTGAAGAATACTCGCCCGATAAGCTGCGTTATCACAGCATTGTTATCATGACTGACGCAGACGTCGACGGTTCACATATCAGAACTTTATTATTAACCTTCTTTTATCGTCAAATGCCTGAATTAATTGAGCGTGGTAATATTTATATCGCACAACCACCGCTTTTTAAGATTAAAAAGGGTAAACAAGAGCGTTATTTGAAAGATGAGCAAGCATTAGAAGTCATGTTGTTAGAATCCGCCTTAGAAGATGCTGTGTTGCATCAAGGCGATGGAAATCGTATTGCTGGAGAGCAGCTTGCTAGCTTTACAAAAGAATATTACGCAGCATTAGGCATTGTTCAGCGCTATGCAAAGCGTTATCCACGAGAGTTCTTAATTGCATTGATGGATGCGCCACTCATCACAGAAGCGGTTTTGAACGACGAAGCTGCGCTGAAATCAATATTAGAGACCATTCAATCGAATATGAATCGTGATACAACGGTGAATGCGTATTATACGCTGAGTGCAAAACAAGAAGCTGAACGCCATACTTGGCTGCCAGAAGTTGAGATGGCCAGCAACGGCGTTAAGCATAACTACTTGATTAATAGAGACTTTTTAACCGGCCATGATTACGTCCAATTACAGGCTATTGGCGAAAAACTGAAAGCTTCAGTGAAAGCAGGAGCCATCATTGAACGTGATAGCAAAAAGTCGCCGGTGAAACATTTTGCGGCAGCGATGCAATGGTTGATGACAGAAGCGAAAAAAGGCCAATCTATTCAACGCTATAAAGGGTTGGGGGAAATGAACCCAGATCAATTGTGGGAAACCACCATGGATCCGGAACGTCGTTGCTTGTTGCAGGTGAAGGTGGAAGATGCCATTGCTGCTGATCAAATGTTTACGACTTTGATGGGTGATGAAGTGGAGCCGCGACGACAATTTATCGAGACAAATGCATTGGAAGTGATTAACCTAGATGTTTAGTGCTTGATACTACTCTCTTTTTTATGGAAGAGAGCAATTAATCGCATAGGAAAACCCTGAGTTTTCACGTTTCGTTGGCTAAAACGTTCTATAATATAAGGGTGGTGTCTTTTGACACCGCCCTTTTTTATTGGATAAACGAGGCGTTTATGTCAGAAGTCACGACGAGGCCTACAGAAGAAAACAAGGAATATACTGCTCAATTAGAGCAGTACGCTACCGCCACGAGAACAAAAGTGGTTATGACGCCTGCTGATCTTGACCCGAAAGATAAAATAATGGATGAAATGCTCTTATGGTGCAAAGAGCAAGGCGATATTGTTGTGTTAAGAAGTGCAACGATATTATCGCAAGAACCCACCTCTCGTACTGTTCAAAATTGCAAATCATTATTACTCGCAAAAGGAATTCATCCTGGGCAAGTGTATGCAGCGGTTCCTGCGTTAGTTAATTTAATTTTAGATAGCGGTGATGAAGACGAAGAAATAAGAAAAACAAAGGGTGAAACAAGCATTTCATTTAGCGATCAACAAAAACACTTGCGTGATTTAGTGTTGGAAGCGATTAATGAAAACGTGAGTGATATTCACATTCAAGTGCGACAAGCCTACACACGCATTCGTATGCGACAACACGGTGAATTACGTGTTTATGCTGAATGGTCTGAAAAATTAGGTCGAGAAATTGCATCAGTTGCTTTCAATAAAGAAACAGATCATGCAACCTCACATTTTAATCCGCTCGTGCCACAAGATGCATCGATGCCTTTAAAAATAGAAGGCAAAGAAATTCGTTTACGTTTAGCGAGTGTGCCTGCACACGGTGGCTTTGATATGGTAATGCGTATTTTAGCGACGGGCGAAGAACGCAAAAATACGTTAGAAGATTTAGGATATACCGATAAACAAATTGATATTATTAAAATGGCAATGCGATTACCTTTCGGCGCGATTATTGTGGCAGGCCCCACCGGATCTGGTAAAACCACAACACTTGCTTCTTGTATGGAAATGGTGGAATCCACCTCAAAATTATATTCGATTGAAGACCCTGTTGAAAAAGTGGTTGAAGCGGCAACTCAAGTGCCTGTTAATACAGAAAAACAAGATCGTAGTTTTGCAATGATGGGACGTGCAGCACTGCGTATGGACCCGGATGTGATTATTCTTGGGGAAATGCGTGATGAAGATACGGCAAATGTGATGGTGCGTGCATCTATCACTGGTCACTTAGTTTTAACAACCTTACATACTAACCGTGCAACGGCGATTATTACACGTTTAGTTGATATGGGTATTTCACCAGTATTATTGAGCGATAGCAGCGTGTTGCGTTGTTTGATGTGCCAACGCTTGATCGCAAAAGTATGCCCACATTGTGCAATTCCATTGCGGTCTTCGCTAAAACACGAGCCCTTTATTGCGGATTGGGAAGCGGTATTAGGTAAAGATATTTTAGATCGTGCTAAAGCCCGTGGTTTAGGTTGCGCTAAGTGTCATATGACGGGTGTCGGGGGCCGTGTCGTTGTGGCAGAAGTCATTTGGGTTGATGAAGAAGGTCGTCAATTTATTCAAAAATGCGATACGTTGAATTGGGAAAAATATTTGAAAGAAAATGGTTGGATGGATTTTCGTGATCGCGCAGTTGATTTAATTCAATCGGGCATGTGTGATCCATTCGATGCAGAAAAAGTGGTAGGTCCTATTAATCCGTTAACACAATCGCGTGTGTTTAAATATACTTAATGAAAGGTGAATAATGGATTTTTTATCGATTGAAGATTGGATTACTGAGTCACAGCAACTAACATCGAGATTGACGAGTGGTTTTAAGCGTTGGCAATTTGGTAATAAAAAACAACTCGCATTCCTTGAAGATTTTTATTTGCTTGTGAACGATGGTATTCCTGCCAATCGTGCCATTGAAATGATGGCACAAGTCACCACCGGATTAACACATGAAGTTGCACAGTCATTAGCTGATAAAATTGCTGAAGGTCAACCCTTAGCTGAAGGGATGAAATCGTGGTTTTCACCGAATGTGGTTGAAATTATTCGTGTGGGTGAAGCAGGCGGTGCTTTGGGGCAAACCTTGAAATCAGCGATTAACATGCTAGGCCAGCAAGGCGCCGCAATAGGTTCTTTCGTGGCAGCATTAGCTTATCCATTAATGGTGATTGTGATGGCTTGTGCAATTATCATTTATTTAAATACGTCTGTTTTTACGCAGTTTAGAGCAATTAAACCAGAAGAGCAGTGGCCTGATGCAGGTCGTCAATTAGTCGTGCTTGCGAATATCATTCAAAGCTGGTGGTGGATTGTTCTCATTGGTATTGTTGTTGTCATGATTGTTTTGAAGCGATTAATGTCAAATTATACGGGCGATTTAAGGCCGATGCTGGATCGTTTTCCCCCGTTTAGTTTTTATCGTCAATTAGCAGCGGCTCGTTTATTAGAAACACTGGGGTTATTAGTGTCTAATGGCGTTGTGTTTAAGTCAGCAATTAAGGTCATGCAATATCAAGCAAATCCTTATATGCAAATGCACTTAGGTGAAATGGAAAATTTATTGAGTAAAGGGCGGAGTAATATTGCAGATGTGTTAGATACAGGCTTGGTGAATGATCAAGACTTAATGCGTTTGCGCGTGATGGCTGAAGTGAAGGGGTTTGAGCACGGTTTAATTCGTATGGGGATACGCGGTTCTGAACAAGCGACCTCAACATTGAAAATGATTTCTAAAGTCGCAGGCGGTTTGCTGCTAGCCGTTGGCGGGATCATGATTATCATGATCGTTCGCGGTATCTTCTTAACGGGGATGGCAATGGGCTCTCAATAATGTGTTCAGTGAGGGGTTATGTGGATGCAATTGAAATCATTGAGACAACAAAGCGGACTGACGCTGGTAGAAACCATGTTGGTTGCAGTGATTTCATTGTTAATGATCACAATGGGTATTCGTCAATATCAATCTTATCAAAGAGATTCTGATGTGGCGCAAGTGGTTTATAATGTTGATCAGATATTACAAGCCGCAGGCTATTATTATCAAGCCAATTGCCGTAATCAGTTTAATGCAACAACAGGCACGTATGTGACAGGCTCTGGTACTTTAGATCCTTCAAATAATCCACCCAATCCACTGTTGATTAACGCTTATACCGATTTATGGCAAGCCGGATTTCTTAAAACCCCCATTAAATATGTTCCGCTTGTTTATATGACGGGTTCACCGACGGATCAAAGTGCTATTTTGAAACCTTACGTGGTTCAATTTAATTTAACCACACCGCAACAACAACGAACCGTGAGTTTATCGGATGGTACCACCGCCAATCTTGGTACCATTTATGTATGGCGAGCGCAGGTGTCAGTGTTATTAAATGACAGTACAACGGCAAAGCAATATCTTCAATTGTTAAGAGGAGATTGTTTATCGCACTTACAAGGAAGCATTGTTGCCCCTTGCCCAGCTGTTCCAACCGCGCCAACATCGTTAGATAAGTATGTTGTATTTGAGCGTTTGCCCTCAACCACAGGCACGAGCACAAGTTCAGGCTTAGAGGTTAACAATGCATCCGTGAATCAATTCAATCAACAATTTAATACGTATCCTATGTTATATTTGACGGGCACGTCTTCATCGTCACAAAACTATTTATGCGGAACCTGATGGGGGTCTTATGAAAAAGATCAAGTTAAGCAAAATGCTCGGGATTACGCTGGTCGAAACGCTATTGGTATTAACGATTGCCAGCGCTGCGCTTTATGCAAGTATTGGTTATATTCAATCAAGAACCCAGGCCATCAGTATTGATAGAGCGGTGGGTCAAATTCAACAAATTTTAAATGCAAGCTTGTCTTATTATGTGACCAATCAAGCTTGGCCGACGAGTGTTGCACAGTTGCAGACGGGTGGCTATCTGCCTGCTGGAACGATCACAGGACCTTGGGGTTACGGTTATACGCTAAGCGCGAATGCCAGTGGCAGCTTATTGACGGTGAACATGAAGTTCCCAACAGGGATGTCTAACCATGCGGCGGTTGCCAAAATATTGGCAGGTCGTTTGCCGATGGCTTCGGCGAATACGAATGTACAAGCCCCTTGCCCAAGTTGTATTCCACCGATTGCTGGCGGGTCTGATTCTAATATTTCAGCCTCAGTCGGTGTTCCTTCTCAAAATTTAAGTAATGCAACGGCGGTTAGCTTTACGGGTGTTTATCATAATGCCGCCTGTGTGCCCGCTCCCAAATGCCCCAAATTACCAGATGGAACAGCCATGGTGCCTACCATTGTTGTGTCACCTGCATCGGTGAGCGGCATGAACGATAACGTGAATGCGGCTTATCCGATTAGCAGCTTTACCGCCTACGCGACAGGGCCTGCTAATTGGACCAAGGGTGGGAGTAATGGACCGCCCGTGTGTGGCAGCACAGATATTATGAATTCACTGATCACGTGCGATTTGAATACCAGCGGCGATCGATTGGCGCCGACAGGCACTTATTGGCGTGTTTGCTTACAAGTTCACACCCAAAAAGGGTCTGTGACGTGGAATGCTAGCACCGGACAGTATGCAACTGTGCTTGCGGTCACGCGCTGCAGTATTCCTACTGAAAATAGTGGCTCTTCGATGGGGGTTTGGCGCTAGGCGACCCCCCCCCCTTACACAATCCGTTCATTTCTTATATAATTAAAGATGTATCTCTTTCGTTGCATTAGACACGTCGGATGGGAGTTAACGGATGAAACTCGTGCTTAGACTGTCGTATCGCTTAGGATTAGTGCTCGGTCTTTATAGTCTCTCAATGGCGGCCTTTGCGGGCTGGCAGGTTTCAAATCCTGACACAACCATTCCTCGGGAACCCTTTTTCCAAGCGGGTTCGCAAGAAAAACAATCCTTTGCGTCTTCAAGCTACGGCAGCAAAGCTTTTCCTAATAAATATTCATCGCTAGGTCAACCTGCGCCACAATATGCGGTGAGCATTAGCGGATCGGTCAAAGAAAATTTAGAACGTATTATGGGACGTTATCATTGGAAGGTGGTTTGGAAAGCGCCTTATGATTATAACTTTGACGGACAAGTGACAGGCGCCACCTTACCTAGCGTGGTTGAGAAACTTTTACAGCCTTTCCCCTTGCAAGCAGTCATGTATATGTCGAATCGAACAGTTGCAATTGTGCCCCGCATGAAATCCTAGGAGCTACGTATGTTAAAGCAATGGATGGCTTTGGTCATAAGCACCGCAGTGATGTTAACGGCGTGTAATTCACCGGTTTATCAACAATCTGAGAATAATGTTGCTGATATCCATTTGAAAGCCGCTGCTGCGCGGAAAAAGTCGGATGATTCCGCTAAACCAAGCCCAGCCTTGTTGGTGAAAGACGGCATGTACGTCGATACTACCCCAATTAGCTTGGCCAGCCAGCCTTCTTGGTTAAAAAACAACGTGATTATTCGTGGCGACCAGTTGCCTTTCTCTTATTACAGCCGAACCGTGTCATCAGGCGCGAACAATAATGTTTTAACGAAATATCAACCAGGTTTAGACCAAAACGCGACTTTGAGCTTGAACTATAACGGTACGGTGAAAGGTGCGCTTGATTTATTAGCCTCAAAAACCGGCTATACCTACACAGTGAAAGGCTCAACCATTTACTGGCAGGCGTATATTACCCGTACGTTTGACATTGCCTTTATGCCAGGCGGCACCGATTATATGATGGGTAAAGCGAGCGGCGGTTCAAGCTCGGGTGGCAGCAGCGCATCAAGTTCAGGCGGTGGCACGACACAGAACTTTACGAGCAGTGATGCCTCTGATAGCGAATATAGTAACTTAAGCGGGAAGTTATCCGTTTGGGATGATTTGCAATCTACGATCACGCAATTATTATCACCCGATGGGAAAGTCACCGTCTCACAATCCACAACGACAGTAACAGTGCGTGATAGACCATTGAATGTGGAAATTATTTCTCAATTTATTGGAAACTTAAACAGTAAGCTGGCAAAACAGGTACTTGTTAAAATTCAAGTACTTGAGATTAATCTAAGCAGTGCTTACAACTACGGTATTAACTGGGGCGCTATTGCGAATGCCTTCCATAACTCACCCTTTGTGATGAACGCCAGTTACGGTACACCGATTAATATTCAAAATGTTTTCACGCAACAAGTAGCAGCCCCTGTTCCGCCGAATGCCATCGGTGCAGCAGCCACACAGGTCGCGCCGCAATATCCGCAAATGGGTTTTTTAGGGAATGGACAAACCCCAAGCTATACCATTTTAGTGAATGCTTTGAGTCAACAAGGCAAAACCTCGGTGGTTTCTGAACCGCGGGTGGTTTGTTTGAATAACCAAGTTTCCGTCGTCCGCATTGTTCAACAAGAAGGGTATGTGGCGAGTGTTCAAAACACGACGGTTTCAGGGGGGGGTACTACAGCTGCCAATAACACAGTTACCTCGCAGGTGACGCCAGGTAACATCATTACAGGGTTAACCTTGTATATTTTACCAAAGATTATGAACAACGATATTTTCATGCAGGTGAATGCTGACTTATCGACGAAACAAGCGTTGGTGACTTTCGGTGCGGCAGGGTCTCAAGTGCAGTTGCCGACGATTTCTGAAAAACACTTTAATCAACGCAGTGTGATTAAATCAGGCGACACCTTAATTCTTTCAGGATTTAGACAAGTCGGAAACACCGCAAATGCAATGCAATTATTCTCATCCCAAGCGATGGGGGGTAAGGGTGCTTCGCAGGCGAACAGTGAAACCGTTGTATTGATTACGCCTATTATTCTTCGCGGGAGTGCATAATGCCCTACATCACTCGCGAAGATGGTGAAAAGTTTGTTATTCCTTCTTATCGTGACGTGATTACGGCGAAGAGTGATTCTGCTCTTAAAAAAGAAATTGTGTCACTCAGCGAAAGTTACGGTGAATATATTACCCTGCAACGTCGTTCTCGAACGGTATACGATGTTGCTTTTTCACCTGATACAGGTTATTTGCTGGGCGAATCAATTTGGCATTATTTCAAACAGCCGCTAGACATGATTTTCTGCGAAGCCGTTCCTAATACGATGGAAGCGATTTTGGTGATTGTTAAAGACGGTGGTGTGTATTTAGACGGCCGTTTTTCTTTAGATGCGATTCCTGAAGAACTCATTATTTTCTTGACGCAACAAAGCCAGTTTGAAATTTATATTTACGGTGATGTGCCAATTAGCGAAACACCCGCTGAAGGCAAGTTCAGCTTTGATGCGAATGCCACCAAATCGTTTAAAGTATTAGATGCCCCTATCACCAATACGCTGCCTTTATTGAAAGCCTATCAATTTCAATTGGTAGAACCAACCTTAAAGCGATTAGGGATTGGCGGTATACAGGCTGCACAAGTGGTGGGCTTATTGGTGTTAGCAGGACTTGCGTGGTTAGGGTGGTCTTACTTTACTGCCGCACCTGTTCAAGTCACAACGGGTGAACCGCAAATCAATCCATACCAGGGCTTTTATAGTGCATTTCAATCACCAGCACCTGATAAAGAAATTGAAGGGGTGGTGCAAGCCCTGACATCCTTAGTCACTGTACCGGGGTGGTCAGTCACTGCTGCAACGTATGCAAACGGTACCTTAACGGCGACGATGAGTTCCGCGGGTACGAGCGTTGAAAGTTTAACAGCGTGGGCGGCAGCCAATCACGATACCGTAGAGGTTACCTCAACAGGGGTGAAAGTGAGTGTGAAAATTGCGGTGATGCAACGTCCTGCCCCTGAAAAAATATATCCGATACAAGATAGTTTAGTGCTGATTTTGGATCGATTATCAAAAGTCTATCCAGGGAATAATTTCATGATGGCGGAAACGACAAATAGCGGTGTTTATTCGACGATGAGTGCCTCTATTGCGTTTAACAATACAGGGTTGTCAGTGCTGAGCTTAATTGGCCAGCAATTAAAGAATCTTCCCTTTGTGTTAAAAGGGTTAACGATGACAGTGAATGACACGGGGTCAGTGACCGGTACAATCAACTTACAATTATTAGGAAGCTAATATGGCAGAAAAAACATTGAGTGCATCCGATTCTCCCCGCCAAAAAATTATTTTGGGTGTTGTCGTTTTGGTGTTGGGTTTCCTCGGGTACCAGGTTTATCACATGTTTGCAGCGGGGTCTTCAACAGAAATTACGCCAGCTGCCTCAAGTGGTGGTGCAGCTTCGCCGCAAATGCCGGCACCACAGCCCGCAAAATTATTGCAAACAGGTGGTGCGACACAGAATGCGCCATTAACTGAGCGTGAAATGCAGTTAATTAAGCTGCAACAAGAAACGGAAGCAAAATATATTGCGGCTTTGAATGAGTTGCAAATGTTAAAAGTGCAAAAAGACATTGCTGAAACGAATAAAGCGATTGTGACCGCAAAAGTAGAAACCGTCACAGCCCAAAAGAATTTAGTCGACCTGTTAACGCCAGCTGCAGTACCAACGCAAAGTTATGCGCAACAAGCACAAGGCGGTGTTTCATCTACGGCTGGCACACAAGAAGGCATACAACAACAGTCCTCACCGGTGGGTAGTTATACCGTTGTTTCTGTGTCACATTTACAAGGTCGTTGGAATGCCGTGATGGGGTATCAAGGTAAATTAATGAACGTGTTTATTGGTGATACCTTGCCTGCTGATGGTTCGAAGGTGATGAGCATTGATAAAACTGGCGTGACCTTGAAATTGCAAGATGGCACGACCAAACGCATTTCGCTGGTGACGATCATTTAAGCGAAGATCATGCCTTCAAAAACACGGGTGGTGGGACCTGCCATCCGTATAGGTGCATCAGCCCCCGCCCAGATTATTTCTAAACTGCCTAAGGCAAATTCTATGGTTACCGGTGATTGTAACCACCCTTCAAAGATGCCAACAACGGCGGCTGCGCAAGCATTACTGCCACAGGCGAACGTTTGCCCCGCACCACGTTCAAACGTGCGTAAGATGGCGTGATGATCAGATTGCTTTTCAAGAAACCCAACATTGACCCCTTGGGGGAAATGCGGGTGTTGATTGAATGCAAGCCCGAGGGTTTCAATGTTGTCGAATGTTAACGGTTGATTCGTTAATACAGCATGGGGGTTACCCATCGAGACGGTATGTATCGTGAATGATTGATGATTAACATCTAATGTGATGGTGTTAATAACAGATTGCGGTTTTCCCATATTCACCTCAAAGCGACCTTCCCCCAAAGTGTGAATGGGAAAGCAACCTGCTTTGGTCTCAATCGTGACTTCCTTGCCTTGAAATAAGTGCGCAGCTTCTAGATAAGCGGCAACACAACGTAACCCATTACCGCATTGTTCGGCTTCGCTACCGTCGGTATTTAAAATACGGCAGTAAAAATCAGCATTTTTGCTAGGTTCAATTAAAAGGGCTTGGTCAAAACCAATGCCAAGGTGTCGATCACCCAAATGCTGTTTGACTAGGCTTTCAATGGGGAAATTTTTCTCTAAATTATTCACGATGATGAAATCGTTGCCAAGCGCGTGCATTTTTGTGAAGGCAAAATGCTGAGTCGTCATGATTGATCCTGCGTTGTTGTGGTGGTTTTAGTGGGTAAATATAAAGCACCTGATTGGCCGCAGGCGTTTAAACATAAGCATAACAGACTCATGAAAAAGAGTTTATTCATCGCAGTGAACCTTGTTTTAATTGCTTGAGATAGGTAAGCAGCGTTGGCGGCTCATTTCCGCTAAGCGGTGTTTGCAGGGCTTTTAGAATATCAGGCAGCAGTTTTTTGCCAAGTTCAACACCCCATTGATCAAAGGCATTAATCTCCCATAAGACACTTAAGATAAAAATTTTGTGTTCATATAAGGCAATTAACGCGCCTAATGTTGCTGGTGTGAGTTCATCCAGTAATAAGATATTGCAGGGTCTATTACCCGGTAAAACACGGTGCGCGGCTGAGGCTTTGCTTAATTCAGGGTGTTGAGCAAGTACTTCTGTGAGGCTTAATCCACGGGTTAGCGCTTCGGCTTGACTGAGTGCACTGGCTAGCAAGGCATCGTGATGTAGGCCTGATTCATTTTTTTCAGGTTTGCCAATTAAAATAAAATCGACAGGAATTGTTAAATTGCCTTGGTGCAAAAGTTGGTGATAGGCGTGCTGACCTTCACAACCTTCTTGTCCGAAAATAATAGGGCCTGTGAACGAGGGCACGGTTTCACCTTCAATATTCACTGATTTACCTAAGCTTTCCATCGTGGCTTGCTGTAAATAAGGAATAAGAAATTGCAGTCGTTGTGAATACGGGGCGATGGCTTCGGCCTGCACGTGATTAAACGACATATGGAGGTAGGATAACATCGCCAACATAAACGGCATGTTGTTCTCGTAAGGTGCCGTTTGTGCGTGTTCATCAATGGAGGCTGCGCCTTTTAAGAATTCAAGGAATTTTGTTTTGCCAATTTTTAAAAGTAAAGGTAAACCAACGGCAGACCAGAGTGAATATCGGCCACCTACCCATTCCCACGTCTTTAAAATATGCTCAGGGGAAAAACCAAATGCTTGGGCTTTCTCAGGTTGAGCGGTAATGGCAAACCACTGATGATCAATGACGGCTTGATGACCGGTCGATTGGAGCCATTCTTTTAATGTGTTTGCGTTCGTCAGGGTTTCAAGGGTGGTGAAAGATTTTGATGAAACAATAAATAAGGTGGTTTCAGGGTTGATGGCGTGAATGAGTGTGTTGATAGGCCCTTTATCAATGCTTGAAAGAAAATGAAACCGCAGTGGCGAGACTGCCTGAGTTTGAAGCGCGGTGGTCGCCATGAGCGGCCCAAGATGCGACCCGCCAATGCCAATATTCACAACATCGGTAAATGCTTGGCCGTTCGTCCCGACAAAGCGGTGTTCATGAATGGCGTTGGCCAATTCAAAACATTTAGTTTGTTCTGCAACGATGTTTTTACTCAAGTGACTTAAGGCATCGGCCTTCGTGTGACGTAATGCTGTATGTAAAGCGGCTCGATTTTCTGTGAAATTGAGAGTCTCACCCATGCACTGTGCTCGAATTTTTTCGTGAACTAAGAGCGATTGACCAATGTCAGTAAAAATTTTTTTCAAGCTATCGTCGATGGGTTGACGAGAGTAGTCGAGTAAAAGACCACTCGATTTGATAGAAAATTCCACAAAGCGAGAGGGGTTGCTAGCAAAAAGGTCAGAAATAGCCTGTGTCTGCCACTTTGCACGGCTTGAAGCCAAAGTTTGCCAAGTTATAGATTCTGTTAGATTTTTCATAAGTCAGTGTATACAAAATTCAATGAAGATCGTATTATAGGATGGTTATGATATTTTTTGTATCAGTTTGATATAAACTTCCTTCACACGGTTTTTGAGTGAGAAGGCGGCTAAGGCGGCAATATCATGGATGATTTGTTTAAAAAACTTGAGCAGCAAATTAAGCATCTGCTTGATCAACACGATCAGCTGACGCAATCGAATTTGCAGCTACAACAATCTCGGCACGTGTTATCGCGTGACAGGGAAACTTTGCTTAGCCGTCAGCAACGCGCAATCTCTACGATTGAATCCTTAGTTAGTAAACTCAAAGCGATTGAGAAAGGCACATGAGTAATTCGTTGTCCAATACCACCGTTCAAATTCTCGGTAAACCTTACGCTATTCGATGCCCTGAAGCAGAAGTGACTGCTTTACAGGCAGCAGCAGATTACGTGCATCAGCGCATGCTAGAAGTGCAAGAATCGGGAAAGGCGATAAACCTTGAGCGTATTGCCATTATCACAGCATTAAATATTGCTTACGAGCATTTGCAGAATGATCAGCAGAAATCCTCGTTAATACAGCGAGTGAATGCTCGGTTGAATCATTTGCAAGATAAGCTTGATATTGCAATTAGCCAATCGGGCGTGAGCGAGATTGTCAGCCTCTTCAAATAAATCGGCATTCAGAGCGCATTTTCGGGCGGCGCGATTAGCGGTGTCAGTGAATGATCGTGCTTTATTCGCAGAAACGGCAGCTACGTATTTGCGTGAGAGTGATATTTTTCAGCAGGCAAAAACGATCGCTTGTTATTTTTCGATGCCTGAGGAATTTGACACAGCGTTTATTCAGCAAACGATTATTAATGCCGGTAAGCACTGTTACATGCCGGTCTTAACTCCCGAAAAAACTTTGTTATTTTCAGCCTATATTCCAGGGGATGTATTAGTACCCAATCGTTTTAATATTCTTGAACCGATTGTCACGCCAGTCAATATCATACAGCCGAATAAGCTAGATTTAGTGTTAATGCCTTTAGTAGCGTTTGATAATCACGGACATCGTTTGGGTGCGGGTGGGGGATATTACGATAGAACCTTTGCATTTATGCACGATCATCCGGAAAAGCCATTTTTGATGGGTGTGGGATATGCATTACAGGCAGCACAGCGTTTGCCAACGGAACCTTACGACGTGCATTTGCACGCCGTTTTAACTGAAAAAGAACTCTTACATTTCACTTAGCACGCCTTGTTTGTGCATGCTGTTCGTGATAAGACCCAGTAATTCTCGAATCGCAATAAAAAACATCGTGTAATCAATATCAGTGCTTGCGTGCAACATAGCGAGCAATTGATCCCAACGCTGAATGGCCGCTTCGTTTCGACTGATCCAACCTTTCACTAATAATTCAGGGTGGGTTTCATCATAAGACGATTTAATGACGGCAATCGTTAAAGCGCGTTGTGAAATATCAAGTTCATCTCTGAGGGTCAGGCGTGCTAACGCATTCCAATGCCCATCGCGAGTGTCTTTCGCAATTTGATCGCGAAACCACAGCAAATTCATTTTTTCACCCGCTAAGAAATACACTTGTGCCGTTTGTTCTAAATCAAACCCATGACGACTGGCAACTTCAATGATGTTAAGTGTTGTGTAAATGGCCCGATACGTCGCGATAGTTTTGGCTGTTTCCATCGGCAAACCTTGTTGATGGAAAGACTCATAAAGCTTGGTTAAATAATTCTTTGTTTCACCACCCATTAAGCGCGGAATCAATTCTTTGAGTTTTTGAATGCCTTGCGAAAAATGCGCAATCACTTTTTCTAAATCTGCATCGAGATGTCGGCTTTGTAAGAACCAACGGGTTGATAAGCTCATTAAAGTGCGAATATGGAAAAGCATTTCATACTGTGTTGCCAGTGGTACTTTAACGCCAAGAGATTCGATTAAACGACGTAATTCAGCCGCATTAAAAACGGCAGATGAAATCGTGTAAGCGTGAATAATATTGCTAATGCTCGCGCCTGATTCCATGCGCATGCGATAAACAAAGGTAATGCCCATTTCATTGACAACTTTGTTGCTAAGTTGTGTTGCAACAATATCACGATAGAGTTTATGTCCTTTCATCAGATATTTATAGCGTTCACGAATGGCAGGCGGGAAAGCTGTTTCAACAATACGGCTTAAGTTAATATCATCAGGCAGCTGTGTTTCGAGAATATCTTGTTTAATTAAAATTTTAGTATAGGCCAATAAAACCGCTAATTCAGGCCGCGTTAAGCCTAAACCAGCGGCTTTTCGTTCTAAAATTGTTTTATCATCGGGTAGAAATTCTACTTCACGATTAATTTCATTCGCAGCTTCCAGTGTGTGTAAATATTGCTGATGTAAGCCAACATTTTTCGCGGCGTGATGTGCGGTAAAGCTCATGACGAGGGCTTGATCTTCATTATCTTTTAATACGAGTGCAGCGACTTCATTGGTCAAAGAGGCGAGTAAAGTATTGCGTTCAGACTCGGTCATTTTACCCGCTTGCACATCTTGATTGAGTAATATTTTTAAATTAACTTCGTGATCTGAGCAATCGACCCCTGCGGAATTATCGATGAAATCGGTGTTAATGAAACCGCCTTTTAAGGCATATTCAACACGACCTAATTGGGTAAAGCCTAAATTACCGCCTTCACCGACAACGCGACAGCGTAATTCATCGCCATTAATACGGCAATATTCGTTGGTGCGATCACCAACCTCCGCATGGCTTTCTGTGCGAGATTTAACATAAGTGCCGATGCCGCCGTTAAAAAATAAATCAACAGGAGCCTGTAAAATAGCGCGGATTAATTCATTGGGTGTCAGCTGCGCTGCATTAGTGCCTAAAGCCGCGCGCATTTCAGGGGTGAGTGAAATCGATTTTAAACTGCGTTTAAACACGCCGCCACCGGTTGAAATGAGGTCGGCATTGAAATCTTCCCAAGAAGAAGTGGGTAAGTTGAATAATCGTTTGCGTTCTTCATAAGTTTTAATGGGATCTGGCGTTGGGTCAATAAAGATATGTCGATGATCAAATGCGGCGATTAATTTAATATGTTTGGTATATAACATGCCATTACCAAATACATCACCGCTCATGTCGCCGATGCCAATAACAGAAATATCTTGATTCAGTGGATCGATGTTAAGTTCATGAAAATGACGTTTTACAGACTCCCAAGCGCCGCGAGCGGTGATGCCTATCTTCTTATGATCGTAGCCTGCTGAGCCACCCGAAGCAAACGCATCACCTAACCAAAAAGCGTGATTTTTTGAGAGTTTATTTGCGATATCAGAAAAACTAGCCGTGCCTTTATCAGCGGCAACGACCAAGTAAGTATCAACATCGTCGTGACACACCACATTGTTGGGTCGCACGATGCTTTCTTTGACGATATTGTCGGTTAAATCTAATAAGGTATTAATAAAACCTTCATAACAGCGTATTACTTCGCCTTGAATGGCATCGCGCGTACCACTAGTGGGTAAGTGCTTGACGACAAAACCGCCTTTTGCACCCGAGGGGACAATAATGGCATTTTTCACTTTTTGCGCTTTCATTAAGCCAAGAATTTCAGTTCTAAAATCATCAGGACGATCAGACCAGCGAATACCACCACGAGCAACTTTTGTATTTCGTAAATGAATGGCTTCAAATTGCGGTGAATACACATAAGTTTCATAAAGCGGTAAAGGTAAGGGTAGGTCGGGAACGTTCGCGGAATTGAATTTAAAAGCAACAATCGAGCTTGCGTTGGTCTGATATACATTCGTGCGCAAGGTGGCTTGAATTAAATCAGTAAAGCGACGAATGACGCGATCTTCATCCAGGCTGGTGACGGCATCAAGTGACTGGGCGATATGGTCTAAAATCGTTTTTGCTAAATAAGCGTCATTGTCTTTAGGGTGATGTAGTGCACGAAAGAGAGAAATTAAGTCTTTAGTGATATCGGTATGATTCACCAGCGCCTTGATAATGCTTTGTTGTGAAAGGCGAAATAAGGTTTGTTTTAAATAATTGGTATAGGCGCGAAGAATAATAATGTCTTTCCATGGAATTTGGCCGCCCAGAATGAGTTGATTGAGTGCATCATTTTCGAGTAAGTGATCGCGTTGCAGCGCAAGAAAGGCCTCCTTGAAAAGCGCTTTGACGGCCTCTACATCAAGGGTTGGATCATTCGGAATCACGGCAAAGTCATAAAAATAGAAATTGAGATGATTTTTACAGGCAAATTTATACGGTTGCTCATTTTCGACACGAAAACCGAAATTTTCAAGAATGGGTAAGATGTCTGAGAGTGCGATGGGCGCGTTGAATTGGTAAAGTCTTAAATGGGTCGGATAATCTGTGTCGTGGGCTTGATGGTATAAGTCTATTTCAAGCGGATGGTCGGCATTGAGTTTGGCGAGAATCCGAATATCGGCCGCTGCTGTGTTGGGGTTGGTTTCATCATCATAGCCCGGCGGTAAGAATGCTAAGAATCTGTCCGCAAGATCAGGGGTGATGAGGGCGGTCACTTGGTCTTTCCATGCCGTGTCCATGGGCAATCCTTGTCTTTATTCTAGTTGTTCTCTGATTATGGCATAAATCATCAAATTTCGCCAGTTGGCGAAATGATGGAATGGTGTTGTTTTGCAAGATTTAGCAGGATTATAGCCTATATTTAGCAGAAGATAGCAACAATTAGAGTCTTCGCCACTCGTCGGAATCAATGACGCGACCCTGCTTTTGTTCTTTTTTTGGCTGTTTTGGTGGGCGTTTCAGGAAGCGATTTTGCACCCAATTAACGACATAAAGCACTAACGAGACGACAATGCTCGCTAAAATGACGTAAAAGAGTATAACCAAGCCGAAACTTAAAATGAGCAATATTGCCGCTAGAAGAATAAACGGGCTGAGTTGACGCAACAGATTACGCAGCATTAGAACTGCTTCCAGCCAGCGGGTTTTTGCTGCGGGGCGACGGCACGATCACGAGCCTGATGAACCTGGCGGTATTTTGTGACTTCCGCTAGCTCAGATTTGGTAAGTTTTCGACCTGATTTATTTAGTTTAGACAAAAATAAATCAAGCGGACTGATGTAAGGGATCAAACCTAACCAAGTTTTAATACGTGTTAGCATAAAATGGTCTCCTGAAAGCTTGGTGGGCAGTTTATCATAGAAATTAAAGGCGCTCTATTAAACTAGCTCGAGAAAACGATACCAAAAAATCGCTGAATCGTGGAGAATATCGCCTCATATCGTTTTGTTAATGAGTTCATGGAGTCAGGATGCGTTTCATCTCAGTGTTGGTGGTTTTAGGATTGGCGTTGGCTGTAGAACCCGCGGCCTATGCTAAAAAACATAAAGTTCATCATTCCGCCACCCGGAGTGTGAAGTCGTCTAAGCTTGCAAAAGCAACCTCTGCTAAACGCGCAGCACGTTCTGTGCCGACACCGACGGCTAAATTGGCTTCTTTGAATGGCACGGGCATTAGTAATGAGTTGGCCAATTTGGTTTTCCCAAGTACCTCAACGGCCGATGTCGCTGTGTTCGCAAAATCAATGAATAACGGACAAGTGTTGTATGCTCGTAATACGGGCGTGCCTTTAACGCCGGCAAGTACCATGAAAATTATGACAGCCGGTGCAGCGTTAATTTACTTGGGCGGCGATTATCGCTTTTCAACGCAATTATTAACCGATGCGAAAAGTGTGAAGAATGGCGTGTTGCAGGGAAATCTTTACATTGTGCTAAGCGGGGATCCGACCCTCACTTACGATGATTTGATTGAGTTAATGTCTGGCTTGCAGTCTCACCAAATTCAAGCGATTTCTGGAAATGTTTATATTGATAACACGGCCTATGATCAGCGCTTTTACGGGCCAGGCTGGGTTGTGAAAGATAAAAATTATTGTTACGGCGCACCAATTAGCGCGAGCATTATTAATAAAAATTGCCTGCCTTTGAAATTAGCCCCTTCGAAAGTGAGCGGGAACCCAGCCCAGGTGACTACCTCGCCGAATTTCTTTTACCCTGATATTCGCAATGGGGTAGTGACAACGGCTGGGCGTAGTCGTCAGTGCGGCTTGAAATTGAGTACAAACCCGGGCAGTACCATTTCGCTAGATGGGTGTATGTCTAAAGGCAATTACGCGTGGGGTTTGAGTTACGTCGTGACAGATGTACCCGAATATAACCGTTCATTATTTAAAAATTTATTGGCACGCATGGATGTTGATGTTTACGGAAATGTGACTTTTGGTTCCGCGCCTGACAAATTGTATGTGGTAAATGTGCATAACTCTGACCCATTGCGTGATTTAATTCACGATATGTTGAAAAAGTCAGACAATATCATTGCGGCGTCTTTGTTTAAGAAGTTGGGGCAGTTGTATACGCACCAGCAGGGCAGTTGGGAAACCGGCGCGCAGGCAGTTACGCAAATTTTATCGCGGTATGCGCGAGTTGATGTGAGTGGAATGAAAATTTTGGATGGATCGGGTTTATCACCGGATAATTTAGCAACGGCTTCTCAGATGATGCAATTGTTAGATTATGCGATTCATACGCCGAAAATCAGCGACGATTTTTATTCAGCGCTGCCAATTGGCGGGATAGATGGCACCTTGAAACATCGTTTAGGCAATATTCCACGCCGTGTGCATGCGAAAACAGGAACCATTTCAGGCGTGAACAGCTTGGCGGGGTATGTGACAACGCGAGACAACCAAACGATTGGGTTTGTGATTTTGGTGAATGGGCGTAAGAGTTTAGGTTGGAAGTATAAGGCGATGGAAGATAAGATTGTTACGGCGCTCTCCCGCTACGATAGCTGATGTTGGGTCTATCCTTCAGCGCTTGCCTCACCGCCTTAACTTAATGGCAGTGGCAAGGGGGAGGAACAGAACAAAGAGAGTTTAATTTTTAAATTTATTTAACACTTCAAATATCAACGAGGGTAATTGAGGCAACTGTTCTGACCACACTGGAATGTTTTCTTTAATGCGCTTTAAGAACGCTCGCATGCCCACTTGTTGTTTCAACCATTTTTCAACTTGCGGGGTTGCCGTTTCCCACAAATTCAAATGCGGGGCGAGTTCACGACACAAGCCTTCCATACCCAGCAAGGTTTTCTGTAACAATATTAATTGAGGCTGAATATTGATTTGATAATCATGCGCCACTTGAAATAAACGAATCAGTAAATTACCAAAGGAAATATCGGCAAAAGACTGCGCGAAAATTGGTTCAGACACCGCACGAATGGCACTTTCAAACTGATCAACCCGCGTATTCGCCGGCAACCAGCCAGAACGAATGTGTAACTCCGCAACGCGCTGATAATCTCGCTTAAAAAATGCCATCATATTCTCAGCAATATAACGCTGATCATTTGAGCTTAAAGACCCCATAATGCCAAAATCGACAGCAATTAATTTCGGCGATTGTGCGCAGTCGTGCTGCACAAACAAATTACCAGGGTGTAAATCGGCATGAAAAAAATTATCACGAAAAACCTGTGTGAAAAACACCGTCATCAATGCTTCAGCGACTTTTTCAAGCTTAAAACCGGCCTTTTTCAAAGCTGATTTATTTAAAATAGAAATACCGTGTATGCGCTCCATCACTAACACATCACTGGTTGAATATTCCCAATAAATCTGCGGTACATTTAATATCGGGTCTTTTTCAAAATTTCTTTTTAATTGTGATGCATTCGCGGCTTCTCGCAATAAATCGAGTTCATTCGTTAAGGTGACTGCAATTTCATTGATCATCGCTTGCGGTTTAAAATGCCGCATTTTTCGCATAAAAAACGTGATAAATTTCGTTAAGTTTTTTAATAATCTAACATCAGTTTCAACTTGTTGATGAATGTTCGGGCGTAAAATTTTCACAACAACGGATTCACCCGTTGATAAAACCGCTGCATGCACTTGTGCAATGGAAGCCGAAGCAAGCGGTGTTGAATCAAACGTGGTAAATACCTCGCGCACTGGTTTTTGCAGCGCATTTTTTACCATACGTTTTGCACGTTTGCCACTAAACGGTGTGACTTGATCTTGTAAACGCGCTAACGCACAAGCGATATCATCAGGCAAAATATCACGCCGTGTTGATAGCATTTGCCCTGCCTTCACAAAAATGGGCCCCAGCGCTTCAATGGTTAAACGAACGCGCTCACCGCGTGGAACGGAGCGCATTAACCAATGATAAGGATTTAAATAAACGAGCCAACGCAGCCAAAACGATGTGATTAATAAGTCAGTCATATCATAACGACACAAAATAAATTGTATGTGCAGAATGCGAAAAAAAGATTTAAACCAATTCATCGTCGTTAGGCTCTTTCAGTAAGTGGTTAAGATGTTGAATGCGGGCTTCTAAGCGATCTGCTTGCATGCGAAGCGCATCAACATCATTCATGAAATCTTCAACCGCAAAAATCGAGGGCGCTAAATTCACTTCTTCGTGAATATAATCATCAATGTGATGTCTGAGCGTATCGCAAGTTGCTTGTAGCCAATTTTTCGCACCTTTCACAAATTGCGAAAGTCGATAGGCTGGAATATCACCGATAACATTCGCTGAAATATCTTCCCAGTCAATGTGTAATTCGTCAAATAATTTTATCATTTGATGAGCAGTATCAGCATCACCGTGCAGCTGAATATCTTCTGAAAAAAAACGATTACGGTCTGATTTTAATAACGCAACCCCTGCAAATTGCAGCGGCGTGCCTTCAATGCTCGCGTGAATTGTTTCAGGTGCTGTTTCGCACAATAAAAAATTCTCATGCGTAATACAAAGATAAAATGTGAAGTCAAAAGGCTTTAAAGTAATTGCTAAGTTTTTCCCATTGACACGCTGTAATCTTTTTTGTGTTTGTGCATCAGCATTCAATAAGGCTTGAATACCTTGCGACAGCGTTTTTAATAAATGGGTTTTGATCATTAAAACTTCCACCCCTGATGCAGCGCAACAATGCCGCCGGTAAAGTTCGTATAAGTAACATCTTCAAACCCGGCTTCTTCCATTAAGCTTTTTAAGCTTTCTTGGTTAGGATGCATGCGGATAGATTCAACCAAATATTGATAACTGTCTTTGTCGTTGGTGATGAGTTCACCGAGTTTCGGAATAATATTAAACGAATACGCATCGTAGACTTTACGAAACCAATCGTGAGTGGGTTGTGAAAATTCCAACACCATACATTTGCCGCCGGGTTTTAAACACCGAAACATTGATTTTAAGGCATTTAATTTATGGGTGACGTTTCGAAGCCCAAACGCAATCGTAATACGGTCAGCTTCATCGTCGGCAAAGGGCAGGGTTTCAGCATCGGCTAAAACGTAATCAATATTTTGAAATAACCCAGCATCCATCATGCGTTCACGACCTACCTGCAACATCGCTTCGTTAATATCGGTCATGATCACTTTGCCCGTTGAGCCTACCTGTTTTGCGAAGGCTTTCGCTAAATCACCCGTGCCTGCTGCCACATCAATGACGGTGTAACCTGGCTGAATGCGTGCCGCATCAATGGTATAGCGCTTCCAATAACGGTGCAGGCCAGCGGACATGAGGTCGTTCATTAAGTCGTAACGCGGAGCGACCGAGCGAAAAACTTCAGCGACCTTCGCTGCTTTTTCAGCTTCATCAATGGTATGATAACCAAAATGGGTGGTTTTGTGCTCAGAAGAAGGTTGTGCCATGGAATAATCTCAATTACCCGATGGCACATTATAAGTGTTTACACGCCAAGGACAAGCCCGGCGTTATTGTTGCATTTGCCAGGTCGATTTCACGCGAGAGCAAACGACCTTGGTGGGCACGGTATTTCCGGTTAAATAATATCCTGGCGGCAAGGCACAAATGACTCTCACAAAACGATTGTCTTTGAATGCGGTAGAATACCCCACCAGCATATTGCATTGAGTATCAGAGGAGACGCCTGGCGGGACAAGATATTTTGAACAGGTGCTATCACCCGCTTGAAAGCAACCATAGGTGTCATGAGCGCCTTTCGCACCTTGGCAGGAGGTCCATTTACCGTACATCGTAGTACCATTGGGTAGGGTTTTAAAGCCATACCCATTATTGTCAAAATTACATTCATTGGTTTTTGATTGAACTTTGCTATCTGTACTATAGCTGCAATAGGCTCTGGCAATATAAGCGGTTGTTGAATAGGTATTGCAATCGGCGCCTTGACTTTGAAAGGAAATTCGTTGCGTATCGTCCGTCGGCGCGAGCAATACCGTTGAATTGTTGTAGGTCACGTCGTAATCAGACTTTAGGGCGGTCACTTGGCTATAACCCGGCGGACAAATAGCAGGTTTGAATTGATCAACACGATTATAGATTTGACCTGTAGTTGTGCTTGAAGTAGTGTAGTGAACATAACGCGTAGACGTGCAGAGGTCTGGGCAATATTTTGTGAGCGCAGGCTTTGGTGTACCGTCAGCTTCGTAGGCATCTACACCTTTCATCATCACATAGATGCCATCTTTTAAATCCTTAGTCCATTTATTATTAATATCAGGGCAGATAGGTGCTATTTTTGCAGCACTACCATTGCTGGGGTCGCCAGGGCAGCTTGGCAGGCTATCGAGATAAGCAGGGTCGGTGTTCACGGGATCGGCACTGACAGTATAATTTTCAGGGTAATAAGTTTGAATACCACGGGGTTTTGTAACGATGATGTTATCAACGGGAACGTATACTTCAGTCGGTTTAGTATTTCGCAGCGACGTACTATCACTGGCAGCAGCTGCGACTGTCGATAAGGCAAAAAACACAACCAACGACCCTAAAATAATGCGCGAGAACCCTTTCATACAAATCCCTCATCATCAGCTGACCTACTCTGAAGTATAGCACGGTTTTATGGAATAACGGAGTAAGCGAGAAAGGGCGCAGCATTTAACTATTTGAAAAGATGGGGATTTTGTGAAAACTGGCACACGTGATTCACAAACACGTGTGCCGGAGAGTCGCTTAAGCGGCAGATTTGGTTTTTTTGGCATCGGCGCGGCGAAGGATTTCACCGGCAAGCGCTAGGTAAGCAACGGCGCCTTGTGATTTACCGTCGTAGGCAATGATGGGCGCGCCGTGGCTGGGGGCTTCGGCTAGGCGTACATTGCGAGGAATAACGGTGCGATAAACGCGGTCAGGGAAGTGTTCAAGTAATTGACCGGAAACATCAACGGCTAAACGGTTGCGCCCGTCGTACATGGTGCGAAGCAAACCTTCAATGTGTAAACGTGGGTTCAAGGCATTTTTCACTTGATCAACTGTGTTTAATAAAGCACTCAAACCTTCTAAGGCATAATATTCACATTGAATAGGCACGAGCACGGAATCAGCGGCGACTAAGGCATTCGCGGTTAACACGCTGAGCGAAGGGGGGCAATCAATTAAAATAAAGTCGTATTTATTTAAAACGGGTTGCAAAAGGGTTTTTAAGCGTTGTTCGCGCTGCGGTTCGTGCAGCAATTTCATTTCAGCGATAATTAAATCTTGATTGGTGGGCAAAATATCGTAGCCAAAAGGAGTTTTAATGAGCGCTTGATCAAGCGTGGCATCGCCTAATAATACATCGTGCGCTGCAAATTTGAATTTGCCTTTGGTCACACCGCTGCCAACGCTCGCATTGCCTTGCGGGTCGAAGTCGATGAGCATGATTTTACGTTTCATCGCAGCAAACGAGGCTGCGAGGTTAATGCTGGTAGTCGTTTTGCCAACACCGCCTTTTTGGTTTGCAACCGCAATAATTTTTGCCACAGTTAATCCTCTTTTCTCATGCAAATAATGTGTCTGTCGATGGACATCCCTTTCATCGTTAAGGGTGTTGGCGATGCCGCCACCCAGTGCGCTGGAAGTTCTGCTAATTCATCATCGGGGCATTTGCCTTTCATGGCAATGAGCACACCGTGATTTGCGAGCGCATGTTCAGTCGTTGAAATGAACATTGCTAAATTTCCATAAGCACGAGAGAGAATACTATCAAACTTAATGGGCGGATGAAAATCTTCTGCGCGGCCGTGGTGTACTTTAGTATTTTTTAAACCAAGCTCTGCTGCAACTTGAATCATAAAACGTGTTTTTTTATTATTTTTATCCAGCAGCGTCCAATGTTGTTCAGGGTGCAGAATGGCGAGTGGAATGCCGGGCAAGCCAGCACCACTGCCCACGTCTAAACAATGTGTGCCGTTTATAAAGGGAGCAACCAATAAACTGTCAATAATGTGTAGATATATCATCTCGCGGGGTGTGGTAATGCTGGTTAAGTTATAAACCTTATTCCACTTGTGTAATTGTTCGAGATAATTTAACCACTGGGTTTGTTGTGTGTCAGTGCTCGCAATGTGATTGTCGGCGAGCGCTTTTTGTAAATCGCTTATATTGATCTTCATGCGCATTTACTCTTTTTTAAATGCACTAACAATAATGAAATTGCAGCGGGCGTGATGCCGGGTAAGCGGGAAGCGATGCCAACGGTCGCAGGTTTCGCGGCTTTGAGTTTTTGCATCACCTCGTTCGATAAGCCACGAATGGATGTGTAATCAAAATCAGCTGGGAGCGGTGTGTTTTCTTGGCGTTGATGTTTTGCAATTTCATCTTCTTGGCGTTGAATATAGCCTTCGTATTTCACTTGAATTTCAATTTGCTCGGCAGCTTCTTGGTCGTCTAAGGGCGCGCCGATGCCTTCAATGTTGGTGAGGGTTTGGTAATTCAATTCAGGACGCTTTAATAATTCGAGCGCATGATAATCACGTGTGAAAGCTGTGCCGAGTAAGTTAGAGAGTGCTTTGGCGCTTGCAGAGTCAGGCCGAATTAAATGTTTATCGAGTCTTTCAGTTTCAGATTGAATAGCCGCTTGTTTTGCTTCAAAGCGTGCGTGACGGGCTTCACTGATTAAACCCAGCGCATGACCGCGCGGGGTAAGACGTGCATCAGCATTATCTTCACGTAAGCGCAAACGATATTCTGCGCGAGAGGTAAACATGCGGTAGGGTTCCGTGGTGCCGCGGGTGATGAGGTCGTCAACTAACACGCCCAGGTAAGCTTCATCACGGCGCAGCGTGAAGGCCTCGCGTTCTTGTGATAATAAGGCTGCGTTCACACCGGCTAATAAACCTTGCGCAGCGGCTTCTTCGTAACCCGTGGTGCCGTTAATTTGACCGGCAAAGAATAGGCCATTAATCACCTTGGTTTCCAGCGTGGGTTTTAAGTCACGCGGGTCGAAATAATCGTATTCAATGGCATAGCCCGGGCGTGTGATGTGGGCGTTTTCAAAGCCTTTCATCGAGCGCACAAAGGCAAGTTGGGTATGGAAAGGTAAACTCGTTGAAATGCCGTTGGGGTAAAGCTCATGGGTGTTTAAGCCTTCGGGTTCGATAAAAATTTGATGCGAGGTTTTATCGGCAAAGCGCATGATTTTATCTTCAATGGAAGGACAATACCGAGGGCCTGTGCCTTCGATCACACCTGTATAAAGCGGTGACTCGACCAAACCTTCACGAATGAGGTCGTGGGTTTTTTCATTGGTGTGTGTGATGTGGCAGTGTACTTGTTGCGGGTGGTCGCTTGCCTTGCCCATGAATGAAAAAACAGGAATGGGAGTGTCGCCGGGCTGGGTTTCTAAAATGCTGAAATTCACCGTGCGGCCGTCAATGCGCGGTGGGGTGCCGGTTTTCAATCGACCCACGCGCAGGGGGAGTTCGCGTAATTGGTGAGCCAAGGTTTTGGCGGGTGGGTCGCCGGCGCGGCCTGCTTCGTAGTGGTTTAAGCCAATGTGAATTTTGCCGGCTAAGAAAGTGCCAGCCGTGAGCACGACGGTTTTAGCCTGAATTTTTAATCCCATTTGGGTGATGACACCCGTGACGCGTTCGCCTTCGAGCAAAATATCATCAACGGCTTGTTGGAATAAAGTGAGGTTGGGTTGATTTTCAAGCATTTCGCGGATGACTTGCTTGTAGAGAGCCCGGTCAGCCTGGGCGCGGGTGGCGCGAACGGCCGGCCCCTTGCTGGCATTGAGGGTTCGAAAGTGAATGCCGGCGCGATCGATCGCCAAAGCCATGGCGCCGCCGAGGGCGTCAATTTCTTTCACTAAATGTCCTTTGCCGATGCCGCCGATGGCCGGGTTGCAAGACATTTGCCCAAGCGTTTCAATATTATGGGTTAATAACAAGGTGTTAGCGCCTAAACGCGCAGCGGCGAGGGCGGCTTCGGTGCCGGCATGTCCGCCGCCAACGACGATGACATCGAATTGTTTTTGTAAGTCTGCCATGGGCGTGCTCTGTGTGTCAGTTAAAAAAAGTTCCATAGTTTAGCGTTTGGGCTGAAAAAATACTATACTGCAAGCCTAATTTAGAGGGGAAAACGATGGTTGAGCAGGTGAATGCCGATATTGTGATTTTTGGGGGCGGGATTGCAGGTCTTTGGACCTTAACCCGGTTGAGGCAGGCAGGCTTTGTTGCGGTCTTGTTTGAAACCGAGACGCTGGGGTGCGGGCAGACGATCAAATCACAAGGTATTATTCACGGCGGCATGAAGTATGCCCTGCAAGGCGTATTGACCAAAGAAGCGAGTGCGATGGCTGAGATGCCTAATGTGTGGCGTGCGTGCTTAGCGGGTCAGGGAGAAGTCGATCTCTCAAGCGTGGGGGTGTTATCGAAAGCCCATTATTTATGGTCCACGAATCGTATCGCTGCGAAAATTGCTGGGTTTTTTGCGGGGGCTGCGTTAAGCAGTAAAGTCGCAGCAGTTGATAAGGCCAATTTTCCGCCGGTGTTTTCGCATGCAAAATTTAAAGGCGATTTATACGCGCTCGATGAAATTGTGTTAGATGTGCCGAGTGTGGTGCAGGCGTTGGCTGATTTAAACCGTGGTGCTATTTTTAAAATTCGTGCGCTGAATTCGAGTGATTTGCAATTTGATGCGAGCGGTAATTTTGCGTCTGCAACGGTTAGTTTAGGACAGGTAACAGCTGTTGTGAAATCTCGTCATGCTATTTTTGCAGCAGGCGCTGGGAATGATATTGCATTGAATGCCTTAAAAACCTCATCAATGGCCATGCAGTTAAGACCGCTGCACATGGTGATGGTGAAAACTCCGTTTTATTATTCGCTTTATGCGCATTGCATGGGGTTGGGGCCTCGGCCGCGTATTACGATTACAACACATCGTTTAGCGAATGGTGAAGCTGTGTGGTATTTAGGCGGATTATTAGCAGAAGAAGGCGTTGCCCGCGATGAAGCAGCGCAAATTCAAGCGGCGAAAAAAGAATTAAAAAATTTATTTCCGTGGTTAGATTTTGAAGGCGCGCAGTATGCTACTTTGCGTGTTGATCGTGCGGAGCCACAGCAAGAAAGTGGGTTAAAACCTGATAATGCTTATGTGAATACGGTCAATAATGTCACGATTGCTTGGCCGACGAAATTAGCCCTAGCCCCGCAGCTTGCGCAAACCATTTTGAGTTTAGCGAACACGTGGGAAACGTTGCCGGAAGAAAATAATTTAGAAGCTTTGCGTGATTGGCCGCAACCGCCAGTTGCAAAACCAATGTGGGAGACGTGCACGTGGAAAAGCGAATAATCGGTTCAACAAATATTGCCGTGAGTGTGGTGGGCTTAGGCACGGTTAAATTTGGACGCAATACTGGAGTGAAATATCCTAAGGCGTTTGAATTACCTTCAGATGATGCGTGTTTGAATTTATTAGCCCTTGCAAAATCACACGGCATTAATTTATTAGATACTGCGCCTGCGTATGGAAACAGTGAAGAGCGTTTAGGCTGTTTTTTAAAAGGCGAACGGCATGATTGGGTCATTTCAACGAAAGTTGGCGAGCAGTTTTTAGCCGGGGAATCGCATTTTGATTTTTCTGATAAAGCGATTTTATTAAGCATTGAAAATAGTTTACGACAATTACAAACCGATTATTTAGATGTTGTGTTCGTGCACTCTAACGGTGACGATGAAAAACTTATACACGAAGGCGTGTTTGAGACCTTAGAAAAAGCGAAAACATCAGGAAAAATTCGTGCATTTGGCATGTCGACCAAAACGATTGCCGGCGGAAAATTAGCCGTTGATTTATCAGACGTGGTGATGGTGTCGTTTAACCCAACTTACACAGACGAACGCGAAGTGATTACCTACGCGCACGAAAAACAAAAAGGCATCTTCATCAAAAAAGCCCTCGCGAGCGGCCACTTAATTTCAGGCTATACCCCAAACCAAACCCTACGCACCATCCTAGCCGAACCTGGCGTGACCTCAGCCATCATCGGCACACTCAACTCAAAACACCTAATAGAGAATATTTCTCTATTATAATCAGTTAGTTATTAACTAGGCAAACACCAACTCGGTAAACACCGAGTTGGTGTTTGCCTAGTTGGTAAAATCCGAGTAGACTAAGCAAAACGATGGGGGTCGATGATGCAGATTGAACAATATTTTCCTTTAGGTTTAGCATCTGGTGCTGCATTTTGCAACCGTGAAGCAGAGCGTGCGCAATTAGCTGCGAATATTCGATCGGGTAAACACACTCTAATTATGTCGCCTCGCCGTTATGGGAAAACAAGTTTGGTGAAATATACGGTTGATGAAATAAAGGCTTTGTATGCAGAAGCTGATTTGTTTATTGCGGTTGACCCTTTGCGGATTGAGCAGCAAATTTTAGCTGCTATTAAGCGTATGTTATCGCAAGTGACGTCATCGAAAGAACAAGTGTTGGAAATATTACGCCAATATTTTAAAAAGCTAAATGCACAATGGACAATCGGCACGCAAGGCGTGAATGTGACATTGGTTCCTGAAAAAGATACTGACGTTGCAATCAATGTTATGGAAGCATTAGGGGCTTTAGAAGATGTTTTAAGTAAAAAGAAAGTAACGGGTGTGATGTTCATTGATGAAATGCAAGAGATTGGTGAAGTGGCAGAAGGGGCGGGCATTGAAGGTGCAATACGGCATATCGCGCAAAAAAGTAAATATTTGGTGTTTGTATTTTCAGGAAGTCGACGTCATTTATTGAGCCAAATGTTTTATAACAAGGCAAGACCTTTATATAAACTCTGTGATCGTATTCAGCTTTCGCACATTTCAGAACAAGCTTATGAAAAGCATTTGTTAAAATTGTCACAAAAGCGTTGGGGCGAGAAAATTTCAACTGCGGCGATGCAGGTTTTGTTTCAGTTAACGGCAAGACATTCTTATTATATGAATGCGTTGTGCGCAAAATTATGGAGTGAAGGTCGTTCATTGCCGACCGAAAAACAAATATTAACAACATGGAATGATATGGTTGTTGAAGAGCGACAGGAAATTAGCAGAGAATTATCGACCTTAAGTCAAGGACAGCGTAAATTATTAATTGCGATTGCACATGGACAAGATACCCTCTTAACCGGTCGCGCGCATCTTGCAGCGATTAACATGAGCAGTGCCGCAGTCATCGAAGCACTCAAACAACTCCAAACCCGTGACTATATCGAAAAACAACCCAACAATCACTACACACTCATCGACCCCCTCATGGCAACCGCTTTGCGTTTGTATTTTGAGATTTGAGTTAATTGTTTATTTCTTTTTCCAGCATTTTACGAAGGTATATAGTAAAAATAGCCGTTTGTCATTATAGTGATGCGCAATTTCTTGCAACAAAACAGTATTGAAATTATTAAGAGCACTCATGTCGATGCGCATGTCGTATTCAAGATAAACTTCGATATCATGCAGTGTGTTTAGTGTTATATTTTTGTCCGTGATTAATAAGTGATCGCAAAGCGCTTTTTCAGGTGAGGCTATTAAATATGATTCATATTTATTTTCTTGAATCCATTCGATGCCAGGCGAGTATTGCTTCGGTTGTAAATAATGGTAAGAGTATCGTCCAATCGTCGTTTCAAAATAAGCTTCGTCTTGAGAGGAAACGCTAGTGATTTGGTAGACGCGCTCAGGAATCAACCCATAGAAACTAAGTGCGTATGTGAGAGAAACTGCGGATGGCCCATAGATAAGATTGGCAATTATAAGCGGGTTGTAAAAAGTTTGTCGTGATGGTGGGCCAAAAAGATAGATGCCGTTTCTTATGTGAATTAGATCATTTGTTTTTAACCAGAGCGAAAGCATTTCTTGCGGTTTATCACAATTTTTAAGGGCATCTGTAAGCCAGAGATGATCGATAATTTCTCTGTTGGCTAATTTTCGTAATGAAAATATGTCCATGGTTATCCTTAGTATGTCAGTTTTATCTGACATACTAGATTAATTTTAAATCGAACGATATTGATTAATCAGCAATAACTTCCTATCGTGCAGGGATTTTTCCAGAAAGACGGGGATTGGGTTGTTCGAGAGGGTTGCGAGCGAGCTTTGGGCGTGGGCGCGGAGGGTGGTGAGGGGCTGAGGTGGGGCGAGGCGAAGGCCAGCTTTGAGGATAGGTGTTAATAAATCTTGAGAGTGATCGTGATCGTTAAATATTTTTTGCAGCGGCGAACCATCGGCTGCGACACCGGTGGGTGTGTCAGATAAAGGCGTGTTCATGTCGTAAATTAAATCCGCAAGAATAACCCCGTTTTTGAAATAACGTCGGACTTGATGTTGGCCTGGATTTGAAATTTTCACTTCTTGTTCGGATAATTTAATGCGGTAATCCCACCCACCCGCCGCATTTTTCAAAGCGCCCATTTTATAAACGCCATCGAGCGCGGGTTGATCGTAAGCTGTGGTTAAATGTGTGCCCACACCCCACATATTTATTTTAGCGCCGCTTTGTTTTAATTGCTGAATGACATGCTCATCTAACGAATTACTCGCCATAATGCCGGTTTTTTCAAACCCTGCGGCATCTAACAACACACGCGCTTCTCGGCTTAATTGCACCATGTCACCAGAATCTAAGCGAATGGCTAATAAATCAGCCCCTTGTTCACGTAATTTTTTGCCCGTTTCAATGGCATTTTTAACACCCTCAATCGTGTTGTAAGTATCTACCAATAAAACGGCTTGCTGCGGTAACACGCTGGCATAAGCAGAAAACGCTTCTGATTCAGACGCAAACGCCGTGACCCAACTGTGGGCATGCGTGCCGCGCACAGGAATGCCGAAATGATAACCTGCGAGTGTATTCGACGTTGCCACACAGCCGCCAATAAAGGCCGCCCGACTGGCCGATAAGGCGCCATCAGGCCCTTGTGCACGTCGTAGGCCAAACTCAATCACCGGGTCACCCTCGGCAGCTTTGCAAACCCGCGAAGCTTTCGTCGCAATGAGGGTTTGAAAATTCATAAAATTCAACAAAGCCGATTCAATGAGCTGACATTGCAACAGCGGGCCTTGCACGCGAAGAATAGGTGCATTAGCAAACACTGGCGTGCCTTCAGGCACGGCATCAATATCACACGTGATTTTTAAATCAGCTAAATAATCGATAAAAGCTTGATTAAATAGAGGCTTACCGTGTTGATCTTGCAACGATTGCAAATAACGTAAAGCCTCGGCGTCGAATCGCCACGCCGTTAAAAATTCAACCACGCTCTCAAGCCCGGCACATAGCGCATAACGCCCTTTGAACGGGTGTCGTCGAAAAACCAAGTGGAAAACGGCTTCTTGCTCGTGTTTGCCGAGTTTCCAGTAGCCGTAAGCCATGGTGAATTGATAAAAATCAGCAAGCAGCGGCGAATAGCTTGTATTAATCAAGGATGACCCCTTTAGTTGATGCGCTGAGGCGATTATACTTGGAAAACATAAAAATCAAAAAAGGTTAAAGTGGTATGAAAAAAATCATGGCTGGCTTATTGCTCGGGGCTTTGCTTTCCGGGTGTGCAACAACGCACCAGGCAGACGGCTTGGGAACGGGGAAACCAGAAACAGATACGCAAAAAGGTGTACGCTATTTGCTGGGGCATGGGGTTGAACAAAGTTACGAACAAGCGTTTTATTATTTTAATCAAGCGGCTAACAACGACGACCCCGTGGCTGAGAATGAAGTGGCGTATCTTTACGCAACGGGTAAGGGAACCGCGCAAGACCGCGAAAAAGCCTTTAAGTTTTATCAGGCAGCGGCAAACCACGGCTTAGTGAGCGCGCAATATAGTGTGGGTTTTTGTTATTTACACGGGTTTGGGGTGCCGGCGGATAAAGCCCAAGCCCAAGTTTGGTTTGAAAAAGCCGCGGCACGTGGGTTTGAGCCAGCGAAAGTGGCGTTAACACGATTATAAGGACAGCGAATGGAACATATTCCCCGTAAGCGGTTTGGGCAGCATTTTTTATGTGATCAAGGCGTGATTCAGCGCATTGTGAATGCCATTCATCCTAAACGGAATGATCATCTCATTGAAATTGGCCCGGGGCAGGGGGCAATGACCTTGCCTTTAATGAAAATTACGCATGCGATGGAAGTGGTAGAGCTCGACCGTGATTTAATTCAAGAACTATCAGAGCGCGTTTCGTATCACGGTGATTTGTGTGTGCATAATCAAGATGTATTAACCTTTGATTTTACCAAAGCAAAACAAGATGGTCGTTTGCTGCGTGTGGTGGGGAATTTACCTTATAATATTTCTACGCCTTTAATTTTTCACTTGCTAGATCATGCCGCTGTTATTTCTGATATGCTTTTTATGCTGCAAAAAGAAGTGGCTGATCGATTAGGTGCAAAACCTGATAGCGATGATTACGGGCGTTTGAGTGTGATGGTACAATATTTTTGTAAAGTGACAGTGTTGTTTGATGTGGCGCCGTCTGCATTTTATCCACCGCCGAAAGTTAAATCCAGTATTTTAAAAATTATTCCGTATACGACTTTACCGTTTGTTGCGGAAGATGAAGCAAAGTTTGCAGCCGTGGTAAAACAAGCATTTTCGCAGCGTCGTAAAACCTTGCGTAATACCTTAAAAAGCATGGTAAATGAAGAGCAGTGGGCAGCGATAGGCATTAACCCCGGCTTGCGTGCAGAAGTGTTATCGGTGGAAGATTTTGTAAAAATTGCAAATGTCTTATCAAAGGAATGAAGTATGTCAACTTATGCGATTGGTGATATTCAAGGATGTTATACGCCTTTGCAGCGTTTATTAGCGAAAATTAAGTTTGATGGAAGTAACGATACCTTGTGGTTAACGGGTGATTTAGTGAATCGTGGGGAAGAATCGCTGGAGGTGTTGCGATTTTGTCGTGATTTAGGTGATCGATGCCAAGTGGTGTTAGGGAACCACGATTTGCATTTACTCGCAATTTATCACCAAGTAAGAAGTGCGAATGAGTACGATACCTTTCACGATGTGTTAGCCGCAAAAGAGTGTGATGCGTTAATGCAGTGGTTATTAACATGTCCTTTGTTAGTGTCTGATGATGCGAGAAAAATAGTGATGACGCACGCAGGCATTGCGCCGTGTTGGAGCATTGCAGAAACGAAACAACATGCACACTTACTCGAAAACGCTTTAAAAACCAACCCCGCAGACACTTTAAAACATTTATTCGGCAACACACCTGATGTGTGGAATGAAGCATTAACCGGCACCGACCGCTTGCGTTGTATTGTGAATTATTTAACGCGCATGCGTTATTGTTATGAAGACGGCCGCTTAGAATTTAAATTCAAATTAAAACCTTCAGAAAAACCCGCAACATTAACACCGTGGTTTGAAATGCCCAACCGCAAAGACACCGACTGGACCATCCTCTTCGGCCACTGGGCCGCTTTGCAAGGCCGTACTTCATTACCCAACATCCACGCTCTCGACACCGGTTGCGCCTGGGGTGAGTGTTTGACAGCTTATTGCCTTGAAACCGGCGTAAGAACGCAGGTTGAATGCACGCGGGAATAACTTGACGGGTTTTTACTCTGAAGTATTACTCTGAAGACTCTGAACATCAGATGCTTCAGAGTAAAACTTCAGCGTTCGCCTGTTGCGTTTTTAGTTAACGCAAGGTGATCGTAACGCTAACGGAATTTTAGGGTGTGGATGAAAAAACAAGGGGTTATGGGGTTTTTTTGATAATAATGCGCAAATTTTAATATTATTTTAATGTGAGGGTGGTAAATTACTCCATCAAACTATTAAATAACGAAGGGGTGGATAATGAGCGGTGGAATCAATAGCGGTAACACAACGAATGACCAAGATCATTTAGTCGCCTCAGAAGCAACACCAGAAGTCCCTGTATCGATAGATGCAGCGCTTTTAGATAATGTTAATACAAGAGCTAAGGCTGTTCTCGAAGCGCCGTTAAAATTGACAGCAGAACAACAGGCGGTGTTATTGGACGCATATAGAGAAGTTAAAAAAGCTTTAGAGGCTTTATGTGAGTTTGAAGCTAAGACGTCTTTGAGTGAGAGAACAAACATACGATTATATAATTTTAGTTCCAAAGTTGAAACACTTGCCGCGGACATTTATCACTATATTCTTGCCGCGGACATTTATCACTATATTGCTCGGCCAAACTCACAACACACAGACGTTGAGCAACGTCATTATCAACGCCAATTACGTGATTTAAATCACATTCAAAGCAGTGCCTATGCGAGAGGGGTAAAAAATGGCTTTATCGCAGGCGTTATTAAAGCCTTTTTAGGCGTAGTTGCACTCGTTACTGCAGATAAAACTTTATTTGAATTACTCGGCGGTCGTTTTGACCCATTTGAAGACTTCGATCACATGACAGTAGGTCGCAGTTTTAAATTAAACACGCATCATAAAAAAGCAGACCGCAAGAAAGTCTCGCAAGAATTCTATGCACTATCTGACGCGCTTACCCTGTTCCACCGCCTCGCAAAAAACGCAACAACGCCCCAACAACAACCTACCCCTACCCGCAAAAAATCACTTTAACTTTCTATCAAACCCAACCTGTATCAATAGGTTGGGTTTACGCTGAAGACTCTGAACATCAGGCGCTTCAGAGTAATACTTCAGAGTTCGCCTGTTGCGTTTTTAGTTAACGCAAGGTGATCGTAACGCTAGCGGAATTTTAGGGTGTGGACGAAAAAACAAGGGGTTACGGGGGTTTTTTTGATAATAATGCGCAAATTTTAATATTATTTTAATGTGAAGGTGGTAAATTACCTCCATCAAACGATTAAATAACGAAGGGGTGGATAATGAGCGCTAAAATCAATAGCGGTAACACGACGAATGAGCAAGATCGTTTAGTCGCGTCCGAACCAACACAAGCAGCACCTGTATCGATAGATGCAGCGCTTTTAGAGAATGTTAATACAAGAGCTAAGGCAGTTCTTGAGTGTGTAGCGAAATTGCGTGATTCAAATGCGCTATCACTTGCGGCGTCTTCAGTAGAACCGAAATTAGATCAAGACACTGCTGAGTCTCAAGAAAAAGCAAAAGCAAAAGAAGCAAAAGCAAAAGCAAAAGAAGAAAAAGCAGCTCGATTTTTGGGTAAAGTAGAAAAACTGGTAAAGCGTGTGAAACATGCCGTTAATGTCAGCAGTCGTTCAGAGCTAGATGATGCTGGCTATCAACAATGTCAAAAAGACTTAAAATCACTTCGTCGTCTTGCAGCTTCTACCTATGCAAAAGCAGCAGGTTATGCCGCATTAGCTACATTGGTGGGTTTATTGACTTTTGCCGCTTCACTCTTTTTCGGAGTATTTGGTTTGGGGTTTCTTATAACCGCGTACGATAAAAGACGAAAGAATATGTCTTTGGATTGTGTGGACAAATTTGTTATTCAGACGGCCGAAGCAGCGGCTGATTTCACCATAAAACTACAAAGATCATTTAAATTGGCTGCCACCATCGGCCTTTTTGGTGGAATGCAACATCAAGCCAAGAAAACGATTGAAGCGCACTATCAACTACAAACACCTAAAAACACAAAGTAACTGTAAAACCGATACGATCCCGGTTGTGAGTCATCACTACCGGGATTTTTTATGCGTGAAATTGACAGCACTCAGCAGGCGAGGCGCATTATCGTCTTAACAAAGTCACAAAACTAAACGCGTACGGGTTTTCGGCATCGGCTTCAGTTTCTTCCCGGATGCCGGTGTCTAAGGCTACATTTCAGTTGTAGCTACGGTAATTCTAGCGCGCTTTAACTAAAAGTTTTTTAATAAGCAAGCACCATCATTAAAAAAATCATTATTTTTTAATGATAAAGGGCTGTTATTGCGGCATTAAATATTAACTTAACTTTGACTCTCAGTTGACATATTCGAGTGTCAATGTTAAGTTATAGAAATGAAGCCAAAAAATGCCCTAAAAAAGCTTAAGCCTCTTCTTAGTGCTCCAAGCTTTACAAGCGAAGAGGCACGCCTTCGTGGCGTTAGCCCATCAACGCTTGCCTACTACGTAAAACAAAATGAATTGATGCGTATTGGCCATGGAATTTATCGTGGCACAAATGCTCCAGTAGTAGATGATTTCCGCTGGGAAGACCTCATTGAAGCAATGCAGAGAGTCAAAGAAGGCGTTATTTGCCTTACATCAGCACTATCGCTATATCACTTGACCGAAGAAATGCCTTCACAACATTGGATTGCGATTAGAAATGACACAACTCATCGGAGTATGCCATCTACGAGAGTGGTTAGAATGCGAAATCTTACGCTTGGCAAAATCAAGATAAAAATTGGGAATGTTACTCTCCCTATTTTTGATCGAGAGCGAACTATTGTGGATGCCTTTCGTTACTTGGGACGCGAATCAGCTTTAAAAGCGTTAAAAATAGCATTAACAAAAAAAGGTTCTGAGAAAGTTGATTTCGAAAAAATTAGACTGTATGCAAAAAAACTTAGAGTTAAAATCGAACCTTTTTTAATAGCGATGACAATATGAACGAAACAGCATTGAAAGAACGATTAAAAGCAATTGCGACAGAAAAAGAAACCACACTTAATAAAGTTTGGAAACAATTGCTTTTAGAACGATTTTTAGCACGGTTATCAAATTCGACATACCAAGATAAATTTATTTTTAAAGGTGGTTTACTGCTTGCCCAATACATTGTTATCAACCGTGAAACAATCGATATTGATTTTTTAATGATAAAAATTAAAAGTGAAATGAAAAATATTGAAAAAATTATGAAAGAAGTCGTTTCTACTGATACTGAAGATGGATTTTCTTTCACTTGGTTTTCCGTAGAAGAGTTGAATCAACCGCACATGGAGTATACCGGCTTTCGTGTAACACTAAATGCTCAATTTGGAAAAATGCAGGATAAAATCCAAGTTGACATTGGAATTGGCGATGTAGTCATGCCCTTAGAGACAACATTTACTCTATTTGAGTACAAAGGGAAGCCAATTTTTGCCGGCGAAATTTCTCTATACGTATACCCACCAGAAGCAATATTTGCAGAAAAGCTGGAGACAATTATCTCCAAAGGTGTTATCAACAGTAGAATGAAAGATTATCATGACTTACTTGTAATGATTCGTGAGCCAGATTTTTTGGATATAGAAAAACTCAGCGATTCAATTCAGGCTACTTTTAACCACCGCGAAACGCCAATATCACTACCGATTAATTTCGATACCGTTGGCATACAAAACTTGCAAGCTTTATGGAGCAATCATTTGCGCGCTTTAGGTAGATTTAGAGAGCGTTTAAGTTTACCAAATAAAATTGATGACACAATCAAAGAAATTAACAGTTGGATAAAACTGAAAAATTTGTAGCGCATAAACCCTTCAACGGCTAATCTCCAAAACGGAGTATAGCCGTTTTTTTATCGTCTTAGCAAAGTCACAAAACTAAACGCGTACGGGTTTTCGGCATCGGCTAAGTGGTCTTGACGTTCGGTTTCTTCCCATTCGGCGGGGTTCCAGGCAGGGAAGTAGGCATCGCCTTCAATTTCTTCCCGGATGAGGGTGATGTATAATTTTTGAACCAAAGGCAGGGTTTGTTGATAAAGATCAGCCCCGCCGATAATCATTAACTCGTGGTGCCCCAAGGCTGCCGCACGAGCTTTGGCCTCTTCAAGCGAGGCAACGGTTTCAATGCCTTCCGCTCGAAACCCCCGGTTACGGGTCAAAACCAGGTTGGTTCGGTTGAGCAAAGGCCGGCCTATCGACTCGTAAGTCTTACGCCCCATTAAAATCACCTGGCCTGTGGTAAGCGTCTTAAAATGCCGCAAATCGGCTGGCAGACGCCAAGGCAGCTGGTTTTCTCGCCCGATAACACGGTTCGTGCTCATGGCAGCAATTGCCGATAATAGTACGTTCAAGGGTGGTTCCTCATTAATCAGCTTTCACTCTCATCGCATTTTGGATAAGATTGTCAATTTTATACCGGATTAAGCCATGAAAAAACACTCCTCACCAACTTTTGCGCAATTGAATCAAACCTTAGACAAAACGACGCTTAAGTTGCATGCTTCACAAGTCCACGGCTTGATCAGCGGGTTACTTTGCGGCAAACCAACAGAACGCTCACGCGGCTGGGAAGCTTTAATTACCGGCGAAGATGACCAAGCAACGGCACATGAAGTGCTTCAGTCCGTTTACGATAGCACGGCGCTGTCTTTAGCGGATGATTTATTTCAATTTAAACTGGTGTTACCCGAAGATGACACGCCATTAGGCGAACGTGCCGAAGCCCTAACGGTTTGGTGCCAAGGGTTTTTAACGGGTTTGAAATTGGTAGACATTACCATTGTTGGCCGTGAACCTAGCGAGTTAACTGAGGCCATCAACGATCTTATCGAAATTGCTAAAATGAACTACGACCAAGTGATTGAGTCAGAAGAAGATGAAAACGCTTTTGCTGAACTGGTTGAATATGTGCGTATGGCTGTGGTTTTTATATTCCAAGAACACCACGATGAAGCCGCAGGAAAATTAAAATCGTCACCGGATAGCAGCGCTTATCATTAAGCGCTAGAAGGAATTGCCTAATGACCATGAATGACTATGCACAACGACGACGCGCCGTCATGGATAAAGTGGGACCACGCGGTCTCATGATCATCCCAAGCGCGCTTGAAATTCCGCGCAACGGCGATGCCGTTTACCCGTTTCGTCAACAAAGCGACTTTTATTATTTGACTGGGTTTGATGAACCGGATGCAGTGCTTGTGCTTGCCCCCAACCGCCCGGAAGGTGAATTTATTTTATTTAACCGCGTGCGCGATCGAGACCACGAAATTTGGGACGGCCCTCGTGCCGGGCAAGAAGGCGCAATATCAGAATATTTAGCAAACCAGGCCTACCCTATCGGTGAATTAACGGAAAAATTACCGGGGTTATTAGTAGGGCGTGACACCATTCATTACACGCAAGGCCAACAGCCTATAATGGATGAATTGTTAATGGAAGCCTTACAATCGCTGCGGGCACGCGTGCGAACTGGCGTTCAAACGCCGTTTAGTATCACGGATGTTGCGCCTATCGTGCATGAGTTACGTTTATTAAAAAGCGACGCCGAAATTGCCTTAATGCAAAAGGCGGTTGATATTACCGCTGATGCGCATGTTGCTGCGATGAAGGCCTGCAAACCGGGTTGTTACGAATATCAACTCGAAGCGGAATTGCTTTATCAATTCCAAAAGCAAGGCGCGCGATATGCCGCGTATAATTCGATTGTCGGCGCCGGCCGCAACACCTGTATTTTGCATTACGTGAAAAATGACGCACAAATTCAAAATGGCGATTTGGTCTTAATTGATGCGGGTGCGGAATTTCAAAATTACGCAGCAGATATCACACGCACCTTCCCGGCCAATGGCAAATTTACCGGCGAACAACGCGCTATTTACGAATTAGTGCTGGCATCACAACTTGCCGCGATTGAGGCTATTAAACCCGGCCTTGCCTGGACAGAACCCCAAAATATTATCGTAAAAATTTTAACGCAAGGCTTAGTAGATTTAGGCATACTCAAGGGTAATGTCGATGATTTAATCGAACAAAGCGCTTATGTGCCTTATTACATGCATCGTTCTGGCCACTGGCTGGGTTTAGATGTACACGATGCTGGTCGTTATAAAACGAATGATGCGTGGCGCCCACTGCAAGCGGGGATGGTGTTAACCGTTGAACCCGGTTTATATCTCTCTGCAGATATTCCTGGTTTGCCGGCGCGTTGGCATAACATTGGCGTTCGTATTGAAGACGATGTCTTGGTCACAGAAAACGGTTATCGTGTGTTAAGCCATACCATCCCTAAAACCGTTGCTGATATTGAAGCTTTGATGAACCAGGGGTAGCACACACTATGCGATTTGACATGATAATTGTCGGCGGCGGATTAGTCGGTGCAAGTTTAGCACTGGCTTTGCGCGAGCTTCCATTATCGATTGCATTAATTGATGCAAAACTGCCTTCAAGCTCAGATCCGCGTTTATTTGGGTTGAACGTGAGTAGTTGTCAACTGCTTGAAAATTTAAACCTTTGGTCGCAAGTGGCGCAATATGCGTCGCCGATTGAAGCCGTGCACGTGTCGCATCGCGGTCATTTCGGGGGCGTGCGTTTACAAGCCAAAGAAGCGCAATTAAAAAATCTGGGTCATGTCTTACCTGCGCAGCATTTAGAAAAAGCTTTACACGAGGCTGTCGGTGCGCTGAAGAATGTCACCGTCTTGCGTCCTGCAAATGTCACGGGTTTAACACATCAAGGTGAAACGACTACGCTTACTTACACGCAAGGGGATGAAACACACACACTCACGGCATCAGTCATTATCGGCGCAGACGGCACAGAATCGAGTTTGCGTGCTTTGTGTGATATTCCCACCACCTTAAAAGATTACGCGCAAACCGCGATTGTTACGCGTGTTTTATTATCGCGCCCGCATCGCAATATTGCTTACGAACGTTTTTGTGACGATGGCGCTATTGCATTATTACCGCTGCCAAACAACGAATGTGCGTGCATCTGGAGTGTTAATAATGTGCGCGCAACGGAACTGGCGGCAATGAGTGACGCAGCATATTTAAAAACACTGCAAACAACCTTCGGGTATCGACTCGGCCGCTTAACGGGCATTACGCAACGTTATCAGTTTCCGTTAAAAATGAAACGCGCAACACAATCGGTTGCAGGAAATGTTATTTTATTAGGTAATGCATTGCATACCTTGCACCCAATTGCAGCACAGGGGTTTAATTTGGCTTTGTACGAAGTGGCTGCGTTGGCTGAAGGCATTGCAAACGCATTTGCTCAATCAACACCGATTAATATTCACTTATTGCAAAGCCTTAGCGAAGAAACGCAGCGACAGCAAAAAGCAAGTCTTACCGTTTCTGATGGCTTGGCACAGTTATTTAAAACAGGAAAACACGTGGCAAACGATTTCATAGGAATAGGCATGACAGGTTTTGATTGTCTTCCACCGCTTAAAAAACATTTTATTGATCAAATGACAGGCCGTGCGGGTTTCACACCCGCCTTACTCACAGGTAACTAGGAATGAAAACGAGCATGATGCAACAGCAAGATGTTGAAATTGAATTAATTGGCATTGTCGGCGAATTGCTTGCAGAAAGTGGCGTGCCGTATCGACGTGAAATTAAAATGACGGCCTCTTTACAGCGTCATTTAGGCATAGATAGTCTCGGTCGCGCCGAATTATTTCGCCGTGTTGAAAAAACATTTAATGTATCTATTCCTGATCGTTTGCTCGCCGAAGCTGAAACGCTGTCAGATATCGCAGCTTATTTAGCAACCGCACAACCTTCTTTCGATGTGAAACCACGAAAAACCGTGATTACGACACACGGAATACATCCGCGTTTAGATATGTCTCGCACAGAAAGTTTGGTTGAGTTATTGCAACATTATGGTCAGGAATTACCAGACAAACCCCACGTCTTTTTTCAATTAGAAGACGGGCGTGAAGAAGTAATTACTTACGGGCAGGTTTATCAGTCTGCGTTACGTGTCGCGGCTTCACTCATTGAGAAAGGATTGCGTCCTGCTGAAACCGTTGCGATTATGTTGCCAACCACACCTGATTTCTTTTATGCATTCTACGGCGTGTTGTTTGCAGGTGCTGTGCCTGTGCCTATTTACCCGCCTTTTCGCATGCACATGCTAGAAGCTTATGCAAAAACAGAAGCCCGTATTTTGCGTAATGCCGAAGTACGCATGTTAATTACTTTCGATGAGGCTGAAAAATTATCGAAATTATTGCAAGGCTTTGTGCCAAGCTTGAAAGAAGTGATGATGGTGCCGGCTTTGTTAAAGCAAGATCAATTGCAATCACCTGTGCTTGTGAAAGGCGACGATCATGCCTTTATTCAATATACCTCAGGCAGCACAAACGATCCCAAAGGCGTGTTATTAACACACCACAATTTACTCTCGAATATTCGTGCGTATGGTAAAGCTATTCAAGTGAACGATACCGACGTTGCGGTGAGTTGGTTGCCCTTATATCACGATTTTGGCTTGATCGGTTCATGGCTTGGCAGCTTGTATCACGGTGTGCCTTTAATTTTAATGACGCCTTTTAATTTCTTGAATCACCCTGAGCGTTGGTTGTGGGCAATTCATTACCACCGAGGTAGTTTAACGGGTGCGCCAAATTTTGCTTACGAGCTTTGCGTGCGTAAAATCGACCACGGTATGTTGGAAGGGCTTGATTTAAGCTCGTGGCGTGTGGCTGCAAATGGTGCTGAAAAAGTTTACCCGCGCACCTTGCAACAATTTGCTGAAAAATTTGAACGTTATGGGTTGAAACGTGAAGCGATTATGCCTGTGTATGGTTTAGCAGAATCGACAGTGGGTTTAGCGATTCCGCCTTTAGATCGCGGTTTTAAAATTGATACGGTTGATCGTAAAGCTTTCGAAGAAGAAAGACGCGCAGAACCTTCCACTGATAAAAACACGCTAGAATTTGCTGCGTGTGGCTTGCCGATTGAAGATCACGCCATTCGCATTGTTGATGATGAAGGCACGGTATTACCCGAACGATGCGTGGGCAACGTGCAATTTAGTGGCCCTTCAAATATGAAAGGCTATTACAATAACCCGAAAGCAACAGAAGCGGTGTTGCAAGATGGTTGGATTAGCGCCGGTGATTTGGGTTATATGGTAGACGGTGAAATTTACATTACAGGCCGCCGTAAAGATTTAATTATTAAAGCCGGCCGTAATTTATATCCGGCGGAAATTGAAGAATTGGTTCAGCACGTGCCGGGAGTACGACAAGGCTGTGTTGCAGCATTTGGTCACACAGATGCTGAGCGCGGCACCGAGCAATTAATTGTGGTAGCTGAAACGCGTGAAACGAATCATGCTAAACGTACGAAGATGATTGAAAACATTAACGAAGTGATTGCAACGGCTTTAGATATCGTGCCAGATGAAGTGGTGTTAGCTAAACCACGTTCAGTGCCGAAAACATCTAGTGGTAAATTACAACGTGCGGCGTGTAAACAAATGTATTTAGACGGCCAACTCAGTCGTTTTCAAGTGCCGGCCTGGATGCAAGTGGTTCGCTTAGGCACGGCGTGGGCGGGGTTGCGTGTTTGGGGTTGGCTCACAAAAGCCGGTCGTATTGCTTACACAGCGTGGGTGGCACTGGTTGCCTTACTCACCTTTTTACCGCTTTATGGGTTTGTGGCAATCAGTTCACCGAGTGCGGCAGGGCGTGCGGCAAAAATTTGGTGTCGTTTAATTTTGCGTTTAGCATTTATTCCGCTAACGGTTAAAAATCCTGAGAAATTAACGCAAACCAAACCGGTAATTTATGTCGCGAATCACTCAAGCTATATTGATGCCGTCATTGCGTTGGCGTTTTCGCCTATCGGCACACGCTTTGTGGCGAAGAAAGAATTGTTAAAATCACCCATTCTTAAAACGTTTCTAACCAAATTGAAATTTATTTTGGTTGATAGGCATGATTTAGCCAAAGGTTTAGAAGATTCTAAGCAAATGGAACAGGCAGTTAAATCGGGTGAATCGATCTTTATTTTTCCTGAAGGCACATTTGCTTATGCCGCAGGTTTAAGACCGTTTCGCTTGGGCGCGTTTAAAACCGCTGCTGAGACAGGTACCCCGATTTGCCCAGTTGCGATTAAAGGCGCGCGTTTAATTTTGCGTGAGGAAAATCGGTTAATGCGCCCTGGTGCATTAACGGTGACGGTGTTAGATGCCATTCAGCCGAAAGGCACTGAATGGCAAGATGTCACACAATTAAGACAAGAAGCCAGAATGGCAATCGCTGCACATTGCGGCGAGCCATCATTAGATTTTATTGCAGCACAATCGGTTGCAGTGAAAGTTAAACCTTAACGATTAAATCGAGGTGCAGTTTTGAAATTAACACAAGCAGGATGGTGGCGCATAGCCGCTTGGTGTGCGTATGATTGGGCGGCGGCGTCATTTTCTGTGATTGTCACAACGTTTATATTCGCAACGTATTTTACAACGAAAGTCGCACTGAACCCGATACACGGCACGTATCAGTGGGCGAATGCAACATCGCTTGCAGGTTTAATTATTGCCTTAACCAGCCCTTTGTTTGGTGCCATTGCAGACCACGGCGGGTCACATAAAAAATGGTTATTTTGTTTTAGTTTGTTAACCATTATTTCATCGGCATTTTTATGGTTTGCTTATCCTAACCCGGGGTCGGTGCATTTAACATTAACGTGTTTGGTGATAGGCACGGTTGGGTTTGAAGTTTCACTCGTGTTTTATAACGCATTTTTACCTTTCTTAGGATCAAAACCCTATTTAGGACGTATTTCAGGATGGGGTTGGGGGGCTGGGTATTTAGGCGGCATTTTGGCCTTAACCATTTGCTTGTTCGCGTTTATTCGCGGCAATATTTTTGGGTTAGATGAATCATTGGCAGGCCCCATTCGTTTGTGTGGTCCTTTTGTCGCGATTTGGTTTTTATTATTTTCATTACCTTTGTTTTTATGGCTGCCGGAAATTAACACAGCGCGCAGGCCTTTACCCGAAGCGATTAAATGCGGTTGGCGTGAATTAATGATCACCATGAAGCGTTTACCTAAAGAACGCAACGTGTTTTTATATTTGTTCTCGCACATGATTTATGCAGATGGATTAAATACGTTATTTGCGTTTGGGGGTATTTATGCCGCGGGTACTTATGGGTTAAGTTTTCAAGAAGTATTAATGTTTGGCATCACGATGAATATCACGGCGGGCATTGGTGCTATTTCACTGGGGTGGTTAGATGATTATTTTGGTTCGAAACGCACGGTGATTATTTCGCTGATTTGCTTAACGTTTTTAGGCATTCCTATTTTATTTATGCATGATAAATATTGGTTCTGGGCTGTGGCGCTTTTATTGTGTATTTTTGTGGGGCCTGTGCAGTCGGCTAGTCGTTCATTGATGGTCAGATTAATTGCGCATAAAACTTCTTCCACGGAGATGTTTGGTTTGTATGCGCTTTCAGGTAAAATTACAGCCTTTATCGGACCGTGGGTACTGGGTTGGGTGACATTAGCCTCGGGCAGTCAACGGGTCGGCATGGCAACGGTGTTGGTCTTTTTCTTCGTGGGCGCTTTATTATTATTGCCTGTGAAAGACATCGGTCGTCGAAAAGCAGCTTAACATTATGTTTTATATCGTAAATTAAGGGGAACACCATGAGCGGAAACATTAACGCGATTACAGACGATTCATTTGAGCAACAAGTCATTCAATCCACCGTACCCGTGATTGTTGATTTCTGGGCACAATGGTGCGGTCCTTGCAAAGCCTTAGCGCCTGTCTTGGAAGAAGTGGCTAAGCAATATGAAGGCAAAGTAAAATTCGTGAAACTTGATGTTGATCAAAATTCATCCACGCCGCCAAAGTTTGGTGTACGCGGCATTCCAACCTTAATGATTTTTAAAGAAGGTCAGGTAAAAGGCACGCAAGTTGGGTTGGTCGGTAAAGCCGATTTAGCGAAGTTTATTGAAGATCATATCTAACACAAAGCCTCCGGCGTTTTTGCGCTGGAGGCTAAAAATGCTGGCAATAACGGTTTTTATATGTTAGGCTGGTTATATAGATAACCTTTGTTTACCTGTTTTCCCAAATTTCAAACATTAAAGCGCGGTTATCAGGCAGTCATGAGCCTGAATTCATGACATCACAACTCGACAACTTCTTTATATTCAAACATACAATCAATCAACAAATAGGTAAGGCCCATATCCAATATGAATAACTTAACTGAGCTTAAGAAAAAAAGTGCAGCAGAACTGATGGCTTTGGCGGAACAAATGGGGTTAGAAAGTGTTGCCCGCTCAAACAAACAAGATATAATTTTCGCAATTTTAAAAGCGCAGTCTAAAAATGGCGAAGATATTTACGGTGATGGTGTATTAGAAATTCTTCAAGATGGGTTTGGTTTTTTACGTTCCGCCGAAGATTCTTACTTGGCAAGTCCTGCGGATATTTATGTTTCTCCGAGTCAAATTCGTCGTTTTAACTTACGCACCGGTGACACCATTCAAGGGAAAATTCGCCCTCCGAAAGATGGCGAACGTTATTTTGCTTTATTAAAAGTTGACACCATTAATTTTGAAGCGCCTGAAAGCACCAAGAATAAAGTTTTATTTGAAAACTTAACGCCTTTATTTCCTGAAGAACGTTTACGCATGGAATGTGGGAATGGCAGCACGGAAGATATTACCGCGCGTGCCTTAGATTTATTAGCCCCGTTTGGTAAAGGTCAGCGTGGTTTAATTGTATCGCCACCCAAAGCCGGTAAAACAATGATGCTGCAAAACATTGCGCATTCTATCGCAACGAATCACCCAGAGTGTTATTTAATTGTGTTGTTGATTGATGAACGCCCTGAAGAAGTGACGGAAATGTCACGTTCGGTGAAAGGCGAAGTAATTGCGAGTACATTTGATGAGCCTGCCAATCGTCACGTGCAAGTGGCGGAAATGGTCATTGAGAAAGCCAAGCGTTTGGTTGAACATAAGCGCGATGTGGTGATTTTGTTAGACTCTATCACGCGTTTAGCGCGTGCGTATAACACGATTATTCCAACTTCCGGCAAGGTGTTAACCGGTGGTGTTGATGCGAATGCACTGCAACGTCCTAAGCGTTTCTTCGGTGCTGCGCGTAATATTGAAGAAGGCGGCAGCTTAACCATTATTGCAACGGCATTGGTGAACACGGGTTCTAAGATGGATGACGTGATTTACGAAGAATTTAAGGGAACGGGTAATATGGAAGTTCACTTAGATCGTGAAACAGCTGAAAAAGATATCTTCCCAGCGATTAACCCTGGCTCTAGCGGTACTCGTCGTTATGAAAAAATCATGACGCACGATGAGCAAAAATACTTAACCATTCTTCGTAGACTCTTGGGCAATATGTCCGATAGCCGCACGGCAATTGAATTCTTGAACAGCAAATTGAAAGATACCAAGAACAATGAAGAGTTCTTTAATTCGATGAAGAAATTCTAGGATATCTGGTAGCGTTGGCCCTCCTCCTTGCCCCTGAAGGATAGCAGCATGAAGATTAAATTATGCGTCTATCCTTCAGGGGCAAGGGGGAGGCCAACACAACCCATTAATTACGCTTCGACATTAATATCCTGCGTTGATTCTGCAATAAAGTACTGACTCGAATTATCTCTTTGCACCCCAACAGAAAATATTGCTTGGTCAAAACCAGCGGTATTATAAGTTGAATTGATATCGGCTTTTTTGGTAATTTCAAAGAAAGTTTGAGGTTGTAATTCGTAAACATCTTTGACACTCGTACACGCTGCGTGCAATTTCAGGCTGCAATACACCGTTGAAAGAGTATATTGATGTGTGACATCCGTCATATTTTGAATATAGATTTTTGTAAAGCCTATTATTTCAGTCGGTTCGTTTACTTTGGCTGTTAATTCACGGTCTATCATCACATCAACGAGCGCATCATCACCATTTTCAGGCAACCCCATGGTTTTATTGATGGCCTGCTGTTTTAATGTCGACAAGCCCAATTCTTTTCCTGACTTTGCCACATCAGCAAGCGTTAAAACAAGCGCAGGGTTGGTCGATGTCACGTGATGCGAGATTAATTTCGCAGTTCCTTGCGTTAAGGCACTGGCATTCATCGCAGCAGTTAAGCTGAGCGTAGCGATCATGATGGTTGATAATTTCATGAGACATTTCCTTATGTTAAATTAAATCAAAATCAGCTTATCATAATGAAATTTTAAAAGCTTATATAAAATAAAAACCCGCGCGAGGCGGGTTTTTGGATGGATATAAAAAGCAATATTAGGTACGAGCTTCTTTACGTTCGCGGCGTTGGAAGGTGCGGCCAGCGGGTGCGCTAGATTTGCTGCGGAAGCTTGCTTTTTTAACCGGTTGGAAACCTTCGCCAGACGTTTTCGTGCTACGGCGAGGCGCGCGGTCGGTTTTGTCAGAGATGTAAACGTTTTTTTCTGGTTTAGCAAACGGGTTCATGTCGCGTGTGCGATCACTGCGGTCGCTACGTTCACGACGCTCAGCAGAGAATGCTGGCTTTTTGCTATCGCTTCGGAATGAGCGAGATTCACCAAACTTTCTTTCGCTACGTTCACCGCTGCGCTCGTTTCTTTCACTGCGATCACTGAAACGTTTCTCACCGCGTTCGCTTCTTTCACTGAATTTACGTTCACCAAATTTACGCTCACCACGAAATTCTGATCTTTCTGTTTTTTCACTACGATCAGCACGATAAGAAGAGCGTTCACCCTCGCGTGATTTTCTGTAAGAGCCTTCTTTCTTTTCACCCGAAAAGCGTGATGGGCGGCTTCTTTCACGATCATTTTCGCGTTTTTTGCCATAACCGTAGCTTGATTTTTCAAATTGTGTATCGTCGTTTTTCACAAACGGACGTGCAGGCGATACTTCTTGCACTTCCGTGGTGCCTTCTAATAATTGTACTAAGCGTAAACGTTGACCTAAGTAACGCTCAATACGTTGCACATGTGTCATGTCCATTTTGGTCACGAATGAAATCGCTTCACCATCACGACCTGCACGGCCAGTACGACCAATGCGGTGAACGTAATCTTCCACTTGACGCGGCAAGTCAAAGTTAATGACGTGCGTAATATCAGAAATATCAATACCACGGGCAGCCACGTCAGTGGCAACTAAATATTGTACTTTACCGCGACGTAATGCATCTAAGGTGCGGGTGCGCACGTTTTGACGCAAGTCACCGTGCAAAGCAGCTGAAGCAAAACCCGCATCGGCTAATTCATCAGAGATGTTATCGGCACTCACTTTGGTTGCTGTAAAAATAATGGCTTTGAAAATCGAGCTGTTGTCTAACAATTGTTTTAACAAACGTGTTTTGTCGTGCATGTGCTTGGTTTTGTAAAGCGTTTGTTGAATTTTAGGCGCGGCTAATTGCTTTTGTGATAAATCGAAGCGTTCAGGGTCACGTAATAATTGGTCAATCACGCGTTTTAACGCAGGATCAAGCGTTGCGCTGAATAATAAGGTTTGACGTTCAGCGGGCGTTTGCGCAGCAATGTGGTTTACATCGTCGATAAAGCCCATGTCTAACATGCGGTCAGCTTCGTCTAAAATCAACATTTCAATATGTGATAAATCGATGCGTTTATTTTCAAGGTGATCAATCAAACGGCCAGGGGTTGCGATAATCATGTCTGCACCGCGTTGTAAATCGCGAATTTGGTGTTGGTAAGACATGCCACCCACCAATGACGCCATATTAAAGCGCATTTGACGACCGTATTGGAAAGCCGCCTTTGTGATTTGGGTTGCCAATTCACGGGTAGGGGTGAGCACCAAAATACGCGGGTGCTTAGCACGGGGTTCATTGGCCAAGCGGTTGAGTGCAGGTAACACAAAAGCAGCGGTTTTACCGGTACCGGTTTGGGCACAGGCCACCACGTCGCGACCTTCTAAAATCGCAGGAATGGCTTTTTCTTGAACAGGGGTAGGTTGGGTATAGCCTAAGGTTGCAATCGCTTTTTTAATAGAAGCATGCAAAGAAAGCGTATCAAATGACATAAAATGTCCTCATTTTTTAGTGTAAAAGACCTAACTCACGCAAAAAAGTGCATGAGGCGGGGTATTTATCATCCCCAACGTCTAATGACCCATAAAATTTGGACGGGTTGAACCCTATTTGAAAGCTGAAAACACTTCGAGAGGGAATTCATTGGTAATGATTATTGTGCGCCTATCTGAACATTCTATGGGCAAAAAAGCAAGCTTTTTATCTCCCTTCATAATAATCAAGGACATAGTTGCAAAGTAGGTTGAAAAGATGGGTCTTAAGTAGCAAGATGAAGTGAAGAGATTCGCTCCAAGGAGGGTGCAAATGGATTACCGCAAGGTGCATTTTTTGTTTCACTATACCGCTTATTATTTAGCCTGGGTGATTGGGGTGGCTACAGCGGCTAAAGGCCTGGGCACGGTCAGTGTTGCTTTTGTACTGTTAATAACAAGCATTCAGGTGCTCTGGCAGTTTAAAATTGATCATCGTACCCTGGGTTTATGGCAGATGGTGATCGATTTTACCTTGATGGGCACGGTCATTGACTCCATTTTTGCTGTATTAGGCATTATTCAGTTTCACGCAGACCCTTTTGCCCCCTTTGCCTCTCCGCCGTGGATGATGGCATTGTGGGTGAATTTTGCCGTGGTTTATTACGCCGTGATGAGCCGGTTAAGAACGCGTTACGTGCTCTTAGGCATCGCTTCGTTTGTTTCTTTTCCCTTTGTTTATTTAGCCAGTGCTCGCATGGGTGCGGTTTCATTTCCCCACGGCGATTTAAGTGCGCTATCATATGGGATAGTGTGGGGCATTTTAATGCCATTCAGTGCTTACTTTTACGAAAGACAAGGAATCTGTCATGAATGCTAGCCTTTTATTGGTGCCGTGCTACTTATTCTTGCAAATGTGTGTGGTGTGGGTAATTGCACGCCGACTAAAAAACCCAGCCGTGGTGGATGTATTTTGGGGCGTGGGCTTGGTCGTGGCGGGGTGGATGTATCTGTGGCCGATCACCCAAAACGGGCGTGTTTTTATTGCGGCAATATTATTACTTATTTGGGGTGCGCGTTTAAGTTTATATTTAGGCTTAACACGATTACGTTGGAATTTATCCGACAGACGCTATGAAGTGATAGGCAATCAATGGTTTGCGCATTTTCAAATGCAAGCCTTAATGATTTGGGTGATCTCACTCGTTTTCTTTTTTGCTTCAACCGCTTTATTAGACAGCATTACCTGGATTGACATGATTGCTTATGGGGTGATTGTTATTGGCATTGTGGGCGAAACGATTTCTGATTTTCAATTGTTGAATTTCAAGAAAAAATATCCTGAAAAAGTGTGTGATCACGGCTTCTGGCGCTTGTCACGACACCCAAATACTTTCTTTGATTGGATTGCCTGGTGTGGGTTTTTCATGATTGGCTCGCAAAGCCCTTACGGCTGGTTAAGCATTGTTTCTCCTTTATGCCTATATATTATTTTAAATTACATCACAAACCCCATTACCGAAAAATGCGCCGTTGAATCAAAAGGCGATGCGTACCGACACTACCAAAGCATAACATCGCCTTTCTTTTTGGGGTGGCGTTAAAGCTTATGTGACGGTGATTGTGGAATCTGACCTTGCGGAGGTTACATGAACAGGATTGTTTGCATCGGTTGAAAATGCAACCGTAACGACAGATTCAAGCGTGTACTCACCTGCTTCGCGGAATGAGATAAGCAGCTCAGGGTTGAAATGCTGAGTATACGCGGAGTCTGGTTCAAGTGTGATCGATTGAAAATAATTGCCGCATTGGTCATCAGTGGGTTTGCCTGAAGGAATTGCTAAAGCAGAAACACAGGTATAATTAAAAACATTAATAATCTGCTTTTGATCGGTTGCGTTATAAAAATTAATATCACTATCAGTGGTTATTGTGCTTAGCCCGCCGACTTTTTCTTGTTGCGGCGATGTGTTTGTAATAACACTACCCGCTATATCATTTCCCGTGCGTTTGGCTCGGGATATTTTTCCTGGTGTAATCGTGTAATGGACTTTCGTATTGCCTGTTGTCCATTCTTTGGTGTTAGTGATATTGAAGGCTTGCATTGGCTGCGCATAAGCAATGGGCGCAATGAGGGTTAGTAACATCATAGGAATCATTTTCATATCACGCTCCTTGAGTAGCAGCAACAATAATGTTAGCAGAAGATTCTGAATTAACGTAATACACGGGTTTATCGGATGACCACTGTGAAACTTCTATTTTCGTCGTAAGAAGCTGTGGCTTAATATCATTGAATTGCATGATCAGCTCAGGCATGCGGCTTTCATCGACGTACCCTTGCGGTTCAAGACTGAATTTATCAGAAGTGTTTGCGCAGCGAACATCATCATTTGGATGATTGAGTTTGTCGACACAAGTATGGATATCAACGACATATTCTTGCGTGACATCAGTATTGTTATAAATAGAATATTGACCATCGCTTTGAATGCGCTCAGGTTTTCCTATAACGACTTGTTGTGACATGACGTGACTAGCAAGAACAAGCGGATTGAACCGGGGCAGTGTTTGCATTAAGCGTGCATGATTCACTGCATTTTTATAAACCAGCTTAATTTCACCCGTGGTTGATTCTCTGTGACTGATTAATTTTGCTTTATATAACGCTAACGCCTCTGTCTGCGTGGCAACCACACAGGCGATGAGACCTAAACTTATTTTCCTTAACATAGTAGCTCCTTATTGAATGAACGTAATTAGCATACACGATATCAAAGCACAACATCGCCTTTCTTTTTGGGGTGGCGTTAAAACTTATGTGACGGTGATATTGGCGGTGGCGTCAGAGGTATAAATTTGTTGAACGTTTTTGTCAGTTAGGTCAATACGCGCAGCCATGATTTGTGTAATGAGTTGATAGTCACCAGGGGTTTTGAAATTAACCGTTACTTCAGGGTTGATATTGAATTCTTGAGAGTCATTAGGGTCTAAGGTGACGGTTTCTGTGTGTGTGCCACATTGAAGTGGGAAGTCATCAGGTGATTTTTGCGTGCCAGGTTTGGTGATGCAGGTGCTAATCAATAAATAGATTGATCGGGGTTCTTTGCTAGTATTAGCCAAGATAACATTATCATAGGCAGTGAAGGTGTTCGGTTTGTCAGTGCTGCCTTGTTGTGCGGTTGCTTTGGTATCAAGGATGACATAATTGGTAAAGTTATCTAATCGTTTTTTAGCAAGGGGTGTGATGCGAGTATAGAGTTTTGCACCACCGGTGGTCCATTCTTTGATATGGGTCGATTTTGTCGACGAAGCTGAAGCGGCTTGTGTAAGTGGGCAGAGTATCGCGAGAAGTAAAACGAGAGATTTTTTCATGATCGTTTCCTTGATTAATTAGCGGTTACGAGAATATCAGATGAAGCGCTGGAAGATTCAAATGAACCAGGCTCGTTGGGTGTGGTGCCGCTTCGTCTGACTTCAACCATTGATTTGGACGTGAGTGGTTTTAATTCGGTTGGCTTGAAAATTAATTCAGGACTGATCTTGTCTTCAAAATAGCCGTCGGGTTCAATGCTGATGGTGTAGTCCGCAAAAGCACAATGATCGTCATGGGTATCAAGCACACAAGAGGTAATTCTCATGGTGTATTCTTGCGTTCTTTCTTCATTATTTTGAATATAAATGCCGTGTTTGCTTTCGATGGTTGAAAATTTTCCGAGTGGAATGGTTTGCGGTTCTGCTTGACTGTTGATGTAGGAATAATAAAGTTCACCACGGTTGACGAGTGCTTGTAAGGGTTCGTTTTTGTAAGTGGCTGTGATGCCGCCGGTGGTAGATTGTGTGAGGTTAATAATTTTGGCTTTATACATTTCGAGCGCGCTGGCTTGTGAAGTGATGACGCACGCAATTAAACCGAGACTTGTTTTCCTTAACATGATAGCTCCTTGTTGAATAAACCTAACCAGCATAACTGATTTCGTGAATGATAGGTAGGGCGCGATTAGCGGCATGTTTTTCGCCGCGTAATCCGCCAACGTTAAAAGCTTTTTAAAATTTTAAAAGCTTTAATGGTTGGCGGATTACGGTTTGTAAAAAACACAAACCTAATCACGCCCTACGCTTCGTTCGGGAAACGCGATAACGTCATTGATTTGTTTTTTGTTTAAAGCAAGCAACACAAGGCGGTCAATGCCAAGGGCAACGCCGGCGCAGTCGGGCAGGCCGGATTCAAGCGCTGCGAGTAGGTGTTCATCGAGGGGGACGGTTGGAAAGTTTAATTGTTTTCTTTGCGCATTATTTTTTTCAAAACGCGTGCGCTGTTCGGTGGCTGATTGTAATTCATGGAAACCATTCGCGAGTTCAATGCCGCGCCAATACACTTCAAAGCGAGATGCAACAGGAGGAATGGTGTTTTGTATGCGTGATAAAGCGGCTTGTGACGCGGGAAAGTCGTAAATAAATACGGGACGTTGCAACCCGAGTTTTGGTTCTATGCAATGAGAGAGTAATAATTGCAGCCAATCATCGACGTCGTTTAATTCACCTTCAAATAAAATATTTTGTTCAGCCGCGCAATTTTTTAAAGCGGTGATATTTGTGGTGTGTGGGTTAATGTTTAAATAATTTAAAAATAATTGTTCGTAGGTGATTTTATCGGCGGGTTCAGCCTGCACAGTTGTTTGTAATAATTCATCGACTTCTCGCATGAGGGCGTGGTGATCAAACCCAACGCGGTACCATTCAAGCATTGTAAATTCAGGGTTGTGATAACGCCCCGATTCTTCTTGCCGGAAGGCTTTGCAAATTTGGTAAATGGACCCGGAGCCATTTGCGAGTAAACGTTTCATCGCGTATTCGGGGGAAGTTTGTAGATAGGCGGTGTAGGGTTTTGTGACGATAATACTTTGAATGTAAGGGTCCGTGACGGAAGTGTGACATAAGAGGGGTGTTTCAACTTCTAATATTTCACGTGCGGCAAAAAACGCCCGGATGCGATGGATGATGGCAGCTCGGGCTTTGAGTGTTTCGTTTGAGATTGTCGGTTGCCAGTGTGTCATTGTTATCCGGTTAAAAAGAAAAACCGGCACGCGGCCGGTTTTGTTAACGCTGAATGTTACTCTTTCACCCGCGATACATACTCACCCGTGCGGGTATCAACTTTAATTAACTCACCTTCTTGCACAAACAAGGGTACGCGAACCACGGCGCCGCTTTCAAGGGTTGCGGGTTTGCCGCCGCCACCTGAGGTGTCGCCTTTTAAGCCGGGGTCGGTTTCAGTAATTTTCAGAATCGCAAACACCGGTGGGGTGACTTGAATCGGCGTGCCATTCCACAATAATAATTTGCATTCAGATTGTTCTTTCAACCATAAACGCGCATCGCCAACCGCTGGTTCATTCAACGCAAATTGCTCAAAGGTTTCATTTGCCATGAAATGCCATTCGTGCCCATCACCGTAAAGATATTGTGCATCGACTTCAACCACATCCGCACCTTCAATGCTATCGCCCGATTTATACGTGCGTTCAATGACACGACCGGTTTTCAAGTTGCGATAGCGTAAGCGGTTAAACGCCTGGCCTTTACCGGGTTTGACAAATTCATTATCAACCACCACACAAGGGTCACCATCAATAAGTAGTTTGGTGCCGCCGCGAATTTCATTTAAACCATAGACTGACATGAGTGACTCCTAAAAAAGTGTGCGTATCATACCGCATCACAGGGTTTCTTGAATAACTTTTTTAAACCCAAGCTGGCGGACAAAAAAGAGAATAATCGCCATCAAAAAAGCCATATAAGCATAATCAAAGAAAGCACTTTGATAAATAGCAATTTTATCAGCGGGGAATTGCACGCTGTCAGGGATGCTGGCCAACTTCGCAATCGACCCTGCGAACATGCCGCCAAACCCAATTGCCACAAACCAGATACCCATCATCATGCCAGTTAAGGCTTTTGGCGCCAAATTGGTCACGGCAGACAAACCAATCGGCGATAAAAACAATTCGCCCACGGTAATCATAAAATACGCTGCGAAAATAAATGCGGGGTTAATTAGGTTATCGGTATTGGGGAAATACGTTCCGACGGCAGCAATTAACATACCGATACCGGCAAAAAACAAACCTAATATAAACTTGGTATAAGGCGAAGGGTTGCGGCCGCGGCGGCTTAACATCGTCCACGCTAATGCAAACAAAGGCCCGAAGAAAATAATAAAGACGCTTTCAGACGCGTAGAACACGGTGGTGCTAAGGTGCAGCCCGAACACTTCTTTGTTCACTAAACGATCAACAAATAAGTTCATCGAGAAAAACATTTGGAAGTACATCATCCAATAAACGACAGAAGACACGATTAAAATGCTTAACAGCATTAAACGACTTCTGACTTGGCCTTCTTCGCGAAGTGATAACACACTTAAGAACACCAACAAGCACACGCCAAAGGTCGGCAGCAACCAAGCGGTAATATTATCGAGCTTGAGTAATAAACTTAAACCGACAATCGCGAGTAATGCCAGTAACACTAAATTACGACGACGTTTAGTTTCTAGTTTGTCTAACTTTTGTGGATTTTTGATATAGCGTAAGCCAAATAAGAAAGTGAGCATGCCGATGATTAAGCCCACGCTCGCCAACCCAAAGCTCATTTGCCAACCAAAATATTCACGAATATAGCCCGAGCTGATACCCGCTAAAAAGGCACCCAGGTTAATGCCGATATAGAAAATGGTGAAGGCGGAATCTAAACGCGGGTCTTTGTCAGCGTATTGATACCCTAGCAAACTTGAAATGCTGGGCTTGAACAACCCCGTGCCGACCACAATAGTGGCTAAGCCAGGGTATAAAAACACCCGAGCAGACGGCAAGGCTAGCAAAGCATAACCGGTGATTAAAAATAAACCACCTAAAAGAATACAGTTTTTAAACCCAAGAATTTTGTCAGCGACATACCCGCCGGCAATGGGGGAAATATAAGCCAGTGCGGTGAAGGCTCCTAAAATGGCATAACTGGCGTCATCTGAAAACCCAAAATACTGCGTCATGTAAAGAACCAAGAGTCCTTGCACAACGTAAAAGCCATAGCGTTCCCACGTTTCCGTTAAAAACATAAAACTTAAGGCGGCGGGGTGCTTTTTCGTTTGATTCATGTATAGCTCCGACAAAAAATGAATTGTCGGAGCATAGCGGGAAGGCTGGTAAGGGTCAATGGATTAAACCACAGTAACAATTCCGCTGTGTTTTAATAAGGCATCAATCTGCGGCTCGCGTCCGCGAAAAGCCTTAAACGAAACCATCGGGTCGCGCACGCCGCCAACGGCTAAGATATTGTCTTTAAAGCGTTTTCCTGTCTCTTGATTAAATAAACCCTCTTCTTCAAACGCGGCATAGGCATCGGCCGATAACACTTCCGCCCATTTATAGCTGTAATAGCCAGCGGCATACCCGCCCGCAAAAATATGAGAAAAACTATGCTGGAAGCGGTTGTACGCCGGTACAGGGAAAACCGATGTCTCGCGCCGGGTGTCATCTAACACGCGCTGAACGATGTTTTGATCATTCGGTTGATACTGCAAATGCAAACGAAAATCGAACAAACTAAATTCTAACTGCCTGACCATCTGCAAGCCTGTTTGAAAGTGCTTGGCCGCCAACATTTTTTGATACAGGGTATCGGGAATGGGCGCATTGGTTTCGTAATGCCCGGACATTAAATCGAGTGCCTCGCGCTCCCAACAGAAATTTTCCATAAATTGGCTGGGGAACTCAACTGCATCCCAAGGCACGCCATTAATACCCGCAACCGAGGGTTGGTTCACGGTGGTGAGTAAATGATGCAAGCAATGCCCGAATTCGTGGAATAGGGTAATCACATCGTCGTGGGTGAGTAGCGCCGGCTTGCCTTGAATAGGGCGCATGAAGTTACAGGTTAAATAAGCAATCGGCAGTTGTAAGCCCTGAGGCGTTTGATGACGTACGCGGCATTCATCCATCCACGCGCCGTTGCGTTTGTGTGCTCGGGCGTATAAGTCGATGTAAAAACCACCGACCCATTCACCGGCAGGGTTTTTAATGGAAAAGAATTTCACATCAGGGTGCCATACATTCACACCCGTTTCTTCTTGAATGTGTATGCCGTAGAGTTTTTGCGTGACCGTAAATAAACCATTCAACACTTTGTTAATCGGGAAATACGGGCGTAAATCTTCTTCAGTAAAATTGAAAGTTGCTTCTTGAAATTTTTCAGAATAATAAGGGATATCAAAAGACTGCACATCGCTCACACCGTCTTTCTTTGCCAGTGCAATCACTTCATCAATTTCTTTCTCGGCCATGGGCTTGCTGCGTTTTAATAAATCGGTCAAAAATTGCAGCACTTGTTCAGGTGTTTTTGCCATTTTGGTCGCCAGCGAATACGCTGCATAATTCTCAAACCCTACAATATTCGCAATCTCGTGACGTGTTTTTAAAATGGTATTCATCACAGCTGTATTATCAAACTTGCCAGCATCAGGCCCTTGATCAGAGGCACGTGTGCTGTAAGCTTTATACATGGCCTCGCGATGTTGACGATTTTTTAAATATTTAATCGCGGTAGAGTACGAGGGGTAATCCAGCGTGAAAACATAACCCGTTAATTTCAATTCTTTTGCATTATCAATGGCGAGCTGCTTTGCTTCTGGCGGCATGCCTTCAAGATCAGCCTCGTCAGTGAGATGCAAGTGATAAGCATGCGTGGCATCTAATAAATGTTGTTGAAACGTCGTGCAGGCTTCACTTAAGACTTGTTCAAGATCACCCAATTTTTTCTTATCCGCTTCAGACAAATGAACGCCTGATAATTTAAAATCACGTAATTCATCAGTAATAATTTTTTGCTGTGCGGTGCTCAGGCTTGAAAATGTCGGGGCTTCAGAAATAGATTTCACTGCTTCGTATAATTTTTTATGGTGCGAAAGTTCGGTGCCATAAGCGGTTAATAATGGCAGGGTATCGTTATATGCCTGACGCAGCGCCTCAGTTTCTAGCACGCTGTGTAAATGGCTAATCGGCGACCACTGTTTGTTCAGGGTGTCACCTAAATCTTCTAAAGGCTCCATGAGGTTTTGCATGGTTGGCGGGTTGGCCGCGGCGAGTAATTTTTCAAGTTCAGCGCGGTTTTTTTCTAATTGCGTATTAATTTGGGTTTTGATGTCGGCCGGGTTAATGTCTGTAAACACGGGTAATTGTGCTTTAGGAAAGGGGGTGGTCACTTTTTAATCCTCGATCATCAAATTGAAGCGTTCATGATACGTGACTCTAACCTTTGCAGGAAGCATGATATACTCCTACGCTGAAAATTTTAAAGACGATGGTTGTTCACAATGAATTCAGCAGAAAAAACGAATACTTTTCAGGGCTTAATAGCCGCCTTAACCCGTTTTTGGGGGGATCAAGGCTGTGTCATTATGCAGCCCGTTGATATGGAAGTGGGTGCCGGCACGTTTCACACAGGCAGTTTTTTAGGCGCAATAGGTCCTGAGCCTTGGCGCGCGGCTTATGTTCAGCCTAGCCGTCGTCCGGCGGATGGCCGCTACGGCGAAAACCCCAATCGTGTGCAACGCCATCATCAGTTCCAGGTGATTTTAAAACCCTCGCCTGACAATATTCAGGCTTTATACCTCGACTCGCTGCGCGAACTCGGCGTTGATACGCAAGTTGACGATGTGCGCTTTGTTGAAGATAACTGGGAATCGCCCACTTTGGGCGCTTGGGGCTTAGGCTGGGAAGTGTGGTTAAACGGCATGGAAGTCACGCAATTTACTTACTTCCAACAAGTCGGCGGATTGGTTTGCAAACCGGTGACCGGTGAAATTACCTACGGCTTGGAACGCTTAGCGATGGCCTTGCAAGGCAAAGATAACATCTACGATTTGGTCTGGGCCATCGGCCCGCAAGGTGTGGTGACTTACGGTGACGTGTGCCATCAAACCGAAGTCGAAATGTCTAAATATAATTTTGAAGCAGCCGACGTTCAAACGCTATTCCAACAATTTCAGTGGCTTGAAAAAGAAAGTTTACGCTTGATTGAGCTAGGCCTGCCCTTACCTGCGTATGAAATGGTTTTAAAAGCCTCGCATACGTTTAACTTGCTAGATGCGCGCGGGGCAATATCTGTGTCTGAGCGACAAAACACTATTTTAAAAATTCGCCGTCTCGCGAAAGCGGTGGCCGAAAGTTATTATCAATCGCGTGAAGCCTTAGGCTTTCCATTGCTGCAAGAGAAAACACTATGAAGCATGCTGATTTTTTAATTGAAATTCAAACTGAAGAATTGCCACCCAAGTCTTTATTAACTTTGGCGGAAGCTTTTGAAAAAAACGTCGATGACCATTTAAAGAAATCCGGCTTGGCTTACGAAGGCATCACGCGTTACGTAACGCCGCGTCGTTTAGCTTTATTAATTCACGCCTTGGCTGAAAAACAACCCGACCAAGTCGTTGAGAAGCGAGGCCCTGCAGTAACTGCGGCTTTTAAAGAAGACGGCACGCCAACTCCTGCGTGTTTGGGGTTTGCAAAATCTTGCGGTCTTAGCCCCGAGGCTTTAGGGCGTATTAAAACCGCGGAAGGTGAATGGGTGGGGGTGCAAGTTACCGTTCCCGGTCAGGCCGTTGAAAAATTAATGCCAAGCTTACTCGCTGAAGCCGTCGCTGCTTTACCGGTAGGTAAGCGTATGCGCTGGGGTGACCACAGCACGGAATTTAGCCGCCCTGTGCGCGGGGTGATCATGCTTTACGGTGATGACATCATTGAAGGCCAATTATTAGGCTGCACCGCTGGGCGTACAACCGTCGGGCATCGTTTTCACGCACCGCAAACATTAAGCATCCCCACGGCCTCAGCTTATGCCGATATATTAGCGAAAGAAGGTAAAGTCATTGCCGACCCTATTTTGCGTGCAGAAAAAATCGCTTCGCAAGTGAAGGCCTTATTAAAACCCAATGAAAAAATTTGTGCCCTTAACGATGACGATTTACAAGCGCTCACGACGGAACTCATTGGCTTGGTTGAGTGGCCTTGCGCGCTGCGCGGCAGCTTTGAAGAGAAATTCTTACGCGTGCCTAAAGAAGTGTTAATTTCATCCATGATAGATCATCAACGTTACTATCCTATTGCTGATGAAAAAACCGGTGCCTTGTTACCGGCCTTCATTACGATTAGTAATATTGAAAGCAAAGACGCAACCCGCGTGATTCACGGGAATGAACGTGTGATCAGAGCCCGCCTGTCAGACGCGGCCTTCTTTTTTGAAGCCGATGAAAAAACGCGTTTAGATACCCGACTCGACAAACTATCGCACGTCTTGTATCAAGCCAAACTCGGTACCTTGAAAGAAAAAGCAGAGCGTTTAAGCCAATTGGCGGCTTGGCTAGCTAAGGAATTGGGCGCTGATGCAACACTTGCCGCACGCGCAGGGTTGTTAGCAAAGGCTGATTTAGTCACGAACATGGTGGGTGAGTTTCCTGAGTTACAAGGCGTGATGGGTGGTTACTACGCTGCCCACGATGGTGAAGCGAAAGAAGTGGCTTTGGCCGTGCGTGATCATTACTACCCTCGCTTTGCTGGCGATCGTTTACCTGAAGGATCAGTGAGCCTCGCCGTTGCCTTGGCTGACCGACTCGATTTATTAACCGGTTATTTCGGCATTAAACAATTCCCCACGGGCGACAAAGACCCTTACGGCCTACGTCGCGCCGCGCTTGGCGTGGTGCGGTGTTTAGTCGAATCAGCCTGTGACATCGACTTATCAGCGGCTTTAGCGCAAGCCGTGCAGTTATATGGCGCGAAACTTGAGAATACAAATACTGCCGCTGATGTATTGTCATTCATCCAAGAACGTTTACGCCCTTATTACCAAGAGCGCGGCATCACGCCTGATGTGGTTGCAGCCGTCTTGGCGCTCGGCGTGTCTCGTTTAAACGATGTCGATAAACGCATTGCCGCCGTACAGTCATTTAAATCGATGGAAGCGGCCTTGGCCTTGAGTGCCGCCAATAAACGCGTTAGCAATATTTTGGCGAAATACCCCGACTCGCTAGAAGGTGTGAATATTGATGCGGCTTTATTTGAAAACGAAGCGGAATCGACACTTGCCAAATTGGTCGAGGCAAAAGAGAAAGCCTTAGTGAAATCATTTGAAGCCAAGCAATATCAAGAAGCCTTAACGGGTTTAGCCGAGTTACGCGAACCCGTCGATACTTTCTTTGATCAAGTGATGGTCATGACCGATGATAAAGCCCGTCGCACTAACCGTGTGGCCTTGCTCGCGAAGCTGCGTCATTTGTTCTTGAAAGTGGCTGACATTGCCCTCTTGCAGTGAAATCAGTATATTAGAGTGATACGACACGGAGGTTTACACACATGAAAGGACAATCATGGTTATTAGGCGCAGTGAGTGCAACAGCACTCCTGCTGGCTTCATCCTCAGCATTTGCCATTAACTCATTACCCATGGGTTGGTATATTGACGCAAATGCGGGCTCAACTGATATTTCTAACACCAGTTACCCAGGCTCAGTCAGCAATTCAGGCACAGGCGTCAGCGGTGATTTAGGCTATAAATTCATGCCGTATTTAGGTATGGAATTTGGCTATACCTATTATGCAAATACTGTCATTAAGAATGGTGCCGGCACGAAAGCGGGCACGGTGAAAAATTATTCTTACGACATCGCAGGGAAAGGTATTCTGCCGTTAATGGATACCGGCTTTGAATTGTTTGCGAAGTTGGGGGCGTCTCGTGTGTCAGCCAGCACCAGCATTAATAGCCAAACAGCCGCGAATGGTTTGGGCTTAGGTAGCAGTTCACATAGTAAAACCGGACTGTATTTTGGTGGCGGCGCGGCGTATTACTTTTTCCCAGAATTTGCAGCGACCGTTCAATGGATGCGTGCACAAGGGAATAACCAAACCGGCGACATGGATTTAATTTCAGCCGGCTTGGAATTTATTATTGGCTAATGCGCCATCAGCCAGTTGCGTAAGTCATTTACTTCCTCGGGGCAGACGTGATGCCCCATTTCATAATTGTGCCAGGTTAAGCGATAGCCCGCTTGCGTCAGCGCAACGCGGCTCGCTTTGCCCAACTCATAAGGCACAATCTCATCTTCGCGGCCGTGCGCCATAAAAATGGGGGTGTGTGCATTCGCGTGATTGGGTTGAGCGAGTATGGTCTCAGGGTGAGGCAAGAAACCCGATAAGGCAATCAAGCCGCCCAAACGCTCAGGGTAAGTTAACCCTGTGGTGAGTGCCATCACTGCGCCTTGTGAAAACCCGCCTAAGTAAATTTGCTGCGAGGTTAAACCTTGCGCGAGCTCGTTTTGAATGAGTTCGTGTATTCTTGCTTTGGAATGATTAATACCCGATTCATCAATCGTGGCATCAATGCGAACATCAAAAATATCAAACCACGCGCGCATAACGTAACCGCCGTTTAAAGTGACGGGCATCATGGGGGCGTGGGGAAAAATAAAACGGGTCGCATGGGTGGGCGGCAAGTTTAAGGCTTGCGCCATGGGTACGAAGTCATGACCATCAGCACCTAAGCCGTGACACCAAATTAAAGCGCGGCGTATGGGTGCGCTTGGGTTAAGTAAGACGAGTTCATCAGTTTCATGGAGGGGCATGGGTTCAATCCGCTTGCTATCTTGTTAAGAAAAGGCACATAATAAAAGCTGGAATAAATTTAGGGAAGGGCTTCCGAATGAAAAAGATGTCAAAATCGATTTTAGGGGTCACTTTGCTTGAAGTGATGCTCGTTTTAGCAATCGCTGCGATGGTGATTGTGATGTCCGTTCGTTATTATCAATCAGCCACCGCTAACCAACAAGCTAATAGTCTCATGCAGCAAATTCAAGGGATTACGGCCGCAGCTGATGGTTTAGCACAAGGTTCAGGTTCATATGCAGCGGTGGATGGCGACGCAGTCGCTCAGTTAATGCCTGGTGGCGCAACGTCTGGTCTTAAAACACCGTGGGGAACAACGATTACGATTACAGGAGCCACTTCAACTTATGCGGTTAGCATTCCAACCGTTCCTTCTAACGTTTGCCCATTGGTTGTAAGCCAGCTTGCTGGTAATAAAAAATTCACCAACGTTACACCGACCACTTGCAGTGCAACAGCTGCCTCGACAGTGGGTTATACTTATAATCCTGCATCCTAGGTTGTTCAATAAAAAACGCGGTGGCTTCCACCGCGTTTTTTTATGTCCGTTGTTTTACTGAGGTGGCTTGCTTTCGGGTTGTTGCTATGATTTGATAGAGAAGTTTTCCAAACAAGGACGTGTTATGAGAACAGTGATGCCAGCGGCGCACTTTCCGGCCGGTAATAGTTTATTGAAAGTCGTGCTTTTTCTTGGGTTTGTCATTTTTACATTTTTATCGTCACTGCATTATTATCACTCAGCTAATGACAACCGCGAGGCAAGTATTTTATTGTCGCAAATTTCAAAAATTACCGCGACGGCATCTCGCTTGAATGATTTGCCCATTACCACCACGAGTATCGCCTCGGCCTTGCCTGAAGAAGCGATGGTCACGCCTTGGGGGTCGTCTATTTCAGTTGAAGAAGATGGCTTGGGGGCTTACACCTTAAAAATTCCCTTAATGCCCGCACGCGTTTGCAAGTTGTTGAAGAAAGAAGTGCGCGATAATCCGCGCGTGATGGCAGATGCCACGCATTGCCCGCACAGTGGGTCAGTCACCTTTCTTTACACGGTTGCTTAATGCTGCGGCGACATCGCCAAACTACTAGAACCTATCCATTCACAGCGTAATAACTGCCCGGTTTCATGCAATTGCAAAAACAGTTGTCCGCTGTTGCCAAGATTGGCCGGTTTAGCCAGTAAGGCTTGTTCAACACAGGCATATAACGGTTTTAAAATCTTCTCAAGTGAATCTTCGTGTTGACTCATTGCAGCTTGTTCAACTAAAAATCGGAATACTTCGGGCGCTGCAGTTAATAACGTGCCGTAGCGGTTTTCGAGTTGTTTAGACAATTGTGTGACTTTGTGACGGATGAGTTTATCGTAAGCTTGTCGTGAGAGCGGAATAAAAGGAATAAGGGTGGTGAGTTTTAACAGGCGTTCAGGGACGCGGCTTTGTAGTGCAGGTAAAATATTTTCAAGTAAGTCATCGGCGGAGAGCACGGCTTCTTCTTGGTAGAGTTGTTGTGTTTGCTGCATGACAAGTTGAAGCAGGCTATTGTCTTTGGTGGGCGGCAACACATCGGGCTTGATGAAGGCTTGATATAGCACAGGTTCAAGTGCAGTTGTCATAAAAACCATCGATTGCTTGAAATCAGATTTGTGATGCTGATGCTGGAGTGCGCCTGTCGTTAACATTTCTTCCAATTGTTCGTGCTGGTGGGGAGAGTATTGGTCAATGTCTTCAAAAATAAATACGGCGTGTGGTGTGGTTTCTAATATATCAGCAATCGCAAATAAGCGTTTATCGGTATAACGTTGTGCCGGTAAATGTAACAAGCTGTGATGTTCATTAGACGGCTTCACTAAATAAACAAGATTTAATTGTCTAAATAAATATTCGATGGTTGACAGAATAGCCGTCGTTTTTCCTGTGTGGGCAGGTCCTGCTAGTAAAGCGTGAAAGAAAGGCCCTAAGTGCGTTTGTAATTTCGCATGGGCTTCTTGTAGGGGTTGCGCGAGCAGTGGTAAGGATTGATCTTGTCCAAATAAGCGTTGTTGTAATTGCTTGATTAATTCACTGGCTTTGAATTGCGCGGGCTGTAAGTGTGTCGCGGGAATGTTAATCCAGCTCGCTAAAACAGCTGTTAAGCCTTCAGTGCTGGCCGTGTTATTTGTGTTATTGGCAGAGGTGCGGGCAGCTGTGCTGTCTAATAATAAAATCGCTTTTTCAAGCGGTTGTGTATTCGATAAAAACCGTTGTGAGAGCGTGAGGGCTTGGTCAATTAAATCCGCAGGAATGGAAACGCGATGATATTTTTGTAATTCATCGGCTAGTTGCGTTAACACTAACCGTGTGTCTTGTTCATTTGGAGTAGGTAAGGTGAGTGTTGTGCATCCTAATGGCAGCGAGGTTGTTGCTTTGGTTTTATCGTGTGTTAATTGAATTAAACGACAACGCGGGTGTTTTGCAAACTGCGATAAAGCGTGTTCCCAAATGTGGTTAAGCGGCGCGGGCAGCGGGTCGCAGGTGTAAGCTAAGATAAAACAATGTGATGATTCATCAATGCGTTTTTGTAAAGGTACTGTTAAAGAGAGCCTGGCATTATCGGGATGCAAGCCTGCAAATACATCTTTGATATTCAAATACAGTAAAGACGCCTGTTTTAAAGACGCAGGAATGCCAGGCTCTGCTAAATGCGCGATGAATGCGTTCAAAAAAGCAGGATGAAAGGCGGCATCGTAGTCGGCTTCTAAAATGAGATGCGGCTGATATTTTCGGCTTAAGACATCAATCATTAAGGCAAAGGCGGCATGATCTTGAAAAGGACGATGTTTTTGCTGCAAAGCGGTTTCGGACGTCATTAACAAACCGAGTTGGTCAGGGTGGTGACAATTCCAATCGTAGGTCATAACACATCCTTACTGAGTGATTGTTTTTAATATAGCGCTAGTTGTAGGCTTTGGGGAAGGGTTCTTTGAGAAGTTGGGTGATTTTTTCATTGGGCAGAGTAATACCGATTGATGCGTGATGGCTTGTCTGTCACTGGTGATTACCGAACATTTACCCGCGCGTAATAAATGCATGCTTTTCGCAGCCTTGAAGAAATTGGGCATAATGAGGCTAGGCCCCAATAAGAAAATAGGTTTATCACCCGCTAAACGCATGAGGGTATTGTTTAGAGCATCGGGGTCGCGCAAGAACGTTTTATTCCAAAAGGGAATGCCAATGAAAGACCAGGTTGCAGGGAAGAAAGGGATTAAATAAGTCTGCGGCCTCGGGTCGAGGTCGTTCACATATGCCGTGTAAGAAATGAGCACCGTCGCTTCTGGAATTTGTTTCACAATGGGTGGCATCTTGACGTTGAAAAAACTGCCTTGATACCACCACACACGAACGCTGGTGCGCGGTGTCATCATAAAGGCGATAGTATAGAGCAAGGCGAGTAACAGCGTGGTTTTTTTCCAAGCGGTAATAGGCAGTTGTTGGGTTAAAATGTAAAGCATCATGGGGGTTAACATTTCTAGTGTTGCTAAATAACGGGCAATTGAGAAATAAGCTTCCCAGGTGATGTAAGAGACTAAGAAAAAGATACAAATAAAACGTGATTCGCGAGACAAGGGCTTGCGTTTAAAAATTGAGGTCGCGATAAAAACAATGGCGAGCAAATAAAGCACCGCAAAGCGAATATCAGTGGATGGCGCATCATCATTGCTGCCATTCCAGAAATAAAAAGGAAAAAAAATTGCCGTGATAATGTCAGTGGGTAAAAAACGTAAGTCTCGCCAATTGCTGATAGCAAAGTTTGGCGATTGAAAGAATTGATTGAAAAAAGGGAAAAGTGGGTTGCCGTAATGCTGCCACTGATGAAACATCCAATAACCAGCGGTCATCAATACGCCTAAAGTCGCAAAACAGCCGAAAATAAATAATTGGTGAGCGCGTGATTTGAAAGAAATAGGTCGTGTGATGAGAGCGGCGATTATTCCAATGAGATATACACACGCAGTGAGTTTTAAGCCAACGCCTAAGCCCATCACAAACCCGGCGAGTTTTAAGCTTTTTTCTCGTAGAGACCAATACAAAGAAAACAGCATAAATGCGGCAATTAAATTATCGTTTTGAAACGAGCCAATACCCGACCACACTGTAGGGCCGTAGATACCCACGAAAGTTAATAAAGCAGCCATTAAGTGACGATAGGGTTTTTCTCTAATAAACAACAATGCAATGCCGTAGAGTAGGGCGATGTTTAAACCATGCAGCATGCCCAGGAAGGCTTCAGCTTTGAGTGGACTTAAATAGGTAATAAAAAAGTAAGTAATAAAATCAATGGTGGGGTTAATGTATTGGTGGATGTAAGACGAGGGAAAATAATCTATCGCATCGCGGTTGTTTAATAAAGCATAAGGGCCGTAATAATGGTAATGCGCGACATCCCAGTTAAGTTCTTTCCCGTATAAAACAGAAATGACCGCACCGAGTAACATACTGATGAGAACGACCCAAACCGGTTTTGTGTAAAACGGTTTGAGCCGTGCAATCATTTCGCGAGCCCTGCCATTAAGTACCAACATCGTTTTGCCTCCTGGCGTGAACGACTAATGCTATCTAAAATAATGCCGCAGACTAAACTCATACTGGCGAGTAACCCAAGACCCATTGCGAGCATTGCAGTGGGAAGTTTTGGCACAGTGTGCGTTTCAAGAAAATAATGAATAATCGGTAAGCCCAATTGCACAGAAGCAAGGCTAAAGAGTAAAAATAAAATGCCGAAGAACACAAGCGGACGGAAGTAAAAAAATAATGAGAAAACACGTTTTAACACTTTGATGCCGTCGGTGACGGTGCGAAGTTTGCTGACTGAGCCTTCAGGGCGTTCAGCATAAGGGGTTTCAATTTCTGCTACGGGTACGCCGAGTTGCATGGCGTGGATGGAGATTTCAGCTTCAATCTCAAACCCCTGAGAAACAATGGGGAACGATTTCACAAATCGGCGAGATAAGACCCGATAACCCGAGAGAATATCGTGAAAGTGTGCGCCAAATAATAAGTTCACGGTTTGGGTAAAGAAATGATTACCAAAGGTGTGGCCAGGTGGAAAAGCGGTTTGGTTGGCGGCCGGCACGCGTGTGCAGACGATCATATCAACCGATTGTTGGCGGAGTTTTTCAATGGCAAGCGGTGCGCTGGCGGCGTCGTAGGTCGCATCACCGTCGACTAAAATGTAAGTATCGGCACTGATTTCTGCAAACATGCGTCGTACAACTTGGCCTTTGCCGCGCAAATGAACCTCTTTCACCGTGGCGCCCGCTGCTTTGGCTAGCGCGAGGGTGTTGTCGGTTGAGTTATTGTCGTAGACGTAAATAGCCGCGTTGGGTAAAACGCGTTTGAAGTCGTTAATGACTTGGGTAATGGTTAGTGCTTCGTTGTAGCAGGGAATGAGTACGGCAATGTGTTCGCTCATGCGTGCTCCGTGGTGAAGTTGCAGGCTTTTTCACCGGCAGCGCATTGCATAAAACCGCTGACGGAATACCAGTAAGGATTGGCTTTGGCAGGTTGAAAGTGGGATTTTGAGAAATACGCATCAAGGTCGGACCCGTTTTTATCGCGGTAGTAGCAGTGAATGGCGTTTAGTTTGGCGCTCCATTCGGCGAGAGCGAATTTTTCGATGGATTTGCGTAAGGCAAGATCACGTTTTTTGGAAAGGAGTTTCCCATTGTCGGCATCGTAAGCAAGCCAACCTTGCGCTGTGCCTTGTTGAACGGAGCGTATGGGCGGACAGGTGTCGGCGAGTGTGGTTTGAAACGTAGAGAGCAAGACCAGTGTTATCAGTAATCGATTCATACCAACCTCCATTTGTTGACGGAATCTTAACGAAAGGTGGGGTATCATCCCACCCTTCATTTGGCTTAAGCATAAAACCTAGTAACGATAATTCTCCGGTTTATACGGGCCTTCAACTGGAATATTTAAGTATTCCGCTTGGGCTTTTGTTAAGGTGGTAAGCTGCACCCCTAATTTTTCAAGGTGTAAGCGTGCTACCATTTCATCTAATTTCTTCGGAAGAATATAAACACCGACCGCATAGTTCGCGCTGTTTTTCCACAATTCAATTTGCGCCAACACTTGGTTGGTAAACGAAGACGACATGACAAAGCTCGGGTGACCGGTTGCGCAGCCCAAATTCACTAAGCGACCTTCAGCCAATACAATTAAACGGCGGCCGTTTGGCAGAATGACGTGGTCAACCTGCGGTTTGATATTTTCCCAGGGATATTGCTTCAACGATTGAATATCAATTTCAGAATCAAAGTGGCCAATATTGCAAACAATGGCTTCATTTGGCATTTGCAATAAATGCTCGTGCGTAATGACGCTCACGTTACCGGTGGTTGTTACAAAAATATTACCAAGTGAGGCTGCATAATCCATGGTGACCACACGATAGCCTTCCATCGCAGCTTGCAAGGCACAAATAGGGTCAATTTCAGTAATGAACACGGTTGCACCAAACGATTTTAAGGCCTGCGCACAGCCTTTACCCACATCACCGTAACCACACACGACTGCGATTTTGCCCGCAATCATCACATCGGTTGCACGTTTAATACCATCGAGTAATGACTCGCGGCAGCCATAGAGGTTATCAAACTTCGATTTAGTGACAGAATCATTCACATTAATCGCAGGCACTTTCAATTCACCTCGTTTGTGCATTTCGTAAAGACGATGCACGCCCGTTGTGGTTTCTTCTGATACGCCTTTAATATCTTTCAAGAGTGCGGGGTATTTTTCATGAATTAATAACGTTAAATCGCCGCCGTCATCTAAAATTAAATTGGGTGTCCAACCATTAGAACCTTGAATGGTTTTTTCAACACACCACCAATATTCTTCTTCGGTTTCGCCTTTCCAAGCAAACACAGGGATGCCAGCTTTCGCAATTGCAGCTGCAGCATGGTCTTGGGTCGAGAAAATATTGCAAGAAGACCAGCGCACATCAGCGCCTAGCGCAATTAAGGTTTCAATGAGCACGGCAGTTTGCACGGTCATGTGCAAGCAACCTGCAATACGCGCACCTGCTAGCGGTTTTTCTTTTTTAAATTTTTCACGAATTGCCATTAAGCCGGGCATTTCGGTTTCGGCAATATTAATTTCTTTGCGACCCCAGTCTGCCAGGGTTAAATCAGCAACACGAAAATCTTCATTCGCGGCACATTGAACAGCATTCATAGACATAGCTAATTCCTCTTATTGGTTTGCCGCTTCACGCAGCCCAGCAGCTGCACGTAAGGCCATTGCGCGGTCGGTTTTTTCCCAGCTGACATTTAAGTCGTTGCGGCCAAAGTGGCCGTAAGCAGCGGTGGGGCGATAGATTGGATTGAGCAAATCAAGCATTTTGATAATGCCGTAAGGACGTAAATCAAAATGTTCAGTCGCTAAACGACAAATGGTTTCATTAGGCACTTTATTTGTGCCGAAGGTTTCAACGTGAACCGATGTGGGTTCAGCCACACCAATCGCGTAAGACACTTGAATTTCGCAACGATCAGCCAAGCCGGCCGCCACAATATTTTTTGCAACATAACGTGCGGCGTAAGCAGCCGAACGGTCAACCTTGGAGGGGTCTTTGCCTGAGAAGCAACCGCCGCCGTGACGCGCCATACCGCCGTAAGTATCAACAATAATTTTACGACCGGTGAGACCGCAGTCGCCTAAAGGACCGCCAATCACGAAACGTCCGGTTGGGTTAATAAAATATTTGGTGTCTTTTAACCAAGCTTCAGGCAGTGTGGGTTTGATAATTTCTTCAATGACGGCTTCGACTAAATCGGGGTGCGAAATATCGGGGTCGTGTTGCGTTGATAAAACAACGGTGGCAATACTGTGCGGTTTGCCATCAACGTAACGGAAGGTAACTTGTGATTTAGCATCAGGACGCAACCAAGGCAACACGTCTTGTTTACGCAATTCAGCTTGGCGGCGCATTAAACGGTGCGCATAAATAATGGGCGCAGGCATAAGCTCAGTGGTTTCATTCGACGCATAACCAAACATTAAACCTTGGTCGCCGGCACCCTGGTTTTCTTGGTTAGCACGGTCAACACCCATTGCGATATCGCTAGATTGTTTGCCAATGGCAGAAATGACGGCGCAAGAGTCGGCATCAAACCCGATATCTGAGCTCGTATAACCGATGTCACGAATGACTTGTCTTGCGAGCTGTTCGGTATCAACCCAAGCATTGGTGCTGATTTCGCCGCCAATGAAAACCATACCGGTTTTAACTAAGGTTTCACAGGCAACACGGCCGTGTTTGTCTTGTGTCAGAATGGCATCGAGCACCGCATCAGAGATTTGATCGGCAATTTTATCCGGATGACCTTCAGAAACGGATTCTGAGGTAAAAAGATAATCGTTATTGTTGTGACTCATAGCGTCCTTACCCTTTAATGTTATAGGTTAAAAAATCGCGGAAATCATAACACGGGGGGAAGGCCGATGCCAGCCTAGGGTATTTTTTTAACGATTGCTGCGACCTGCTTGGTTTCGAGGGGGAAGATCGGGTAAGATGCGCCAAGACTCTCAATCGAAGGATAGTTCCTATGTCGACGCTGTCTCGTCAAGACCGTGCAAATGCAATTCGTTTTCTGAGCATTGATGCTGTACAAAAAGCCAATTCTGGCCACCCAGGCATGCCGTTAGGCATGGCAGATATTGCTGAAGTGCTCTGGCATGATTTTATGAAGCACGACCCTGCTACGCCATCGTGGCCTAATCGAGACCGTTTTGTGCTCTCGAATGGACACGGTTGTATGTTATTGTATTCATTGCTTTATTTGACGGGTTACGACCTTCCGCTGGATGAATTAAAAAACTTCCGCCAATTGCATTCAAAGACCCCGGGTCACCCTGAGTTTGGCGAAGCGCCAGGCGTTGAAACAACGACCGGTCCTCTTGGGCAAGGGCTGGGTAATGCGGTGGGCATGGCTTTGGCTGAGCGTCATATGGCTGCTCGGTTTAATCGCGAAGGCTTTCCTATATTCGATCATTTCGTGTACAGCTTCGTTGGTGATGGGTGCTTGATGGAGGGCATTTCCCACGAAGTTTGTTCCCTGGCCGGTACCCTGGGCTTGGGTAAGTTAATTGTGTTTTACGATGATAACGATATTTCGATTGATGGTGATGTGTCTGGCTGGTTCAAAGACAATACCCCTGAGCGTTTCCGTGCTTATGGCTGGCATGTCATTCCCAATATTGATGGCCACGATAGTGAGGCGATCAAACAGGCGATTCTTGCCGCGCAAGCTGAGACGAATAAGCCCACCTTAATTTGTTGCAAAACCATCATTGGGTTTGGCGCGCCAACCTTGGCCGGTTCAGCGGCCACCCACGGCGCACCTTTGGGTGATGCAGAAATTGCAGGCGTGAGAAAAGCACTCAACTGGCCGTATGCGCCGTTTGAAGTGCCTGACAATATCTTGGCAGATTGGAATGCTCAAACGGCTGGCACCCAACAGCATCAAGCGTGGGAGGCTTTGTTTGATTGTTATGCGGTTGCACATCCTGACTTGGCCGCCGAATTGTCACGTCGTTTGCGGGGTCAGTTAACTGAAACGTGGGCCGTTGAAAGTGAGCAACTTGTGCATCAGTTCAATGAGCAAAAACAAAATGTTGCAACGCGTAAAGCCTCACAGTTTTGTTTAGATCATTACGCGAATGCTTTACCCGAATTATTTGGCGGCTCGGCTGATTTAACCGAATCGAATTGCACTAATTGGAAAGGGATGACGGTATATAGTGCGCAAGACCCCACCGGTCGTTACGTACATTACGGCGTGCGCGAGTTTGGCATGTCGGCGATCATGAACGGTATTGCTTTATACGGCGGTTTAATTCCCTTTGGCGGCACCTTTTTAACCTTCTCTGATTATGCGCGTAATGCTATTCGTTTGGCGTCGATTATGCGTCAGCGTGTTGTGTTTGTGTATACCCACGACTCGATTGGTCTTGGGGAGGATGGTCCTACGCATCAACCCATTGAGCACTTACCGGGTTTACGTTTAATGCCAAACTTGTCAACGTGGCGCCCCTGCGACACGGTTGAAACAGCCGTTGCCTGGCGTTACGCGATTGAACGCCACGGTCCTACGTGCTTATTATTCTCGCGTCAGGTGTTACCTTTCCAAACACGTCAGCCTGAGCAAATTGCCAATATCGAACACGGGGGTTATGTTTTATTTGATGCAGCGACGAATGACTTACCGCACGTGATTCTGATCTCAACGGGTTCAGAAGTCTCGCTTGCGATGGAAGCAGCACTCACTTTAAAAACGCAAGGCATTTTAGCCCGCGTGGTATCTATGCCGTCGGTGGATGTGTTCTTGCAGCAACCTGCTAAATATCAAGCCTCGGTGTTACCACCGTCTGTGCTTGCGCGTGTGGCCGTTGAAGCGGCTGCGGGCGATGGGTGGTATCGCTTCGTGGGCAGTTGCGGCAAGGTGGTTAGCATTGAACGCTTTGGCGCATCTGCGCCGGCCAAAGCTGTTTACCAAGAATGTGGTATTACGACAGAAGCCGTCGTGAAAGCAGCGAAAGCGAGTTTAGATTGTGCTGCGCAGTGGAATCTTTCTCAAAACCGAACGAATGTGGCATCGGGTTTGAATTAATCATTTTTAACTAGGAGAAATACAATGACAATTCGTGTTGCAATTAATGGCTACGGTCGCATCGGCCGCAACATTATGCGGGCTCACTACGAAAGAAAATTACATTCAGACATTCAAATTGTGGCAATTAACGATTTAGGCGATGTCAAAACCAATGCGTATTTAACTCAGCACGATACCACGCACGGAAAATTTCCAGGCACCGTGACCGTTGAAGATAATCATTTAGTCGTGAACGGCGATAAAATTCGTGTGGTCGCTGAAAGAGATCCGCGCAAATTGCCTTGGGGCGAGTTAAACGTTGATATCGTTTTTGAATGTACGGGGTTATTTACCTCGCGTGAAAAAGCCGCTATGCACCTTGAAGCCGGTGCGAAGAAAGTGATTGTGTCAGCGCCTGCCACCGATGTTGATGCCACCGTTGTTTACGGTGTTAACCACGAGATTTTAAAATCGACCGATACCGTTATTTCTAACGCATCTTGCACCACGAACTGTTTAGCAACAGTCGTTAAACCTTTGCATGAAACCGTGGGCTTGGTCAGCGGGTTAATGAATACCGTGCACGCGTTCACAAATGACCAAAGCTTATTAGATGTTTATCACTCCGATATGCGTCGTGCGCGCTCAGCCACCCAATCTATTATTCCAACCAAAACGGGTGCGGCAGCAGCAGTGGGTTTAGTGTTGCCTGAATTAAACGGCAAATTAGATGGTTTCTCAGTGCGTGTGCCAACCATTAATGTGTCAGTGGTTGACTTAACATTTGAAGCAAAACGTAACACCACCGTCGAAGAAATTAATGAAGTGATTCGTAAAGCTTCACAAGGCGCGATGAAAGGCGTGTTGTCCTTCAATGAAGAACCCTTAGTTTCAATCGATTTCAATCATAACCCTGCATCTGCTATTTTTGACACGGTGGGCACCAAAGTGATTGGAAACTTGGTGAAAATTCTTGCTTGGTACGATAACGAGTGGGGTTTCTCTAATCGAATGTTAGATGTTGCGAATGCGTGGATGAAGGCTAAATAAGAGGAAATAATATGTCAGTGAATATGCAAGAAGTGATGCAAGTGTTACATCACCATTTACCGAAAAATTTTGCGCCGAAGGTCGGCATTATTTTGGGCTCAGGGTTATCTTCCATTGCCGAGCAATTAACTGGCAGTGTTTCTATTCCGTACAATGCGATTCCGGGCTTACACGGCGGTGCAGTCGCAGGCCACGCTTCATTATTGGTCGCGGGGTATATGGGTGATATTCCTGTGGTGTGTATGCGTGGGCGTTTACACTTGTACGAGGGCACGTCTTTAGAATCGCTGCGTATTTATGTTCGTTTATTAAAACACTTGGGTTGTGAAACCTTGGTGAGCACGTGTGCTGTGGGTTCTTTGGTGCCAGAAGCCGGTCCCGGCGAATTAATGATGATTAACGATCACATTAACTTCCAACCGTTAAACCCTTTAATGGGGCCGAACGATGAAAGCGAAGGGCCACGGTTTATTGGCTTAGAAGATGCTTACGACCCAGGCTTGCAAGAAATGATGCAAGAAGCGGCAAACCGTTTAGGTATTACGCTGCATCGTGGTGTGTATATTGCGACAATGGGCCCGTCATTTGAAACACCGGCTGAAATTCGTGCCTACAAACGCTGGGGCGCAGATGCGGTGGGGATGTCGGTCGTGGCAGAAGTGATTTTGGCAAGACACTGCGGCATGAAAGTGGTGTGTGTGGCTGCGATTACCAATGCGGCTGCGGGCATGAGTCATGAAAGAATTACGCACGAAGGCACCTTGCAATACGGCGAATTAGCTGCGCGCAAACTCACGAAATTAGTGCCTGAGTTTGTGAAGGAATTACACCATGCAATGGTCTGAGAAAGTTGAAGATGCACTGCGCCGCTTGGAAACACCGGCGCAGGATGTGGCACTCGCACGGCGTTTATATGCCTTGGTTGATTTAACCAGCTTGAACGACACCGATACGCCGGCCAGCATTGCAACGTTTTCTGAAAAAGCCCGTTCGGGGTTGGGAGAAGTGGCGGCAGTTTGTATTTATCCGGCCTTTGTTTCACAAGTAGCAACAGAATTTGCGGGAACGTCTATTCAAACGGCGACCGTTGTGAATTTTCCGGCAGGTGAAACAGACTTAGATACCGTATTGGTGGAAATTGGCCGCGCGATTCAAGATGGCGCCACGGAAATTGATGTGGTGTTTCCGTATCAGCGTTACTTAGCCGGTGAGCGGCATTATGCGCAGTCGTTTGTGGCTTCGTGTAAAGCGGCTTGCGGGCAAGGGGTTCACTTAAAGGTGATTTTGGAAACCGGGGCTTTGCAAGATTTAGCCATTATTGCTGATGCGGCCTACGACGCGTTGGTGAATGGGGCTGATTTTGTGAAAACTTCGACGGGTAAGATCAGTGAGGGGGCGAGTTTGGAGGCGGCCGCGGTGTTGTTGTTGGTCGTGAAACACTTGCAGTCTCAGTTGGCGCGTCCGTTGGGGGTGAAAGTGTCTGGGGGTATCCGTGAGATGGGTCAGGCAGCGGCTTATGTGGCCTTGGCTGATCAAATTTTGGGGATGTCAGCGGTAACATCGGCAACTTTTCGCATTGGTGCGAGCAAGTTGGTCGATGAGTTATTGGCTTTTGCTTAAAGTTTGCCCACCGTTCGCATGGGCGGGGGCGAATCTTACTGGTAGTTTGGTTCAGCTTATGCTAAAAATGACGCGCTTTTAAATTCATACGGGGGTAGTGTTCAACTTATGCACGAGACATATCGGCACGAAAAGACCAAGCACACGCAGTTAGCTTGGTGGGTCACACTGACAGCAGCATTGTTTTTTTTCTATGAATTCATACAGATGAACTTGTTTAACACCATTAATACGGACTTGAGAGAAGCCTTTTCTTTAGATGCCGTGTCGATTGGTCAGCTGTTCTCCATGTACTTCTACGCAAACTTCCTCTGCTTATTTACCGCTGGCACCCTCTTAGATCGTTACTCGCCTAAGCGTTTGCTGGTGATGGCCGTGACGGTTTGTACGATTGGAACAGTCATTTTTGCAACCGCTCAAACCTTAGCAATGGCTTCATTTGGCCGTTTCTTGGTGGGTGCGAGTGCGTCTTTCTGCTTCTTGAGCTGCATCCGTATTGCCTCACGTTGGTTCCCGCCGCATCGCATGGCGTTGGTAACTGGAGTGGTGGTAACCATGGCAATGTTAGGTGGGATGGTGGCACAAACCCCGTTTGCTTTGTTAACAAAAGCTGTGGGTGACTGGCGCCATGCACTTTATATCAACTCCGCTTTGGGTGTTGTGATTATTATTGCTGTATTGTTAATTGTGCAAGATCGCCCGCCAGATGCACAAGCAGAAGCCCAGGTTGATCAACAACATTTAAATGAATTAGGGCTGTGGCGTTGCATTAAATTAGCAGCCTTGAATCCGCAAAACTGGTTTGGTGGTTTATACACAGCCTTGATGAACTTGCCTGTCTTTATTATGGGTGGTTTATGGGGTGTGTTGTATTTAACGAGCGTTCATCACTTAACTGATGCCCAAGCCTCTTACGCCACAACCATTTTCTTTGTGGGTGTGATTTTGGGTTCTTTAGGCTTTGGTTGGTTCTCTGATCATATCGAAAGACGCGTGCTGCCAATGATTATTGGCGCGGTGTTGTCTTTGGGCGTGATGTTGGCGCTGATGTATCTGCCAAATCTTTCCTTTGGCATGGTTATGACCCTGTTTTGCTTGATTGGGTTTGTGACGAGCTCACAAGTATTAACCTATCCGACGATTGCTGAATTGAATCCGATTTATTTAACCAGTACGGCGGTGAGTATTGACTCGCTTTGCATTATGGCGAGTGGTTTTATCATTCCGCCGATGTTTGGTTGGTTGATGGAGAAGGCAAGTGGTGGTGTGCATACGATGGTGAATGGGGTGGCTGTGTATTCGCCGTCTGATTTTAACCATGCCATGCTCATTATGCCGATCTCAATTGTGGTAGCATTATTCATTGCTTTCTTTATTCGTGAAACTTATTGCAGGTCTCAAGCCTAATGTCACGTGCTTTTATTATTATGTTAGATTCTTTCGGTGTCGGCGCAACTGCCGACGCCGATCGTTACGGTGATGCGGGCGCGAATACGCTTTATCACATTGCGAAAGCGTGTGCTGAAGGACGGGCTGATAAAGCCGGCGTGCGCAGCGGGGCGATTCATTTACCTAATTTAACCCGTTTGGGGTTGAATGGGGTGTCGTTGACGAGTACGGGCTTGCCTGTGCCAGGCTTAGACACAAATGCGCCGATTGAAGCCGCTTACGGTTGTGCGGAAGAATTGAGTCACGGTAAAGACACGCAAAGTGGTCACTGGGAAATGGCAGGCGTGCCGGTGTTATTTGATTGGGGTTATTTTAAAGCGGATTACCCCAGTTTTCCGGATTCCTTAGTTGCTGATTTTATTGCGCAAGGCCAATTGCCGGGTGTGTTGGGGAATAAACACGCATCGGGCACGGTGATTATTGAAGAATTAGGCGAAGAACACGAAAAAACGGGTAAGCCGATTATTTATACGTCGGCAGATAGCGTTTTTCAAATTGCTGCGCATGAAGAAAGTTTTGGGTTACAAAAACTTTACGATTTGTGTGAAATAACGCGCAAGTTGGTTGATCCGTATAATATTGGACGTGTGATTGCACGACCGTTTACGGGCAAACCCGGGTCGTATGCTCGCACTGGGAATCGACGTGATTATGCCACCCCGCCGCATGAGCCAACCTTGTTAGATGTGGTGAAAAACAACGGTGGTGAAGTGATTGCGATTGGGAAAGTCTCTGATATTTACGCCCACCACGGTGTCACGCAAATGGTGAAAGCCAGTGGTAATGCGGTATTGTTTGATAAGTTAGTCGAGCAAGCGAAAACGGCACCGGATAATAGCTTGGTGTTTGTGAATTTAGTCGATTTTGATATGGTCTACGGACATCGTCGCGATATTATTGGTTATGCGAAGGCGCTAGAAGATTTTGATAGTTGGTTGCCGCGTTTAGAAGCAGCGTTGAAACCAGATGATATTGTCATTATCACCGCCGACCACGGTTGCGACCCAACCTGGCAAGGGTCAGACCACACACGCGAATGTGTCCCTATCATTGCTTTCGGTCCGGCCGCAAAACCCGGCTCCATCGGCAAACGCAAAACCTTCGCCGACATCGGCCAAACCATCGCAAAACACCTCAAACTGCCGGCTTTAGCTTACGGCGAAGCGTTTTAACTATCTTGTTCCCGGTCGCAAAAAAAACGCGTCCGGGTTACAAAAGCATTATCCTTTCACGAGACTTAAAAATTCAGCGCGGGTGCGGGGGTCTTCACGGAGAAGGCCGAGCATGACGGAGGTGGTCATGGTTGAATTTTGTTTTTCCACGCCGCGCATCATCATGCAAAGATGTTTTGCTTCAATGATGACGCCGATGCCTTTTGCGCCGGTGACCGCTTGCATGCTGTTTGCAATTTCACGCGTTAAATTTTCTTGCACTTGTAAACGGCGAGCGTGCATATCGACGATGCGGGCAATTTTAGAAAGGCCTAAAATTTTACCGCGCGGCACATAAGCCACGTGACATTTGCCGATGAAAGGCAGCAAGTGATGTTCACACAATGAATAAAGTTCAATGTCTTTGACCAAAACCATTTCATCGTTATGGGATTCAAATAAAGCACCATTCACGATGGTGTTTAAGTCTTGATGATAGCCTTGCGTTAAAAATTCCATCGCAGCGGCAGCGCGTTTGGGGGTATCACGCAGACCTTCGCGGTCGGGATTTTCACCAATGGCTTCAATGATTTTTTTAAAATGGGTTTGCATAAAATCCTCTTAGCCTGGTGGCCAGGTGAGTTGACGTCCACCGAGTAGGTGAAGGTGGATGTGAAAAACAGTTTGGCCGGCACCGGGGTTAGTGTTGATTAGCACACGGTAGCCGTCATCGGCAAGACCCCGTTGTTTGGCCAATTGGCTTGCGGTGGTGACCATGCTGCCGATGAGCTCGCGGTCTTCATCATGGACATCATTGAGGGTGGCGATGTGCTTTTGCGGCACGATGAGCAGATGGTGCGGCGCTTGTGGGTTAATATCTTCAAAAGCCACGACTAAATCGTCGCGATAGACGATTTTGGCCGGAATTTGACCAGATATAATTTTACAAAATAAACAATCCATGAAGAACTCCTGGTGAATGGGCTGGCTCATTGTAAAAGAATCTCTGAGACCTTGCAAAATCATTGATCGAAAGTACACTAGGGGGACTTTTATAAAGAGGATAGCGACATGACGACGTTAGATAAGTTAAGCCCAGGCAAGCAACTGCCGGATGATATTAATGTGGTAATTGAAATTCCATCGCACAGTGTTGGAATTAAGTACGAGTTAGATAAAGAAAGCGGCATGATTATGGTCGACCGGTACTTGGGCACGTCGATGGTGTATCCGTGTGAATATGGCTTTATTCCGCATACTTTGTCGGAAGATGGTGACCCGGTGGACGTGTTAGTAGTTTCGCCGTATGCCTTACAGATTGGGTCGGTGGTGCGTTGTCGTCCGGTGGGCATGCTGCGCATGACAGACGAGTCGGGCAAAGATGCGAAGTTGCTGTGCGTGCCGGTGAGTAAGTTAACCCTGCGGTACGATCATGTGAAGACGCCTGAAGATTTGGGCAAAGACTTGCTGAATGCGATCGAGCATTTCTTTAAGCATTATAAAGACTTAGAAGCTGGGAAGTGGGTGAAGGTGGATGGTTGGGAAGGGGTTGAAGCCGCTCGCGCCGAGATTATGGCGAGTGTGAAGCGGTATGAGCAGGAGAAGGTAGCGTAAGCCGCTTTTGTTTTTAACACCCTCTCTAGCGCCGAGTATTTTTGTGCCAGGCGAGGAAAAGGAGGTGTTTTGAAGGCGAGTTTATGCTTTATAAATGAGCCGTCAAAACGACTCCTTTGACGACGTATGGCGCAAAAAGACGAGCGCGCCACTCAAAATGCAAAGGGGGAGGGCTTAATCCTTAAGCCTTCCCCCATTTGCCTACCCAGGCGTCCTGTCCAATCTGCCGGTTCCTTGGCGGCGTGCATCCGTGAGTTGCATCAAATCCTTGATGCCTGTCCTGAAAGTTCATCCCTGGACAATTTCTAGCTTAACAAATACTTTTCGGCTGCCTCAATGGTTTTCTTAAGCCCTATTTTAGGTTTATTAGACGAAAAATTGATTTTGTGTTAAAAATGATAGAGATAGCAGGAAAGAATCGAAATTTGTGAGAGAAAGCTTAAATTATTTTCGGCAGAAAGATTACAAGAAATTAGGCGAAAGGCTTACATATCAGTTTGATTTTGAAGATTTTTTTGAAGACCGCATGAGTAATTGTGGAACAGTGTTGCCAAGATAGATGCCAATTAGTGCAGACCCAAAGATCATACAGCCAATATAAACCGGTAGCAAGGCAAGAATGATTAAGTGCTTGTTTGTAGGGGTGGTTTCGGCTTGCGCAATAATGGAAGAAATGGACGTGTGCAGACCACTCTTGGTCAGCAAGAGATAATAAGCGACGTAACAAGCGATAAACAGCGCTGTTAACATTCGAAAAGGTAAATAATGTTTAAAATAATTAATCATATATTTATTTAGAGTAATAATTGTTCGGATGCCCATTATATCGAGGAAGGCTTAAGGAACCATTAACAGATGGGGGTTTTGGAAAGACTTTTATTTGAACGACCATGCAAACCCTGATATATTTATGAACAAATTATAGAAAACGAGGCGGGTTGAGATGCGAGAGGGTCAGAGTTTGATTGAAGCGGTTGCCGAGCACGAACTACTATTTGCGCACGTTTTAACTTACACCGCATTCACCCCAAATGCGCTTGTTAACCTCATGACCATTAACAAATTTCTGAATGAGGCTCTTAAGCGGTTTCTCAATCAGAACCCTGAAAGCCAAGGGTATTGGCAAGCGATGGTTAAACGCGTCTTTCCTCACGATTATCAATGGGTTGTTGTAGAACCCAGACTTCAGTGGTTTCAAGTGTATCAGCAATTAACGATGAGCCATTACCACGGCCTGGAACGCCGCAGAAAGGACATTTTACTAGCGGTGAATGCAGAGGATATTCCCCGGCTGAGGACGTTTGAGATTAAATTTTATGATTTGCGGAAGAAAGACAAGCAAAGAATCCGTTTGATTGATCATATCGCTGAACTGCGACATCAGCCGTTAATGGATTATATCTTTCAAGCATATATAAGCCCTGTTTATTATGCCCTTTCGGATCATTATTATATGCACTCGGTGACCTATCGGACGGATGGTGACGATCAGCCACCATTAACTTTATTGCATCAAGCGGCAAGATTGAATCAGTTGGCGTATATCGCTGAGTTTGCTGCAGTTCATCCCGAACGTTATTTATCGGTTTTAAATGACCTGACGCGCATAACACCCTTGCAATTAGCGGCTTTACGAGGACAACTTCCGGCAGTCAGTGCTCTTGCATTAAGCGGTGCCAACATCGCTGCCCCGGGCGCGTATCAACTCACCCCTTTTCAATGTGCTATTAGTCAGGGGCATGTTGATGTGATGCAGTTTTTGCTGGAAAAATATCCGGCTGTTATCAGCGCAAAAGCGGATGACATGCAATCGCTTTCAATTGCCGCGAAAAATGGAAAATTGGAAGCGTTTGGGTTTTTATTTAAACGCGAAGGCGTGCAAATAAAATTAAAAGATGCTATCGATTCATTATTACAAGACGCAATAATGGGTGGTCACCCCTCTATTGTTGAAATGCTGCTTCAGTTGAAATGGGTGAAATTTGAAGGAAGTATGCACCTTCATTTCGCTGTAAAAAATAAAAAAAGAAACGTAAAGATTTGTGAGTACTTGATTGACGCAGGCGCAGAAGTTAATGGCGTTGATCATCAGGGAAACACACCGCTGCATGAAGCTGCAACGCTGAATGATGTTGCTATCATGCAAGCACTGATTGCACGCGGTGCGAATGTTAATGCGCAAAACGAAGCAGGTTATGCCCCTTTGCATTGTGTGGTTGCCTGTTCACTGTCAGAAAAGGCGCAACCAGCGATTGATGTTTTGCTTGACTGTGGTGCGAATATTGATTTGCAGACAGGCGTTCTTTTTAAAGAAAATGGCGATCCTGATGAAAAAAGTCAATTAACACCACTGCATCTCGCACTACTGCTATTTAGGGGTGATGTCATAATAAAAAAATTATTAGAACGTGGGGCTGATTCTAATATTCCAAATACCGTTGGAAATACGCCACTTCATTCTCAACCTAGCCTGGCAAAAATGCTATTAGCGCACGGTGCAAATGCACACTCGCTTAACCACGCAGGGTTGACACCGCTGGGTGTGTTATTAAATACGACTATCAGTCTGCACAAGGTTGATACTTTCAATAAGCTTATTGAGCTCGGCGGGTTGCCGCCGCAATCACTGCTTTTAAAGAATGAGACTATCTCATTTGCTTATACACACTTGACAAGAAATAGTCTGATTAATTTGCTATTAGCAATGCCCCATGTCAAAACACTGATGCTTGAATCGGTAAGGATTGAAGCATCTGAGCCTGCTGTGACGTTGTCAGTTAATGCACTGCCTGCGTTAGAAACCATTAAAATAATCGATCCGCGGATGGATAATTTGCAGGCGTTTGTTAGCGAACTTCGTCTGGCTGCACCAAACTTAATAATATTCGAAGGCGTGCCAACATTGAATGTGTCGCAAACGCTTTTTGCAGCGCCGGTGAAAAATGAAAGTAAACGTTCATCTGAAGATGTAGAAGATTCACAATCAAAACGACAAAAAACGAGGAAATAGCCGTGCTTGAGACAATTGTGGCGCAAGACCATTTATTAATTAAAATATTGACTGAGGCTGAGTTAACCCCGGAAGCGGTGGTTAGGCTCATGAGCGTTAGCAAGTTTTTTAATCAAGTTTTGAGGAGCCCCTCGTATTGGCAAGCAATGGTTAAGCAGCAATTTCCGCAATATTTTGAAAAAACTTGTCTAGCGCTGAGGGTGGATTGGTTTACTGAATATCAGCAACTGCTAGATCATCATTACCAAGGTTTAGACCGACGCACCGTCGCCCTCTTTATGGCTGTGAATGCGCGAGATATCACGCAACTGAAAGCGTTAAACCTTCGGTATGAAGATTTAGTAGTCAAAAATAAACAAGATAACAAGTTAATTAATAATATGGCTAAAACGCGACATCAACCGTTAATGGATTATGTATTTAATGATTTGTTGTTACCTCATTATCAGAAGCTCAACCGGTCTGCGAATACTGAACAGATGTTGCTTTGGATTGAGAATCAAGAACGGCAAACGTTAGTGCACCAAGCTGCTCGTTTGAATCAAGCCGCCTTTATTGCAAAGTGGCCCGCATTTCTCGTTGCGATCATATCGAATTCGGTGATTACTGCTCAAGAACGATCTGCTAAACCGTATACCCCAGCACAATTGGCTGCACTCAATGGGCATGTTGAAGCCTTGGATGCTTTAATGACGGCAGGTGTGCGAATGAATTACCCCGGCTCGTCTGACTACACGCCGTTTCAATGCGCAGTGCAACAAGGGCAAACTGAAATAATGGATTACTTACACAAGAACAATATTGATATACATGCACCCCGATTGAATGGAATGACCCCACTTTTAATCGCTGTTAAGTATGGTCAGTTGGAAGCGTTTAAGTTTTTGTTGAATCACGATACCAGTTTTTCGAAAGAACAATTTGAACATTCAAATTCACTGTTGCATTGTGCTGTTCAGGGTGGCAGTGATGCCATTGTGGGGCTCATTATTGAAAATATCAAAGACCTCGATTTAAACGCTAGAAATTTAGGAGGGCAAACACCGCTTCATCTGGCAGCACAACTAGGTAGACAGGCAATCTGTAATCGGCTTATTGCGGCGGGCGCGAGTGTTGATGCGATAAGCGATGACGGTAATAGCCTGCTTCATTTTGCAGTGCAGAGCGCAAATCTTAGGCTGGTTGAGCGCATTTATAAAGTGACTGAATCAAAGTTATATGTTCATAGCAGAAACAAAAAAGGTTTTACGCCGCTTTACGAGGCGGTGAACACAAACACTTACTTATCTAAACGCGCTCAACGCGCGGTGGGTGCAGTGGTTGAATTTTTAATCGCAAATGGCGCTGGCGTGAATGCTTGCGCAAATGACCCACAAACGTTTGCGATAGAAACTCAAAAAAATGTAACTTACACACAAAACAATGAAACACCGCTTCACGCGGCAGCGCGTGCGTGTAATATTGCGGCAATGCAGGTGTTGTTGGTGCACGGTGCAAATGTCAATGCTCAAAATCATCAAGGTTGCACCCCATTGCACAGTGTGTTAAGCAGTTTGTTAAGCGAAGAAGCTATTTTTGCCGCAATGGATTGTTTGTTGCTGAACGACGCTGATATTGATATGCCAACATTTGTTACCTATGATGAAGCGAATAAGCTTGGACAAGATAGTCGTTTAACACCGATTTATTATGCAATGAAAAAACAGTATACATTAACCGTGATAGAGTGGTTGTTAAACCGTGGCGCCAATCCTGATATCCCGAATGCGGTTGGTAATACTTTGCTGCACGCGGCGGTTGTCTCCCGAAGTGACAATTTGATGAAGTTGTTGTTAGCGCGTGGCGCGAATGCGCATATCGCAAATAATGCGGGGTTAACACCGTTAGCACGCTTATTACACGAGAATTATGTCACGAGTCGGAATCTTGAGCGTTGTTTCCATCTTCTTATTAATTACGGTGGCATGCCCACTGAGAATGAACTTTTGGCTCTTAAAGTGTTAGCCTTATATGGCATGGAAATAAAAAAACGAACACTTTTTGGTTTGTTGTCAGTGATGCAGGGTTTAGAAGTGCTCGATTTAAGCGCTGTTACAGTGTATGATGAGCCTGGAAAGCAAGCAATATTACTTCCTAACACATTACCCAAATGTCATCATATTATCATTTCAGGATTGAATGTCGAAAACCCGGTGTCGTTTATGCGTTCACTTATTTTGGCTGCGCCGAATTTAAGCGTGATTGATGATAGTGTTTACCATTCGTTGAGTCAGACGATGCATACTGTTTTAACGGATGCGGAAAAGCAAAAGTTACTCAGTGAAATAGCCCAAGAAACAAAGCACCCCTTTGCCGAATCTGCATTAACATTCTTTGGAGCACCGTCACAAGATAACGAAAAACGAGCCTTGGATGAAGCGAATGATTCATCTGCTAAACGACAAAAAAAGAGGTAGTAATCGTGTTTGAAATCGTCATCAGTAAAGATATTATCGCGGCAAAAATTTTGAAGTATGCTGCGTTATCGCCCGAAGATGTTGTTGCGTTAATGACCGTGAGCCAGGTTTTTAATCAAGGTTTAAAAAGTCAACCATACTGGAAATGGATGGTTGAAAATATGTTTCCTGATAATTATCGACAGATTTTCAATGACCCAGACTTGATTTGGTTTGAAGAATATAAGCGCATTATGGGTTTGCATTATTCTGCAGGGCGGAAGCGTACCAGTGCAATTTTTTCGGCTATTCGTACAAACGATGTAAATGCTTTGAAGGTATTATCGCTTTCGCCTAGTGAATTGTATAAAAAAGATAAGCAATATTGTTCTGTGATACGCGCCATTGTTAAAAGGCGCTATCAACCGATGATGGATTATATTTTTAATGATTTCATTCGACCGCTTTTTGAAGATAGTTATCGAAACCTTAGATTTCTACAGCTAGACAGTCATGAACATTTAACACCTGTGCAGCATGCCGTAAGGTTGAATCAGGTAGATTTCATGAGGGCATTGCCGCCGGCAGTCGTTGCATTGAGTTTCAATCATCATTATGCCGCAGAATATAGCGAGAATGGCACATATAGGATGATGAAGCCGCTGCATTTAGCTGCATCGCAGGGATATCTGGAGATGATTGAGATCTTGCTCGCCTGCGGGGCTGATGTTAATGACGAAACATCGGCGATAACACCGTTTCAGTCTGCTGTTCAAAATGGGCAGATTCAAGCAATGGAATATTTACGAAAAAACGGTGCAATAATACATACAATGTCACAACCTACTGCGAAAACATTGGTTTATCATGCGATTATGGGCGGACAAGCTGAGGCGTTTACGTATTTACAAGGTCTAGGCATGACAGTGGCGAGTAGCGAATTTAAGCACGTTGGTTCTGTTTTGCATGGCGCTGTTTTAGGAGGAAGCAATGTCCTTGTTGATCAGTTCATTGATAAAGTGCCTAAAGAAAAATTGAATGTTAGAAATGACCGAGGTGAGACGCCGCTACATTTAGCTGCAAGCATGGGAAAACATTTTATTTGCAAACGATTAATTGACGCGGGTGCCGATGTAACAGCCGTTAGTGGTGATGGTAACACGGTATTACATTTCGCAGTAAAGAGCAGCAATATTCGCTTGATTAAATATATCCTGGAAGTGACTCAGCCGTATAACGCTATTCATGCCACCAATAACGAAGGTCGGACACCGCTGTATTTCGCAACGTCTGAGCGTGACTGTTCAATGCTCGCCCAATACGCGCAATCGGCGATAGCATTCTTTGGTAATTCAGGAAAGCCAGACGAGAAGCGCATTTTGGATAATGCAAATACGTCCTCACCTAAAAAACAAAAAATAAGAAAATAAAAATGATTGAACTAATGTTATCGAGCAAGGACTGCGCTGAATTAATTTTGCGTTTTTTTAAACCGGAGGAGGTTGTTAATCTTCTATTAATTGACAAGCGCTCAAACAGTTATTTTAAAGGGCTAAATTATTGGGAAGAAGCTTTTAAGTTATATTTTCCGTACGATTATCGTATTTCGAAATTTTCTAAATTGAAGGTTGCTTGGGCTGATAGATTTAATCAGACTTTTCGCGAGCACTATCAAGAGACATCCGCAGAAACGAGGCGTTTGTTTTGCGCTGTGAGTGTGCATGATATGTCGGTCATTCAATCTTTAAGATTAATTGATTTGAGTGAAGTTAATGACTTAGATGATAGTTTGATTGAGTTTATTGCGATGTGCGCGCATCAACCTACAATGGATTATGTGTTTAAAGAAATAATTCTTCCGGAATATTGCAATGATTCTGGTATTGAGACGAACGTCATTCTTGAATTAGAAAAAAATGATAGTATGCGCTTTTGTGTCGAAGGCTTAACCGTATTACAATTTGCAGCACGATTAAATCAAGCCAAATTCATTGAAGAGGCATTATCTGATTTGGATATGAATGATTATGATGAAGATGCAGCGTATCGTGAGGCAAGGCTTGAGTATGATTCATTATTATGTGATAGTCGACCTATCTCGATTGCGGCAAAATACGGTCATTTTGATACAATCAAAACGCTTATTAAATTAGGCGCAAAGTTAGATTTTCCTTGTTACTTTTCGGAACACTTACCGCTAGAACAAGCCACGCGTAGAGGAAATATTGAAGAAGTTAAATTTTTGCTCTCTTGCGGTGCGCAAATTAAAAAAGCTGTTTGTGTTGCGGCAGAAAGAGGTAGATGGGAAATATTTCAGTTTTTGGTGTCACAGGAAAAAACGTTTGATGTTAGCCAGACAAATGATGATGGGATGCGGGTTTTTTATTTAATTAATTATGCGATTCGCGGCGGAAACATTGATATTTTTGAAGCAGTGATTCGTATGAATTTGACGCCAATGGATATCAGAGATTGGCGTGGAAACACGCCGTTGCAGTGGGCTGCGCAATATGGTAGGTTGGCTATGTTTGATAGATTGTTGAGTTTAGGTGCTGACCCTGATCCAGATAATACAAACGGCAAGCGTCTTTTTCATTGCGCATTGAGGGGCGCCAATACGACCTTAATTGGTCGAGCGAATCAATTCAGAATTAATAGCGCATTGACATTAGACCAACAATTAAAGCGGTGTCTGCATTACCCATATTCAACCCCGCTTCATGAGTGTGTGATGTTTCGTAGTGTTTACAGCGCAGATGAAACGAAAACGCTGAACACAATTCAAGCGTTGCTGAGCAGGCAGGTAGATGTGAATGCGCAAAATATTCTTGGCGAAACACCGCTTTTTATAGCGATGGTTTGCAGACAATCTATAACGGTTATTAAATTATTGTTAGACGTTGGTGCGAACCCGACAATTGCCAATTTGTTAGGTGAAACACCGCTGCATAAAGTAGCTGTGTCTTCAGGCTCTAATAATAGCTTGGCTTTGAGTCAACTGATTCAGTTATTGATTGATCGTGGCGCCGATGTGAATGCTGTTAATGCGCAGCACAAAACGCCGCTGGATTGTAACATAGCTAAATTGCTTGAGAAAAGTCACGATATCAATTCAGTGCATCGTTATAATGTTTGTATTTTTGCCTTGTTAAAAAACGGTGCTAATTTTTCTGCTCTTATGCGCGCCTACAATGAAACAAAAAATAACAAACTGGGTTATCTAATCGCACAACTCTTAGAAGTGGGCAATGGTGTACCACAAGATTTAGCTGCCGCAAGTAGTTTGTATGCTGATTTAGGCTTGAAAAAAGCGGTCAAACGTGTTCGATTGAAGTTAGAAGAACTGGGAAAAATGCCATACTTTTTGCCGTTAAGTTTATTCGAGCCGCCGCGCGACCAAAAACGATTCGTAGACGAAGCGAGTCTCTCATCGCCTAAGAAACAAAAGATAAGGGAGTAAATGAATGTTTGAAGAAATAATGTATGCTTGTGCGACAAGCATGATGCATTATTTGAATGCCGAAGACGTGTGGTATTTGATGCAAGTGAATTGTCGTTTGAATGATATTTTTAAAAATAAAACACAGCTTGGTTGGGAAGATAAAGTAAAACAATATTTCCCGCTTCAGTATCAACCTTACAAATCAGTACCCAATATTCATTGGTTTCATACATTCAATGCGCTTGCTGCGCGACATTATGCGGGCTTAGAGAGATCCGTAACACGCTTATTTTTAGCGTCAACCACAGAAGACACGGTAGTGCTGGCGAATCTTCAAGGAGGTGATTTTTATCACCGACACCATTTGGGCCATTATTTAATTCAATCTGTTGCGACTAGCGCATCTCCGCGCGTGATGGGTTTTTTATTTGAGAAATATATTCTTCCCCATTATAAAAATGAGCAGGGAGATTTAGACTTTCAGAAAGTTGATTTGAAAGAATTATATACGTTGCTGACACAGGCGGCACGATTGAATCAACTAGCGGTGATTGGTGCGAATTTAACCCGCGAAATGGTTGCAAGACATCAAATCGATTATCCCGACGCTAACTCCCTGTCTCGTCCATTAGTGACGCCTCTTCAAATGGCCGCGGGTTACGGACACGTTGAAGCCATCCAACAATTACTTGCCTTAGGGGCAGACGTTAATTTTTCAACTTTGCATCATCCCTTTACACCTTTGCATTGTGCCGCCCTGTTTGGACATCTTGAAGCAGTCGATGTCTTGTTGAAAGCCGGTGCTGAGATTGATAGCTTTGGCCGCGGTTCTGATGTTACGCCGTTATATGCGGCTGCTAGTAATGGTATGTTGAATACGTTTAATTTTTTAAGAGAGAAAGGTGCCTTGCTTCAACCATTGGCAATGCCGCCGCATTCAGCGTCACTACTGCATTATGCCGTGCACGGCAGTAATTTTAATATTTTAAATACAGTGATTCATTTGTTTGATATTAATGTGCTTTCTTCTCTAGGAGAAACACCGCTGCACTGGGCAGCACGCAACGGCAATGATTTGATGTATGATTTTTTGCTTCAAAAAGGTGCTGACCCGGCTATTGTATCAGGGCGTGGTAGTACGGTGCTGCATTTCGCAGTACAAAGTGGTTGTGTTGAAATGGTTCAAAGGACGGCAGAATGTAAATTATTAATTAATACAACAAACATTATAATGCGTACACCGCTTCAGGAGGCCGTGATACAGGCAAAAACACCGAAAATTGTGCGCGTATTATTAGAAGCCGGTGCTGACCCGCGTTTGCTTAATGAGGCGGGTAATACGGCACTGCATGAGGCAGTTGCAACGCCTGACATTGATGATGCTGTTATTGAAATGCTCATTGCGGCAGATGCCACAGCGCCTGTTGAGACGCCGGTAATGCGGTTGGTGAATACAATTAGGTACGATAAAAAAACGCCTTTAGATTATTTATGCTTTGTGCTGTTTGAATTGGAACGAAATAGGCAAAATTTTCATCGTATTGATTTATTGTTAGCGCACGGTGCGGTCATCAGCAGGCCTTTTTCTCTTTCCCGCCTCAGGAAGATGAATTTACAGCGATGCACGCTATCACGCAATGCACTTTTCTTGGCGTTAACGCAGGCGCCTTATTTAACTAACTTAAATTTGTCTGCAGCGGAAATTGAGCACATCGATGATCATGCGAGTGTTGTGAATGCTGATGATATTCATTTGCCTATGTTGGAAGTGTTGCAATTGAAGGATGCGAACATGGCAGGATTGACCGCGTCTGTGATAGCGCCCATTTTAAGTGCGGCGCCCCAGTTAAAAAAGTTTGTGTATTCTAGTGCACAGTTAGCAGAGGTTGGTTTTTTTGAAATGATGGGTGCGGTTTATGAGAAAACGAAAAATAAATGTCTTGGGCGTTGTCTTGCGAATGCGCTTGAAAAAGGGGAGAGTGTTGAGCAGAACCTGGTAGCGGCAAAGCGCATTTTTGTTGAGTTGGGTGTTCAACACGCGGTTAGGCGGATTGAGCGTAAACTGCTTTCAAATCAAGCTATTACGTTTTTCGGAGGCACTAACGCCGAAGTGCCCGCGGCAAGGCGTGATTCAGCACCGAAACGTAATCGGTCTGGTTCGTTGTAATTAGCTTGCCACCCCAATCTTCTGAAAAAGCTGTACAGCATCGCCCGATTTTAACTCGGCAAGCCATTGAGACTGCCCCTGAGGGAATAGCACAATCGCCGTCGACCCCATCGTAAAGCGCCCGAGTTCGGTGCCTTTTTCAAGGGTGAGGGAGGGTGGGTTTAAATGCGTGATATGAGCAGCTCGAAAGGGTTCATCCATCCACACCGTTTGCATGCTGCCGACAATCATGGCGCCCACTAAAATAACCGCCATCCTGCCCGCATCGGTTTCAAACAAACAAACCAAGCGTTCATTCCGACCATACAAATTTGGCACCAAGTCAGTTGTCATGCGGTTTACTGAAAACAAACGTCCCGGCACGTAAATGGCTTGCGCTAGGCGCCCGGTCAGCGGCATGTGGACGCGGTGGTAGTTGTGCGGGGCTAAGTAAATTGTCGCAAAGCTGCCGTTTTCAAAGGCTTTTGCGGCCGCAGCATCACCCAGCAGCGTCGACAAGCTGTAAAACATTCCTTTGGCCTGTAACAGCTGTTCACCCCGAATGCTGCCCATCTCCGCAATGCACCCATCCGCCGGTGACACAATACTTTTTGCATCGGTGTCTAATACCCGGCACCCCGGTTTTAATGCCCGCGTAAAAAAATCATTAAAACTCGCATATGCTAGGGCATCAGGCTGCTGGGCTTCGCTCATGTCCACCGGGTAGCGCTTCAAGATAAACTGAATCATCCACTTTTTAATGCCCGGGTGTTGGCTATTCGCGAATTTTCCCACACTTTGTGAAATAAAATGATGCGGTAAGCAATATTGCAAATACGTTTTGAGGCGTGAAAGCATTAGTGAACTCTCAAGGCGTGGTCTATCAACAGACAGATAAATAACGCCGTTAAATAAACAATCGAGTAATGAAACGTTTGAATAGCTGGTTTTTTGTCCGCTGTTGCAACATAAAGCTTGAAAGCAAAATAAATGAAAACAGCATTCAAAACGGTCGCCGATGCAAGATAAAACAACCCGCTCATGCCGATAAAATACGGTAAGGTGCTGGCAAAAGCCGTTAAAATTGTATAAAACACAATATTTTTCTTGGTGTAACCCACGCCGTGCGTAATGGGTAACATGGGGTAAGGTGATTTTTGATATTCTTCAATTCGATTGATACATAAAGCCCAGAAATGCGCCGGTGTCCAAGCAAAAATAATGAAAACCAACACCCAACCCGCCAAACTCATTTGATTGGTTGCGGCCGCCCAGCCCAACAACGGCGGCATTGCGCCTGATAGGCCGCCAATCACGATATTCTGAGAGGTTGAGCGTTTGAGAAAAATAGAATAAATAAAGGCATACCCCATCGCAGAGGCGACCGTTAACCAGGCAGTTAATGGGTTAACATATTGAAATAAAATAAAAAAACCAATGAGGCTTTGAATGCTCGCAAACACCCAGGCTTGTGTGAGCGTGAGTTTACCAGAGGCGAGCGGCCGGTGTTTGGTGCGCTCCATTACTGCATCAATGCGATGATCAATAATGTGGTTCAAGGTTGCCGCAGCGCCAGACAAAAGCGCAATGCCCACTGTTGCCGCTACCCAGAGCGACCACGACAAAACGGTTGTTTTACCCAATGCCATGCCTGCCCACACTGTCAGCAGCATTAACATCACCACGCGGGGCTTGCAGAGGGTGTAATAATCTCGTAATTGACTAAGCATGCGATTCTTTTTTTATTGGAAGGTCAAGATTCTATCAATTGAGGTGGTTTAAAGCAAACCAAAATCAGGTTATAGTGCCAGCATGAAAAGAAAATATCACGCGAATACCGCGGCATTGATAAAAATTTTATCAGACGGTGCCATCCACGATGGTAATGACTTGGGCGATGCCCTGGGCATGACGCGCAGCGCTGTTTGGAAAATTATTCAAAAGTGTCAATCAGTTGGCGTGGAAATCGCTTCTGTGAAGGGTAAAGGGTATGTGATGAAAGCGTCACTCACCTTACTCAACCCTGACGATATCACTGCTGGGGTGAGACACCCCATTCAACTCAGCCTATTTGAAGAAATAGGCTCAACGAATGATGAGCTGATGCAGGTGATGGGCAATCGGCAGGTGAGCGTGTGTTTAGCAGAAATGCAAACCCAAGGGCGCGGGCGTTTAGGTCGCCAGTGGGCGTCGCCGTTTGGCCAAAATATTTATTTGTCTTGTCGCTTCCCCTTCACGAAAGAAGTGAGCGAATTGGCTGGCTTGAGCTTAGTCGTGAGTTTGTCAATTTTAGAGGCGCTCGCCCCGTTGCAATGCTCGCTAGCCGTGAAGTGGCCCAATGATGTGGTGTGTGAGCAAGGCAAGCTGGCCGGCACGTTAATTGAACTACGGGCAGAATCAAACGGGGGCTGCGATGCGGTCATCGGTATTGGCTTGAATGTGAATATGCAAACGCAAACCGACATTGATCAACCCTGGACTTCGCTTAGCCAATTGACTCAGCACACGCACGACCGAAACCCATTGGTCATTCGTTTATTAAACCAATTAATATCAGATTTGCAATTATTTGAAAGTGAAGGGCTTGCGCCTTTCCAATCACGCTGGCAAGCCAACGATTTTTACGCCGGTAAAACGGTGGCGTTATCACACGCCAATACGGTTTTCACCGGGGTTGTGCAAGGTGTCTCTGAACAAGGCTATTTGCGTTTGCAATTGCCTGATGGCAGCGTGAAACATTTTGCATCAGGCGATGCGCAATTGCTTAAGACGGAAAAGGCACATAATATTCATCAGGCATGAGTTTTTTTATTTCATCTAAAAATAGTTGTGCGGCCGGTGATGCACAAATAGGTGCATTAAATAATGTTGAACTGCTGAGATACAGTGTTTGTTTTAATCGTCCAAAAGGTGCAAATAGCGCATGTTCTGCGGCCGTCTTAAACAAGAGCGTTTTGTAATCACGGGTTAGCCATTCATCGCTGTTGATATCGTCTAAAAGTTGTTTTGCATAAACCAATTGTAGTCTTGATAATATCTTTTCCCAGTGTGAACCATTCGCGAAGTCTAACAAGCCAATTAAAGGTTCAAATTGTTTAGCCGCCAGATAGGAAAGATCTTCTTCTAAGGCGAAATGTGTGTTGCGCTCGAATTGAATAAATTGTTCAGTTGTGCCTTTGGTTAAAGCATAAAGACAACACTCTGCGGGTGTCAGAATAATGTTTTTGTCGAGAATTGCGCAAATGCGCATAATTTCTGTGTTTGCACGTTCATCGTGACCCTCAAATACGATGCCTGTGTCTGTGAATTTGGCATCGGCTAATAAGTTGAGACTGAGTTGTTGGCGTTCAATGCCATCAAGTTCAGCAACTTCAGATGATTTTGAGCTGGTTTTTTCAGAGTCAGAATCAGAGCTCGTGTTGTAAACTTTACAGGATTTTTTTGCTGGATTGGGCAGGTGCGCATGAGGGTCTGCTTCGGGGTCTACTTCATCCAATGAGCGAAGAATATCGCCGGAGGTGAGTAGGGCGACTAAATCGTCGATATCGTCGGGGATGTCGCTGCTGCTAGAAGATTTTTCCATAACGCCTTCCTTGGTTAGTTGTTCAAAATAATAACGTTTTTTGCTGGGCAGCAGCAAGTTGTTTGTGACGATGAAATGTGTTAATTTAACGCAAAATTATTCTTATAAATAAAGGCGGTTATCGGTGCAATCTATCCATTTTATGTTGGTGCATGGTGCGTGGCACAATGCTTGGTGTTGGGCGCGTTTAACGCCTTTGCTTGAAAATCAAGGACATCACGTTTCAACGCCTTCATTACCTCAAAATCATCGTCGTCCTGTCGGCTTAAAAGATTATGCAGAGTGCATTGCAACGCTTTTGCAGCAGCAAGCACAACCGGTAGTATTGGTTGGGCATAGCATGGCAGGGTTAGTTATTTCGCAGGTGGCTGAATGGATGCCAGAAGCCATTCAACAACTCATTTATGTGGCAGCCTATGTACCAAAACACGGTGAGTCATTGGTGAGTATTGCTGAACAATCGAAAAGCCGTGGTGTGTCGCCGTATTTAGAGATTGATGCGATAAAGTCTGAAATTCGTTTGCGTGATGAAGCAGCTTTGAAAGCTTTATTTTACGAACATTGCACGGTGGAAGATCAAGCGTGGGCGTATCAACAATTAACACCGCAGCCTTTGCAACCGTTTTTAGATACGGTGTATTTAGGCGAGAATTTTTTGAAGGTAAAAAAAACCGCCATCATTTGTGAAAATGATTTAGTTTTGTTAGCGGAAGATCAACGCCAGATGGCAACAGGGGTGGTGAATGAGGTGGTGATGCTACAAGCTGACCATTCACCGTTTATTTCCAACCCAGCGGATTTATCACGTGAGATAATTCAATGCTTATAAATAACAGTGTTGCGACCACGGCGTTGTTGGTGACGTATTGGAAAAACGAAGCGCGAAAAAAAGATAATTGGCCGGCGATTGCGATACAGCCTGGCGCGCGAGATAAAGATTTATTTAAAGACGATTATTATGCAAAGTACATTGATGGAGCCGTTGTTGCAGAGGCAAGCGCAAGACTTGATAAGCACTTGTGGTTGGCAACCGCCACTCGAACAAAGTTTTTTAGAAAAGCCATTTCACAGGCCGTGAAAGAAGGTGTGTCACAGGTTGTTTTGCTGGGCGGTGGTTTAGATACCTTGGCAGCGCGTAAACCTTATGCCGGTGTGCGTTATTATAAAATTGATGTGCCTGAGGTGTTGGCGGTAGAGCGACAAATGATGGGTGATGTAGGCAATCAAGTCTCTATTCCCCTAGATTATGTCAAAGAGGATTTATTGAAAGCATTGCGTGCGACGGATATCGACTTTGAAAAGCCGACGTGTGTACTGTGGGAAGGAAATGTTTTTTATTTAGAACCACAAGATTTTGACGGTGTTTTGAGACAAGTATCAGCTATTTTTCCACGGTTGATTTTAGCGTTTGATTTTATGCATGAAACCATGCACTCTCAAACCACGCAGCTTGATCAACAAGGTGGCGCTGCTGCATTAGCTGAAACTTTGAAGTCGTTTGAAGTAAAAAAATCGCCGTTTAAGTTTTTCTGTATGCCGGCGCAGATGGATGAGAAATGTAAAGCGGTAGGGTTGAAGCGGCAAGTCATGAAAACGGCCGCGGAATTAGCCATCGCTTACCAGGTGGATGAAAACCCATATTATACAGCGAAACCTTATTCTGTAGCCGTGTATCGCCGATAAAAAGGAGTGTGTTGTGCCGCGCTTAACATTCAATAGCCCTTATCCAGTGCGACGTTTAGTTCGTGATGTTAATAAAGCGAATCAGTTAACTCATCCGGATGAAACGATTGTTGAAAATAGCCATGAATGTTTTAAAGCAGCATTCGCTGCGCATCGAAAAAAATTCGGAAAGAAAGCTTTTTTTAAGCGCAATGTGGTGTTTGAAGCGGCGTTAACGATTAGTGTTTCTTTGCGCGACCGGCTAGCAGAAAATATTCAAGGCGAATTTGTCGTTAATGGGGAAGTTGCTGAGCGAAAGTTTACGATACAGTCGCAAAAGAGAAACCCTGATTTTGCAAATGTTGCCGCCTTGGTTGAGGCGTTAGTGGCGCACGTTGAGCGTGAGAATCCGGGCGCGTTGGCGAAAGTGCAGTTTGAGCGGGTGATTAGTGAATCGATTGCCCGCGATAACGAACGTTTATGTTGCGGGATGAGTAATGCCGAGCGGAAAACGTTGCAAACGATGGATGCGTCTGAAGCATCGCGTCATTTAATGGCGCGAAAAAAAATGATTTATATCGCAGCGGCAGCGGCCTTGGTTGCTGTCACGGCGGCTTTGGTGAGTATTGCCTTGTTTGCGTGCATCACCAGCTTTTTTCCAATTCTTACGGTTTGTTCTGTGATCATTGGTCTGCCGCTTGCAATCACCGCGGGTTTTTATGCCAAAACTTTCGCCGAACGCGCAACGACTTACCACCGCCTCTCCACCCACGCAAATGCGTTGTTCACGAAACAACCGTCTACTTCTTCCGGGCGATTATTAATCACGAAACAAATTAAATAAATCAGCTTTAAGTGCCTTTAACGAAACGATGGGTTTTTACCACTTCTAGTTTATTAGCACAAAGCGAAGCAGTGCTTGTAGCCGTTACTATTTGACGAGCATAAAGACGAGCGCCGAGACGTGAAGCTGAATCTGCCGGCGGTGCGCGGGATCGCACCGAGTGGTCGCCTCGCCGGGAGCGAGTCGGCCACGACGGCAGATTCAGCAAACGGCGAGGGCAGTGCGCCTTTTGCACCGCGAAGTCCGCGAGGAAAATAGTCACGGCGGAAAGCACGAATGAGCGTGGTGGGTGTTTTAGGCTTTTAAAAGCTTCAAAATATGTTACGCGCCTTCAGCGCTTAAGGCGGGTGTGGGTTGCACCTACCTGGGGCGTCGGTTACGCTGCGCGCAACCTTTTCCCCAGGCTAAGATGTTATTGGCTTACAGCCAACGACTATAAGATTTTGCGCTCATCCTTCAGGGGGAGGGGGCTGTCTTTAGTGTTGTATTCTTTTTATCTCCATCGCTTTGCGATGCAATTCAGCAGTAATTTTCTTAGAATGTTGAGCAAATAAATGAAATTGATGATCACGATAGGCAATAATATCATCGGCGGGTAAAACATTGGTGGTATTTTGCTCTTTTAAAACCGCAGAAATAGCCCGTCTGTTGTTAGCATTGGGCGCGTATTTAGCAATTTTACGAGTGATATAGTTGGGCTCATCATATTTTACCTGTTTTTCCTGCAGCTGCCGACCTTTCAATTCAATGGCTTCTTTAATCAGATTTAAATAGGCGAGTTTGTTCTTGTGTGTAAGATAATGTAAAACACGTTCAAGGGCATCCGGGTTATAAATACGATTGTTTTTTAATTTTTGAAAGATGGTGATATCAGCATTTTCATGAAGATCAATAGAATTTGTATCCCAAGAATGGTTGTATTTGAGTATCTCAATATCAACCTTATAGCTAATTTCTAAACTGCTTAAATATTTTTGTTGTTCATTCACGAGTTCTTGAATTTTGAATTGTTCAGTTAAAACTTCACGGTTATCAACCTCGTCGATTAACTGGTTTTTACGTGCAATACGTGCTTTCAAGGCATCGACAATAGGGCCGTTTCCATTTTCATCAATGTGATAAAAAGTATCAAGGGCTTGTTTTTCTGCTGTTTCACGCTGCTTTCTCTCGGCAGCTTCTTGTTGTGCTTTTTCCCGATTCGCAGCAGCGATTTTTTCAGCAGCAGCGAGTTTTTCTGCTTCCGTGCGTTCTTTTGCTTCGCGGGCTATGTTTTTTTCTTCCTGAGCGTTGATTTGTGCAATGTTATTGATTGCCAAAAGAATTTTACCCGTATTCAGTAAAGGTATTTTACTGTCCAAAACCGAGTCGTGATCTTGCGTTACTTTTTGAAGGGCTCTTTTGCTGAGTCGAATGAGTGATTCTTTGGCGGTCACGAATGAAAGGCCTAAACCGGCGACAGCACCAATTATTCCAACACAAAGCACACCAATCGTACCCGCGCCTGCTGCAATCGCAATACCCATGAAGCCCGCTGCCAAAATGCCAATCGTCAAGAAAACCACTAAAGAAAGAATCACCCAATGTACAACCGTTCTTTTTTTGCGGGCAGTTTGAATGAAGTCATCAGCGAGTCGATAACGTAAAGCATCGGGTAATGCTTTATCTAGTTTATCTTTCCAGGCGTTGTGATCAATTTTTTTGGGGTTATCAACCATTAGCTTGACTTCTGCCTCAACCCAAACTAGTGTTTCTATCAGTTTGTTAGTATCTATTCGATAGTTTACATTATCAGGATGATGAAATGCGTTATCGTTGATTTCTTTTGAAATATGCTCAAGCAGATTGTGTGTTCCTAAACAGAGCTCTTTGAGATCAGTGTGAATAGCCGCGTATTGTTCTTCTTTTGCGCGGCTTTCTAGCTGAGTCAAGGCTGATCTTATGTATTGAATATGAGTATCTATCTTATCAAAGACGTGCTTATCAGCAGCGGACATTTGTTTATTCTCTCGGGTGTTTTTAATCTCGTTTGGCATGAGTGTTATTCCTCTTTATTTTGGCCTAGTTTAGCAAACTTAAGCGCAAAGCTTAAGGCTTCAAGGCATTAATGTTTGTAATGTTCTTACTTAACTGAGTCGTTATTCGTTTTGAGCAAGGTGTAAATAAGATAAACGTAGCGTTGCCATAGATAAATGTAGGCCCATTAGTGCGCTGGGGGAGACTAAACCGAGGGTCTCTATAGGAGCCAAACTGGCCAACGAGGTTTCTGTTATAACCGCCAACAACGTAGTCTTTTAATGTTTTATCAATCGACGGTAGATTATCGGGGTTTTGCGTATAGACAGCAACTTTCGCTGCAATATAATTTTCTTGATCAGAATATTTTGCGAGTTCTTTACCAAGCAATTTTTCTTTTAATTCAACAGCAGCTTTAATTGCCTCTAAATAAGCAAGTTCATTTCTGTAGGTTAGGTAATGTATAACATGCTTAACCGCATCTTGATCGAACCAATTATTATTTCTTAATTGATTAAATTCACCGATGGTCGTGTTTTCATTGATTGTAATGACGTTTCTGTTGACATTAGCAGCTTTAAGCAAACCGAGATTTTTTTGAAATTTTGGTTTTAGTCTTTTTAAATAATCTAACTCGCCATTAATAGCTTTTTGAATATTTTTTATTTCTGTGACGACATTTGCGATTTCGCTGTTAATAGCATCAACTTTCCCGTAAGCGCGGCATGCTAATACATTAGCAGCGAGCGTCCTTCCCGATGAACCAACAGCATCGAAATAAAACGCACGTTGTACTTCTACTGCTTTTAATTCCGCCGCTTTTTTCTCGCTAGCTATCTTTGCTAGGTCATCTATGCGTTTTTGCTTCGCTGCTTCGGCGACAAGGCTGCTATTGTGCTGGTCAATGGCGGCTAAAGCCTTACTGGTTGCTTCTACATAAGGAATCTGAATTTTCCCTTTGGATTTGGGGATAAAATCTCGCTTGTCGTATGATATATTTTCTGCACGTTCAAAGATTCTTGGGCTAATATGACGGGCACTTTTGACGAGTGCGATACTCCCGGAAGTTAAACCCAGTATTATGCCCATGATAATCACGGCAATCCCTATTGGACCCATTGCTAAGCCAGCAAAAACGCCACCGGTAATGATAGCACCGGCAACGAGTAAGCCGAGTAAAACAGGCGTCAGATATCCAAGCGCATTCATTCTGATACGTCTTCTTTTCTCTCGTCGCCACCCTATTTTGTTAAGGAAGTCTTTATCCTGTTTTTTATGGTTATAAGTGATTTGTGTTAATAATTGATAATTAGAATGCCAGTGAGAACGAACCGGAGCAGGGTTATCTTTACTCAGTTGATTGGCATCGTCTTCAATAGACGCTAAGGTTCGAGATAGCTGCTCGTAATCAATTTTGTAGTTTTTATTTGTGGGCGCGAAAAATCCCGTTGCATAAAACCCAGTCTCGTTTAAGGTGCTAATGAGCGGACTAAGGGCGAGAATAATACCATCACAAAGTGAAATAATGTTTCGATTATTTTCTTTTTCACCCTCATCTGTCGGGGTTTTATCTCTTGTTTTTGTGCGAACCCGCTCTAATTGATCATGAATGTTTTTAATGCTGTCTTGTATGTCTTTAAGGTAATACCCATCACTTTCAGTCATGACCTTGATATTGTTTGGTTTATTCATCTTCGTTGGCATTTTTAATTCCCCTCGTGTGTGTTACTATCTTATATGCTTTAATACAATAATTCCCCGATAGTATCAAATGAAGCTTAACTTAGCCTTAAGGGGCGTAAAGTCTAAGGAAATTCGGAAGTTGGGCTAGGGTTACTCCTTAATTTATATGCTTTTTTTGAAAAAGGGAGTTGAATGTTTCTATCAAGTCGCGTTAATATTTAAAGGCTTATCCTCAATTGCTCATTGGTGTGGTAAGTAACGAGTATCCATGGAGTCATGACTAACTAAGGAGAGTTGTATTATGTCGTTCAAATTGAAATGTGTTGCCGCATCAGTAATGATGCTTGCTTCTTCCGCAGTTTTAGCAGGCGGCGCAAACTTTAAAGATTACAAAGACAGCATGCCATGCCCAGTTATTCCTGTGTTAATGGATGGTTTCTATGTTGGTGCGCAAGTTGGCCATCAAAATGCTGACATGAGCACAAACGTTGCTCTGTCTTCAGGTGCTGTTAATGCCGATCCAGATATTAATGTAAACGGCTGGTTAGGTGGCTTATTCTTAGGCTACGGCAAAGTGTTCAACAGCTGGTACTACCTCGGTGGGGAAATTTTCGGTAACTACGCAAACTCCAGCCAAGGTTGGGATGCAACACTTAGTGGCCCTATAGGCTATAGCGCAAATGCTGAAATGAACAGCTCCTACGGCTTAGCCATTTTACCTGGCTTGAAATTAACCGATGCAACCTTAACCTACATCCGTTTAGGTTACACCTGGGCTAACTTCAAATACACCGAATCCGCTTCAGGCGTTGGCTCAGCCAGCAACTCAAGCACCGAAGGTGGCTTTGCTTACGGCGTAGGCATGGAAACACTCATCACCGGTAACTGGAGTCTTCGTGGCGAATACACCTACACGAACTACAACAACTTCAGCACCTCTATGAGCGCAACCAGCGGAACCAGCATCAACCCATCAGCAAGCCAATACACCTTAGGCTTAATCTATCACTTCTAGTTTTATCCAGATGTGAACAAAAGGCGGGCCTAAGGCTCGCCTTTTTTTTCAATCACAGAAGGAGCGCTGCATGTTAACGTGGCTGGTTGAACGCGTATTTTTTGCTGAATCACCTTTGGTTTGGTTTTTATTGTTAGTTGTCGCAACGCATTTAGTTTATCACTATTGGTTTGATCAAACTTCGCCTGGTATGAATGCCATTAGTCTTGTGCTCGCCCTTGGGGTATTTGGGGCTTATGTCTTACCGCATTTCGACACCCCGCTGTGGGTGATGACATTATCCGCCTTAGAGCTGATGATTATTTGGTTGTACTTCGCTGTGAATGTGATGCAGCTTTACGCGCAAGATGAAAAAATTTTATCGTTGCATGCGGACCGTTGGCGGCTGGGCTGTTGGGTCGCAGCAACCGCTGTGACAGGCTTACTCCTGGAAGAAGCTGACCCGCTGCTTTATGGTTGCATCATTATGCTGGCCTTTGCTTCCACCACCCTTTGGGTCGTTCATTTAAAATTAATTAACCCTGATTTATTACACCCACACGTTGGCCGGCCAGCGACGGGTCTTAAATTACTACCTGCGGTGGGTACTTTAATGTTGCTGTTATTAGCCATTGAATTATTTCACGACGATATGCCCGCCTGGATGGACGCCTTAATGCTAATTGTCAGTGCAGGCTTACTCCTCTACGGCCTTATTGCGGTCGTCACGTTTTGGTTCCGTGCCCGCTCAAAACGATTAATCGTGACTTGGTCGAATAGTAATGCTTTAATTTACGGCAGTTTCGCGTGTTTTGGCTTATTAGCGATAGCAACCGGATTGGTAAACTCAGCGTGTCTTTTGACGTGGTGGTGTATTACGGCCAGTGTATGGTTTGTTTTAACAACCATCGACCTCACTCGCGCTTGTTTACGGGTTGAAGCAGTTGGCTGGCGCCGGGGTTTATGGGTTTATTCATCGACTCAATGGTATCGGTTTTTTTCATGTGTAATGATGGTGGCTTTCTCGCATGAAATTTGGGTGCAAACCACAACGGTGAACGCGCTAATTGAGTGGATTAACCAATACGGTAAAGACGCATTAAGTCTCTATTTTATCATTCAACTCTTGATCGTGTTAAAGGCAACGTTCCGATGGCAAAGCTAGACCCTGGTGAAGTGGCATGGTTAAACGATTATTACAAAATGGGACTGGCTTACCAAAAGCATGCAGATTATACGATGGCGAAAGAGGTGTATTTATCAATCTTGGCCGTCCTGCCCGCACACTTGGGTGCGCGTTTTCATTTAGGTTGTGTTTATTTGCAAACCGATGAACTCGAAGATGCAGTAAAAGTATTTCAAGCCATCGTGCAAGACCACCCAGACCAAGCGGAGTCGTTCACCAATTTAGGTAATGCGTATTTGCGCTTAGAAAAACCCGAGTCCGCCCGAGCGGCTTATGTATCTGCTGTGGATATTAACCCAGGTGATACGCAAGCCTTGTTTAATTTGGGGGTGCTGGCGCATAAAGCCGGCGAGGCTGAACGCGCAATTGACTATTACCAACGTTTATTGAGTTTAGAGCCCACGCAATGCGATGCCCACATTAACGTGGGCGCCCTATACTGGCAGTTGCGCCGGCGTGATGAGGCAATTGCCCATTACGAAGCGGCAAAGCAACTTCGCTCAGACGATGCCTTGATTGACCACGCGCTGGCTGTGGTGCGTGGCGACCCCGCGGCCACTCGCATGCCCGATGCCTATGCCCGTGCATTATTTGACGAATATGCCGATATTTACGACGAACACCTCTTGCAAGCCTTGCAATATCAAGTGCCAACACATTTGGCTCATTTGCTGGCACGACTGGGTCTCACTGCGCACGCGAATTGGCAAGTGTTAGACCTTGGTTGCGGCACAGGCTTATGCGCTGAGGTTATCAAGCCTTACGCCAAACACCTCAGTGGGCTAGACCTCTCGGCTAAAATGCTTGCTAAAGCGAAAGAAAAGGCCTTGTACGATGAATTAATCGAAGCCGAGGCTTATGCGTATTTGGCTAATCAAAGTGAAACGACTGATTTGATGCTCGCGGCCGATATGTTTGTGTACATTGGCGCGCTTTCGCCCTTGCTTTCACGCATTTATGCGGCCTTGAAGCCTGATGCTTGGTTGATATTCACGATTGAAACCGGCGGGACAGGCCTTGAACCTTACACCATTCAAGCCTCGGGGCGGTACTGTCACGACCCGATTGCGCTTTCTCAACTGGGGCAGCAGCTTGGGTTTGATGAAGTGGCAAGTGCGAACGTGGTTTTAAGGCAAAATGCAGGCCAGCCGGTCTATGGCATGCTGGCCGCCTGGCGAAAAAGGATGCCGAGCTAGGCCGTTTTATGCTAAATTTAAAGGCAGTGTGATGACAAAAGGATTGTGTCATGAAATTGCGCTTAGGCTTAGGTTTGCTGGTGTTGGTTTTGTCGGGCTGTGTCAGCACGCTCTACCCAACGATTAATGCTGATTACACCAACGAACAATGGCAATCGGAAGTCGACACAAACCCTAATGCCTGGATTCAAGGCACCAGCCACTGGTTCTTAACCGGTGACCCTACCATCACTGAAAACAACAATGCGCCAGTCACTGCCGCGATGAGCACCATGCAAGTGAAAGTGCCGAATTTCTCGACCATTAAAACCAATGGTTCTTTCCAAGTGCAACTTTTTGGTACCAATACAGCAAATTCTGTTTATATCGCAGGCCCCAACGCAGCGATTAGACAAATCAATGTGCAAGTTAAAAACGGCTTACTGTGTATTGATCAAGGCGATAAACCCAGCGCGAACTTGAAAGACGTGGTGGTGCGTATTGGCGTGCAAGAATTATCGCACCTAACTCACCAAGGCTCGGGGACGGTTGAAGGCTTGCGTTTACGCAGCCACGGGCTAGTGATGGACATGAACGCCACGGGTTACACAGTCTTGTCAGGCGATATGAACGTGAAGAAAATTATTTCACAAGGCAATGGGTCGGTCACAGTGTTAGGTGCGAACACACCCGTTTTAGATGTCATTATGAATGGTTGCGGCACGGTGAATATTGGTGGCAATGTTGGCTTGCGTCAACTCGACCACAAAGGCTCGGGTGATTTTAATTTAATTGGTGCGAATAGTGATGGGTTGTCGGTTTATGGTCAAGGCAGCGGTAAAATTGGCATCAACGGCACGTTTAATGCGAAAGAAGTGCAGGCGCACAATAACGTCTGTATCTTGATGAAAGGCTCAAATAGCCAATCAACCTATGTTTATGTTTACGATAATGCCAAAGTCGGTATGTCTGGGTGGGCACGTAATTTAACGGTGTACACCGCGCAAAACGGTAAATTCTGGGGTCGATACTTGAAAACTGAAAATGCTTATGTGCGTGCAGCAGATGCATCACACATCAACGTGACGGCCTCTACTCGCATTTTTGCCTCTGCCACGGGTAATGCCAGCGTATATTTCTACGGTGAGCCAAGTTTGTTGTCGCAATTTGTAAGCGGTCGCGGTGTGGTGATTCCTATTTGGATGAACACTGGAAAAGCGCGTTACAAAGACACCACCAGTGTTCGTATTTATAAAGACACAACCGATGTGCCGCAGTACCGTTGGAAAAACGGTAAATTGCAAGAAGTGCAACTGAAATAAATAGGCGCTATACTGAACCCCTTTGTTTTTAGGGGCGGAGAACGTATGTCTTGGTTAATTAATGCGAATCAGTTAGATAAACTGCGGAAAAATCCTAAAAATTTAATTATTTTAGATGCGACGTGGGTGCAACCCGGCGATGAGAACAACCCGCATCAGGCATTTTTACAAAAACACATCATTGGCGCCCGTTTTTTAGATTTAAACCGGTTTATAGATGCGCATGCCACGGCACCTAATATGTTAACTCGCGATGAATCGCAAATTTCGGAGGTGTTGGCCGAGCTAGGCATTACTAACGAACACCGCATTATTTTTTATGATAATTCCAGCATGCGAACCAGTTGTCGTGCGTTATGGATGTTTAAAGTGTTTGGTCATGCCCCAAGTTTACTCTATGTATTAGATGGCGGGCTTGCCGCGTGGGAAAAGTATGGCGGAAAAATAGAAAGTGGCGAACCCAAACCCGCAACACCCCGATCGTATCAAGTCAGTTATCAAGCGCAATATATTCGCAGCCTTGTTCAAATGAAAACAAATTTGCATCATCCATTAGAGCAAGTCGTGGATGTGCGCAATGCCGTTCGTTATGCCGGTGGTGCCGAATCACGCAAACACTTGCGTGCGGGGCATATGCCGGGCAGTTATTGTTTTCCGTTTACGACGATGTTTGAAATAGATGGACGTTGGAAATCACCCGAGCGCATACGCAAGCAATTAACAGGCATTGGCATTGATTTGAATCACCCGATTGTGAGCACCTGCGGTTCAGGAACGACTGCCCCCATTTTAAATTTTGCGCTCGATTTACTCGGGTGTGAACAACACGCGTTGTATGATGGCTCGTGGTCTGAATGGGGCACAGATACCTGTTACCACGGTGAAACCAGTATTGAGGAAAGACCGGTTGTGACTAGTTTAGACGACCCTGCGTAGTGCTAACGAACAAGGACGTGCGCGCATGAAGCTTAGAAATAAAGTGATGCTTGTGATCGGGCTGATTTGGATAGGCTTTGCGATCTTTATTTATTTTGGCGCAAATTTCTCATTAATTCGTAGTTTTGAAGCGCTTGAATCTGTGCGTGTCAAAGAAGATGTCAACCGCGTGACTGAGGCGATGAATGCGAAAGCTGATTCCGTTGCAAAGGTAGCTGCGAATTACTCAAAATGGACAGGCGCGTATTTATATATCTCTGGGAATGCGCCACGTTTTGCGCAGGAGAACATCACACCCGTTGCCTTGCAAAACGTTGGCATTCACTTAATGAGTTACTGGGATAAGGCGGGGCATTTTATTGGCGGGGCGGCAATCGATGAACAAGGCCGCTCAACTGTGATGCCGAATTTAAGCGAGCACGTAAGAAGCTCAGTATTAACAAAACTTAAATCACCCCAAGATGTGAGATCAGGATTTTATCGGGTTGGTAACGATATTTATTTGATGGGTGAAAGCACAGTGACAGATACAGACCAGTCACGACCGGTGACAGGGGTTGTGGTGGTTGGTGAGAAATTAACGCAAGCATTCCGTGATGACTTAATTCGAACAACGCGAATTCATTTTCAATATTATACGCTTGATGAAGCGCTGCAAAATAAAGCGCTTTCAGAAGAAGTTAAGTTATTACTCGAAGACCCGACACAAGCGCAGTGGAAATCAGAAAATAATAATTTAATGAAAGTATATTATATCTTGAAAGATATTTCAGGCCAGCCGATAGGCGTGATTGTGATGGAGCGTCCGCAAGATATTGTTTCATCGGGTCAGGCGGCTATCAGCTATTTTATGAAAGGATTTATTATTTTAGGCTTAATTTTCACGGCCTTAATGATATATGTGTTTCGTGTCATTATTATTCGTCGTTTAGAAAAACTTGCCACGGAAGTGTATGATATTGCTTCAAATGCACGGGTGTGGCGTCGCGTGACCGTGACGGGTAAAGACGAATTATCGTATGTGTCGAATCAAATTAATGAAATGTTAGCCGTGATTGATAAGGCGCATAATAAATTAGAAACACAAGTAGAAGAGCGAACGCAAGCCTTATCTGATGAAATTATCACACGAAAACGTTTCGAAAAGGAATTGTCAGACCATAAAGAATATTTAAAGAAAATGGCGCATTTTGATGCCTTGACCAATTTACCTAATCAAATTTTATTTAATGAAAAATTTAATGAAGCCCTTGCTACGAAAAATAGAAAAGGTGACAAATTAGCACTTTTGTTTTTAGATTTAGATAATTTTAAGCGTGTGAATGATGCATTGAGTCACCGTGTGGGTGATTTGTTGTTAAAACAAATGAGTGGTCGTTTTGGATGTGCGACACAAGACTTAGATTTATGTGCGCGTGCGGGCGGTGATGAATTTATTTTTATGATTTATCACAGCGAAAATCAGCAAGCCTTAGAGAAAAAATGCGATGAGTTGTTAAAAGCCTGTCATGAACCTATTCAGGTGATGGATCACGAGTTTTACATGACGGCGAGTATTGGGGTGAGTTTATTTCCAGATCACGGCGAAAGTTTAGAAGATTTGCAAATGAATGCTGATATTGCAATGTATTACGCAAAACGTAGCGGCGGGAATGCAGCCGTCATTTATCGTCCTGAAATGTCGCAACATAATAATCACAACATTAAATTAGAAGCTGCCATTCGACGTGGGATTAAAGAGAAAGAATTCGTCGTTTATTTTCAGCCGAAGTTCTCTTTAAAACAACAAACCATTGTATCTGCTGAGGCGCTAATGCGTTGGCATCATCCTGAGCTCGGCTTTGTCACGCCTGATCAATTCATTCCTTATGCGGAAGATTCAGGTTTAATTTTGCAATTGGGTGAATATATCTTGCGTGAAACTTGCCGCATTAATAAAGCATGGCAAGAAAAAGGCTATGAACCGATTGCGGTGGCAGTGAATGTGTCTATTAAGCAATTGCTCAATCAAGACATTGTTGGCATTGTGAAAGATGCGTTAGAAAAATCAGGATTGGCGCCAGCGTATTTAGAAATTGAAGTCACAGAGTCTGCGATTATGCAGAATATGCAGGTGATTACGGAAAAACTGCATCAGCTTGCGGCTTTAGGGGTGAAAATTGCAATTGATGATTTTGGTACGGGAAGCACGACGATTAAACATTTACGAGATTTCCCCATTAGTGTGGTGAAAATCGACCAAAGTTTTATTAAAGGATTGCCGCAAAACCAAAACGATATTTTTATTACGAATGCCATTATTGGTCTTGCCCATAACTTAGGCGTGAATGTGGTTGCAGAGGGTGTTGAGACGGTCGAGCAGTTCGAGTTTCTGGCAGATCACGGCTGCGATCTCGTACAAGGTTACCTTGTCGGCCGTCCGGTGCGAGATTATAAATTTGAAGGGCTGCTCTCGAAAGAAGACGTTACAAAAAATGAGGAGCTTTAACCGTTTACGTTTTAAATTTAGGAGCACCATAAAGCTTCTGCGTCAACAGTTTTGCCTGCTCACCTTCAAACGGGCGGACAGAGTCAATGTCTGAACAAGCAGAAAGGGTGCTAACCAGCAGCACAAAAAGAATTATCTGATAAACACGTAACATTTCCATGTCACCCAGTGTAACACTTAAATTTTTTCGTTCAATAACCAAGATGCTCGGCCAGACTGCCCAGGGCCGTTATATACATCTACATCAATGCCGTGTATGGCATGTTCTTGCAAGGTTTCTTTTTCGGTTAACAAATGCTGCAAAAACCAATGCGCTAACTCTTCAATGGTAATATTTGTCAGCGGCAACACAATCACATCTTCAAGCAACAGTGGAATTTTTTTATGATTAAACGTCGCTACGCAATAATCACCTTCTTCTTGGATGGTCAAATACGGCGATTTGCTCGGCAACAAAAAGTGCCTATCAATGCTATTGCACCACTGTTTAATCATCCGTTTGTAATGCCGATAATCGAAAGACAAGCCGTTATCACCAATGTTCACATGAAAAGATACGCTCACGTGATAATTATGCCCGTGCAAGGTTTCGCGCTCAGTGGCAGAGAAAATGGTGAAGTGCCCGGCTGAAAAGGAGAATTCAGTTTGATGAATAGTTAGTTTGGCCGCACGCACACGCAGTTCCTCGTTAATTATTTTGACCGAATTATACACAAAAAATGAAAAAAGGCGATAGTTAAAGCTCGCGGCGTCGATCAGCCAGTTCCATGCCGGGCAATGTGTAAGAAATGCCCTTACTTAAGCCCATGAATTTAATCACTTCTCCCATTTCAGTCGGCAGGGTTAAGGTTTTAACCGCTTGATGCAACTTGAATTTTTCGGCTTCACTTAAGCCAGTTTCGGCGGTCAATACGGCCTCAGATAGGCCGGCAGTCAACAAAAAACCGGCTTGTGTGGTATAACCGGCCAACGTACACCCAGCATCGCTTGCAGCCTCAATTACCTGCGTGAAATCAACATGCGCGGTAATGTCTTGCAACCCAGGACGGGTGAGGGGGTCGTGATGCTTTTGATGTTGATAAAAACAGGTTAAGCTGCCGGTGTGTCTGGCTGGGTGGTAATATAAAGAGCGTCCGTAACCGTAATCAGCGAACAATATCAACCCTTGTTGTAGACAAGCCGATAGCGAAGCGACAAACGCTGTCATTGCAGGGCGGCATTCACTTTGATAACCGTCAGGCAATTGCAGGGGGGCAATGATGGCTTCCAAGGCGGCAGATGCCGGAGCGAGTATCCACGTAAAGGCCGTGCCGTCCCATTGCACACAGCGTTCCATCACTTGGTGTTGCTGAATTTCAAAGCATTGTACCGGCAGGGCGTCTAGCACTTCATTGGCAATGATGACGCCGCTAAATGTGGCGGGTAGTGCGTCTAGCCAGACCACGCGGGATGAAAACCGGGTGAGTAAAGCGCGCTGCTGTGCACGCAAGCTGGGGCTGATTTCAAGAATAAAATACTGATTCGGCAGGCAATCTTTTGTTTCAAGCGCGCTTAAAAAATCGAGTGCAAACTGTCCGCTGCCAGCACCTAACTCCAACACCGCTGGGTGTTGAGTCAACACCGGTAAACAAGCATTCGCCACACACTGCGCATAAAGCGGCGACAATTCCGCGGCGGTGGTAAAATCACCCGAGGCACCGATGCGAAAATCCGGCGAAGTATAATAACCGAGTGTAGAATGGTATAACGCGGCATTCATAAAGGTTGCAAATGAAATTTTTCCGCCCGCAGCGGCGAGCGTTTGGTGAAGGTCGGCGCAGAGCGCTGCGCTGCGTTCAAGCGGGTTGGTGTGCGGCATGGGGTTCATCGTTGAAATTCATTAAAACGGCATCTTAAAGGATAAAAGCAATGCAAGAAAGTCTAAATCAGCCAAAAGTGGCTTTAATTACGGGGGCGGCACGACGTGTGGGGGCTGCGATTGCATGCCGCTTGCATCGTGCGGGTTGGAATGTGGTATTGCACTGTCACGCCTCAAAACAAGAAGCGCTTGATTTGGCAGCAAAATTGAACGCTGCGCGGGCGCATTCTGCTGTGGTGTGTGAGGCTTTGCTGGGGAAGCCAGCCACAGCCGCGAAATTAGTTGCTGAGGCGGTTGCGGCGTGGGGTCGCTTAGATGCCCTGGTGAATAATGCATCACGGTTTTATCCAACGCCGGTCGGCCAAACAGAAGAATCGGCCTGGGATGATTTGTTTGACAGCAATGTAAAAGCCCCTTATTTTCTCGCCGAAGCCGCCGTTTTACCGCTGAATCAAACAGAAGGGGTCATCATCAATATTGTTGATACGCATAGCGAATTTCCTTTGGGTGGGTATGGCGTTTATTGTTTAACCAAGGCAGCACTTGCCATGATGACGCGAGTGCTCGCGAAAGAATTGGCACCGCGAATACGTGTGAATGGTGTTTCGCCGGGGTCGGTCGTGTGGCCAGAAGGTGAAAATACGTTGTCATCTGAGGCTAAAGATAAGATCATAAACGGAACTTTATTGAAGCGTCATGGCTCGGCCGAAGAAATTGCCGGCGCCGTGCATTATTTTGTGTGTGAGGCACCGTTTGTGACGGGGCAAATTTTGGCGGTTGATGGCGGGCGGCATATTTAAGGGTAGCGTAAAATGAGTTTTATTCGTAATACATTTATGACGGCGTATCGGGCACGGTTATATCCTAATTATTGGGATGTGCTGGCGTTGTTATTTGTGATTACGATTATTATGTTTTTTGCCTGGACCGCTAAACAAATGGCCACCCCTTATCACCTGGGTCAGGCCATTCCCATTTCGCTGCAAACGTCTGCATTGCCTTTATATGCGGCAAGAACCGTTGTGCGTATGCTTATCGCTTTATGTTTTTCTTTATTATTCACCTTTGTGTTTGGTACGTGGGCGGCGAAAAGCGCGCGTGCTGAACGCATTATTATTCCAACGATTGATGTGTTGCAGTCGGTGCCGATTTTGGGCTTTTTATCGGTGACGGTGGCGGGGTTTATTGGTTTGTTTCCGGGGAGTATGTTGGGCCCTGAGTGTGCAACCATTTTTGTGATTTTTACTTCGCAAGCGTGGAATATGGCGCTTGGGTTTTATCAAACGGTGAAAGCTGTGCCCTCAGAAGTAGAAGAAGCGGCGCGCATGTTTCATTTAAGTGCTTGGCAGCGTTTTTGGCGAATAGAAGTGCCGTATTCCATGCCAGGGTTATTGTGGAATGCAATGGCTTCGATGTCGGCGGGGTGGTTTTTTGTGGTGGCGTCTGAGGCGATTACCGTTTCAAACCAAACTATTTTATTGCCGGGCATTGGGTCTTATATTGCGGTTGCGATTCAACAGGCCAACATTAAAGCTATTTTTCATGCCATTGTTGCGATGTTAGTCGTCATTATTGCTTACGATCAACTCTTGTTTCGGCCGATGGTCGCGTGGGCTGATAAGTTTAAATCGGAACATCACGCCGTAGAAGATGCCCCCGAATCTTGGGTTGTGAATATGTTCAGACGAACGCGAATGATGCGCAGTTTAGGGCATCGTATTGAAGAGTGGTTTGATGCATTTGTGAATATTAAATTTTTTAGTTTTCATTTCAAGCAACAAAAAACCTATTTTGAAGTGGTAGAGCGTAAAGAACCGTGGTGGGCGACGGCTTGGGATATTGGGTTGTTACTATCGGCCTTGGGGGCGTTTGTCTTTGCGGCCACTTACACCATGCACCACATGGCGTGGGGTGAAGTGTTGCACGTGTTTTTATTGGGCTTGGTGACAGCAACGCGCGTGTTTGTGTTAATTGCGATTGCTTCCTTGATTTGGGTGCCCATTGGGGTATGGATAGGGTTACATCCGCGTGTAGCCTTGTTTGCCCAACCGCTCGCACAAATTTTAGCGGCTTTCCCGGCGAATTTGTTTTACCCCTTAATTGTGGTGTTCATTGTGCATTATCAGTTAAGCGCAAATATTTGGTTAACGCCTTTAATGATTTTAGGGGTGCAGTGGTACATTTTATTTAATGTGATTGCGGGTGCATCGGTATTGCCGAAAGATTTATTGCAAGCGGCTGATAATTTCGGGGTGACGGGGTGGCTGCGTTGGTCGCGTTTATTATTACCCGGTATTTTTCCTTATTATATTACCGGCGCAATTACGGCATCAGGTGGTGCGTGGAACGCAAGTGTGGTGTCAGAAATTGCCAGTTGGGGTAATCATCATTTAGTGGCAACCGGCTTGGGGGCTTATATTTCTGAGTCGACAACGGCCGGTGATTTTTCTCGTACTGCTTTGGGCATCGGCATGATGTGTACGATGGTATTAGTGTTTAATCGACTGGTTTGGCGGCCTTTGTATGTGTACGCCGAAAATCGCTTTTTGTTGGAGTAGACGCATGGCCAACCCTATTATTGAAATTGTGAATATTCAAAAATCTTTTCGCACCGGCGATAGACAAGAATTATTGGTGCTAAACGATATTAATTTGAAAATGTATGAAGGTGAAATTGTTGCGATTCTAGGAAAGTCTGGGTCGGGCAAGTCAACTTTAATGCGTATTATTGCCGGGTTAATTGAGCCGACACGCGGCATGGTGAAATATCGGGGGAATGGCATTACAGGGCCTGTGCGTGGTATTTCAATGGTGTTTCAAAGTTTTGCGTTGTTACCGTGGTTGACGGTGTTGCAAAATGTAGAGTTGGGGTTGGAAGCATTGGGCGTTGATCGTGAAACCCGCCGTGCGAGAGCTTTGAAAGCGATTGATATGATTGGGTTGGACGGGTTTGAAACGGCGTTGCCGAAAGAATTGTCGGGTGGTATGCGTCAGCGTGTGGGGTTTGCGCGGGCCTTGGTGGTTGAGCCCGATATTTTATTGATGGATGAGCCGTTTTCAGCATTAGACGTATTGACCGCGGATAACTTAAAAAGCGATTTAATGGATTTGTGGCGTAGTAAAAAAACAGGGTTAAATGCCATTTTGTTTGTCACGCATAGCATTGAAGAAGCGATTGAAGTGGCCGATAGAATTATTGTGTTTAATAGCAACCCGGGGTCCATTCGTTCTGATTTGCGTGTGACCTTGCCGTTTCCGCGCAGTGATTTAGACCCACGTTTTCGTAATCAGGTGGATCGTGTGTATACGTTAATGACTACGCAGCCCTTAGAAGAAAAAATGCGCGAAGATGTGACGAAGCATTTAGTGATTGATATTGGGTATCGGTTGCCCGAGGCTTCTATTTCTGAGGTGACGGGGTTGTTGGAAGAATTGAATTCGCCTGAGCACCAAGGCCGGATGGACTTGCCAGAAGTGGCTGATAGTTTAAGCTTAGACATTGATGATTTATTCCCATTGACTGAATTGTTGGAAATTTTACGATTTGCGAAAATTTCGAAAGGGGATATTACAATTACTGAAGATGGAAAGGCGTTTGTTGATGCTGATATGTTGGAGCGGAAGAAGATATTCTCGGTGCAATTGAAAAAATACGTGCCACTTGCGCGCTACATCTACGACCAGCTCATCCGCCACCCTCGTCACCGCGCGCTGGAAGAAATTTTCTTGTCATTACTTGAAGATTACCTCTCTGAATCAGAAGCCGACCGCGTACTTCGCACCGTCATTGAATGGGGCCGCTACGCAGAACTCTTCGCCTACGACTACAACTCCGGCGTGCTCAGCCTCGAAAACCCGCATTGATAACGGGTTTTTGATTTTTTAAAAGCTTTAATTGATGGCGGATTACGGTTTGCAAAAAACGCAAACCTAATCACGCCCTACCCATCGTTCGAGTGCATCTTAACGACAAAGCGTAGCAACTGTCTTGTGAAATAAATTTCACGAGGCAGTTTCCACATTC
>CBFGYM010000002.1:0-207716 GCA_965653045.1 uncultured Gammaproteobacteria bacterium
GTGTGAGTTACGCCTACCTGGGGCGTCGGTTACGCTGCGCGCAACCTTTTCCCCAAGCTAAGATGTTATTGGCTTACAGCCAACGACTATAAAATTCTGCGTCTATCCTTCAGAGGGTAGGGGGGGCGCTTTTGATTTTTTAAAAGCTTAAACGGTTGGCGGATTACGCGGCGAAGAACATGCCGCTAATCGCGCCCTACCCATTATTCAAGTGGTGCTTAACAACAAAGCAACTAATTATTCATATAATAATTTAAGTTGTACATAATCCACAGCGACCCGGCGACCAAGGTAACGAGTACGAGGACAGTAAAGACCAGCGACATCACGTTCATGCGTCCTTGTGGGGTTTCTACGTTCAGGCGCAAGAAGCAGATAACCTGCACAAAGAATTGTGCAATCGCGGAGGCGTAGATGACAATTAAAATTTGCGCGTGTGATAATTGCTCGCCTAAAACAGCCCAAAATGATAATAGCGTGAGTACAATACACAACCCAACGCCGGTTAAATAAACATTTAAACGCTTTTGCCCAGTGCCGTAATCGGGTTGAGCCTCGTGATGCTCTGACATGTTACAATGCTCCCATGATATATACGATGGTGAACAAGAAAATCCAGACGATATCTAAAAAATTCCAAAACAACCCAAGCATCGTCATCCGTCTTTTCATTGATTTTAAATCTTTAAACGTCGAGAACTGAATCGTCAACAATAAAATCCATAACAACCCAACAGACACGTGAAACCCGTGCGTGCCCACCAAGGTAAAGAAACCTGATGCCTGCCCGCTGATATCCCACGCAAACCCCTCTCTCGCTAATTTCGCGAACTCGTACACTTCCATCGCAACGAATGTTGCCCCTAATACAAAAGTAATCAACAACCAGCCTTGAACCTTGCGAATCTTATCGTGATACAAATTCAAACTCGCCAAACAAAAGGTAAAGTTAGAAGCCAACAACACAAAAGTCTCACCTAATACATACGGTAAATCAATATACTGCTTCAATGCCGGTGTATAGATAGACGGCTGATTCAATACCAAAAATGTTGCAAACAAGCAGCAAAACAAAATACAGTCTGTCATGATATATAACCAAAACCCAAACACATCTGTCGTATCACCATCGTGATGATGTGCTTCTAATGCCATCGCTTGATTATCCATTCAAAAACTCCTTGTATCGCGCTTCTTCTGTTGCTTTTACGATATTTGCATCTAACATATAATCAACATCGTTCATAAAAGTACGGCCAATCACTGAGCCTAATAACCCAACTAAGCCTATAATGCCAGGAATCCACATTTGCCAAATCAAGGCAAAGCCTAATATGCCCGCAAAAATAGAAGCAATAAACCCAACCGATGTGTTCTTCGGTAAATGAATATCGTGATATTGAATATTCGTTGGGTTTTTCAACCATTCTTTCCCATCACGTTTTTTCATGTCATAAAACGCATCACGTCCGTGCACATGCGGTGTGAACGCAAAATTATACAATGGTGCAGGCGATGATGTGGACCATTCCAAGGTACGCCCATTCCACGGGTCGCCAGTATGATCACGCAAAGCTTCACGATTTTTAATACTCACATAAATTTGAATCAGCTGAAACACAATGCCCAATAACACCAATGCGGTGCCACACGCCGCGGCAATAAAGTACGGTTGATACATCACATCACTGTAATGATAATTACGACGCGTAAACCCAGCCAGCCCTAATACATACAAAGGCATAAACGCTAAATAAAACCCAAGCACCCAGCAATATAATGAACGCTTACCCCAGGTTTCATCGAGCATAAACCCAAATGCTTTCGGGAACCAATAAATGACGCCAGCAAAATAACCAAACACCACACCGCCAATAATCACGTTATGAAAGTGTGCGACTAAGAACAAACTATTATGTACTTGAAAATCAACCGGCGGCACCGCCATCATTACGCCAGTCATGCCCCCAATCGCAAATGTCGTAAAGAATGCCATGACCCAAAGCATAGGCGTCGCTAAAATAATGCGGCCTTTATACATGGTAAATAACCAGTTAAACACTTTCACACCCGTCGGTACGGCAATAATCATGGTCGCAATGCCGAAGAAGGCATTGACATCTGCCCCAGCGCCCATGGTAAAGAAGTGGTGCAACCAAACGACAAACGATAAGAAGGTAATAATCGCGATTGCCCACACCATTGTCACATAACCAAACAATACTTTCTGGCTAAAGGTCGCAACGACTTCTGAAAATATACCAAATGCTGGCAAGACTAATATATAAACCTCAGGGTGACCCCAAATCCAAATTAAATTGATATACATCATAAAATTTCCACCAGCAAAATCGGTGAAAAAGTGCATATCAGCCATTCTATCTAAGGCTAATAAAGCCAATGAAACGGTTAATACAGGGAAGGCTAAGGCCACCAATATCATTGCGCATAAGGCTGACCACACAAATACGGGCATTTTCATCAACGACATGCCCGGGCAGCGCATTTTGAAGATGGTCGCAATAAAATTAATGCCTGCCATTAAAGTCCCAACGCCCGCAATTTGAAGCGACCAAATATAATAATCAACCCCCACATCAGGGCTATAATATAATTCAGACAAAGGCGGATACGCGAGCCATCCGGTTTTTGCAAAATCCCCTATCACTAAAGACGCATTGCATATCATTGCGCCAACAAACGTCAGCCAAAAACTCATGGAATTTAAGTATGGATAGGCCACATCGCGCGCACCAATTTGCAGTGGCACTGCAATGTTTAACAATGCAAACATCATAGGCATTGCCACAAAGAAAATCATGATCACGCCGTGGGCTGAGAAAATTTGGTCGTAATGTTCAGGCGGCAAATAGCCATAATTACTGCCCGCTGACATTGCCTGCTGCGAACGCATTAATATGGCATCAGAAAAGCCACGCAGTAACATCACAAACGATAACATCAAATACATAATGCCGATTTTTTTATGATCGACGGAACAGATCCAGTCATGCCAAACCACAGGCCAATATTTAAAATAAGTGATCGCGCCAACCACCCCTAAAATTAACAACACCATAAACCCACCGGCGCCCATAATAATCGGGTTGTGGTAGGGGATGGCTTCTAAGGTGAGCTTCCCAAAAATTAAATGTTCAAGCATGCTTAATCCTTTTTCATTATTTGTAAGTTTTGACGTGGGTGTTGCGTGCCAAAAGTGTTCATGTACAACATAACCACCTCATCAAATAAAGTCGGTGATGCGCCGCTATAAACGGTGGGCAAGTTACCTTCCGAAGGAAATAGCAACCCATCATAAGCTTTCGTGTCTAATACCAATTTTGAGGTCTTAGCGGAAGTGATAAAGGCCTCCATCTCGGATGCTGAAACAACTTTAGTCGTAAAATGCATGCCTGAGAATCCATCACCGTTAAATTGACTATTCATACCTTCGTAATCACCGACTTGATCAGCGTGAAGATATAAACGGGTTTTCATGCCGGTCATTGCGTAAATCTGGCTGCCTAATTGCGGAACAAAAAATGCGCTCATGGCCACATTGTCAGCAGTAATAGAAAATTGAATTTGTTGGTCGACAGGAATGACGAGCTCATTCACCGTTGCAATACCTTGCTGAGGGTAAATAAACAGCCATTTATACGGCAGCGCAATGGCTTGAACCACCAAGGTCGGCGCATTAGCTTGTATAGGACGATAGGGGTCTAATTCGTGGGTTTTTTTCCACGTCATTGTCGCTAAAATTAATATAATCACACAAGGCACGCCCCACCAAATCGCTTCAAGAAAGTGGCTGTGAGCCCAGTCAGGGTGGTAGTCCGCATGGTGTGCATGACGATAATGATACACAAATGCAAAACTCATAACGATAACCGGAATGACAACGATTAACATTAAGGCTAAGGTATCAATGAATAATTGGCGTTCTTGATAGGCGATGATGCCTTTTGGGTTCAAGAGCCCATTAAGGGTGATTTCACAGCCGGTCAGACACAAGGCAATTAATACTAAGATTAACAGCCGCAGTGAACTCACCATTGAAAATAGGGTTCGCATCCTCGCGATCATAACCTCTCCTGAGTCGGTTTTTTTCCTTCCCCTGTAGTGTAATCTAATGTTAGAATTTTCTAAAGTGGATTTTTTATTACACCTCCTGGAAGGATGCTTCGCATGACAACCCTCTTGTTTGCACGCTGGTTCGGTATCGTTTCTGTGTTACTCGCGCTTGGTGTTTTATTCAACCTTGAAGATGCCGAATCGATGGCAAAGAATTTCGTTAAATCAGAAACGGGTTATATTCTCGGCGGCGTCTTACCCATTATCTTCGGCACCTTATCGTTATTGTTTGCACACGATGTTGATGCTGATTGGAACCTAGTCGTGCTATTTATTGGCTGCGCCATGCTAGCTGCTGGCGTTTTTCGTGTGGTATTTGTAAAACAATGGAAACAATTTATCGAGAAACATATCGAACAAATTCCATTCTTGTTTAGTTTGTTTGGCTTAATGTTCGGTGTGTTATTGCTGTATGTCGGTTATATTGCTAATTTATTGACAGCGAGTTTAAACTAAAAACCACTCGCCCCGCGAGGTAACGGTTTTTGCAACAGAAGATGTAATGAGGTTTTTCGTTACTAACGTTTGTAGATATTGCTCAAACGTACACATGCCGATATTCCCACTCGTTTGAATGGTTAAAGGCATGTGTGCGACTTTATCTTCTCGAATTAAATGTCGAATTGCGGCATTCGCTAGCATAATTTCAAAAGCTGCTAATAATTTTGTATCTGTCCCTCTTACCAGCGTTTGGCAAAGCACCGCTTGAATGGATTCAGCTAATAAATTTCGAATACGTGGCTTATCAGCAGGTTCAAACATATCAATAATACGGCTAATGGCTAAAGGCGAACTGCTTGCATGTAATGTCGCTAAGACCAAATGCCCGGTTTCTGCTGCTGTTAAAGCTAAACGCACAGATTCTACATCGCGCATTTCACCAATCATAATCACATCAGGGTCTTGACGCAGTGATGAACGCAGTGCGGTTGAAACGCTTTCCGTATCGCGTCGCACTTGTCGTTGGTTGATAATGCTTTTTTTATGTTTGAAAATAAATTCAATCGGGTCTTCAATCGTAATAATATTACAAGCGCGATATTGATTAATATAATCAACCATCGCTGCCATTGTTGTGCTTTTACCGCAGCCTGTGGGTCCGGATAAAATAATTAACCCGTGGGGTAAAATACATAATGTTTTTAAAATGGCGGGCAGCATCAAGTCTTCAAATGAAGGAACTCGCTCAGGAATTAAACGTAATACCGCAGCAATACCATGTAATTGCCGCATCACGTTTACGCGAAAATTGCCAATGGCTGGAATAGATAATGAAATGTCTAGCTCGTGTGATTTTTCAAATTCGGCTTTTTGTTCGGGTGTTAACGCAGAAAAAATGAGTTGTTGTGTGTGCTCAGCTTGTAATTCAGCCGCACCCGCCATGGGAATTAATTCACCGCTCACGCGCAACATTGGCTTGGAAAAAGGCAATAAATGCACATCTGAAGCACCCTGCTCCGTGGCGGCCGCCAACAGCTCCGTGATGTCCATTCCACACTCCTTTTTCTTATTATCTATAGTATAGCGGGATTTTTAAAAATGCGTTTTTTTAGTGAATTCATAGAGATAACATCTCTCCGAAATGCCGGCGGCAGACAGCAATATAAGACTCATTACCCCCAATTTGAATTTGTTGGCCTTCGACCACTTTATGCCCGTGTTCATCAATGCGAATGTTCATAATGGCTTTTTTGCCGCATTGGCAGATTGTTTTAATTTCAACGAGATTATCTGCCCACACTAATAAATATTGGCTCCCCTCAAAAGGTTCACCGCGAAAATCACTGCGTAAGCCGTAAGCTAACACCGGCAAATCAAGTTGATCAACCACGCTGCACAATTGCTTGACTTGCGCCTTCGATAAAAACTGTGCTTCATCAACCAAAATACATTTTAAATTCGTCATCTTCGATTGTTCAGATTGAATATAATCAAAGAAATTAAATTGCGCATCAAAGATCACCGCATTTTCAGCCAACCCAATGCGCGAAGCAATTTTGCCTTCGCCGTAGCGCTTATCAACATTCGGTGTAAACAACAACACTTCCATCCCGCGTTCACGATAATTATAAGCCGATTGCAATAACACCGTGCTTTTACCTGCATTCATTGCTGAATAATAAAAATATAGTTTTGCCATCATTTCCTCTTTTTAATTTATACTGCCCAGGAAGGCAGCATGGATTGATAATGTCGACATAATTTTTTATGTTCACGATAGTGATTATCGAATTGTGAAACTCGCTGCCAAAATGCCACCGAATGATTTAATTCTTTGGTGTGACATAATTCGTGAATCATAATATGCCGTGCTAAATTCTCTGGAAAAAATAATAAGCGATCATTTAAACGAATGGAATGGTCTGCTGAACAACTACCCCAAATAGACGACTGGCTGCGTATTGATAATGAACGATAAGGCAACCCACATTCATCACTTAAGGCTTTAAAATAAGGCGGAATTGCACGCAAAGCTTGTCTGCGCAACCACATTTTTAATAAATGAAACGCTTGCTCGTGCGCATGATCGTCAATAGACAATACCAAACACTGCGACTTTAATTCACGCAAACGCGGCCTATCTAATTTCGGCTCAATCTTAATGGACCACGTTTTATTTAAAAAAGGCAGCGTTAATGTCGTTGGCAACACACGACGCTCAGCAAACACCGACGCTTGCATTAAAATCCACGTTCGATGCGTTTCTAAAATAGCCGGCAAGGCGTGCAATGAAAACCGCACCGGCAGTGTAATGACTAAACCTTCACTCGGATGAAAACGAAATTTCACATGTTTTGCGCGTTGATGTCGTTTAATGTCGTAGTTAGGCAGCCAATTCGGTGGCAACCAAGCTTGTTTTATTTCATTTATTTTATTCGGCTTCAACACGCTCATACTGCATTTGCATCAAACTTACCGAAAACGGTGAAGTCTGCCCCTTAGTGGTTCCCATTTTGCGCTCAATAGAACGCGACACATCAACAATACGCTCTTCAACAATTGGCATACGATCAACAAAATGTTTCATTTGACGAATGAGCATGTTACTGCCCGTTGTTTTAAAAACAAATGGGAATATCGCATGTAAAATACAGGCAACCCCTGCAATTAACATACTAAACCCAAAGATACTTGCGAAAAAGAAATGCTTCCAGTACGTTTCGCCCATGCTGTGCGGATGCACGGTAAACGGATTTTTCATAACACATCTTCCTTGGTAAATTTTCCTGTTGGCTATTGTATCCCTTTGATATATCAGACGCTAGCATTGATTCCATTGACATTCCCTTACCGCCGGCGTAATGTGTTCGCATTGTCTTCAGGGCAGGGTGAAATTCCCTACCGGCGGTAGTTTTAGCCAAGGTTTCTTGACTAAATGAGCCCGCGAGCGCTCCCCACGGGGAGGTCAGCAGATCTGGTCACAGGCAAGTTGGTGCCTCGCAATACAAAGGCTGCTACATATTTGACCAAATATGGTCAAAATATCAGCAAATCAACCGCCTTACATTCCAGAGCCGACGGTCAGAGTCCGGATGAAAGAAGATAAATATCAATTGCTTACCTAACACAGGCTAGGTCTGTGTTCACGTGTGCATTGTTTGCCCTGTTTTGTCTATTTTTAGAACAAGGTCAACAATGCACCACACGACAAATGAATCTTACATGGCACTTGCCCTTGCTTTGGCTGAACACGGCCGCGGCACCACTTCGCCTAACCCCATGGTCGGCGCCTTAATTATTAAAGACGGCCGCATTATCGGACAGGGGTTTCATCTTCAAGCCGGCAGCCCACACGCGGAAATTCATGCTCTCAATGAAGCAGGTTCAGCAGCGATTGGCGCAACCTTAGTGGTTACACTAGAACCTTGCTGCCACCACGGTCGCACCCCGCCTTGTACTGATGCGATTATTGCCGCAGGCATTACACATGTCATTATCGGCGCACAAGACCCCAACCCTTTGGTCGCAGGCAAAGGCATCAATGCCCTAAAAGCCGCCGGCATTACCGTCACCACCGGTATCCTTGCTAAAGAAGCGCAAGCCCTAAACGTTGCTTTTAATCATTACATCACCACAAAAACGCCGTATATCACGGCAAAATGGGCCATGTCTTTAGATGGCAAAACCATCGCACGGCCTGAAGATCACCGCCAACTCACCGAAACACACGCCCTTGCACACGCGCATGTTAAACGCAGTCACATTGATGCCATTTTAATTGGCGCTAACACGGCAAAATCAGATAACCCGCAACTCACGGCACGCGACCCTGAAACGAATCAACCTAAAGCCAATCAACCGCTGCGCTTTATATTATCTGCAAACGGTGATTTGCCTTTAACCCTACAATTACTCAATGCACCATTAGCTGAAAACACGTGGGTAATTACGACCCATGCTTCAACACAAACTTGGCGTGATGCCTGCACGGCGCAAGGTGTTAATGTGTTACTCACGAAAGCCGACAACAACAATAACATTGATTTACAGTCTTTAATGAAGCGCTTGGGCGAAATGGAAATAACGCATTTACTCGTCGAAGGCGGCATGAGCACTTTACATAATTTCTTCGATACTGGTCTTGTACAAGCCATTGATGTCTATCTCGCGCCTGTCATTATTGGGAATTTACCGCAGAAAAAATTAATTCACATCCAAAAACCCACTATTTTAGGGCGTGATTTACTCATTACAGGAGAGTGGTATGTTTAGCGGCATTACTGAAACTTTAGGCATTATTCAGCATATTCAACATGAAAATGATTGCACGCATTTGACTATTCAACATCATGGCTTATTCAACGATATTAATATTGGCGATAGTATTGCTGTGAATGGCACGTGTTTAACGGTAACAAGCTTTGATGCCAATACATTTTCTGTCACAGCTGTTCCTGAAACCTTGCGCTTAACCAATTTAGGCTTATTAAAAAATAACGATGCGGTGAATTTAGAACGTGCCATTCGCGCAAATCAACGCATTGGCGGGCATTATGTGCAAGGTCACATCGATACCCTCGCAACGATTAAGTCGATACAACCCGATGGCAAAGGCGCCATCATTGTTGATTTTATGCTTGATAAACAATGGCAACGTTATTTAATTCATAAAGGCTATATTGCGATTGATGGCATGAGCCTCACCGTCATGGAAACCCACGATCAAGGCTTTAAAGTCACTTTTATTCCCCACACACAAACTGTCACTGTCGTTCAGCATTATAGTGTTGGTCATCGCGTCAATATTGAAGTTGATATGATGAGCAAAACCATTGAAAAATTATTAATGAAGGAGGTTGCTGTATGAAACCTGAAATTGAAGTCATTAGACGTGCACTTGAAGCCTTAAGACAAGGCAAAATGATAATCGTCACAGACGACCCCAATCGTGAAAATGAAGGCGATTTAATTATGCTGGCTGATCGTATTCAAGCGGCAGATATGAATTTCATTATTCGCAACACCAGCGGCATTGTCTGCGTTTCTATCAGTGAAGATACCGCAACACGTCTTGCATTGCCGTCAATGGTGGCGACAGGTTGCAACACCAGCGCGCGTGAAACACCGTTTACGGTGTCTGTTGATGCCAAAGAAGGGGTCACCACCGGTGTGTCCGCAGCCGATCGGACCTTAACCTCACAGTTACTCGCTGACAAATCTGCAACCGCTGACTCTTTTGTAACCCCTGGGCATGTGTTCCCGCTGGTTGCCAAACAAAACGGTGTATTAGCCCGGCAAGGTCACACAGAAGCCGGGTTTGATCTTGCCCGCTTAGCAACCGGTGGCGCTTCTGATGCGGCGGTGTTATGTGAATTAATGAATGCTGATGGCACGATGATGCACGGCGAGGCTTTGCATACATTCGCAAAAACGCACAATTTATTAATGATTAGCATTGCGGAATTAATCGCTTATCGTCAAGCCACCGAAACACAACTTGAAGAAACCTCGCTCACCACACTGCCTATTCAACATTACGGTGATTTTCAATGTCGCGCGTATCGTGAAACCTTAAGCGGCCATGAACATTTAGTGTTAAGCATTCCGCCGAAGAACGCAAAACCTGCATTGGTGCGCATTCATTCCTCTTGCTCCACAGGTGATATATTTGCCTCTTTACGATGTGACTGTCATCAACAATTGCATTATGCGTTAAAGCGTATATCAGAAGAGGGTGGCGTGTTGATTTATTTAAGCCAAGAAGGTCGCGGTATTGGGTTGGGTAATAAAATTAATGCCTATGCCTTACAAAGCACTGGCCTAGATACGGTTGAAGCGAATATTGAGCTCGGTTTACCGATTGATGCGCGTGAATATAAAGCGGCCGCTGAAATTCTCACGCGTTTGAATTTAAAAGACATCCGTTTATTAACAAACAATCCTGCAAAAATGAATGAACTCACACAAGCCAATATTGCAAACGTCACCCGTGAAGCGATGCCTGTTTTCACCACTGACCATAATCAACATTACTTAACAACCAAACGTGATAAATTACATCACTTTATTCAAATGCCTGCGGCCACTAAACAAGGAAATGTGAAATGAACCCAAAAATAGCGATTGTTTACAGCGAATTTAACCACGAAATTACTGGTGCGTTAAAAAAAGGTGCGGTAGATCGTTTAGCTGAATTAGGCATTGAACCCTCACACATTGAGATTGTTGCCGTTCCCGGCGCGATTGAAATTCCATACGTCGCATTATTACTCGCGAAGCAACATAAATTTGATGCGATTATTACACTAGGGTGTGTCATCCGCGGTGAAACCTCTCACTACGATTACGTGTGTGATCAAGTCAGCCAGGGTTGTCAGCGCGTGATGTTAGATTATGAAATTCCGGTTATCTTCGGTTTGTTAACCACTGAAAATGAAGCGCAAGCCTTTGATAGAATTGGTGGCGCGCACGGGCATAAAGGCCGAGAAGCCGCAGATACCACACTGACAATGATTCAACTCACACAAACCTTAAAAACCCCGTATTAAGCGAGGTTTTTACCATTTTGTTTGGCTTCTAACTGTTCCCAGCGTTGATAAGCCAGGCTTAATTTTTCTTGCAGTGCGGTTAATTTCGCAAGTTCCGCTTGTACTTCAGCGGCAGGTTTTGCATAAAATGCCGTATCTGTCACACGCGCTTGCATATCTGCGCACAGCTTTTCATCAGCTTCAATTTGCTTGGGCAAGGTTTCTAATTCGTGTTGCTCTTTGAAGCTCAACTTCGTGCTGGTGACTGTGGGTTTCACCGGTGCTGGTGCTTCTTTTTGCTTTTGCAAGGCTTGTACTTGGCGTTTACGATAGCCGGACAACCATTTTTCGTAATCTTCCAAATCGCCGTCGTAAGGCAAGACATCACCATCCGCGACTAACAAGAAAGTATCTACCGCAGAACGTAATAAAAAGCGGTCGTGCGAAACAATTAACATAGCGCCTTCAAAATCTTGCAAGGCTAAAGACAGGGCATTACGCATTTCCATGTCTAAGTGGTTAGTCGGTTCGTCTAATAATAATAAATTCGGTTTTTGCCACACGAGCAAGGCCAAGGCTAAGCGTGATTTTTCGCCGCCTGAAAAACGCCCGACTTTACTAAAAACTTCATCGCCCACAAACCCAAATGTGCCTAAATAAGTACGTAAGGTTTGGTCTGATGAACCCGGTGCAATGCGTTGTAAATGCAATAAAGCGGAGTCATCTAAAAACAAGTGATCCACTTGATGCTGTGCAAAATACCCAACATTCAAGCCCGGTGCCGCTTCTCGCAGACCGCTGGCACTCGGCACTTCACCGGCTAATAATTTTATTAGACTCGATTTACCCGCACCGTTGGGGCCTAGAATACCAATACGGTCACGTGGGGTTAAAATTAAATTAATACGGCTAATGATAGTGCGGCCGTCGTAAGCAACGCTTGCATTCTCGCATTGCAATAAAGGGGTTGGGCGTTGGGCTGGCATTTTAAATTCAAAACTAAACGGTGTTTCTTGCGCAACGGCGCTAATCACTTCTAATTTATCTAAGGCTTTTGCACGACTTTGGGCTTGCTTTGCTTTACTGGCTTTCGCACCGAAACGGTTAATAAATGATTTTAAATGTGCGATATGCTTTTGTTGTTTTTCAAAATGCGCTTGTTGCAAAGTTAATTTCATAGCACGTGTTTTTTCAAAGGTTGAATAATCGCCGGTATAGACGGTGAGTTTTTGTTCATGTATATGCGCGATGATATTCACTGTGGCATCTAGGAAGTCTCTGTCGTGCGAAATTAAAATTAAAGTGCCTTGATACTGCTTAATCCATTCTTCCAACCACAAGACCGCATCTAAATCTAAGTGGTTAGTGGGTTCGTCTAATAACAACACATCAGAGGGGCACATCAGCGCCCGGCCTAAATTCAAGCGCATACGCCAGCCGCCAGAAAATTCACTCACCATCATATTCTGCTCGGCAGGACTAAACCCCAAGCCATCTAATAATTTTGCAGCGCGTGAAGGGGCCGTGTAGCCATCAATGCGGTGCATTTGGTCGTGCAGCGCAATCATTTTCATGCCATCGCCTTCGTTTTCCGCTTGAATTAAGGCTTTTTCAATATCACGATATTTGGCATCGCCGGCTAGCACATATTCTAATGCGGTTTCAGTACTTGCTGGGGTTTCTTGTGATAAATGCGCAATTTGCCAATTTTTCGGCAAGCTCACATCGCCTTTATCAGGGGTTAATTGCCCCAATAACATCGCAAATAAACTCGACTTCCCCGCCCCATTCGCCCCAATTAAGCCAATACGCTGCCCTGGAAAAATCGTCCACTCGACATTTTCCATTAAAACACTTGCGCCGCGCCGTAAAGTAACATTTCTAAATGTAATCATATTGATGAATCAATTATTAATAATTAAGTGGGTTATTCTAACGAAATTTCAAGCTGAAGGAAATCAGTCTTTTGACGCAAAGTTAAACTTATGCAATACTGACCGAATGAAACCCACTTTACAACATCGCCCTAACAGTGAATATGCTTATGAAGGCATTCGCGTTAAATTCGAGAAAGGAGAACCCCTCACCGCAGATCAGCTCAATTTTCTTTACAATTTCGAGAAATATCTAAGCGCGCATCATCAAGACTCGTTTCTTAAGTTTTATCTTAACCCTTATTATCGTCATCATTCAGCGCAAGAATCTTTTCTCATTCACGGCGATACGTTTAACCTTGACACCATCAAACACCTTAAAAAACGTATTCATGCATTAATTGATGCGCATAAACACCCTATTAGTTTTCACCTGAAGCCCGATCAATTCTTAGCATTCCGTGCAGCCACCACCAAAGAACTTATTTTATTTCACGGAAACCATTTCCTCACTGGTGCTCCCTTTTTCCCGGGCGGTGTTCCACACGTTATTTATTTTCAATGGGGTAACTTATTCGGCGTGGCTAAATATGCCATTTTAGCTGAAGAACACGCCGTTAAAGGCAACGTTTTTATTTATTTTGAAGACATGCACGAACGTTTGTTAACAGAATGTGTTCACACCTACCAATCTGAACACCTCATTAAACCACAACCCACCCCACCTCTTACACCCAAACCCATTCCACAACCCGCCCCTAAACCAAACATCCAATCACCCTTTAGCATTCCCAAATTAACCCTCGCTCGTTTTCAATCATCAGACGACACTAAATCAAAGCGCTAAATAAGCCTTTCGTTCTTTGAGAGAAAAACGTTCAATTGCGTAACGTAGGGCGGTGCGGGGCATGGTGGGGCTGTGTTGATTGAGGAATTTTTTTAAGAGGGTGATGTCTCGTTTGCCAACTTCGCGCAGCATCCAGCCGGTGGCTTTGTGAAGAAGGTCTTCTTTGTCGTCCAATAATAATTTTGCGATTTTAAGCGTATCTTGGTGGTCGTCGTGACGAATGAACCACCACGTTGATACAATCGCAACGCGGCGTTCCCATCGATTTTTTGATTTTACTAACGTATATAAAATATCACGTTTACGTTCTAGTAAATACGCGCCTAATAAATACGGTGCACTGTCATCAACACCGTCCCAATCACGAATATATTTGATGCCTTTTAAATAAAAAGTAATAATTTTTTCTTGTTCAGCATCATCCGCTTTTAAATATTGTCGACGCAATACAGCGTGCGCTAAAGAGCGCGCTTCGTGGATGTCTGATTTCATTAGCAGCCGTAATGAAGATAACGATAAACACTCAAATTCTTTCGCAATTTTTTTAATGTCAGCCGCAGGCACACCTAAAAAAATATCGTCTTTACAATGCTTAAAAAAAATAGGCGAACGCTTAGCCCGCGCCGCATCACCTCGGTCACGTAAACGCGCTATTGCGTGTTCATCATTCATTCTCTTTTCCTCAGAAAGGCTATTGACCTTGTTCAAATTGTCCGGCAAGCTGAGCATTCATTTCAGAGTCGAGCGCGCCATGAGCAACACGCCCAGCCACCTAAAAAAACATTATTGGTTAGTTTTTCAACAAGATTGCTTGCTGCTATTAAACCCCGAGGCAGAACAACCCTTCCCCGATGAAGCGCTGGTGTTACCGCTTAAAACAAACTTTATCCGCGAGCATCTGCTATTGCAAGATGAAAATTCTTTAATTTACTGCGCTGAAATTGCTGAAAATAGCCCAATCACCGCTCCATTTACGATTATTTCATTACGTAACGCCCTCGAAGCGCTAGGCAGCGAATGGTATACCATTGCAGCGAAAGCTTATAGCATTATTCACTGGGATAAAAACCACCGTTTTTGTGGCCGCTGTGGCGCTGCGACCTTCCAACCAGCCGAACGTTTTGAGCGCGTGTGCTCGAATTGCTCACTCACGTTTTACCCACGCATTTCACCTTCCATTATCGTATTAATCAAACGCGGCGATGAAGTGCTCATGGCGCGCAGCGCTCACTTTAAACCCGGTGTTTATGCCTTTATTGCGGGCTTTGTTGAACCCGGTGAAACCATAGAAGATGCCGTGCACCGTGAAGTCAAAGAAGAAGTCGGCATTACGATCAAAAATTTACAATATTTCGGCTCGCAAGCGTGGCCTTTCCCTGATTCTTTAATGCTTGCGTTTTACGCCGACTATGACAGCGGTGAATTGCAACTCGACCCTTTTGAAATTGAAGATGCAGGTTGGTATCATTATAATCATCTACCGGGTCGTCCTTCTTCACAAGTGAGCATTGCCGCTAAATTACTTGATCATTATCTTAGGAGTAAGCAAGCATGAACATTCGCGATAATTGGTGGGAAGAAAAACGCTCTGCTTACTTATACGGCATTATGGCAAGCACTGAAAAAAATCATTTACATAAAAAATTATTCTTCGATTTACAAGCAGCTGCCGAAAGACAAGCTGCTAGCTGGGCGAAAACATTTCACGAAAAATATCCCAACGAAACATTAACCTTCCAACTCGATTTTCGTACAAAACTGGTTACGCAACTCGTTCGCTTATTAGGCGTTGAACGTGTTCATTTCATTTTATCTGCCATGAAAATTCGCGGCATGTCTGTGTTTTCAAAATTCCACAGTGAACATCGCCACACCAGCGGCAGCAGCGCTAATAATATACGTGCCGCCGTGTTTGGTATTAACGATGGCTTAGTTTCAAATATGAGTTTAATTTTAGGAATTGCAGGCGCGAATGCCAGCCCACAAGTGATCATTCTTGCGGGAGTTGCTGGTTTACTCGCCGGCGCGTGCTCCATGGGGGCAGGCGAATATATTTCTGTGCGCACCCAACGCGAAGTCTACGAATATCAAATTGCCATTGAAGAAGAAGAATTACGAGAATATCCTGAAGAAGAAATTGATGAGCTCACCTTAATTTATCAAGCGCGTGGCATTCCGAAAGAACAAGCACTTCAGCTCGCGACCATCATGATTAACAATCCTGAAACAGGCTTAAACACTCTTGCACGTGAAGAGCTGGGTTTAAACCCTGATGATTTAGTCTCCCCAGTCGGTGCCATGCTTTCATCTTTCTTTGCTTTTGCTATCGGCGCCTTTATTCCGCTCGTGCCGTTTTTAAGACACGATGGCAGCTTGTCTTTATATTACAGCATGGGGTTCACAGGCATTGCCTTATTTTGCATTGGCGCGGCCTTGAGTTTATTCAGCAACCGTAATGCCATTTGGTTAGGCTTAAGAATGCTTGGTATTGGTGCCGCCGCAGGCGCCGTGACCTATGAAATAGGGCGGCTCCTGGGCGTGACCTTAGGGGCGTAAGCGTTGTTATTTCTTGAATTTATCAAGATATAATAAATAGCCTAAATACCCTGCGCCTGCGCCAATGGCAATTAATACTAAACGGCCGAGCACGGTGCCTAAAATCGCTTCAATTAAATTAAAGCCAAATAAGCCCATTAACCCTAAGTTGATACCGCCTACTAACAAGGCAATATAAGCGACCCAACCATAGATGTTAAATTCTTTCATGAGACACTCCTTCAAAGTGAAATCAATCGGTTACCGCCCATCAGCATATCAGAAACCAAATAAACGTGCGAGCCCTCGCAAACCCAGTTAGAATACGGCCTATGAACCTTACGTCCACACAAGTGCATTTATATTTTTTCAGTCTGGCACTGCCAGAACCGGCCAAAGCGCAGGCGCTTGCCCTGCTTTCACCGGCTGAGCAGGCCCGCGCGGCACAGTTTCGCTTTCCACATCATCGTGATTCTTTCATTGCGGCGCATGCAAAGTTGCGTAACGTATTAGCAACCTATCAAGGGAGTGACCCTGCAGCCTTGGTGTTTGAAACCGGTGTGCATGGTAAACCTGCGTTGTTAGCATCCGAATTCACATTTAATTTAGCGCATTCGCACGACTTTGGCTTGATTGCCGTGGGTAAAAAATTGGCTCTGGGGGTCGACATTGAAAAATATCAAGACAAAGCCAAACTCGATGTTGCTGAGCGGTTTTTTAGCGTGGATGAAGTGCGATATTTACACAGCCTCAGTGAGGCTGAACAAAAGCAGGCTTTTTATCATGTGTGGGCGAAGAAAGAATCTGTGGTAAAAGCCATAGGCACGGGCATACAGCAATCACTAACTTCTTTTACGGTGCCCTTATCAACTTTACCGGGTGATGTCATTATTGAAAATCAAACTTGGCGGGTTCGCACATTAAATATAAGCCCCGATTTCGCGGCGGCTTTGGCAACACACCCCAGTGTCACCGACGTGCTTGTCCAAAAATAATACTTCCAAAAACGTACAGGCTTGTCAGCTTATACGCACAACGTTCAAACCTACTTTCACGCTATACTGAATTTAACTTCCCCCCCTCTTTTTCATGCAAGGAGTCTCACATGCCCTACCAAACATTTGAAAACCACTGGAAAATTTTTACAGATTTGGTAGACGAGATTCCTGAGGTGAAAGACGAGAAAATGAAAACCTTACAAGAACGTTATGTTGAGCAGAACATCCATATTTTAAACGATGTTTTGTTAACGAGTATTGAAAATTTGCAGCGTTTAAAAGTGGCTAAAAATTCAAATGATGTAATTTGCGCACAAGCACGCTTAACCAATGACGTTAGCAAAAAATTATCACTCTCGGCGCAACGGTTTTTAAACGCTTCCCTTGGGCATATTGCCGATTATAATGATTGGTTAAAAGCCCATTGTGATTTAGCCACCGATTAAATACACCCCTTGCAACACGCACCACATCCGGGCAGAATCGAAACTATTGCTAGCAAAACCGAGGTTGCCCGTATGTCTTGCCTTTATTATTCTGATAATCAATTAACCATTGAAAACACGCCCATACACCGCATTATTGAAAACGTCGGCACACCCGCTTATGTTTACAGTCAACAAACCCTTTTAAACAATTACCAACAATTAACTAACGCGTTTAAACAACAACCCCATACCGTGTGTTATGCCGTCAAAGCCAATAGCAATTTACACTTATTGCGTTTACTGGCTGAGGCGGGGTCTGGCTTTGATGTGGTTTCCCTGGGTGAATTACAACGCGTGATTGAAGCTGGCGGCAGCGCGCAAAAAACCATTTTCTCTGGTGTTGCTAAAACTGAATTTGAACTACGTGAAGCGATACGCTTGGGTATTTATTGCATCGATATTGAATCAGAAGCAGAATTCGAACGCTTAGCCGATATTGCTGCGGAATTGACACAACCGGTGAAGGTTGCTATTCGTGTCAACCCCAACATTGATGCGCAAACACACGCGCATATTTCCACGGGCTCTTATGCCAATAAATTTGGTGTGCCGTCTTCTGAAGTCATTACACTGGCAAAAACCATTGCCAATACACCCCACTTAAAACTGATTGGCTTAGCCGCACACATCGGCTCACAAATGACAACGCTCGACCCCATTATCGCTTCCGTCACCCATTTATTGTCATTAATTGAAACTTTATCAACCCTAAATATTCACCTGACACACATTAATATTGGCGGCGGTTTGGGCATACCCTATCGTGATGAAACTCCACCCAGTTTTGATGCTTACGGCACCGCAATTTGCACATTATTAAAAAACAAAAAATTAAACTTAATGTTAGAACCCGGCCGCGCTTTAATTGCAAATGCAGGGTGCTTAGTCACACGTATTGAATATATCAAACAAACGCCTGAGAAAAATTTTTTATTAGTCGATGCCGGCATGAATGATTTAATGCGCCCGGCTTTATACGAAGCTTGGCATAATATTCTACCGCTTACGTTATCAGAGGCACCACTCGTCAATTACGATATTGCAGGACCTGTGTGTGAATCCGCTGATTTTTTAGGCAAAGATAGACCGCTTGCCGTTAAAGCCGGTGATTATTTAGTGGTGGCTGATGCTGGCGCTTATGGTTTTAGCATGAGTTCGAATTATAACTCACGCTATCGTCCGGTTGAAGTCTTAGTGCATGATCAAACCTTTCGTGTTATTCGTCGACGAGAAACTTTTGCAGACACCATTGCCATGGAGGCATAAAAATGGATTTTCGCTTAACGCCCGATCAACTCGCTATTCAAGCGATGGTTCACACCTTTGCTGAGAATGAAATTGCTCCGCATGCAGCCGAATGGGATAAAACCCATTATTTTCCGCAATCTATTTTAAAAAAAGCGGCAACGCTGGGGTTAGCAGCCATTACTGTCAAAGAAGACGTTGGTGGTTCAGGGTTGAGCCGCGTTGATAGCGCTTTAATTTTTGAAGCTTTGGCAACGGCATGCCCTTCAACCGCTGCGTATTTATCCATACACAATATGGTGGCATGGTTAATTGATCATTACGCGAATGAACCCTTACGCCACGCGTGGTTGCCTCGCATGAGTCAATTAGACGTGTTTTCTAGTTATTGTTTAACCGAACCCAATGCGGGGTCCGATGCCGCTTCTTTAAAAACCACGGCAATCAAACAAGGCGATTATTATCTTTTAAACGGCGCAAAGGCCTTTATTTCTGGCGGATCGGTCAGTGATTTATACGCCGTGATGGTTCGCACGGGTGGGGAAGGGTCTGACGGTATTAGTTGTGTGTTAGTTGAAAAAGACACCCCGGGTTTACATTTTGGTAAGTGTGAAGATAAGCTCGGCTGGCATAGTCAACCAACAGCGATGGTGTATTTTGAAAATTGCAAAGTGCCCGTGAGTAACCGTGTGGGGGAAGAAGGGCAAGGGTTTAAAATGGCTTTGTCTGCACTCAATGGTGGGCGTATTAATATTGCCGCGTGTTCATTGGGGGGCGCGAAAGCGTGTTTAGACCATACCAAAACTTATTTACAAGAACGTTCGCAGTTCAAACAAAAGTTGGCGCAGTTTGAAGCTTTGCAGTTTCGGTTTGCCGATATGTTAACCGAGTGGGAAGCATCGCGTTTGATGGTCTACCGTGCGGCGCATGCCCTAGATACACAAGACCCGCAAGCCATCACGTATTGCGCGATGGCAAAACGTTTTGCAACCGATGCCTGTTTTAATATCACCAATCACGCCATGCAATTGCACGGCGGCTACGGTTATTTGACGGAATACCCGATTGAGCGTTACTTTCGTGACTTACGCGTGCATTCTATATTAGAAGGCACGAATGAAATTATGCGCTTAATTATTGCGAAACAGGTGTTAGGTCGTGCAAAATAATATCTGATTTATAACTTATGTTTATAATTTAATCTTGTGTGAGATATTTCTGGTCTCAATGCTATCTTTTTTTTATAAAATGAGAGAAAATTGCATAAAGTGTTTCTTAAAAATGGATGAACATGGCAAATTCACCCTTAAAGTTGACCGGCGTTGCACTCACTGAGGCGAATATCAGTCACTTTTTGAAACAAAAACCTGCCGTGGCCTGGGTTGAAGTAAATACTGAACATCATCTCGTTGAAGGCGGCCGCATTAAACATCAATTACATCAACTTCGAGAACACTATCCGGTGAGTTTACACGGGTTGGGTTTATCACTCGCGTCACAAGATGAATTAAATTGGTCGTATCTTTCTAAACTCCGTCAATTATGCCAACAGATTGATGCGTGTTTGGTGTCTGATCATTTAGCGTGGTCGTCATTGAATGGACATTATTTTCATCAGACTTTGCCGTTTCCTTATACCGAAGAAATGCTTGTCGCCCTAATTGCACGTGTTGAGCGAGCGCAAGAAATGTTAGGTCGGCAAATTTTAATTGAAAATTGCGTGCAGCACGTGCATTTTTCACAGAACACCTTGACCGAAGCTGAATTTTTAAATGAACTCGCGAAAGCCACACACTGTGGTATTTTGTTAGACTTAAGCGCCGTGTATGTGAGTGTTGAACACACCGGTTTAACAATTATTGATTATTTAAAAACGTTATCAGGTCACTTCATTCAAGAAATTCATTTGGGCGCTGTGAATAAGCACGAGACAATTTCACCGGCGCTATGGGATATGTATGCGGAAGTGATTAAACACGTCGGTCGCAAGCCCACTATCATTGAATCTGAATTGTCACTTGAAGATATCACCGCTGATGCACAACACGCAGAATTGCGCATGAGAGAAACCTATGTTGCCACAAAATTGGCAGGATGATTTTGCTGAATCGTTGAATAGTGATCACCCGTTTGCGGAGGGTGCATCGCCGCTGGCAAATTTGCAAATTTATCATCGTGATTATCAAATAAAATTAATTGAGGCTTTGAAAAAAACGTTTGCGCTGACTTATGCAGAATTAGGCGAGGAACAATTTACCATCGTTGCGAAATCGTATATCACGCAATATCCCCCTTCTCAGCCTTTGTTGCATGCGTATGGTGAATATTTTTCAACGTTATTGCGTGAAGAAGAAAGCACGCAACACATGAGTTATTTATCTGAGTTGGCTGATTATGAATGGTCGTTTCATTTAAGTGATTTAGCGCCGGCTGCAGACTGTTTAACATTGTCGGCCTTAGATATTATTCATCAAGAAAACCCCCAAACAATTTTTTTAAGTTTGCACCCAACAGTAAAGTTATTAGAATATCGCTCTCCCATTCTAAGCATTATTTCTTCGGCGGAATTTGCTCCCTCCGCTGAACATACCTATTGCCTCTTACACCGCCCGGCAAATGATGTTTGTGTCATCCCACTCACCTTAGCCGATTACACATTCCTCTCCATCCTCGCCGACAACCAACCCCTCAGCACCGCCCTCGCAACCTCGCCCGTTGGCCCAAAACTGCCGTATTTTATCGAGTTAGGCCTGTTTTGCGAGTTAGATTGCACTCGTTTTCAAACGAAACTCTGAAATTGCGTCTATTTTCAAACAATCGCGTGCGTTTTCACACCTTCTTTTAGATTCGCAGCGATTTTTTGACATATCTTTCGTGTTTTAAGCGAATATATCCTATCATTTTCTACACTTAGGCATGCATTATATGAGCAAAATTCCCGTGGGTTACGCTGCAATCTGCGAAAAACTGACTCTTCCCCAAATAAGGTCAATACTGTTTCTCACCATTCCGGTATTCTGCAAAATGATATTAACGCACTTATCAATCGATTAAACAGCCATAATGATGCTAACAAACGCTCACTTGCCGATCAATTAAGAACATTCAAAGCGCTTTCTATTTGCATGATGGCAATTGGGGCGTTATTGGCAACCATCGGTACACTTTCATTACTTGTTTCTGCCGGCATGATTACAACCGGTGCACTTGCGCCCTTAGGTATGATAACTGCTGCTGGTGCTGGCGTGATGACCTTTTTTGGCGTCATCATTACAACTGCAGGCGCTGGTCTATTTGCAACACGCCATGAACTCAAAAACCCACTTCACAGCCTAAAAACCATCGAAACCACGTTGAAAAAGCAAACCAACCTAAAAAAATAACCGGTATGACCGCCTCCATTTCAACGATACCTGATCTTGCAACACTTTTGTAGATACTAAGAACAGGGCGGTTGGTTAAACCGCCTTTCAAATTCAGATGGTGATGCGTATTCTAAGGTTGAATGACGTCTTTGGTTATTATAAAACACTGAAGTTTTATCGAGGTTTTTAGGCATATCTATTAAAACACCGCATTAAACATTGTCATAATAAGTGATTATTTTCAATCAATTACGCCGATTCGCGATAAATTCGCTATATTTAAGCAAACCTTAAGAAAATTACGGTATGATGACCGCTTCATTGTAACACTATAAAAAACGAGGTTTTATTATGCCATCAGCCAAGCAAAGTCTCTCTATTGAAGATTCTTCAGAAGCGACCGTTATTGCACCAGTAAACCCAAAACGCACGCGTTTAACACGCTTTCAAGATTACTTTACCCGTCACCCAAATGTTCGTCGTGGTTTAATCGCACTTGGTATTATTGTTGCCATTGTTGGGATAGGAGTCGCCACCAGCGGCATCGGCCTTGGTATTGCATTGGGTGTAACAGTTGGCGCAAAATTAACTGCGACGGTAGTCGCTATTCATACGCTGATTGCGAGTATCGGCGGCGCTAACGGATTCATGGGCATTATATATGCCGCAACATTCGTTGGTACCACTTCAGCAATTTTGACTTCGGTTTTCAGAATATTGTCACGCTCGGAGCCGCCAAAGTTAAAGACTGCTACTGCTGTAGAAACTCAAAGATCATTAGCTGATGAAGTGAATGATCTCGGTTTGGCACCACAAGGCGTGAGCCCTCTTTATACTGTTGAACCAACACCAGCCGCTTCACAAGAAGCCCCAAAAGCTTCAGGAAGCGATTCTGATGGTGAGCCTACTGTTATTAATCCAGAGACAGAAGTACCCCAAAATAATTCTGATACTGATTTTAGTCGCATGGAAACAACAAACAACACTAAATTCATTCAACATAAAACTCGACGACAGTCAAGTCGTGAAGCTTTTATTGAAGAAAACAGAATGGAAACAGATAGTGATCCATTATCAGAGCAATTAGTTGCTACTTTAGGTGTTACTGAAAACGGCAAACAGCATAAAGATTTGATTAATACCCAAGACGAAACTGCGAATATTACTGATTTTTCACATCTACCGCCAGCACCACCAGTGAATTTAGCTACACTTAAACCAAGTATTGAAAAAAGCGATGTAACATCATTACCCTGGGACACGATTTTTCCCCCTAAACCAATTGGTCCTATATATAACATACAGGAAGTCACAGCAAACAAACCTAACTAAGAAGTAATATCGCTACTAAGAAATAAACAAAAACCAACCACGTTAAACCCAAAATGGGAGCCGAGGCTCCCGTTTTATTTTAGCAAATAAACAGTGAAGAGATGAGAAAATTATGCCAAATACGCCCCCTAGAAAAAAGTTAATCAAAGCCGTGATTATTGGCGATGAATACGTTGGTAAAACACAGTTAATGAAGCGATTATGTAAAAATTCTTTCCAGGAAAAATATATAGCGACCATCGGTACTGATTTTTTAACTTATAACTACTTTAATAATGAACAGAACAGTATGGCGACTGTTCAATGCTGGGATACCGCGGGTCAAGAACGATTTCGCGTATTAGGCGACACCTTTTACAAGCGCGCAGATATTCTTTTATGTGCGATTGATTTAACTACAAAAGAGGGGTTGGATGTAACAAAGTTAAACGCCACCATTAACAATGCGATTCGTTTAACAGATAACACTGAAGTAGCGGTTCTTATTGTCGGAACAAAAGCGGATTCAAGCAAAGAGACCATTACCATCACGCGTGATGCGCTTATGGAATATATTAAAAATAACGCTGAAAAAATACCCGCACTTCTACCCACCGTCGTACTAACAGATGCTTCAGAAAATACAGGCTTTAACGAGCTTAGAAACACCATTGCCGACACCATGGGTATTGGCATTACACCAACCTTAAACGTTAAAATTCCGCTTGATAAAGCCATTGAAAAATTAGAACGCGCTACAGACAATAACAAAAACAAATTAGCTCAAGAACTTATAAATTTTAGAAACCAAATTAATCTTGTTAAGCTCGATGATGAATCGAAATCACTTTGTAACGAAGCTGTTGAGAATGCTGTTAATGCTTTTTGCTTTAATAGAAAACCCAGTGATGCTCAGAAAAAATCAGCTTTAACGCAATTACATCTCGCGGCGAATTTATCACCGAGTGTTAGAAAAGTGAAAGCCCTTGCTATTTGCATGATGGTAATTGGCGCACTTTTGGCGGGGATTGGTGGCCTGGCGCTTGCAATGGGGGTTTTCGTACCCATTGGCGCCATTGGTGTAGCCGGCGGCGTGGCTATGATGGGCGCTGGCATCTGCTTATTTGAAAAACGCCACAAAATCTTTAACCCATTAGGTAGCGTGAATAAAATTGAGAACATGTTGAAAAAACAGCAGTAATTTTCTCGCTGTGTTGCCGTTCATCCTTCGAGCCCTTCGAGACGCGCAGAAAACGCGCTCCTCAGGACGAACGGCACGAAGGGCTCGAAGGGTGAACGGCTAACTATCCTAATGATTAATCAATAAAATTCCTCTTAATGCTGGCTTAAGCTAATTTTGGTATAGTAAGCCACTGTCTAAAATTAAAAAAATTTGAAACACGAGGAGAATATGTCGAATACACGCGCTGGTGAGAAGAACAGAAATGTCTTTAATATTGTGCTCGTTGGCGATGCAGCGGCTGGCAAAACGACGCTAGTGAATCGATTAGTCAATTCAAAAGCATTTAGTGAAAATTATCAAGCCACCATGGGTGTTGAAGTGCAAACAATCAATTACCCTGATGGTACACACGTACTCTGTTGGGATACAGCAGGGCAAGAACGTAATCAATCTTTGGGGTTAGCTTATTATAAAAATATCGATCTCATTGTTTGCGTCATTGATATCACGAGAAAAAAGTCTTTAGATAATCTGAACGCCCATATCGATGAAGCACTCACCTACGCAAATATGTTTTCCCCAAACAGTTATCTCCCTGTTTTTGTGGTTGTCACAAAAACAGATTTACAACATCTAGCGCAATTCGATATGAACAGTGTTCATAATAAGCTTATGGAACGCACTGATGCGACTATGATTGAAGGCATTCTCTTCGTCAACAATGGTAATGATACAGATACAACGTTTGTTAGAGATACATTACATGCTCGGTTGAAAAACAGTGTTGTTCAACAAAATAGTCAGCCAATTATTCAGCCTTCGGGTCGCGTGCTGTACCTTGAAAACGTAACAAATTTATTAAATAAGGCTAATAATCCTACATTATCAGCTGAATATCAAAAATATTTTGAGCAAGTTGAAACCCTTCGGGGGACAAAGCTTTATGGCTATACCGCTGAATGTGATGGTGCGGTAAAAGATGCCATTGAGACTTTTTGCAATAAATACACTTCTCAGAAGAATAAAGAAGACGCATTAAAACAATTACACAAAGCGGCGAGTTCGTTGCCGAATGTTAAACGGTTAAAAGCCATTGGCATTTGCATGATGGCAATTGGGGCAATATTGACAGTGGTAGGGGCGTTGACAATTGCTGTATCACTAGGTGCAATTACAACAGGATTTTTAGCGCCATTAGGCGTGTTAACTGCTGGTGGTGGTATTGGCATGATGGCTGGTGGTGCAGCCTGCGCGAGTATCGGCATGGGTCTATTCGCAACCCGACATAAAATTCGAAACCCGCTCGATAGCATTAAAAAAATAGAGAATTTATTGAACTGAACGAATAAAAAATTAAAGAGGTAAACTATTATGAATGCACGCCAAAATCGGATGGAATTAATACTTCTCGGCCCTACCAAGGCAGGAAAAACTGAACTCGCAAATGTACTGTTTAAAAAAAATGATTTTAATGAAGAGAAAGCGTATGAGCCTACTATTGGTGTTGCGATGGTTGTGTTTAAGCTAAAAGAACCTAACAATGGTGCCAACATCGAATCCATCTGCTGGGATACGAGTGGTCAAGATAAATTTGGCCTTATCAATAAGGCCTATTGTAAAAATGTAAATGTCTTACTATGTGTATTTGACATTACTGACCTTGAGTCATTAAAAGCTGCACACACAATAGCTTTAGGAACCAATCTTTGCACTGCAAAGGATCCTACTATCATCTATGTTGGCACACAAAATGACATATCTGATAAACCTCACATTTCAGATGCCGACATTACCACTATAATCGGATCAAATTCAGTCATTAAGGTAAGCGCAAAGACGAAAGAAAACATTGATGAACTTCGCAGACAGGTTGAACAAGAAATTTTTGCTGATTATCATAAGCAAAATGTAAAAGAACAAGATGATGAACCAGCTGATACCTCTGTCAATGGAATCAAACAATTTATTAAAGAGTCTAGGGATACTTTATTAAATGAGCAACTCAATCATTTTCTTGAGCAAATAGATAAACTGAAAGCGAATGAGCCTTCTTCATCAGAGCCATCTTCTAAAAAACCATTACTTAAACAGTGTCAGGAATATGTTTATAATGCTTTGACAGCAAAAACGGATTATCAAAAAGAAGTCTCGCTGAAAAATTTACATAGATTAGCTGCCTCATTCTCAAGTGTTAAACAACTTAAAGCGGTTTCAATTTGTATGATGGCAATTGGGGCGATATTGTCACTTGTGGGGGTATTAGCGATTGCAGTTTCCTCAGGGCCGATTGCAACAGGTGTGTTGGCTCCGCTTGGTGTCTTAGGTGTTGCTGGTGGGATTGGTATTGCCGCCGTCGGTGGCGCTATTTTCGCGGGTGGTGCAACCTTATTTGCAAAACGCCACAGCATTTTCAACCCGCTTGATAGTGCTCATAAAATTGAAACGCTCTTGAAGCAGAAGAAATAATTCTGCTTCAGTGTGTTGCCGTTCATCCTTCGAGACGCACACAAAATACGTGTGCTCCTCAGGACGAACGGTGAGAGAGCGCTAAATATCTGAAACATCTCCGTTCGTCCTGAGGAGCGCGTTCTTTGCGCGTCTCGAAGGATGAGCGGTGAAAGAAGACCAAATATCTGCAACATCCCCGTTCGTCCTGAGGAGCGTGTTCTTTGCGCGTCTCGAAGGATGAGCGGTGAAAGAAGACCAAATATCTGCAACATCCCCGTTCGTCCTGAGGAGCGTGTTCTTTGCGCGTCTCGAAGGACTCGAAGGACTCGAAGGTCAAACGACTACCCATTTTCTTCTCTTCCCCAAACGCGTCACTTCATTCCAATCACCATTCACTAACGCAGCCTTTTTTCTCCGACTCCACCCTTTAATTTGCCGCTCAGCCGTTAACGCTTCGAGCCTTGTTTCAAACGTTTGTGTATATACACATACTATCGGTAACCGCGTTGCCGTATAACATCCTGGAAACGCATTACCAGAATGCTCTGCAATTCGTTTTTGTAAATCATCCGTGTGACCCGTGTAATAACTGTTATCAGCACATTTTAAAATATAAACCCAAAACATTTTTTATTTCCTGATAAAAATGAATAGGTATTGTTTCAAATGATGAGAAAAGTATAAATTAATTAGAATACAATATTGTATTATTTTTTATATCCGTCCACCCTTCGAGCCCTTCGAGACGCGCAAAAAACGCGCTCCTCAGGGCGAGCGGGAGGGTGTGGTGATGGGTTGGTGGATTTAAATAGGTAAGTTTTTTTAAATTCAACGCCACTCTCTCACCGTTCGTCCTGAGGAGCACGTTTCGTGCCATTCGCCCTAAGGAGCATGTTTCGTGCCATTTGTCCTGAGGAGCATGTTTCGTGCCGTTCGCCCTGAGGAGCACGTTTCGTGCCGTTCGTCCTGAGGAGCACGTTTCGTGTCGTTCGCCCTAAGGAGCACGTTTCGTGCCGTTCGTCCTGAGGAGCGCGTTTTTTGCGCGTCTCGAAGGGCTCGAAGGGCTCGAAGGACTCGAAAGATGAACGGCAAATTAATAGCACTACTTCGTTATATACCCCTGCGCTTGTAGTGTCGCAAGGAATTGTTTGCCTTCGTCGGTGAGGCCGCGGTAGTAGTAGACGTTGAGGTAGTCGCGTAAGACGTATTCATAAGGTGAACCGATGAGGGCTTCGGCGATGAGTTGAATTCGTTTTTGGTCTTCGCTTCGGTGAATATCGCAGCGCTGAAACAAAATGGCTGATAAAATTTCTGCTTGCGCGGCTTTTCGCAGCAAATTATCTTCTTTAAATCGTTTTAAACATAAGTGTAATGCACGTTCTTTATTCCATTCACGCCATCGATGAAAAAAATTCAACGCTAAGGTTTTACTATATGCCGGATTTTGTGATTCTTGATAAGACATCATTAACAAAAAAAACAAGGCTGGAATGGTGGCTTCCACATTTGCCCACGAACAATTCCCACTAATTTGTGCATCAACTTTAATTTCGGTAACGGGTTTCAACCCCAAAATTTTATCTAACTCATGATTAATAAACTCACTCGATTGTTTTTCATAAATCAAAGACATGATCAATGCGGTGCTTAAATTCTGCGGATTTCCCATTTGGTAAATCATCACATTATCAAACAAACGGCTATCTTCACGTCTATCGCATTTCACCCACAACTGACCAAAACGCAAAAATGTAATTGCATGTCCTTCATACCCAACGGGAATTAAAAGCGGGTCTTGCTTTAACACAGACTCTATTTTCGAGTGATATTTTCGTAAGTCCGTTCGGTATTGTTGAAATTTAATTAAATGTGATGCTCGCTGCAACACATCAACAATCACCGACGCAATATGCGAATATTTACGTAATTTACGCGCTGAAAAATGATTTTGAAATTGCGCAACCGATTCAGCAATTAACCCAACGGTAATTTCCAATAAAAACCCTTCAAAATCGACTTCAACAAATTCATTTGCAGGGCTCACGACAGAGGCATTGCCCACTAATTCATACAGATGCCCCAATAATTTCGCATTCACATAATCTTGTGCAAAACTTAAAGACGCACCGCCCTCAATTAAAATTTTACGTAAAGGTAATTGTTGGCGTAATAATGGCATTGCTAAAACGGGCTGGCCTGCTAAAGTATAAGCATTTGGGTCTGCTCGGTGTGCTAATAATAATTTACATAATTCGTGATTATTATTTTCAACGGCCCAATGCAAAGCCGTGCCGCCTGTCACATCACGCACATTGGGGCTCGCACCAGCATTCAATAATAAATCGCTAATTTGTAAATTATCAACAATAGCAGCTTCAATTAAAGGGGTGAAACCATATTCATCTAATTCGTTAATATTGTCGGTATGACGCAAGGCCAGTTTTATCTGGGCTATGTTTTCTTGTAAAATTGCGTCAGAAAGACTCATGGCAAATTATCGTGGTAAAGGTTTAGGGTTGAATTTCGGGGTAAAATCGGGCGCATGCGTTAAACGATATTGATTTTCTAATTCGTTACGATCAGCCTCATTGGTATTGGCAATATTATCACTCGGCAAGACATTCACTTGCGGGTCTATGCCGCTGAATTGGGCTTTATCACTTAAAATAGGGTGTGCGCGGTAGGTGCTGTTCATACCGTTGCCGCGTGATTCACGAAATTGGTTTAAGGGGATTTTTCCCTCTTTCATTTGTTGACGTTGGTCGCGCAATTCTTTTTGTTTTTTAACGCGATTTTCATGCCCATCACGGTGAACAGCTAATAAACGACGTTTTTCATCAGGCGGTAATAGATCATCCCGGAGGGATTCTGTGCCGACAAACCCCCGAAATTTTACTTCTCCACCCCGCCCCCCGGCGCCAGATTCATCGTCTTTATCTTTATTATCAATCATTTAGCACTTCTCGTTTTTGTTGGGTTTCTTGTTGAATTATAGCATTTTTTAATGAAAAACGGCCTGACTTTCAAATTTCGTGCTAGTCTCAAACGAAGCGTAGGGCGTGATTAGCGGCATGTTTTTCGCCGCGTAATCCGCCAACCTTAAAAGCTTTTAAAATTTAAAAAGCTTTAATCGTTGGCGGATTACGTCAAACGTAAAAAACACGTTTGCCTAATCACGCCCTACGCTTCGTTTGAGACTAGCACGAAATTAGCGTTATCAAATATTCATCGGTAAAATCACCATCTCCTTCCCATGAAAGTGTAAAACGCGTTGCAGGGTAATTGCGGTTTCATTGTGGAGCAGGCGTGTGACAAAATTATCGCGCTCAAAAATCAGCTTACACGAAAAGAAAATCGCATTTTCATAATGCTGGGTAATGGTTTCCGCCAATCGAGCCAACTCTTCTACCGTATCTGTCCCAAACGCCGCATAAGCTTCCGCCGCTAATCCATATTGCTGACAATACGCCACAAAATAATTCAAACGTGCATTCACTTCTTCGCGCATAGACTCAAGCTTACCCTGCCCCGCAAAACTCTCCACATCTACAATGCCCGCACTCACAAAAATAAAATTTTTAAAATGATGCGGAAACAACCGTATCACATTCAACAACGTGTGCATCGCCACACCCGTACTTTTACCGACAAAAATAACCGCCGTTGGCAAACTGGCATCCAACTGTGTTTTTTGCAAAGGTAAATTAATGGGTTGATTCAACTGCACATCAATCGCGCGTAACTTGTCGCTCAGCCTGTCGTAATGTCGTTTAATCCATAAACACGTCACCACCACCGCAAACGTAATTAACACGGTCAACCAACCGCCAGATTCAAATTTTGAAATCAGCGTAATACACAAAATACTACTCGTAATAAAAAACGCAAACGCCGATAAAGCCAAACGCCAGCGCCAACGTAACAAAGTTATCTTACGCTGTTTAATCCAATAAACACACAAACCTAGCAACGATAACGAAAAAGTAATAAACACATTAATAGAATATAAAATTACTAACAGTGAAACTTTGCCACGGCACCAAAGCAAAATACCCATTGCGAAAATGCCAAATAATATCACGCCGTTTTGCACCACTAAGCGCGTTGATAAATGCCGAAACCGATTCGGCATCCAACCATCAATTGCCATATTTGCAAGCACGGCGGGCCCTGCCAAAAACCCAGTGTTTGCCGCAACAAACAATAATCCGGCTTCTAGCAATAAAGTAATAAATAAGGCTGCGCGCCCCGCCTCAGAAGGTCCTAAAATTTGATGAAACACGACCGCATTTAAGGTTTGACCCGCTTGTGGCACCGGTTGCCACAATAAGAATAATAAAATCATGCCGGCTGCTGTCATACTCAAGGACAAAGCCATATACAACATTGTCCACTTACCCGTACTCACGCGTGGCTCACGCAAACGGTTCACATTATTTGAAACTGCTTCCAAGCCCGTATACGTACCACTCCCCAAGGAATAGGCATGCAACACTAAGGCCAACACGGGTAGCAACCCTAAGGTTTGCACACTTCGCTTCGTATCATCCCACGTATTCGGAATAATTAAACTTAACCCTTGATGATGAATGGTGATGCCGTAAAGAATTAAGCCCACATGCACCACAAAAAACCCTAAAAAAATCGGCATGAGAATCTTAATGGATTCTTTCATGCCTCGCATATTCAGTAAAATCAGTAAAAAGATCACGCCGACTTCTGCTGCTAATTTATCAGCCTGGTGTGCCGCAGGAATTAAAGAATAAAACGCATCCATCGCACTCGCGGTTGAAACCGCAATGGTTAAGGTATAGTCAACAATTAATGCAGCCCCGGAAATTAACCCTAAATGTTTACCGAGCAATTCAGATGCGACTTTATAACCACCACCGCCGCTTGGGAATAATTCAATGACTTGGTTATAGCCCACTGAAATCACAAATACAGTGATTGCCGTTGCAATTGCTATATACAATGCAAGATAGGTATGTGTCCCTAAGGCAATATACGCCTCTTCAGGGCCGTAACACGTTGAAGATAAACCATCAGCGCCCAACCCCACCCACGCGAGCAGGGCAATGAGCGACACATGTTTTAATATTTGCGGATTGAAAGGATTTAAAGGCTGTCCAACAATCGCTTCTTTCATCCGTGACAAAAAAGACATGGGTAAACTCTATTTTTGTGAATTTAAACGTGCAATGCGTTTCTCAATGGGCGGATGGGTTGAAAATAAACTCAACCACGAGGCTTTACTTTCAATTTTCAATGCCGCCAACGACGGTGCGCGATCATCTTCTAAGGCAACCGTTGCACCTAAGCGTTGTAGTGCAGCAACCATATTGTTTGTGCCTGCCAATTTCGCACCGCCCGCATCCGCACGGTATTCACGATAACGCGAAAAGGCCGCAACCAAAATTGACCCCAGCAGTGTAAATAATATATCGAAAATAAACGTGCAAATATAATAAGTAATATCAGACATGCCGCCTTCACGTTCTTCTCCGCGTGATAAGGCAACCGCAATGGCATAAGCAAGAATGCGTGAAAAGAAAAGTGCAAACGCATTGATAATGCCTTGCAGCAAGGTCATCGTGACCATATCGCCGTTCGCAATGTGTGAAATTTCATGCCCTAAAACACCTTCAATTTCAAGCCGATTCATGCCTGATAATAAACCAGAAGATACAGCCACCAACGCATGACGCTGTGAAGGCCCCGTGGCAAAGGCATTGAGTTCAGATGAATGATATATGCCGACTTCAGGCATTGTCTTCAACCCAGCACGCTTGGAAAGATCACGCACAATTTCAAGTAAAAACTGTTCTTCACGGGTAGCCGCATTAGGTTGAATAATCACAACGCCCATTGCCATTTTTGCGATAAATTTGGATAACAACAATGAAATAAGTGAACCACCCATGCCCCAAATTAAACAAAAAATAGCAAGTTGTTGGTAATTAATGCCGCGCGCGCTTAAATAACCGTGTAAACCCAGCGCGCTTGTGACGAGTGAAATAGTCGCGATAACTAATAAATTCGTGCCGAGAAATAACATAACGCGTTTTAACATAAGTTCACCTCATATCTATTGATGGCATTGTACACCTATTTTGGTTGTAAGCGAATACCGCCATCTAAGCGGATAGTTTCACCATTCAACATGCAATTTTCGATAATTTGCTGCGCTAGCATTGCGACTTCATCCGGTTCTGCCAACCGTTTCGGGAACGGCACGGCTTCTGACAGTTTTGCTTTGGCATCGGCGGAAAGTTGTTCAAACATGGGTGTGTTGACAAGACCCGGTGCAATGCCCATCACACGAATACCAAATTGCGCCAATTCACGTGCAGCCGGTAAAATCATACCGACAATTGCACCCTTAGAAGCGCTATAGGCCGTTTGCCCAATTTGACCTTCAAAGGCAGCTACCGATGCAATATTAATAATGACACCACGCTCACCCGTCGGCAGTGGGTTGGATGGAATCATTGCAGCGGCGGTCAAGCGCATCATATTGAAGGTGCCAACAACATTCACTTGCAAGACTTTCTGATATTCTTCCAGGGGCATGGGACCTTGTTGATTGACCATGCGGCGCGTGTGCAAGATGCCTGCACAGTTAATGAGTATGCGGATATCGCCGTGAGCCGCTTGGGCTTTGCTTAAAGCGTCTTGAACGCTCGCTTCATTGGTCACATCACAGGCAATGCCTAAGCCGCCGATAGATTTTGCGACTTGCGCTACTTTTTCGAGGTTCACATCTAACAACGTGACTTTCGCGCCCTGTTGGCTCAAGCGTTGCGCCATCGCAGCGCCCATGCCGGAAGCACCGCCTGTAATAATGGCTGATTGATTTTGAAGGTGCATGATTTCATCCGTATTTAGTGTTAATGTAATCATAGAATATACCCCCTAAGGAGTGTGCGGTGAAAGTATTAGTTGCGATTAAACGCGTGCCTGATTACAAAACAGTCATTCGTCTCAAGGCAGATGGCAGCGAGGTTGAAACAGCCAATGTGAAAATGAGTGTTAATCCCTTCGATGAAATTGCAGTGGAAGCCGCGGTTCAGTTGAGAGAGCAAAATATTGCAAATGAAGTGGTGGTGGTGAGCATTGGCACTGATGCAGTGCAAGAAAGTTTGCGGGCAATGTTAGCCTTGGGGGCTGATCGTGCCATTTTAATCAAAAAAGAGGGTTCTATTTCACCGCTGAAAACAGCGCACTATTTAAGAAAATTGGTAGAACAAGAAAAACCATCGTGTGTCATTCTTGGGAAACAAGCGATTGATAGCGACGATAATCAAGTCGGGCAAATGCTAGCAGGATTGTTGCGTTGGCCCCAAGGCACGTTTGCGTCTAAAATTGTGATGAATAATGATAAAGTGCATGTCACACGTGAAATTGACGGTGGGCTGGAAACGTTATTATTGAAATTACCTGCGGTGATTACGACAGATTTGCGTTTAAATGAGCCGCGGTATTTATCGTTACCTAATATTATGAAAGCGAAAACGAAACGCTTAGATATGATTGCAGCGACTGATTTATTAGAAGACGCGACAGAGTCGCTACGCACCGTGAGCGTTGCAATGCCTGAGAAAAAACGGGCAGGCGTTAAGGTTGAAACGGTCGCGGAATTGGTGAAAAAATTGAAAGAAGAAGCGAAGGTGCTCTGATGACGATTTTAATTTTAGCAGAACATGATAATCAGCGGGTAAAATCAGCCACGTGGCATGTGATTACTGCGGCGAAAGTATTAGGTAGTGAAATTGATGTCTGTGTATTGGGGCATCAGTGCGCAACGGTGGTGAGTGAATTACAACAATGTGCCGATGTACGCACGGTGTTAGTGGCTGATCATGCGGTGTATGCACATCAATTAGCGGAAAATTCAGCCGATGTGGTTGTGAGTTTAATGGAAGCGTATGATTATTTATTGGCGCCAGCAACCACGTTTGGGAAAAATGTGTTGCCGCGTATTGCTGCGTTGTTGAATGTGTCGATGGTGAGTGATGTGGTGAAGATCGTGTCGGCAAATACGTTTGTGCGGCCAATTTATGCGGGAAATGTGTTGGCAACGGTTGCCTTGGATGATGCGAAAAAGTTAATGACCATTCGTGCGACGGCATTTCCGGCGGCTGTGATAGGCTCATCGCAAGCCAGTGTGAAGAAAATTGATGTCGTGGTTGAGAATACGTTATCACAATTTGAAAATCAGTCGTTAACTAAGAGTGAACGGCCGGAATTAACCGCCGCGCGTGTGGTCGTGTCAGGTGGGCGCGGGTTAAAGAGTGCAGAGAATTTTCATTTGGTGGAGGAATTGGCTGATCAACTCGGAGCGGCTGTGGGCGCGTCTCGCGCAGCGGTTGATGCCGGGTTTGCACCGAATGATTATCAAGTGGGGCAAACGGGTAAAGTGGTTGCCCCTGATTTATATATTGCGATTGGAATTTCGGGTGCGATTCAGCATGTGGCGGGGATGAAAGATAGTAAAATCATTGTAGCGATTAATAGCGACGCCGAAGCACCAATTTTTGAAGTCGCCGATTATGGGTTGGTGGGGGATTTGTTTACCGTGTTACCGGAATTGAAAAACACTTTGAAAACGACATAAACGCAGCCTCCCTTGCCCAACACAAGGGAGGCTCAGTCTTAAAATCAAGGCAAAATCTGCGGCAAGCCTTGTATATCACAAATTTTTTCTTTCTTTTCCATCGCAAAGATAAAATCAGGCAATGATATTAATGCCTTAATCCAGGCCACTTTGTTCTCATGATCAGGTTTATCTGACTCCAACGATACATACAAAGATAATAAGGACTGCAATCCTGCCGCCGTCATACTAAACGGCAATACCACAACCCCCATCGCACAATTCGCAATGGCATTCCCTATGCCCTCTAATACACTTGCAAATATCGTTGTTGTAATCGCTGGTAATAATTGGTCTCGTGCGATATGGCTCATCTGTGTTGCTATAATCGCACCCGATGGGCCGAACACCACAAACCCCGCACTTCCTGCAGCGCTATCTAATAATGCACCGCCCATACTAGATAACACGGTTGGAATGACAAAATTTCGTGTTGCACTCTGAAAAACTGATTTTACGCCAAATGTCGCTAAATAGGCTGTCATCGCATGTGTTTTCGATTGAATAAATCCCGGTTGATTTTTCTCTAACACTAAACTTGCTAATTCTTTTTCTACCCACACTTCCATTTCATTTAAACATTGCTCAGTCTCTTGAATTCCTATTATTTTACCAATCTCTAACAAGTGCGGTGATCTTTTGACTAATTCAATATGTTGCTTTAACATGCCTAATGCCATTTCTCGACTATCAATAGAAGCTGCGCCGTAGGAATTTAAATTCATTGCTTTCAATGCTATTTTATATAACACACTATTAGGTTTTCTTAATTTACACTCTGCCTCAAGGCTTTTTAACAAATAAAACAAACACCCTTGTAATACTAAATTTGAGGGCAAACAATTACCATCTTCGATATCAGATATTTTCTCTTGATAAATACCCTGCACACTTTCATACATCCATTTGATAAATTGAAGCGCACGTTCTCGCACAGGATTAGGCCACCATCGATTAGCGGTTTCTTCACGATAGGCTTTCGGAATATCGATAAATGCTTTTTTAAAAACCTCAGGCACCGGTGGTTGTCTTAATAAGTTTTCAATTTTTTGATTTTGTTTTGCTAACTCAGCACGAATCACGCTAATAATATCTGCCAATAACGTTGATTTTTTCTGATAATTCACGGTGAACGATAACTCATCTGGAAAGGTTTCACTGACGTGATGATAAAATTCGACTAAATGAATTAATATTTTTTCAGAAGAAGGCTGATGAGCATCCGTCCACAATAATGCGTTTTTAATTTTTTGTGTTAAACGACTATAATTTGGCAAGTAATGGTATTGACGGTCTATCAATGTCAACACAAATACATAAGCAGAAAACAAAACATTCTTTTTATCTTCATCTGTTGCACCACGCGCTTCAATGACTTGTTGCACAATCGATTTAATCAATTTAATGAGTTCAACGCGCGCCGGGTTAGGGTTGCTTACGCTCAAATAAGACACTTCAATCTCATCAATCGCATCTATCATTGTGTTGACCGATGGCATTTCAAATGGCATAGCCAAACCTCCTCTGTCATGCGCTTTCTACCAGTGTATTCAATAATCATTAAGAAAATCTTATGACCGATTTTTTAATGTTATTAAATGCTCACTAGGGAAAGTAATGTTTATTAAAAACACATCTTGTTAAAAGTTGACATCAGATCGCGTCCTTGTCATCCTGAGACAACATTAGCGCAGGGAAGTTTTTATGTCAAAACCAGATCCGATTGTTATTGTCAGCGCCATTCGTACGCCGATTGGAAATTTATTAGGCGAACTCACCGCAATCAACGCCACGACTTTAGGCAGCGAAGTCATCCGTGCAGCCATTCAACACGCCGCGCTCACCCCAGACGACATTGATGAAGTCTTCATGGGCTGCGTATTACCTGCCGGCCTTGGCCAAGCGCCCGCAAGACAAGCGGCACTTGGTGCAGGATTGCCAACCCATGTCCCGTGCACCACGCTGAATAAAGTCTGCGGGTCTGGCATGAAAGCCATCATGCTCGCACACGATGGCTTGCTTGCCGGGTCTTATGACGTTGTGGTTGCCGGCGGCATGGAGAGCATGACCAATGCCCCGTATTTATTGAAAAAAGCGCGCGCAGGCTATCGCCTCGGTCACGGTGAATTATTCGATCATATGATGCTTGATGGGTTAGAAGATGCGTATCAACCCGGTTGCTCTATGGGCTTTTTTGCCGAAGAATGTGCGAAAACCTTGCATATTAGTCGTGAAATGCAAGATGCTTACGCGAAACGCTCGTTTGAACGCGCAATACACGCAACAGAACACCATTTATTCGACGCTGAAATCACGCCCATTACTTTAAAAACGAAACAAGGTGACATCAGCATCACCAAAGACGAACACCCTTTCAGTGTTAACCTCGATAAAATGCCTAGCTTGAAGCCCGCGTTTATGACTGATGGAACCGTCACCGCTGGCAATTCCAGCTCAATTGCTGATGGTGCAGCTGCCTTGGTTTTAATGCGTGAATCAGAAGCGCTTAAACGCAACTTAAAACCCATTGCGATCATTCATGCACACGCAAGTGCAGCAAAGGCGCCTTCCGAATTTACCACCGCACCCATTGACGCCGTGCATACATTGCTACAAAAATGTCATTGGACGATTGAAGAAGTCGATTTATACGAAGTGAATGAAGCCTTTGCTGTCGTTGCACTTGCCTTTATTCAGGCTTTAAATTTATCAGCTGATAAAGTCAACGTTCACGGTGGTGCTTGCGCACTCGGTCACCCCATTGGTGCAAGTGGTGCACGCATCGTCGTGACGCTATTAAACGCTTTAAAAACCCTCGGAAAAAAACGCGGCGTTGCGACACTTTGCATCGGCGGCGGTGAAGCGACTGCACTCGCTGTGGAGTTATGCTAATGCGTGAATCAATGGAATTTGATGTGGTGATTGTGGGCGCGGGTCCCGGCGGGCTCTCAAGCGCTATTCGTTTAGCCACTTTAGCGAAAGAAAATAATGTAACATTATCTATTGCCATTATTGATAAAGGCAGTCAGGTTGGTTCACATATTTTATCAGGTGCCGTGCTTGAACCCCGCGCACTGAATGAATTGTTGCCCAATTGGGAGAGCTTAAATCCGCCAACGCACACCCCTGTCACCGCTGACGAATTTTTATATTTAACACAGGCACGCGCTTTTAAACTTCCCACGCCCCCTCAAATGAAAAATCACGGGAATTTCATTATCAGTTTAGAAGCATTCTGTCGTTGGTTAGCCACGCAAGCTGAATTATTAGGCGTGAATATTTTCCCAGGTTTTGCAGCCAGTGAATTTATTTTAGAAGATAATATCGTACGCGGTATTATCACCGGTGATCAAGGTATTGATAAGCACGGACAACCCAAAGCCAATTTTCAAGCCGGTATTGAACTACGTGCAAAACAAACCGTTTTCGCAGAAGGATGCCGCGGTTCACTCAGCCAACAACTCATGCAGCATTTTGATTTGCGGAAAAATGCGGATCCACAAACCTATGCGCTGGGCATTAAAGAACTGTGGGAAATTCCCAAAGAGAAACATCGCGCAGGCGCTGTAACGCATACGATTGGTTGGCCCTTAGATCATCACACTTACGGCGGTTCTTTTTTATATCACTTCGGTGATAATTTAATTTCACTCGGGTTTGTTGTGGGTTTAGATTATCAAAATCCTTATTTTAACCCTTACGAAACCTTCCAACAATTTAAAACACACCCACGCATACAACCCTTATTAGAAAATGGTAAACGCATTAGCTATGGTGCACGCACCTTAATTGAAGGTGGCTGGCAATCTTTACCCACCTTAACTTTTCCGGGGGGTTTACTCGTTGGTGATGCCGCTGGGTTTTTGAATGTGCCGAAAATTAAAGGCACGCACACTGCTATGAAATCAGGCATGTTAGCTGCTGAAACCCTGTTTAAACATCTCACTGAAACAACACCCCTCAGCGCTTATCAAACCACTGTTGAAAAAAGTTGGTTAGCGACGGAATTAAAACAAGCTCGAAATATTCGCCCAGGGTTCCATTGGGGTTTGTGGCCAGGATTAATCAATGCCGCCATCGACACTTATTTATTTCGAGGGAAAGCACCGTGGACTTTACATCACAAAAAACCTGATTATGCTTGTTTAACACCGGCTGCAAAATCGAAAAAAATAACTTACCCAAAGCACGACCAACGCATTACCTTCGATTTAATGAGTTCTGTGTTTTTAACACAATCAACGTACGATGAAAACCAGCCCAATCACTTAAAATTAAAAAATCCGTCCGTTGCAATTGATATCAATTACAAAGATTATGCATCGCCTGAGCAACGTTATTGTCCTGCTGGTGTTTATGAAATTGTTGAGTCGCCACCGCGTTTACAAATCAATGCGGCCAACTGCATACAATGCAAAGCTTGCGATATTAAAGACCCCACACAAAATATTGTGTGGACGACACCAGAAGGGGGCAGCGGGCCGCAATACCACAATATGTGAAGCTGTGATATAATAGGCAATCAGTCTTTTAATCATCAGGAGTGTTATGCTGAGCCGATTATTAAGAAAGAAGCCCATTACCCATCACAGTCATCACTCAGACTTACACCGCACCCTCACTGCTTTCGACCTCACCCTCATGGGCATTGGTGCCATTATTGGGGCAGGCGTTTTCGTGATTACCGGGATTGCAGCCGCGACCAAAGCAGGCCCTGCAGTCACCCTCTCCTTTATTCTGGCAGGCTTTGCCTCAATGCTCGCCGCACTGGCCTATGCTGAGCTTGCTTCTAGCGTTGGCGGCACAGGCAGTGCCTATAGTTACGCTTACTCCGGGTTTGGTGAATTCGTTGCTTGGATTATTGGGTGGAATTTATTACTCGAATATTTAATGAGTGTTTCAACCGTTGCGATTGGGTGGGCAGGCTATGTCAGTAATTTTTTTGAATCTATCGGCTACCCCATGCCTAAAGATTTATCGACCAACCCGTTCGATGGCGGCGTTATCAATTTACCGGCGTTTTTGATTATTCTTGCCATCGGTGGACTACTTTGTTTAGGCGTGCGACAAAGTGCGCGTTTAAATAATGTGATTGTTGCAATTAAACTCAGCACGATTGCCTTTTTTATGATTGTCGCAGCGTTTAATTTCAATATTGAACACTGGCATCCGTTTATGCCCTTTGGGGCTATAGGGGTTGTGCAAGGTGCCGCGCTCGTGTTTTTCGCGTATATCGGCTTTGATGCACTCTCCACCGCTGTTGAAGAAGCCATTGAACCGCAAAAAAATATCCCCATCGCGATTATTTTATCTTTAATTGTCTGTACCTTGGTTTATATTGTGGTTTCAGGCTTATTAACCGGCATTGACACCTACAAAGATTTAAACGTTGGTTCGCCTGTGGCACATGCTTTATTGCAAATTGGTTATCGTTCTGCAGCTGGTATTGTGGCCTTAGGCGCAATTGCTGGGTTAACAACCGTCATGCTCATTATGTTTTATGGATTAACTCGCATTATTTTAGCAATGTCACGCGATCATTTACTCCCGAATGCTTTAGCTAAAGTGAACCCAAATACTAAAACGCCGGTGAGAGCCATTGTCATTTGCGGTTTATTAATGGCGCTGGTTGCAGGGTTCTCACCCATAGCGCACGCAGCTGAACTAGTGAATATTGGCACGCTCGCTGCTTTTGTGTTCGTGTGTTTAGGCGTCATGGTCTTACGCATCACACACCCCGCTTTAGAGCGACCCTTCAAATTACCGTTAAACCCACTATTCCCATTATTAGGCGCTGCCGCTTGTGTTTATTTAATGTATTATCTCTCCACCGTTACTTGGTGGCGCTTTTGGATTTGGTCAGCACTCGGCATTATTATTTATTTTAGTTACGGTTACCGAGCGGCTGCGCACGTGACGCACATGCCAAGTTCACCCGAGAAAAAGGTAGATGATTTAGATAAGCCGCAATGAAGCGGCCCGCATCAACCAAGGCATTTAAATCAACCCCGGTTTGAATGCCTAACCCATTTAACAAATATACGACGTCTTCTGTTGCCACATTGCCTGCGGCTCCTTTTGCATACGGGCAACCGCCTATGCCTGCAACCGATGAATCAATGATCGATACGCCACATTCCAAGGCCGCGTAAATATTCACAAGCGCTTGACCGTAAGTATCGTGGAAATGCACGGCGATTTGATCAATCGGCACCGCTGTTTGCACGCAATTTAATAAAGCTTTGGTCGCAAGCGGTGTACCCACGCCAATGGTATCGCCCAACGATATTTCATCGCATCCCATTGCTAATAATGTCGCGGATAAATCTCGCACTTTTTCAGGAGAAATCTCTCCCTCGTACGGGCAACCTAATACGCAAGACACATACGCACGGACCCGCAAACGATGTTGCTTTGCTAAAGCTGTCACGGACTGCATGCGTGTTAAGCTCTCTTCCACTGAACAGTGGGTGTTTTTTTGTGAAAAGGCCTCCGAAGGCGTGGTAAAAATAGCAATTTCATCAGCACCAGCAGCCAGGGCTGCTTCAAATCCTTGCACATTGGGCACGAGCACAGGGTAGCGCACACCCGGTGTTTTTGTGATGCCGTGTAAAACAGCGGCGCCATCAGCCAGTGCGGGTATGCGTTTCGGTGACACAAAACTCGTCGCTTCTATTACTTTTAAGCCGGTTTGTGAAAGTTTATTAATAAACGAAATTTTTATATCTGTCGGCACAAAGACAGCTTCATTTTGCAAACCATCACGTGGGCTAACTTCAACAATCGTCACGTTTTTTGGAAAACTCATTTCGCACCTCGTTTGGCTTTTGCATCCAAAAATGCTTTCAACCCTATTTTTGCTTCCGGTGTCATGCGCAAATCGGCTAAATGTTTTGCGGTTTCATGCGATAAATCAGTCGTCATTGCACGATATTGTATGTTACTCAATAATGCTTTAATTGCATGGATACTACTGGGTTCATAGGCGGCTAATTGATGTGCTAAGGCATTTGCTGCACGCATCATCGATTTTGTGTCATCGTAAACGGCGTGAATTAGGCCGATGTTTTTTGCGATTTCTGCACCAAAAACCTCACCTGTTAAAAAATAATAACGTGCGGCACGTTCACCCATTGCATTTACCACATAAGGGCTGATAGTTGAGGGGGCTAAATTTAGTTTCACTTCGGGAAAACCAAAATTGGCTGAGGATTCAGTCAAGACAATATCGGCTGCTGCTAACAAACCTAAACCTCCGCCACGCACTGCGCCTTGTGTTAAGACAAGGGTTGGTTGCGGCATGTGATGCCATTGATATAATAAGGCCGCTAATTTTTCGGCATCTTCGCGGTTTTCAGTCTCATTTGCAGCGGCCATCTTTTGCATCCAGGTAATATCAGCGCCTGCACAAAAATGTTCGCCTTCCCCTTGCAGAATAATGACGCGTGAACGATGTGAATCTTGAATTTGTGTTAATACCTCACTTAATTCAGCGATAAGCTGTCCATCTATCGCATTGCGTTTATGTGGGCGGTTCAGTGTAATGCTCGTCACGAATTGTTCGTGATGTACAATTAAACTTTTTTCCATGCGTTACATCCTAAATAAGCCGAAGTTTGTTTTTTCAATAGGCGCATTCAAGGCAATTTGAAAACTGCGCACCACAACTTCACGGGTTGATAAAGGGTCGATAATGCCATCGTCCCACAATCTTGCACTCGCATAATACGCTGAAGCTTCTTTAGCGTATTTTTTTAAGATAGGGGCTTTTAAATTATTTTCATCAGTTTCTGTGAATGTTTCACCGTGTCGAATTTTTTTATCTTTAGTCACTTGCACTAAAACACTCGCCGCTTGTTCACCACCCATCACAGCAATGCGTGCATTCGGCCACATAAATAAAAACCGTGGTTCATAAGCTCGGCCGCACATGGCGTAATTGCCTGCACCATAACTGCCGCCGATAATAACCGTCACTTTTGGCACAGCAGCACACGCCACGGCATTCACTAATTTTGCGCCGTGTTTCGCAATGCCTTCTGATTCCACTTTGCTACCGACCATAAACCCGGTAATATTTTGTAAAAATAAAAGAGGAATGCCGCGCTGCGTACATAGTTCGATGAAATGCGCGCCTTTGACCGCGGCTTCTGAAAATAAAATGCCATTATTCGCAATAATACCAACGGGTATGCCTTCCATGTGCGCAAAGCCACAAATTAAGGTTTTGCCATATAAGGCTTTGAATTCATCAAAATGCGAGCGATCCGTAATACGCATAATAATTTCACGCACATCAAACGGATAGCGCGAATCGGCCGGAATAATACCGTAAATATCCTCTGGGGAAATGGTTGGTGCAGCCGGTGTTTGCATCAGCACACGGGCTGCTTGTTGCCAATTTAAATTTGAAATGACCACACGTGTTTGTTTTAAAGCATCTTCATCATTCTCAGCATAATAATCAGCAACGCCTGATTGACGACAATGCACATCGGCGCCGCCTAAAGCTTCTGCGGTGATCACTTCACCCGTTGCAGCTTTCACCAGCGGCGGGCCTGCTAAAAAGATTGTGGCTTGTTGCTTCACCATAATACATTGATCAGCCATTGCGGGAATATATGCGCCACCAGCTGTACACGACCCCATCACCACGGCAATTTGTGGAATCCCTGCTGCTGATAAACGCGCTTGATTGAAAAATATTCTGCCGAAATGCGTTTCATCAGGGAACACTTCATCTTGCATGGGTAAGAAAGCGCCGCCAGAATCGACTAAATAAACGCAGGGTAAATGATTTTGTTCTGCAATTTTTTGGGCGCGTAAATGTTTTTTCACCGTAATGGGGTAATACGTACCACCTTTTACCGTGGCATCATTGGCAACAATCATGCAATCAATACCGTGAATTTTTCCTATGCCCGTAATAATGCCACCGGCAGGTAATTCATCGTCGTATAATTCAAAACCCGCGAGTAATGATAATTCAAAAAAAGTAGTTTTCGGGTCAATTAACGCTGCAATACGTTCACGCGGTAATAATTTACCGTGTTTACGGTGACGTTCTTTTGCTTTTTCACCGCCTCCGCTTAATAAGGTTTGTGATAAAGCTTTCCATCCATCAACGGTTGCGCTCATTACGCTTTCATTGTGTTGAAACATGCTGTCTTTGGGTTTCACTTGCGATTTCCATTCGCTCATCGCGTTTTCCTTTTTAATGGTCTGAGAATAATTCGCGTCCAATTAACATGCGGCGAATTTCAGAGGTGCCTGCGCCAATTTCATAAAGCTTTGCATCGCGCCATAAACGACCAACCGGATATTCATTCACATATCCATTGCCGCCTAGGCATTGAATGGCATCGCTCGCCATAGACGTAGCGCGTTCTGCCGTAAAGAGAATAACCGCAGCGGCATCTTTACGAGTGGCGGTGCCGCGGTCACACCCGTCTGCCACGGCATATAAATAAGCTTGTGAGGCGCTTAAATCAGCATACATATCGGCTAATTTCGCTTGCATCAATTCAAATTCGCCGATGGGTCGACCGAATTGTTTACGCTCACGCACGTAGGGCAACACATTATCCATACACGCCATCATAATACCGACGGGGCCTGCCGCTAAAACAACCCGTTCATAGTTCAAACCGCGCATTAAGACTTCTGCACCTTTGTTCACTTCCCCCAACACATGGGTTGCCGGTATGAAGCAATTCTCAAAAATTAATTCACACGTATTTGACCCACGCATACCTAATTTATCGAGTTTTTGAGCCGTGCTAAAACCTGTGAAGGTTTTCTCAACAATGAACGCTGTAATACCGTGAGAACCACCACTTGGGTCGGTGCGCGCATAAACGACTAATACATCGGCATCCGGTCCGTTGGTGATCCACATTTTTGTGCCATTTAAACGATAACCATTTTCATGTTGCTCTGCTTTAAGTTGCAAATTCATTACGTCTGAACCGGCTTGCGTTTCACTCATCGCAAGCGCGCCCACCCATTCACCCGTGCATAATTTCGGAAGAAATGATTTTTTCTGTTCAGAAGTGCCGTTCAAGTTTATTTGATTAACACATAAGTTACTATGCGCACCGTAACTCAAGCCAATAGAAGCAGAAGCACGACTAATTTCAGCCATGATGATGGTGTGAGCAAGATAGCCAAGGCTAGAGCCGCCAAACTCAGCAGGCACCGTCACACCTAAGACACCTAATTGACCGAGTTTAGGCCACAACTCTCGGGGAAAGGTATTTTTATGATCGATTTCAGCAGCAAAAGGCGCAATTTCGCGCTCTGCAAATTCTCTGATTGATTCACGCAGTAACTCCATTGTCTCGCCTTGTGCAAACTGCAAAAATGTCATTCCCATCCTCCGATTGACAGGCTATACTAGGTTGAATTTGATTGTACCTAAATTTTGTGCATATTGTTACAATTGGCAAAAAGAAAATCTTAAGTCTATCTTAAGCTAATTACTTTAATATTGAACGAGTACGGAAATCTTAATTCACGCAGGAGAGCTCGATGCCATTACCCAATCCAAAAGTCTTAAAAGCTTTACTGAATATTTATGCGCACGATATGCGGCATCTTAATGTCAAACCTAAGACCATGTATGATCAAGTCACCACCGCTTTTACAAATTCCGTTTCTACTGTCATTGGTGGTTACACCAATTCACAACTTCAAACCATTTGTGAAAATGTTTTCGCAAAGTTTAATAATAAAACAACCGTTCAACAATGGTTAGAGGTTGCCAACGACCTTGCCGTTGAAGCACTCGATGCACACAATGCAAAATCAAGCTTAGCCATTGCAATTCACATGACCTCTCCTGATTCAAAACTTTGTAATACGTTACACGCGATTCGCACCTATATTATTTATATCATTACGCAAGATGAGCTATTGAAACGTGAGTATGATGCGATAATCAATGAAGAAAATAAAAGTGTTGCCGCACTGGAAGAAAAACGCATTGCAACACTCGAAGAAGGTAACGATGCCTATAATACGTTCTCTCAACAAAATGAAAAACTCGTAAGGCTTGCGTATATTGGACATTTTGAATCAACCGTTCGTGCGGCTGAACGCAATTTATTTGGCCTACCGTGTAAAAATAGCAAACAAGGCAATATCCCGTACACCTTGGCTCATAATTACTTTGAAAAATTCTATGAAGAAAACTTGCGTTTTGATATTACGGGTGCGACGTTCAGTGAGTGGGAACATCAAACCATCAATAAACCCGATGAGCCTGAACTTAATACGTTTCGCTCACCCACACCAAATGCCCTCAATCGACGTTCTCCTTCCAGCCCGCTTGAGCGTGGCATGTTTAGCGCAAGAGGGTCACAAGAGAGTGTGTCTTCTAAAGGCTCAGTGAAAGAAGGCGGGCCTTCATCCTCCTCTGAAGAAGCGAGCAGTGAAGTTCCGCCGCCGCCACCTGGTCGCCCAGGCGCCTCGCACAGTGCCTCGCAAGGTGACGGCGACCCTTCTTAACGTTAAACCGCCCGCCAGCACTGATTCTGCTGGCGTTTAGGGTAAACTTTCCGTATTATCGCGCCTATGAAAAAAATACTCTTAAAAAAAGGCGAGGATGGAAGGCTGCGTCAAGGCCACCTCTGGGTCTATAGCAACGAAATTGACACGACAAAAACACCCCTTTCTGGCTTCACAGCCGGCGAACTTGTGGGCGTTTTAGACTTTCACGGCGCAAAATTAGGCGTGGGCTATATTAACCCCCAGGCTTTAATTGCCGTGCGTTTAATCAGCACACAGCCGGGCGCACAGCTTGATTTATCGTTTTTAGTGAAACGCTTACAAGCAGCTTTGGCGCTGCGTGAAAAGCAATTTTCAACACCGCATTACCGTTTAGTGTTTAGTGAAGCCGATGGCTTGCCAGGCTTAGTGGTTGACCGTTACGGTGATCATTTAGTCGTTGAAATGAATACTGCGGGGATGGATGCAGTGAAAGACTTGGTGCGCGATGCTTTGCAACAAGTTATTCCTAGCGCAACGTCTATTTTAATGCGTAATGATAATGCCATGCGCGTGCATGAAAAATTATCGGCAAACCCTGAAAATTTATTGGGCTTAACACCGGCTGAAGTTGAAATTCAAGAAAACGATGTGCGTTTTTCTATTCCTTTGTTGGCCGGTCAAAAAACTGGTTGGTTTTACGATCATCGTTTGAATCGTGCTCGTTTAAAAGCCTATGTGAAAGATCAAACCGTCTTAGATGTGTTTAGTTATTTAGGTGGTTGGGGTGTACAAGCCGCTGCGTTTGGTGCAGCGCAGGTAACCTGTATTGAAGCGTCTAAACTTGCGTCTGATTTAATTCAACATAATGCGGCCTTAAATGCCGTTTCTGAAAAAGTATCGGTAATCACAGACGATGCGTTCGATGCGATGAAGGCGTTAATTCAAGCGGGTAAAACCTTTGATGTGATTACACTAGACCCCCCTGCGTTTGTCAAACGGGCAAAAGACAGACGTGAAGGCATGCTGGCGTATCAGCGTGTGAATGAGTTGGCATTGAAGTTGTTAAACCCGGGTGGTGTGTTAGTGAGTTGCTCGTGTTCTATGCATGTGACGATGGAAGAATTACAATCGTTAGTGCAACGCGCGGCTGTGAAAACCCGTTCAACTTTGCAATTATTAGAACGCGGACATCAAGCGCCTGATCATCCTGTCCATCCAGCAATACCTGAGACAGATTATTTGAAGGCGATCATTTTCCGGAAAATTTAAAAAACACCGAGATCATTTTTTATGCTTAACGAAATCATTGACGAGCTGCGTTCACTGCGAAAAATCTTAAAAAAAGATTTCCTCGCCCCATTAACGTCTGATCAACGTGCCGCTTTATTTTCTGCTTTCAAAGAAATTTTCAAAACCGAAGAAGACGTTTTACATTTCCAAGGGAAAATTTTAAATAAAATTAAAAGAAACCTGCGCGATGAAAATAACCCTTATTTTTCCGAACAATTGTCTCCTTCACCACAATCTGCTTTAAGTTTTATTTTAAGTATGAATTTTTCAGTGTTGAAGGCAAACGAAGCTGAAGCACAAGCCTTTTTAAAAGGGTTTGATAATGCTGAAATTAAATCCACTCCGAATATGACAAAACTCACGGTCAAAGAACGTTATTGGAAATTTTGTCAGCGACATCCCTTTTTAATTGCAGCGAGCATTGCGGCTATTTCAACGACCTTGTTATTAGGTGCATTTGTTTTAATGAGTGCCCTACCCCTGTTACTGCCGCCTTTTTTAAGCCTCACTGCCGGCATCTTTTTTAGCTTAGGGCTAAGCATTGCGGGCAACCTAGTTTTCACCGGCTTAGTGGGTGCTATTATTCGAAAAGTCAGCAATGTTGTGCTATTCAAAATGTCGAGCCAAGCTGAAAAACGGGGCGAGATGACAATCACTTCAAGCTTAAAAACGATGGTCGATGCCCTTGAACAACGCGCTATTCAAAAAAGCCCGAAAGATCAACGAGATAAAGCTTATTTAACCAAACCAGACCGTGAGGCTTTCACGCACTTAATTATCAAATTCACCACGTTTAAATATCGCATTCCGGAAACCACCGCATTAATTCAATCAAAATTTTATACCCTGCGATACTAAAATTGCCTATTTTTGAATAAGTTACTAACCCATCACCCACCCCTCAACCCTGCTATTTTTGATAGACACAACCTGTTTATCGCTGTACAATGTGGAAAAATATTGCACAAAATAACATCGAGGGGATTGTAATGCCGAGTGAATCTTCTAGTTTACTTGACTACATTGATAGTATTATTAAAATAGAAAACACGCCTGAACTCAAATATTTAACATCGAGTTTAGAGACTTATTTAATCGTTGATTCTATTGAAAATAAATTAGAAGCACTGAATCGCATTTACAAGAAATTAAAAAGGTCGCATTCAGAAGAGCAGAATCCTGTTCTTGTTGCTTTATTCTCAATCATTTTATCGAATGCCTTTCCTAACAAAAAAACCATTTCAGAAACTGACATTGATGCAGTCAATAAGCTTTTTCGTCGTTGTTTACAGCATGGTTTCATTACGTTTTTCATCACGTTATTTGAAAATGAAACGGTTAATGACAGCGTTTTTTCAGATCAATTACTCAATGATATTTTTGAAACGACAGGTGCGAGTCTTGGTAATAGAAAAATTAACCCAATGATTAAACATCGTAAACAATGTTACGATGCAAATATCTATGTTCAAGATTTATTAACTCATCAATTATATTTAAGTGATCCGACAGTCACAGAAAAAGAATATATTCTTAATTATTTAAAAAATCATTTTAAAACAGAGAAAGCACTTCGTGATTTTCAGTCTAGTCTTTTGAAACAAATTCATGAAAATCGCGCTGAAAACCAATATTATTCTAATGAAAGAAAGCCATATAAGACAGCACTTGGTTTTATCTTGCGAGTGACCTTTCCTTTATTGCAATGTAACAATTCATCCATCATTAATAGTTTTTTAGAAAAGCCGTATCGAAAACTGCCTTCTCATCAAAGTGAACTGCCGCTGCCTGTTAAACAACCAAATCGTTTTTGGTCGTTTTGTCAACGCCATCCTTATCTCGTTTCATTCGGAATTGCGCTTGGCGTGCTTGGTTTAGCTATTGGTGGATTAGCTACTTTTGGTGTTTTACATTTTCTGCTCGCAACCCCGATTATTGCTGCTGCGTTTTTTGTGCTGTCGCAAGCAACTTTAACCGGTGCTATATCACTGTTCTTAAAACCAATTAGCAGACATTTTTCTAAAACGCCTATCGTAATTCCGCAGGACAACAGAGCAAATGAACCTAATTTAAGTTTTAATCTCTCAGCGTCTACAACGGCTATGTTACAACCTTTATTGTCTGAAACTGTAGAATTCAAAGAATGTGAAGCGTCTGATTCCAGTGATGATCATTTAGATCAAGAAACTGAATTGTCTCTAAACAGCGTTGCATCTTCGTTACCACGTCGTAAATATTGGGTAGACGTCACTAAACCTGCGGTTATTGAATCTTCGGATGATCGTACCAATATCGCAAGACTAATTGCACGATTTACGATTAAACCCCGTACCCGAAAAACCACAAGCGTTCCAGTGACTGAATCTACGCCACTCTTATTAAATAAAAGCTTTTAAAATTTTAAAAAGCTACCCCTTCACCAACGCATGATCCGGGTCGAATGATTTCAGCTTCCGCCAGGCGCTTTGTTGTTTTTCATCCAACTGAGCCACAAACTCTTCCAACGTCACCACCGTAATGCCTTCTAGTTCCCGCAAGGCAAAACGTCTTAACAAGGCTCGAATTTGCGGCGACCCCACCACCGATTCTTTGGTATATTTATTCGACTGCAAACGCAAAATAGTACTAATGGCTGGTTCTGCAAACGCAGTAAAGGCCTTCATGAACTTGGTTTTCGTGCGTTTTGGCAATGCTTCAATCACCTGCTCTATCGCCTCTTCCCGATACGCCTGATATTGATCTTGAATATTCTCGGCCATCTTGCGAATTTCGCTCATTTCAATTTCCGCTCTCGCGTCTTGAATGGAGATAATATCTGCCGATTTAGTCTTGGGTGGCTGGAAATCTTGCTTAATGGCACTGATTAAATACGCCGCCTTATTTTTCACCCTGCCCGACTTGAACCCCCGCGAACTTTCTACCATCTCAATTTTCTTTTGAATGTAGTCAGCCTCGTGCTTACTCATCAAATCATCCGCCTGCTTCTCACTGAGCTCAAATTTTGCGATTAACACGGTTTTAAGATTGGTGAGTGTATTGAGTGCCTCGGCTGTCACGCGTTGCCTGTTGCCCAAGCGTGTGCGTTTGGCGCGCTCTTTCAGCATAAAGCGCACACGCACCACCTTGCGCCCTTCTTTCCCGTACTCGGGCTCTATAATTAAATCAGAGTACATATTGACTTCTTCAATCGCTTTGTCTAACACACGGCGCTTGAAGTCACGAAAAATATCGTAGTTACCTGGCAACACACCCATTAATTTTTTGAACAAGTCCATTTCAAACCATTTGGTCTGTGGCAAACCCCGATACCGAATGCAGTTTTCATATAAGGCTAACCCGTAGCTCGACCGAAACCGAGACTGAATGACTAAATCGATCTTGCCGAACATCGACGGTGAATGCAGCAATTGCTTCATACGCGGCGAATACGCGAAATAACACAAAGGGCCTTCCAAACTCACACTTGCTAAAATAGAACTGGCTGTCCAATTCTCCGTGCCAGTTTTATCATCAATTAAATTCCATTCAATGATGGTTGAAATTAACCCACGCAAAGCTTCTTTAATCACGGCGTGATTATTGCCTTGATAGCCAATTAAACGACAAAGCTGCTTCACTGTTATTTCATGCTCTTCTTTTACCATCATTTCATGATAGGCATGATACAGCAGCGCATTACTTACTTTGCGTTGTAATAAACTGAGTGTATTTGAACAGTGTATGGTTGCTGCGTGTTTTTTTAATTCACGTTTTTCCGATACAACTATTTCTCCCACATCCGTCACTTGTTGTCCCATTGTTGTCACATTCGCTCCCATAAATGTCACACATTATCCCATAGACGTCACGAACTTTACCATAAACGTCACATTTCAAGCGATTTATTTCTTCATTATCAATTGGTTACAACACTGTAAACAAAAGATAAACGAAAGATAAACAAAAACACAACGGCATAGCGTTGTTATTTTTATAATTTTATCTGTTTCGTGTAGCTTAACAAGTGATATAGTAAACATTATCGTAATACAACGACAGGAGTCCATTTATGGAAGTCATCGCTTTTGTTAACAATAAAGGAGGGGTTGGTAAAACAACCTGTAGTAAATTAATGGCAGAGTATTTAAGTAAACGCAAAAAAATGCGTACGCTTTGCATTGATTTCGATCCGCAATGTAATTTTTCTCATCAATATCTTGATATGGAAATTGACCCTGCAGCCCCTGAAGGGTTAATGCCACCCATTCATCCTGATTTTGACCCTTTAAATCCGGAAGATAATGAATGGGACGGCCGTAGCAGTATTGCTGAAATTTTTTATGGTCAAGGTGTGGTTCCTTACCCAACTTATGTTGATAAATTGGACATAGCGCCTGGACATGCAGAAAAATTACTCACCGCTGAATCAGTTCGACGTTCTGAAGTCGTCGATAAAGTTCATAAACAACTCGCACAATTTTTAAATTCACCGGATGTGAATGCTGCGTATGATGCCGTTGTGATTGATACGGCACCCTCAAAAGGGCCTTTAACTATTAGTGTGATTAAAGCAGCAACGCATATTGTGATTCCATCAGTGATGGAAGAACAACCCGTTCAAGGGATTTATGGGATGTTGCAATTGTGGATGCAAGAATCACTCATGCGTGATAAGTCTAAGCCATTGAATTTAGTGGGAATTTTACCTAATATGTTCAAACAAACACGCTTACACAAAGATATTCTAAAAAGTCTGCAAGATAATCAAGCCATTGGTAAATATGTATTGCCTGTGAAATTTTCACAGCGCATTGTCTTTGCTGAAGTCGATGCGGCGGATTCTGCACCGCGTTCAATTTTTGATTTTCCGGAACAACAAGTTGCAAAAGCAGAAGCGGAAGAAGTTTGTAGCCACATTGCTGAGAGGATCTTCGCATGACACGTAAAAAACGATTTGGTATTTCAGAAGCGCTTACACGCGGTTTAAGTGAAACAATACACGTCGTCGAAAACAATACAGGACGATATCGTAATGTGGTGATGCCCTTATCACGTATTGAGCTAGACCCTGATAACCCACGAAAATTACTATTGACCTTAAATGATGTGCGCAATGGCATTTCACCCAATGATGCTGAACACACCAAAAAGCAGCAAGAACTTGAGAGCTTGCAAGAACTGGCACATACCATCAAAACTAGCGGTGTGATCAACCCCGTCGTCGTTTATAAATTAGGTGAAACTTACCGTGTTGTGGCAGGTGAAAGAAGATGCCTTGCTTCTATTCTAGCTGGGAAGCAAGAAGTCGATGCACGTGTATTTACTGAAAAGCCCAAAGGCTTTGATTTGAAGCTGATTCAATGGATAGAAAACACAGCACGTGAAGATTTAACCTTGGATGAGCGCCTAGGGAATGTACGCGATATTTTAAACGAATATCAACTGCAACACGGTGATGCTGATGTGACAGGCACTTTAATTAAAAACATCACGGGTTTGTCTTTGTCTCAATCAAGCTATTACTTGGCGGCAATTACAGCACCAGAAGATGTGCGTGCCGCCATCAAAGCGGGTTCAGTCAAAAACCTTGATAAGGCTGCGCTGATTGCCGGGGTTACCGAAAAGACATTAAGACACGATATGTTAGTTGCCTGCGAGAATGGTTCTAGCTTAAAAGAATTGAAGTTAATGTTGACCAAAACAAAGCAAACGCAAAAGCTAACCGTGGTACAACCAGCGAAAGTGACACGTGGGCGTGTCGCGAAAAAGGTGAACATGGGTTCAACAACGCAACCGAAAGTGATTAAGACATTGGTGAGTTGTGTGCTTTCGCATAAAAGCTATGATAAATTCACAACCTTATTTACAAATGTACGTTGGGATGATTTTGGTCAGTCGACGAAAGCGTTTAGAAAACTCGTTCAACTTTTGGAATCGGAAACGGCGGGATCATGATGCAAAACAAATGTGTGACTTCAATTAAATTGCAAAAAAATCTTCATCGACAATTGCAACGACGGATTATTGAAGACGGCTATGGGATGCGTGGTAAAAGTAAATGGATTATTGAAGCTGTTCAGTCGTTGTTAAAGATTGATGATTTTCCAACCCTGGTGGATATTGCTGAAGATATGGATCATTTAAGCGATATCGTGAGTATTCGCTTGCCTGAAGACTTAATGGTGAAAATCGAGCAAGCTGCTATTCATGTACGTAAGCAATATCCGTTAATTGAGGGGGTTAAAAGTAATTTAATCCGTGCGAGTATCATTCAGCGCTTACTTCGAGAGACAGCTTCGGTCACCGAAGTTTAGTGTAAGTCGTTGTATTTTAACAAGTTAATTAAATATTAAATAGCTGCTAAAACCCTCCCATAAGTGTCACATATCAAATGTGACGTTTATGGGAGGTTTCTTTTTTGGCGGGTGTAAAAATGTTCTATGTGGAACTTTTTTGACGGGGCGTGTGGTTGTCGTTCATCCTTCGAGACGGCCTGCGGCCTCCTCAGGACGAACGGGATAGATATGCGGTTTCACCGTTCGTCCTGAGGAGCGCGTTTTCTGCGCGTCTCGAAGGACTCGAAGGGTGGACGGGATAAAACCACCCTATATGACAGGCTTAATAAAATAGCGTAGAATAAAAGAACGTAACAAGATAAAGGATTGCGAGCTTAATGGAAGAGCGTAATGTCTTATCACCGGAAGAAGTCGAAGCCATTTTACAGGCTGCTCAAAAGAGTGGTGAGGTTGCTAATGAAGAAGCAGCCGCAGCGCCTGTGGCCGATGAAAACGGCAGCCTTATTAATACACACGCTCTCAATGTTATCTTTGATACCTTCTGTACCGAACTCGAAAACAAATTTACTGTTTTATTACGCAAAAAAGTCACAGTTAAATCTAACCCCTTCGCCGTTGCTAAAGTGTCTGAATGTTTAAAGCAAGCGTCTGAGCGCGATGTTTACTCTGCCTTTAAAATGCACCCTAGCGAATGCTATAGCATTATCTCTGTAGAATACCCTTTCTTAGATCAGTCAATTAACTTGCTCTACGGCGGCAAGATGCAAGAAAAAATTGGCGAAGAAAACTGGTGCGGAAAAATTGGGATTATTACCGGTGAAAAAATCAGCCGTGTGATTTTGGGTTGCCTTGCTGATGCCAGTAAAGAATACGGTAAAGTGGAATACGAACACTATAAAACAAATCGTATAATCTCTAACGTCAATAATATGCAAGAAGAAGACGAAGTGTATTTTGCAACCTTTAGCCTTGTTTTTGAAGAGTTTGAGGCGAAATTTACAATTCACGTGAATAAACTTTTATTTGAAACCCTCATTCCGAATAGCGTTGGTAAAAATCAGCATCAGGATAAAGATTTTTGGCGCAGTGCGATTAAAGCAGAAATGATGGATTCTTACGTCACTGTCAGCATGAATTTAAACGATGTTAATGTAAAAGTGAAAGAATTTATGGAATTGAAAGAGGGAGATGTTATCCCTATTTCAAATCCAACGCTTGTTTACGTTTGTTTGAATCATTTAAAGCTATATCGTGCGGTGGCAGGGCAATCTAACGGGAATATGGTGGTGAAAGTCGTCAGTCAAATTTAATGGGGTGAGGCATGGAAGAAAACCAGCAAAATACACCGAGTTCAACACCTGAGGCAAGCACAAGCCAAACCGTGGGCGCAACCCTAGAACAAGCTTTGTTCAAAGGTAAAGGCATGGATTTTTTAAATGACGTGCCAATCACCTTAACCATTGAGGTTGGTAGAACACAAATTAAAATTCGTGATTTATTAAATTTATCGAAAGATTCTATCGTCGATTTAAACAAAGGCGCTGGAGAACCCGTTGATATTTTTGCAAACGGAAAATTAATTTCAAAAGGGAATATCATCACAGCCAATGGAAAATACTGTGTTCGATTAACTTCAATTGCACAACCTGTCATTGAAAAATCGGAATAGGGAGCTTTATGATTGCGCAAGTGGTCTTAAATTTATTGCTCGTCCTTAGTTTGGCCTTTGCCTGTTATTGGGCGGCCAAAAAAATGCGTTATCGAACCGTACTGGGCGCAGCGGCAAATATTAAAATTTTGAGCATGTTATCATTGGGTACCAAAGAAAAAGTCGTATTGTTGGAAGTTGAGGGCGAAAGAGTGCTCGTGGGTGTCACACCACAGCAAATGACGACTTTATTTCATATCAGCGAGCGTACTTCAGAGTCGAAATTGCACAATTTCAATGAAATATTTCAAAAAAAATTCAGTGAAACAAGTGAGCAAGCATGATTAAGCGAGTACGTTACTGGCAATGGGGCTTGGGCTTCGCACTTCTCATGGTGTGTGGTGTTGCTTGTGCCGGCATTAGTGATGTGCCTTTAATTGTTGCCAAGCAAACTAACAATGTCACCAGCTACAGCTTAAGCATTAAAATTATCGCGTTAATGACATTATTAACGGTCATGCCTGCCTTATTAATAACAACCACCGCATTTACTCGCATCATTATTGTGCTTGCCATTTTAAGACAAGCCATTGGCATTCCTAACGTACCGACAAACCAAATTCTCATTGGGTTAGCGTTGATTATGACCTTATTTGTAATGCGGCCCGTGATTGATCATGTAAATGAAGTGAGTGTGCAGCCGTATATGGCTGGGAAAATCACTGAAGAAGCCGCAATCACCGCCGCAATGGTTGATTTAAAAGCTTTTATGATGAAGCAAACACATAAAAGTGACTTAAATTTATTTTATAAATTATCGAAAACACCGGTTGCAACCAATGGAGACCACCCATTTTTAGTGGTTCTGCCAGCCTACATTACCAGTGAATTGAAAACCTCATTTGAAATTGGATTTTTAATTTTTATTCCTTTTTTAATTATCGATTTAGTGGTTGCCAGTATTTTAATGTCTATCGGGATGATGATGTTATCACCGATGATTATTTCATTACCGTTTAAAATTCTATTCTTTGTTTTGGTCGATGGTTGGAGTCTCATTGCAGCGAGTTTGGTGACCAGTTTCCGTGTTTAACGGATGATGGAGCGCTATGAGCAACAAATTATTATTAACAACGAAATTAGACCAACGACTGTTGATGAATCAGCAGTTAAAGCAAGTTATTACTTTATTGCAAGTCACCACTTTAGAATTGAAACAACAAGTAGAACAATGGATAGAAACCAACCCACTCATTGAAGTCAAAGAAGAACTCGAAGAAGATGATGATATTATTTATCAACATCACGAACGTGTGCGACAACATTCACTTGATACTGATTATGAAATGCTTGAAAATGTTGCAGCGAATGAGACACTTAGAAATTTTTTACTGAAACAAACACTCGATTGTCGATGGAATGATCGTGCACAAGCCATTGCTGAATTCATCATTGATGCCATGGATGAAGATGGTTATTTAACCATGAGCACACATGAAATTTATGATGCTATTAAACAAAACATCGAAACCGACGAATCGGAAATTATCTCAATTTTGAAAATAATTCAGACGTTTGAACCTGCGGGTGTTGGTGCGAGAAATACGAAAGAATGCTTGCTCATTCAATTAGAACAGAAAGAAAATCGCGATGACGCCTGGATAGGCGCAAAAAAAATATTATCACTTGAACAAGTTGAGTTGAGCCAACTTGATTTGAAAAGTATGATTAAAGCAACTCAGATGGATGCAAAATCATTAACAAATGCTTTTCAACTAATTAAAACGCTTAATTTAAGCCCGGGGAAAACATTTTCAGGGTTGAAAGAGCAAACCATTGAACCTGAAATTGTGGTTCGTAAAGTGCGGGGTGAATGGATCGCAGAATTAGCTAATTCATTAATGTCTCGTATCGACATTAATAAAGAATATCAGGGCATCATTAAAAAAAATGCAAGAGATAAAACATTTAAAACCATAGCTATACAATTACAAGAAGCAAAATTATTAGTCAATGGTTTGAAAAGACGTAATGAGACATTATTAGCCGTTGCTAACTATATTGTAGCGCATCAGGGCGATTTTTTTGAAGAAGGTGCCTTTGAAATGCGACCGATGAATTTAATTGATGTTGCAAGTGCCTTAAATTATCATGAATCAACCATATCACGTATTACAACCGGAAAATATATGGCAACACCACGGGGTATGTTTGAGCTTAAATATTTTTTCCCCGGTCAATTAAAAACAGTTCAAGGACGTGCACGCTCTTCTATCGCTGTGAAGGCGATGATTAAGCAAATAATAGAAGAAGAAACAACCGTGTGTAGTGATGAAGAAATTACGAAACGTTTAAATGAAGAAGGAATCACAATTTCAAGACGAACAGTCACTAAATATCGAGAAGCGATGCATATTCCCTCTTCTTACCAAAGAGCGAATACGAAATGGATGAGTCACGAGCTTGAACAAACGGATGATAAAGAAGGTTTAGAATGATGAAAAATCAATTTCATGTGATGAAAGATCCTGTACACGGTACCATGCAATTTACTGAAAAAGAAGATCGTTGGATAAAACCATTTATTGACAGCCGTGGTGTGCAACGGTTAAGACATATTAAGCAATTAGGCTTTGCAGATTATATCTTTCCAGGAGCGGTTCACACGCGTTTTAATCATTCTTTAGGGTGTTGCTATGTCGGCAGCCAAATATCACATAAAATTCAATTAGACGATGAAAGCCGACAATTAGTGATGATTGCTTGTTTGTTACACGATATTGGCCACGGTCCGTTCTCACATGCCTTTGAAGGCATTTTTGCAGATAAGCTAATACACCATGAAGCCTGGACGCCGTATTTTTTACGTGATTATATGTCAGATGCGTTTTTTGAGAAATATAATACGCTTAACCCAGATGCAAAATTGACCGATGATAAATTTGAAACAATCATCAAAATGATTATGCATCAACCGATTCAAAATCAAGTCTTAGCCGATATTGTGTCGTCACAACTCGATGCAGATCGCTTTGATTATTTATTAAGAGACAGCCATTTTTGTGGTGTGCGTTACGGACAATTTGATTTCCGTTGGATGATACACTGTTTGGCGATTGTTGAGCACGAAGGAAAAAGTCATCTCGGGATTACGCATAAAGGGGTTGGGATTTTCGAAAGTTATTTAATGGCAAGACGCTTGATTATGCGAAACATCGGCCAGGCGAGCAAAAAAATTGCAATCGAGCGACTTTTGATTAGTTTATTGACGGCATTATCTGATAGTTTAGCAACTGAAACAAAATTTAATGAAGTCAAAAACACACGGTTAGGACGTTTTTTGATGGCAGTAGATAGTTTTAATAAAAAAATTGAAATGGGAAATAACCGCGAACAAGAAACAAAAGATTTTTTAAAAAATCATTTCCTTGATTACCGTGAATTGTGTGATTACGACGTCTATCGATTAATTCGTCATTTAGCAGATAAAGACGAAAAACACCCTGTGATTGATATTGCAAAACGGATACAAAGCCATGAAATGCCTTTAATTATCCAAACCGAGAGTGTCGATCAAGTCTTGATTAAAGAATGCGTTGAATTATTTAAAGAGAAATATAAAAACCGATATGAAGATTGGCAGTTGCAAATTTTAATTCTACCACATCAAAGTTATTCTGATCGTGAGCCTGTACTGGTAATTGATGAATCAGGATTGATTCGTCCGATTACGTCATATTCATGGATGATTAACATGTTGTCTAATCAATCTGAGAAAAACGCATTCATCATGATTGATCGTGCAATTGCCGATGAGGCACCGGTTAAGCAATTGATTGCCGCTATCCGCAAAATGATTGAAAAGTCAGGCGGTGTGTTAACGAGTGAACATGCAAGTGATGAACAATGGATTAACTCAGATGAAATGGTGAAATAATGGGCGAAATAATCGAAAAGACAGCAGAATCAGAATCCGTTTCTGCACATGAATTGCAGATTATTACTGAAAATTTTTTAAACCAATATCAGGTGATTACCTTCGATTGTTTTGACACATTATTGTGGCGAAATGTTGATAAACCAATGGATGTATTCTTTACGATGGCTAAAAAGCCTATGTTTCAACAATTGAATTTTACAGCAGATTGTCGTATTAAATGCGAAGAAATAGCAAGACGAAGGAAATTTGTTGAAAAAGGTAAGCGTGAAGTAGGCTATCGCGATATTTATTTAACCTTTAATTCAGCACTCAGTGATGATCAAATTGAAGCATTATATGAAGAAGAGCTATCTTCGGAAATTGAGCATTGTTATGCATTTCAACCAATGGTTGATATTTTAAAACAATCGATTAATTTAAATAAAAAGGTATTCATCGTTAGCGACACATATTTATCAAAAAAAGGCTTGAAAAAATTACTAGGCGCACACATTGATACTGGCGTCATTAATCAATTAACAGATATTGTTGTTTCGTGTGAATACGGCGTAAGTAAATCGCAAGGGTTACACCAGTTAACGCGAGAACGATATAAAACAGAAAAAATAGTACATTTTGGTGATCATGAAATTGCCGATGTGAAAGCCGCAGTGCGAGAAAACATAGATGCTATTCACTTAAAACAATATAACGACATATTGAAAACGCATCAAAAATTGAAACAAAATGCACTGTCGTTATTTGACGCTCGTGTGAGAGAGAGCGAACCTGCATATGCATTATTTAAAAATGTACACGCGCAAAAAAATATTACAGCACTAATACCAGAAACCGTATTGGGTTATTACGCGTTGGGGCCTTTGATGGTTGCGTTTGCAATGGGATTAAAAAATCACTTAGATGCGCTTAGAAAATCTGGCATTCATCCGAAGATATTATTTTTATTACGTGACGGATATTTGCCACATCAAGTTTTTAATACCTTATTTCCCGAAGAAACAGCTAAAAAAGTTCGGATTAGCCGTTTTGCTTCTTATGCTGCGTCGTTTGCAGATAGATCAGACATTATCAATTATTTAGCGGACGTGATTCAAGGCAAACGTTTCGAAGATATGGCAAAACAATTATTATTTACGGAGTCAGACATTCAAGAATTGCAACGTTTGTTGGCGAATGAAAAAAACGATAAAGATAAAATAGAATGGTTCAGAAAGCGAATTTTAACGAATAAAAATGTAACTTTGATTCTTGAGCGCTCAAGGCAATATCGTGAACGCTTATTTAAATATTTACAATACGAAGCGAATATCGAAAGCAATGATGAAATCCTATTGGTTGATTTAGGATATAGCGGCACTACACAAACTAAATTAAGCCCTGTCTTCTTAAAAGATTATCAAATAAAGCTTTCAGGATATTATTTATTATCGCTATCTGTTCCTGGTTGGAAAAGCAATCGAAAAGGTTTAATTGATCCGAGCTGTTGCGATGAGAAAAGTTTACAAACGATGGTGACGTATGTTGCCTTGCTTGAACAATTATGTACAACGACCGATGAAAGCGTCATTGATTTTAACGAAGCAGGGCAACCTATTTTTGGCAAAGCAACTATTCAAGAAGCGCAGCACCAAGTTTTAAAACAAATTCAAGCGGGTGCATTGGATTTTGCATCGCAGCTTGTTGATATTATTGATTATTTTAAAGTAATTCCTATTACTGCTTATCAACAAACAGCCATCGGTGAACTAAGCCGTTTGTTATTTTTACCCACGCTGCCCGAAATGAATTTATTACAGCATTTTAAATTTGATTTAAATTTAGGAACGACCGATACGTTTAATGTGTTTGATGCTTCTAAAGGGCTAACAGGGTTGAAACAACGCGGTTTATTTTTCATGGAAAAGAACTTAAAAAATATGCGCATGAATTACCCGGCCGAATTGCGCTATGCCGGCATCGAGTTGACTTTAACGTTAATTAGTCAGCAAAGACATCAGATTGAAATGTCATTGTCTGATATGAGTTTTAGACGTTATGTTTTAAAATTAGTGGCGATGAAAGATGCTAAAAACAGTGTGAATATCGTTGAAGCTGTGCCGACTTACGATGGGTTTTATTCGTTAATTATTCCTGCAAATCAAGGGGAATATATGTTTGCAATTATGGGGAATGATGCTGAGATAATGCTACAAATTGAATCACTCGATTTAATTCCGGTGTCTCGACTATATGGCGATACTGAATCACTGCATACGAAAAGTATTTTAGAAAAAATACATTATGAAAAAATAAGTAAATACTCAAAAAATATCATTGAGTTTCAGGCAGATTCTGCTTTAATGATTATGCCCATGGAAACGTTAACAGAAGAGAAATGTGTTTACCGATTCGTCTTTAGGCCATTGTAATTACTGATCTTGCATGGCTTTATAAGCTTCATCTGTTAACACAATTAATACGATACGACGGTTAGCTGGATCGTCAGGTTGTGTTTTTTCGAGTTTATCGGTATCACCTACGCCGACAACACGAACTATTTTACGATCATCCATACCGTAGTCAACTAAGGTTCGTCGTGTTGAAGATGCTCTGTCGGTTGATAATTCCCAGTTGGTATAATCTTTTCGGTTTAATGGTTTAGAATCGGTGTGTCCAACGACCATCACGCGATTAGGGTATTTGTTTAAGGTCGGTGCTAACCAGTCTAAAATGACTTTTGCATAGTCTGCAAAATCTGTTTTACCATTAGAGAACATAGGTTTATCTTTTAAATCTTTTAATTCAATTTTTAAACCTTGATTCGTGACTTTAATATTTAAAGCACTTTTATATTGGCTGAGTATTGGGTTTTGATTAATTGATTTTTCTAAATCTTTTTTAATTTGGTCAGCCGTAATCATCATTTTAGAATCTTCTTTTTTGTTTTCTTTTTCTTTCTCTTTGTTTTTATCATTATCTTTGTTTTTATTTTTATCAACATTGATATTAGAAGCCATGCCAGAGCTTTCCTTTGCGGCAAGCGCATCTTTGGTTTTATCTTTGGTTTCTATCGCTTGTTGGTCAGATTTGTTATTGGGGTTTTTGAAGTACTCAGAAATACCTTCCAATTGGGCTTTGTTTAACATTGATAATAACCACATCAACATAAAGAAAGTCATCATCGCTGTGACAAAATCGGCGTAAGCAATTTTCCAAGAGCCGCCATGATGCCCACCGTGGACTTTTTTTACTTTGCGCACAATCACAATAACAGGTTTTTCTTTGCTGTTGGGGTCGTGTGCACTATTTGATGAGCTTGAATTAGCTTCCGACATTTTCTTCAGCCTTAGCACCAGACTTTATTTGGCGCACAATTTCTTCAAGTTCAACACTATTCGGGCGAATATCGGAATATAAAATTTTACGGGCTAATTCAACCGCAATTGTCGGTGCTGTGCCATTAGCACTTGCCAGCAATAACACTTTAACGACTTGCAGTGTTTTAACCATTGCTTGTCTTCGTGTGTCCATGGCAACGGCTAAAGGCGCAACGAACCCATAACCGAGTAATACACCTAAGAAGGTACCAACGAGCGCACCGGCAACTAAGCCCCCTAAAATAGCGGGTGGTTTATTCATTGATTCCATGGTGTGTACAACACCCATGACGGCAGCAACGATACCAAAGGCTGGTAAACTGTCTGCGACTTTATTCACAGCAGCAATTGGAATTTCCATTTCAGCTTCATAGGTTTCAATGTCTGTATCAATAATTTCATCGAGATGATGCGGGTCAACGCGACCTGTGGTGATAATTTGCATGTGGTCGCAAATAAATTCCATTAGTTTTTTATTGCTAGTGATGAGCGGATAATTTTTAAAAATTGCACTTTCTTGCGGATTTTGAATATCATTTTCGATCGCTAACATCCCATCTTTTTTGACTTTTGTAAGGAGTTGAAAGAAGAAAGAGAGCAGTTGTATATTGAATTCACGTTTGACAATGGGGGATTGCACAATGCCTTTGATATTTCTAAATGCAGCTTTGATTACGCGCATTTCATTGCTAATGACAAAAGAACCGATTGCAGCACCTGCAATAATAATTAATTCGTAAGGCTGATATAATGCAAGTAAATGACCGCCCGATAGCTTAAAGCCACCAAAGACGCACAGGACAACTATCAAAAATCCAATCAACACTCGCATAGTGAATACTCTTTATTATCATTGTCGTTAGAGTACTTGCACGGTTGAGCTATTAATCACAATGGCATCAAGCATTTTTTTTGATGACGGGTTAAATACTTTGATTGAGTTATTTAACGCACCATCTTCTCTTGCAACGCCATCGGCTCTCACCATGATGGAGCCCTTAATCGCAACGATGGAAACACCTTGGTTGCGTTTAATCAAAATGGGTTGTGTTGCATTGCGTTTATTAATCACCGACCCAGATGCAATGCCGCCACTGGTGACCAACCCAACCACGTCTTTCATCTCTTTATAATAGCCTAAAAATAACTGGTTTTTATCCATTTCTGCAGTCGTGAGCATGTTTTGTTCAATTTTCTCATTATTGGGTATTGGTTGTTTAGCAACAACCACTTTGGTAAAAATGACGGTGTTCACAGGAACATACACTTGCCACGCTTCAGGGCCGGTACAACGCATGCTAAGCGTGCTAGGTTGTTCTGATGAGTTGGGGGGTAGCATGACATCAATCGCTTCACTGCAGCGCGCTAATTGAAGATTATTGGCTGCCTGGCTCAGATGGACTTCCATGCGATCACCCGGGTCTAAAGGGGTATTTTTTTCAATAAATGATTTTGCTAAGGCGTTGATGGTATCGATGGATTCAAGTGCTTGTGCGTACACGCTTTGTGTCACACATAGGCCAAGTAATATCGATAATACACGACGCGCGCTTGTCATAGTCTCTCCCTATTCGTGTCGTGCTTGCGGTTTTTCATAGGCTGCCTGATGCTCAGGTGATAACGCCATGATTCTGTCCCAAATATTTTTTAAATAATTGAGGTTCATGACAACTATTTTATTATTAATAATGAGACTTTCATAGCCTTGTGTTAATTGCGATTGCAAACTGGCAATGAGTGCGTCTGTCGTTGATTGTTGGTGAGCCGCAAATTGATTTGTATAATCACGCAGGTTTTGAATAAAACCACCTTGTGTTTTCGGCATCATTTTTTGAATGGCTTGAACCTGGTTTGCAACGTTCATTAACAAAGTTTGTTTTCTTTCATCACTTTGCTGCACTGCCGGTAAATCATTTTGACTGAAAAATGTCTGGTCTTCTTTTAATAACAAATTCAAAGCACTTAAATCTTCAATCAAACTTTTAAGCGCTTGAATGAAGGGGGCAATTCTTTCATCCATGAACTAAGTTCCTTTTGTGAGTAGCGAATTTTGACTGAGACGACGTGAAAGCGATTCCATGTCTAACTCATACTCATTATTATTAATGAGATTTTTGAGCGTGACGATGCGGCTAAGATGCGTTTCATCCATGTCTGTCTCATTGAGGCTAACCACTAAGTTGCCTAAGTGTGGGGCAAGCGTCACATCATCTGCATCGCGGTCATTATCTTTGACTGCATCTTTTACAGATTTTTGCTTAAGTTCTTGATTACCTGATACCGGCATGTTTAAGCCATTGATCTTAATGTCGTTTATCATGGTATCCCCCTTTCCTCTATCAAACATGTGCGGCTACTCTTTTGTCCCTGTAGCTGCCTATCGGCGCAAACGTGCCGAATATTAAATTTATTTTAAACCAACAAGCAATGACTTAAAATGTGCACTGTCATGTATCTGCATGACTTTTTTCGCATAATCAGTGTCTGTTGCATAACCTGCTGATTGTAGTGCATTCATATATCCCGAAGGATCATGTGCTTGCGTTAAAGCGGTGCCATAACGTTGATTTGTTTTAATAAAATCAGCATAATCGTCGAAGCTTTCATCCACTGAGTGATAAGCACGGTAACTGGATTTTTCTTTAACTAAAACACCGTTTTTGTTTTCTAATGCAGCAACTGTTGTGGTTTGATTTTTCCAACGGCTGTCTGCTTTGATATTAAATAAATTTTGATGGATAACTTTTTTTCCCCAATCGGTTTCAAGTGCTGCTTGTGCGACTAAAACGGCAGGGCTGACACCTAATGAACTGGCTGCACGTTTGGCTGAACCCCAAATAGATTTGACAAAATCAGACGCTGTTTTGAATGTCGATTTGGTAGTCGTTTCACTGGGTTGCGACGGTGTAAAGACCGCAGCCGTATTAATGGGGTTGGGCACAACAATGGGTAAGGAAGAAGGCTTAGGCATCAAATTTATTTCAGATGCAGGAATAGCCCGCCCTGATTCACGTTCATTTAAATTCGCTTCTATCATTTGTGCAAGACCAATGCCACGGTTCGATAGGGACATGGAAAGTTGTTTATCGAACATTTCTTGATAAAAATCCATGTTCTGACTGCCCATTAAATCTGAGGCCAGCGGTTTATTGGCTTCACGCATGCTGCGTAATACCATTTGAATGAAGATAGATTCAAATTGTTTAGCCACTTCTTTTTTGGCAGCATTCGGGTCGCGTTTTGCTTGTGCATGCAATTCTACAAGCCCTTGAATGTTTGTATAGTTTTGTACGTCGTTGCTTAATTTATCGATAGCCATTTTTAATATCCTAAATCACTTGAAGATCAGCATGCAGCGCACCTGCTGCTTTGATCGCTTCAAGAATCGAAATTAAATCGCCTGGTGCTGCGCCAACACGGTTAATTTCATCGACTAAATCACTGAGTGATGTACCCGTTGAAAATACAAAGGCACGGTTTTGACTTTGATTAATATTAATATCTGATGCAGAACCCGTCACCGTTGAACCTGAGGCCAAGGCATTGGGTTGACTGACGAATGGTTTTTCGCTGACCACCACTGATAAATTACCATGTGAAACGGCAACTGGGTTAATCATCACATTTTCATCCATGACAATTGTACCCGTACGTGAGTTCACAATAATGCGAGCACGTACGTGTTCAGGGTCTAGCATTAAGTTTTCAATTTTTGTGATGTAAGGAATAAATAAACTTAAGCGTTCGGGGCGATTGGCGGCACCCGCACGCGGGTCATCCATATCATCTTTAGACACAGCGCCTGCCATACGGAAATTTTCATCAGAAATAGGAACATAAGGGTTTAAATTGACAGCAATGGCTGTTGCATCCATCGCTTTTGCGACATTCTTTTTAAAATTCGCATTGATAGTATTAGCAACTTTCTGTGCGGTTGAAAAATCAGGTTCATCTAATTGGAAAGTAATAATACCGTTTTGCGCAAATGGTTCGTAGATCGTTTTTTCAATGGTGGCGCCATTGGGAATACGACCACTGCTGGTGGAATTGACAGTCACTTTAGAGCCGTCAGCACCTTGTGCACCAAAACCAGAAACAACAACACTGCCTTGTGCCATGGCATAGACTTGATTATCTGCACCACGAAGCGGTGTCATTAATAATTCACCACCGCGTAAACTGGTAGCATTACCAATGGAGGCAACAGTGACGTCTATGCGTTGACCAATTTTCGCAAAAGGCGTTAAATCAGCACTGAGCGCAACAGCCGCGACGTTTTTTGTTTCAAAATTAAGAGCGTTTGGAATTTTAATACCGAATTGTAACAACATGTTTTTAAAGGTTTGTGTGGTAAAAGGCGTTTGGGAGGTTTTATCGCCGGTACCATCTAAACCAACGACTAAACCATAACCGACTAATTGGTTATCACGCACGCCAGCAATGCTGGTGATATCTTTAATACGCGCACTCGAACACGGATGTGTGATCGATAATGTCGTTAATAAAATAAATAGGTGCTGATAATTCAATTTCATAGTTATGCCTTTATCACTACTTATCACACATCATGCAAAATTGATGCCAACTGTATGGGCTAGGTGTGAAATATTCGTTTGATTATACCATGAATTATTTTGAGAGATTTATGGTAGAATGGTGTTATTCAAGGACGATAAGGTTAAATAATCATGAAAATAATGCTTGAACAACCTTCACTATTAAACGCGCCTTCAACACCTGATGATCACTTAAATACACAAGATATGGCTGATGAATCACAACCCAGTGATTTTATGGATTATTTGAGTTCATTATTATTTAATCAACAAGCTGCTAATGATTCACAATCGGTTGATGCGCAGAATTTACAAACGGTAAGTGATGATAATGTTAGACAAGATGAAAACAGCAATGAAGCGTTAAATAACTTACTGATTGAAATGAGTTACTTAATGAATAATCCACAACCACCGGTTGTGAAACCGGAAAATCAATTAACCGGTGCCGCAAGTGAAACCTTAGCCCTACAAACAATGCAATTAAATACGAATAAACAAACAGTTAAAACGGAAACACCTACAATACCCAAAACCGATACAACGATATTGAGCCAGGCAAAACAAGTTAATGAAACACCTTCGCCTGAAATGGTACGTATGTTAACCGGTGATGCGAATACAGAAAAACCTGCATTGGTTAATACAGTGAATCAAAAAATATTATCTGAAAATCATCAAGAAATAAATAAATTAGCATCAAAAGATAAAGTTGAAGTGAAGCTGAATACTGATGATTTAATAACAAATGCACAAAGCCCTAAATCGACGGTAGAGCATACAAAAATCGCAAATACGAAAGTAGCAGCACAAACGCAAGATCAACAAAGCATTGATTCTTTGCAAAATTTATCGCAATGGATACAGACAAAACTGAATGATAAACAAGTTAATAATGCCATTAAGCTTGAATCGAGATTAAATGACTTATCAGTGACTGGGTCAGGTGCAGCCTCGGCGCCTGCAAAATCGGCCTACGAAGTGAATGTGTCGATTGAAAAATCAATGAGTGCGGCTGATGTGAACTTAACAACGTATCATGCCAATATTAAAATTTATCCGCCAGAGTTAGGTAAAATTACAGCCCGTTTGAAGATGGATAAAAATAGTGCTGAATTGGAAGTGGTGGCTGAAAATAGACAAGTAAAAGCACTCTTAGAAACGCATATCGTTGCTTTAAAAGAACAATTTACTAGTTCAAATATTCAATTAGATAAAATTAACATTGTGTTACAAGAACCTGAAAGTAATATGAATTCGGCTGGGAAAGAAAAACAACAAGAAAAACAGGCCTTTAATAGTAATGAACCTTATGTGAAAGATGAAAATGCCCCTAAAAAAACAGTGACAAAACAAAAAAATAATGCATCGAGTAACGTGGATGCCTATGTTTAATAACACAAAAAAATTGATTTAAGATTTCATTAAGCGAGACGATAAGCCTTGTGGGAAGAAAAAAATAAAAAATTAAGGAGATAACAATGGGGATTATCGTCAACACAAACGTAGGGTCGTTGGTTGCACAAAGCTATTTAAACAGTAACCAATCTAAATTATCGAAAACTTTAAATAGACTTTCTTCAGGTTTACGTGTAACTGAAGCGAAAGATGACCCAGCAGGGTTAGCAATTGCACAAAGTATGATGTCATCTGTTCGTGCCTTAAAACAAGGTTCACGTAACGGTGGTGACGGTGTATCCTTACTGCAAACTGCACAAGGTGCAATGACACAAACCTTAGATATTTTACAACGTATGCGTGAAATTGCGTCTCAAGCATCGTCTGGTACTTATAGTAGTACTGACTTGAGTAACCTTGACACAGAATTCCAATCTTTATTAACAGAAATTGATCGTGTACAAAGCACATCTACCTTTAACGGGATTGACTTGTTAAATGGTGGTTCTGTCAGTATTCAGATTGGTGAAGCAAATACGAGTAATGACCGTGTTTCTATCACCTTAACAGCAACGGCCGCATCTGATTTAAGTATTGATACTTCAGATGTGACGACTAACAGCAACGCGCAGTCCGCACTTGATGCTGTTAAAACAGCGATTGAAACGGTGACAACCGGTCTTGCATCGTTGGGGGCTTCTCAATCTAACCTTGAAGCAGCTATCGCTTCTAATGATATTCGTGCAACGAACTTAGATACCGCTCGTTCACGTATCATGGACGCTGACTATGCTGAAGAAAGTGCTAACTTAGCTAAGTATATGATTATGAACCAATCAAACGTAGCGATGTTATCACAAGCTAACTCAGTACCACAATTGGCACTGAAATTGCTAGGTTAATTGTTGACATAGCAAAACATACCGGAGAATTGTCTCCGGTATGTTTATTTAAAGGAGTTGTAAAATGGCTTCAATTAGCTCAGGTGGAATAGATGTTCAAGCCATTGTTGCACAATTAATGGTGAAAGAACAAAAGAAGCTCGATGGGCTAAATAACACCTATAGCAGTGATAAAGTGAAAGTGAGTTTATACAGTCAATTTAAGAGTGTTGTGAACAGTTTAAAAACAGCGATTGATAATGTGGGTGCAGCCTATGACACAACGGCCTATAAAGTCTCTAGCTCTGATTCAGATGCAGTGACTGCTAGTATCACGAATAATGTTAATATGTATGCTGGAAAACACACAATTGCAGTAACGAAGCTTGCACAAGCAGGGGTTTATTCATCAGCAACTCCGTATACGAGTAAAACAGATGCCTTAGGAATAACAGGTGATTTAACATTTACGGTCGGGGCAAGCAATTTTACAGTCTCAGTGACATCCACTGATACGCTAGAGCAGGTTAGAGATAAAATTAATAATGCATCAAGTAATGTGGGTGCAAAAGCAAGTATTTTGTCTACGACCAGTGGAGGCGGCGCTGATGAGTTTAAATTAGTGATTGCATCAGCTGAAACAGGCACAGCAAATAATGTTTCAATTACTGGGAGTGCAGCCGCAACGTTTGATATTACAAATGTAATGTCGATCGCACAAAATGCTGAATTTACGTTTGATTCAAATTCAGTTGTTCGTAGCAGCAATCAAATTACTGATGTGATCGATGGATTGTCATTCAATTTACTTGCCTCAGGCGGCACAACAACACTGACGATCGATACTGATTTAACGGCACAAAATGCGGCAGTAACGACAGCCATTAAAAATATGGTTACAGCCTATAATAATTTGATTGATTTTGTTGACCAAGCAACCACGAGTGAAAAGTTAACAGATGCAACGGTTTCAACCGTTAAAATGGATATCAAAAACTTATTTTCAAATACATACGATGTTTCAGGCTCTATAACGCAAATGTTAGATGTTGGAATGGTAAAAACAGAAGATGCAGTTGTGTTGCAAACATCGAAAGGAAAAAACTTTTATTCGACACGTTATGAAATTGATGATGAGGTCTTATCAAAAGCATTAAGCGATGATCCTGATGATGTGAAACGATTTTTTACTGAAACAAGTGAAGGATTTATCAAGGCAGCAGATACAGCGATTGAAAAGATAACAAGATACAATGGAACCATTGAAACACAAGTGGGTTCAATTAACGAGAGAATGTCGATGTTAACGCAGGCAATTGGTGTTGAAGAAAACAGACTCGATGATGTACAACTAAGATTGCTAAAGAAATATGCAGATTTAAATTCATTAATTAGTCGATCTGATCAAATTAGTTCTTTCTTGGATTCGCAAATGTCAGGGATAAGTATAAAAAAATAGAGGAATGAGATATGGACATTTCATTATATGGAAAAATAGGCGCCGAAACAGAAGTGATGAATGCCACCCCGCATCGTTTAATTCAGCTACTCTTTGAGCGAGCCGTGCAGCAAATTCAACTAGCCAAGCACTATATGGAAAGAAAAGAAATTGCCAAGAAATCTCAAGCCGTGACGAAAGCCTTAGAGATTGTTGAGCATTTGAGACAATCGCTAAATTTAACTGATAAAAACGCTAAAAAAATATCAGAGAAATTACGTGATGTTTATACTTATATTGAATCTGTGTTATTAAAAGCCCATCTTAAAAATGATACGGCATTATTAGATGAAGCCCTTTCAAAACTCAACCCCATCAAAACAGCGTGGGATAACATAGCCACAACGGTGAAATAATGAAAACAACAACAGCCGAAAATTTATTGAAAGAAGTCATTGACTTAAGCCAAGGTATCTACGAGCGTCTTGAAGCACAAGATGAAGACTATGATTCTATTTTAGCTGAAATGAATCGTCGTGAAGATTGCCTAGAAGCCTTGCTACCCTTATTAACCCCTGAAACGAAGGCAAAATTAATTCAAGTGTTAATGATTGTTCGTGATAAAGAATCAGAAGTCTTGATTCCCTACCACGAAGAATTAATTGCGATTGAAAAAGCCTTAGTTGCGATAAAGCAATTAGAGACTTATCGAACAGGTGTTGGGGGAGAAGGCAGTGGCGGCGTGGGCGCGTAAACATACGGCTGCACGGTCACTGGCGTATTATTGCAATTAATATCAGCATCATACGGGGTTTTATCACCCGTTGAATAAATGGTATTGGTGCCACCATTCGGATTAGCCTGATAATACGTGCCAGGACGCATGTTATCAGAGGAATTCGACGTACTGTTATTGTTACAGCCTGAGGTGGGTGCACTTTGCTGAGGCGTTCCACTCGGTGCTGCGGTATTATTATTGATAATAATGGGCGGTGAGTCAGCTTGTACAGATTTTGAGATAAGAATTAAGACAGTTGTAGCAAAAAGTGATAAGGTGAACAATGTTTTGAATTTCATACCCGCATCCTTTCGGTTATCTTTTTCTTAGTTTATCATAATTTTGAAGCCAAACCAAAATAGGCGGCAATTATTGCCACTGACCGGCAAAAAAAATTTATTTAAGTTTTTTTACCTTGATGCCGATATTGGTAGTGAGAAGCTAAAACCATAGCAAATTCAAAGTAATCTTCGCTTTTCTCATTCAACCTAAGACTTGGCACGATAATTGCATCTCTTACCGTAAGTAAGGAGATGACAATGGATAAATTATTTGGTGTGGCTGAAAACGCATTAAAACTCACGGAAGACCGTGCAAGTTTAATCACCACGAATTTAGTGAATAGCAGTACGCCCAAATATAAAGCTAAAGATATTGATTTCTATGATGTTTTGAAAAAAATGGGCGGCAGTGATACAGGATTACAAGCCACCAACAGCCAACATATAACGGGTATGAATGGCAGTATGAGCCAATCTGAAATTAAATATCGTATTCCGATGCAAACCAGCATGGATGGTAATACGGTAGACCCTGAAATTGAAAGAAAAAACTTTATGCAAAACTCAATTCGTTACCAAGTGAGCTTGACCTTTATACAAAATAAAACAGATGAGTTAATTAAAGCGATTAAAGGAGAGCAAGTATGACCTCGCTTGAACATGTGTTAACAACGGCCGCTAGTGGCATGAGTGCAGAGAGCATACGCCTGAATACCATTTCGAGTAACCTGTCTAACCAATCGAGCGTGAGTGGGGATCCTAATTCAACATATCGTGCAAAATCAGCCATTATGTCTGAAGTAACCAGCCCTATTTTAGGCTTGAGCGAAGCAGACCAACCCATTGGCGGTGTGCAAGTCACAAGTGTTGATAAAAGCACTAAGCCTTTGCAGAAGAAATACGAGCCTGAAAATCCGTTAGCCAATAATGACGGCTATGTGTATGTGTCAGACGTGAACCCCATTGAAGAAATGACGAATATGATTGAAGCTTCACGTGCGTATCAAGCAAACGTGGAAGTGATGAATACGGCAAAAGGTTTAATTATGCAGGGTATTAATGTGTTGAATTCGAGATAAGGACTTAAATAATGAAAATAAATCAAATTAATAACACGTTAATGACGTCTGAAGGCGCAGGACAAGTGTCTGCTGCGCAATCGAAAACCTTATCACAAGATGATTTTTTGAAAATATTTACCACCCAAATTCGTATGCAAGACCCCACAAAACCTTTTGATAGCAGCGCGATGTTACAACAAATGTCTCAGTTAACATCCATGGCTGCTAGTAATGATTTAAAGAAAACCGTACAAATGTTTAGTGACAATGTGGTTCAGTCACAGATGATTTCAGCCTCGGAATTAATTGGTAAACACGCGGTACTACCAATACCGCGCAGTGCCATTGATAAAGACACAGGCACTTTAAAAGGCTCAGTTTTAGTTCCGGCACAGTCTATGTATAGCAAAGTTGAAATTCGCGATTCGAAAAATAATTTAGTAAAAACATTAACCTTGCCCGAATCTAGCGCTGGATTATTAGATTTTGAATGGGATGGTAAAGATGAAGCAGGGAATGTTTGTAGTGATGAGTTTTATTCATTAAAAGCTGTTTCTAATGTTGGTGGGACGGAAATTAAAGCCGACACCGCCGGGTACTTTAAAATTAATAGCGTTACCATGGACAGACAGAATAAAAGTATTATTTTGAATTTAGATGGCATGGGTGGCGTTTCAATGGATGATATTGTGAAATTTACCGCATAATTATAAAACAGGAGAGCTAAAAAATGGGTATTGGGAATATTGCAAACACTGGGATGAAAGCCGCGATGACGGAAATGGAAGTCATCAGTAATAATATTTCTAACGCAAATACTTACGGCTTTAAAAAATCTTACGTCTCATTTAGTGACGTTTACCCTGCGAGTAATGGGGGGTCAAACTTACAAGCCGGTTTAGGGGTGAGTATTTCCGGGATTAAACAAAATTTTGGCGGCGCTGGTAAAGATGCGGTTGGCGGTGATTTTAATTTATATCTTAAAGACCAATCCAGTTTCTTTATTTTAAAAGACCCCAATAGTGGGGCAATTACCTATACGCGAGCAGGTCAATTCAGTCAAAATAAAGATGGTTATTTTGTACCTAGCTCAGGCGTACAACGGTTGCAAGGCTATCTTGCGACTGGCGGTGTGATAGACACCAGTGGCGGCGTTAGTGATATTTTTATAGATACCGCCTCAGCACCTGCCACACCAAGTACGACAGCACCTCAAAAATTAAACCTTGATTCAAGATCATCCATACCGATTGGTACCTTTGACAATGCTGATTCGTCAACGTATAACAAAGTCACCTCGACACAACTTTACGATAGTTTAGGGAATACCCATAACTTACAAATTTATTATATTAAATCAGGTTCCAATGCCTGGAATGTTGAAATAGAAGTTGATGGCACAAATATTGGTTCAGGGACTTTAGCCTTTACGTCGACAGGTCAATTATCAGGCACAACCGGTTTATCAGGCTTGGCATTTACCCCTGGCGGTGGTGCAGCAGGCCCACAGGCATTTGATATTGACATGACAGGCACGACGCAATTTGGTAGTGATATGAAAGAAATTCCGACCAAAGCCGATGGTTACGCAGTCGGTGCTTATGTGAACACGGTGATTGATGGTAACGGCGTTGTCACCAATATTTATGATAACCAACAACGTATCGATATTGGCAAAGTTGGTCTTGCAAAGTTTGAAGCACTCGATGGTCTTAGCAGTGTTGGGAATATGTCGTGGGTTGAAACCAGCGCCTCAGGCAGTCCTTCTATTAACGCTTCTAATAGCGATGGTGGCATTGAGGTTGGATCTTTAGAATTATCCAATGTGGATTTGACAGCAGAAATGATTTCATTGATTAGTGCGCAGCATAATTTCCAAGCGAACGCACAGGTTGAGCAAGCCTACAATGAAGTCATGCAAACTGTCTTGAAAATTTAATAGGTGATTTATGGATAAGTCCTTGTTTGTGTCGATGAGCGGTCAACGAAATTCGTTAACAGAGTTAGAAATGTTATCGAACGATTTGGCGAATGCTGGCACCATTGGGTTTAAAGCTGACTATGAAGTGATTAAGCAAAACCACGTGGTGAAAAGCGATGACAAAATGGAAACGCGTGTTTACCCATCTGTTGGTAGCAGTTACACCGATTTCAAACAAGGTACTATCTTACAAACCGGGCGTGATTTAGACGCTGCAATCACCGGACAGGGGATGTTTGCTGTTCAATCACGCACAGGCAAAGAAGGGTATACTCGTGCTGGTAATTTTGAAATTACCGCTGATGGCTTCTTAACAAATGGCAAAGGTGAAATGGTATTAGGTTCGAATGGTGCGATCAATATTCCAAAATCAGAACGTTTAAATATCGCAAAAGATGGGACTGTCACCATCATGCCGCTAGGTGGCACGGAAATGGTCCCTATTGCCAAATTAAAATTGGTGAACCCTGAAGTCGGCAAGCTTCAAAAAGGCGAAGATGGCTTATTTTACTTAAAAGATGGCGGGTTAGCCGTGGAAGACCAAAATGTCACCGTCTCATCAGGGGCTTTGGAAGGGTCAAACGTGAATACAGTTGAAACCTTGATTAAATTAATTGATTTATCACGACGCTATGAAATTCATTCCAATTTTGTGAAAAACTTAGCCGATCAAGCGTCTCAATCCAATAAATTATTAGATGTCAAAGCGTAAGGAGTAACAATCATGGATATGGCATTATTAATCGCAAAATCAGGTTTAGATGCGCATCATAAAACGATTGAAGTCATCTCGAACAACCTCGCCAACGCTGAAACGACAGGGTTTAAGAAAAATCGACCTGAATTTCAAGATTTGCCTTATCAAGTGATTACACAAACCGGTGCAGCCGTATCTCAAGATACGAATAGTCCCGGTGGTTTAGTGATAGGGACAGGGGTAAAAATGTCAGCGAATAAAAAAATATATTCGCAAGGTACCCCCATACAAACCGATAATCCTTTGAACATCAATATTAACGGACGTGGATTTTTGAAAGTACAGTTGCCCAATGGCAATTATGCTTATACACGTGATGGTGGTTTAAGCATTAATGAACAAGGCCAAATTACCACGTCAAACGGGTATGTTGTACAACCACCGATGACTGTGCCTCAAGGCTCAGGTCCATTAAATATCACGAAAGATGGTATGGTGAGTGTACAATCGAGTGATGGAACATTAACGCAATTGGGTCAATTAAATTTGAGCGATTTTATCAATCCAGATGGCTTAGACCCACAAGGCGAAAACTTATTTTTCTCAACGGTCGCAAGCGGAACGCCTGTTGATGGCACGCCCACACAAAATGGCCTTGGCCAAATTGTACAAAATCAGCTAGAAGGCTCGAATGTGAATGTGGTTGAAGAAATGGTGAATTTAATCGAAGCACAACGTTCTTTTGAAGTCACGTCAAAAGCAGTTTCTGCGGTTGATGGGATGTTACAAACCTTAAGTCGGGAAACATAATACATGATTAGAACTTTGTTAATGATTTTTATGTTTTTGTGCTCACTGGCGCTGACAAGCTGTGCGGAATATTTTGAGCCGACAAAAACCATGGATAATCCACCGACCTATCCGCCAGATATGCGCGCTCCACCGAAACGTGATGGAACAGTGTATCAGTCAGGTTATGAAATGAGTTTATATCAAGACCGTATTGCGCATCACATGGGTGATGTGCTCACCGTCGTTCTTCAAGAATCAACCACGGGTCAGAAAAAATCGAAAACCAAAACAACCAAGAAAACAAGTGACAATTTCGCTGTTAACCAGGCATTTGGTGCGAATTTATCGAATGGTTTATCGTTGGATACCGCAGCGGATCAACAATTTGATGGTAACGGTGAAAGTAACCAAGAAAATACCTTAAACGGTAATATCTCAGTGACGGTTGTAAAAGTATTATCGAATGGTAACTTAGTCGTGAGCGGCGAATCGTGGGTTACGATTAATTTTGGGAAAGAATATGTGAAATTAAGCGGGATTGTTCGCGAAGAAGATATTGAACCCGATAATACCATTTCTTCAAAACGCGTTGCACATGCAGAAATTACTTATAGTGGCGGCGGCCAAGTAGCAAATGCCTCACGAGGCGGTGCATTAACACAATTCTTCTTCAAGCTCTGGCCTTTTTAAAGGAGTGATTAACAATGAGTGGTGGATTACTAGGCATTGGTACCAAGAGCTTATTAGCTTATCAATTGGCGTTAAATACGACCGCACAAAATATTTCTAAAGCACAAGTGCCGTTTTATAGTCGCCGTGTTATTGATTTTGCGGATACAGGTTTTGGAGGCGGCGTAACGGTTTCTGACGTCAGACGAGTTTACGATGATGTAACGAGTAAAGATTTGTTAGCTAAAACCAGCAGTGCAGCAAAGCTGGAATCGTTTTATAATAGCATTTCAGATTTTGAAAAAATGCTAGACGATGGACAAACGAACGTTTCAAAATACTTAAATGATGCGATTAATGCAGTTCAAACCCTAACAGGAGCTGCGAATGGGAATATTCAGTCGCGAAGCGCATTTTTAAATCAGCTGTCGGCACTGGCCAACCGTATTAGTGCGATGGGCGGTGAAATTCAAAAGAAGAAAAGCGATTTAAATAGCAGTATTTTGAATACGGTTACACAGACCAATACTTTGCTCGATCAAATTGGCAAAATTAACGTCAAAATTCAGCAACAAAGCACTGATAATCGTGATGATTTACTAGATCAACGTAATGCTTTAGTGCATGAGTTGGCTAAATCTATCAACTTTACAACTTATACTGATGAAAATGATGAGCTAACAATTAGTGTTAGTAATGGGTTACAAATTGTGTCAGGCGCAACAGTCAATCATTTCGCAGCGGTTTCTAATACTGAAAACCAATCACTCTACGGTATTACCCTTGAAAACGGGTATGGGGATGATATTGATGTCACCTCATTTATCACCGATGGGAATTTGGGCGGGATGATTAGTTTGCGTCAAACTGCTTACGATGAAGCGGATCGTGGATTGGGTCGATTAGCACTCGCTTTATCAGCAGTATTTAATGCGCAAAATAAATTGGGTTCAGATATGAATGGGAACCTTGGTGGTAATATCTTTAGTGATATCAATACGACAGCTTTAATGACTGAGCGTATTGGGGCAAATAGTAATAATACAGGGACAGGGACATTAGCTGTATCAATTGATGATGTGAGTGAATTGCAGGTGACAGATTATCGGCTTTCGTTTTCCAGTAGTACAGATTATACCATTATGCGTATTAGTGACGGTCAAACAGTTTCATCTGGGACGATTAGCTCAGTTCCCCATACAGCCACTTTCGATGGCATGACTTTGTCGATTACAGCAGCTAGTTTTGATGCAGGCGATAATTTTTTAATTAAACCCTTTGAAGGTGCCAGCTCCGCAACCGCAGTCACAATGACTGACCCGCGAAAATTAGCCCTAGCGTATCCAGTTTCTGCATCACAAAGTAAATCAAACACAGGGTTTGGTCAAATAGAAGTAACCTCGATTGTCGATACAACGAATAGTATATTTGCAACGCCGGGTCAATTAAGTCCGCCTTTACGCATTGAATTTTTAACAGATTCTACTTACCGAATTGTCAATGCTGACGATGATTCCGTCATTGAAACGGGTTTGAGCTATGACCCAGCAACCGGGTCTGAGCTTTTTCCAACAACCGCTAGCTACGACCCAGGATTTCGAGTGAGCATTACAGGACCTGTTAAAGCCGGCGATACATTTACATTAGGTTATAATTTAAATACCGTTGGGGATAATCATAATGCGATTGCAATGGCTGGTATTTTCACACGACAAATTTTAGATGGTGGGAATTCGACGCTGAATCAAGCATATGTATCATTATCTAGCACCGTATCTTTGCAAACAAATACAGCTGGGATTGAATATAAAAGTGCTGAGGCACTAAGAAAGCAATCTGAAAGTCGTTTTTACGAACAAACGGGTGTCGTTGCTGAAGAAGAACAAACAAATTTATTAATTTATCAACAATCATATGCAGCCAGTGCAAAAGTGATAGAAGCTGCAAGAAATGTTTTTGATACTATTATGGCGATGATGCGTTAATTAACGAGGTGTGCGATGAGATTACCAAGTATTATTCAATATCGCGATCAAGTGAATATTTTAACATCACAGATGGAATCTTTTACAAAAGTGAGTAAACAGGCAGAAGGCCAATCGTTGGTTCTTGATTCGTCTGATGACCCTGTACTTTCAATATCGATTAAATCAACAGAAGATTATATTCAACGAACGTCAGCATATCAAAGTAATACGACAAATGCACAAAATAGAACAGCTGAAGTCACGCAAGCGATACAAGGGAGCATGGATGCGATTTCGAAAGTTCGTGAATTGGTAACTCGTGGTTTGAATGATACAGCCAGTGCCACTGACAGAAGCAATACGGCACGTGAACTGGAAGGGGTATTAAAAAGTATTTTAGCTTTTGCTAATACAAAAGATTCGACAGGTTCGTACATATTTTCAGGAACAAGTACAACCACGCAACCTTTTGTGAAAAGTAATGGCGTGTATTCGTATCAAGGCAGTATGGATAGTACGAATATTGATATTAGTCAGTTAGTGTCTGTAAAATATTCTGATTCGGGACAAAATGTATTTGGAAATATTCCATTAGGGAACGGTACTTTTACAATCAATGAAGGCTCAACCCCTAATACTGGTACAGCGGAAACGAGTCCTGGAACAGTGACCAGTCGGGTCAATTATGTGGAAGATACCTATACTGTCACTTTTGTGACGAATAGTAATGGGCGTGTTGGTTATCAAGTTGTCGGTGCAAATGAAGGTCAAGTGATTCCAGCACCGCCGTTAACGACCCCCGCAGATGCGCCTGATTATGTCAGTGGCGATAGTATTGCGTTTAATGGCATAAACTTTGATATTACAGGTGCACCTGATGTTGGCGATACATTCGTTATTACACCTTCCACGCAACAAAATGCAATTGAGACACTGCGTCAATTAGTGACTGTCATGCAATCTGAAATTAATAATCCGAATGATCGCGCAAGATTACATCAGAATTTGACACAGTTAAACAGTGCGGTGGAACAAATTAGTGCACATCTTTCTAATTATTTGAGTGACGTTGCATACCGATCGTTGACTATTGATAATGAGACAACTTCGAATAAAAATATTATTACACAACAAACGATTATTTTGAAGAATTTATCTTATCCTGAAGGGTCAGATGTTAGCTTATATTCACAATTATCACAAATTCAGTTAAATATGCAAATGACGCAGACGGTCTATAAGAAAATGAGCGACTTATATTCTTGGTTAATTACGTCAGCCTTTTAGTTATTCACTAAAAGGCTTGAAAATTAGCCGTAAAACGTAGGGTTTTATCACTTTTTGAGATTCTGAATAGCAGAATAAGCCTTCGTCATTATTCGAAATCAATAAGCCATCTTCTGACAATATCATCTCATGTAAAGTACACTCATTTAAAATAGATTGCGATTGACGACTTTCATGTTTAGTTGCGAAATATTGTAAATCAATTTTGTCGACGGCATAAAGATGAACATTAGGATGAATTTGACCAAAAGGAATGCCAATATCTGTTGGAACAGTAATGGGAATGACTAACGAATAATACCCATCAAATGTTGCGGTGGCTGGTAAATCAAGGGTATGATTTTCTTGATTAATACGGTAAATCACAGGAATATTCAACTCACGTTGCGTTAAATCAGCCGGCGTGACTTTAAAATCATAACGATGTTGTGCCATTAACAGTAAAGACAGTTCAAGGGATATCGAGCGCCACTCAGAGGGATAATTCATGCGTGCTTCATTCGATTGCATTTTTAAACTGTGTAACCAACCTCTTTTTTTAAGGTCGTGGAGTGATTTTTTTGTATCAATTAAAGGAATTAAATCATCAGCACCCATGTTAACATCGTGACGAAACTTCCCAAAATAATCATTCTCAAGTCTTGTAGGCATGTATAATAATCGCACGAGATGAATAGCCGCTAAATCACGTATTTCTTGATGATTTAATGTGATAGCTTGTTCCCTTGCATCGCGAATAAAAGAAAGAGATGCGTCATGAATTTGTTTAATCCGCTGTACTTGTTCATCATCAAGTTTGATATCGCTATAAATAGGGTTGCCCGCTTTGTCAAAATCAACGACAGATTGCTCTGTCGAGGTGCAAATTTGTTCGAGTAGGGCAATATAGGTTACGAGCATGACGAGTGTTTTATCATCGTAGTGCCTTGAATCTAACAAACCAGCTTTTCGGATATTTGTAATGCGTGTTTTAAGTGAGATTAAGTAACAGCCGACGATATCAATATCATATTCTGCTTTGAAGACGGGGGCGAGTCGCAGCTGTGCCGTGCCGGTGTATCCTAAATCAACGAAGATAAGGGTATCACCAGATTTTAAACCCATTTCTTTCTGTAAATAATGAAATAAGCGCTCACGATAAGCTTGTGAAAATTCGAATATCTGCTTTAAAATAGCAGGTTGATGTATCGCTTGATTGAAAGCAAGTGCCGGGTCTTTTGATTTTGCAGCTTTTGCAATGCATCGATCGGTTTGTTCTGTACTTAAACCAAGTTGTTTACCTATTTCTTTAAAACGTAGTGAATCTAAATTCCCTGCTAAATAGGAATCAATGTCTGCTTCTGTTCTGAACGATGCCGCAAAGGCTGAAAAACGACTAACGCGGATAGCTTTACCGATGTTGCTTTGGTAGCGTTCTTGATAGGCACGTGCAGGTAAATAGGCATCACGCAATAAAAAACCAACTTTAATTTTCTCACATGGAACAGATAATGCGTCAATGGTGTGATGTAAATATTCGGCAAAGGCAAGTAGAATGGGTCCAATGGTGCTGTAGCCGATAATGCTTGCTGCTGTGCTATCTTTGCCTAATTGTGCCGCGAATAAGTCTTTAAATGGGAGCGTCAATGAGCGATTTTTTCGGATGCTGTCGTCTAAATAAGGGGCGACTACGGGCGCCATACGCAAAATTTCTGAAATGGATTTTTCATATTGAATAAAATGGGCGGTGTTAATACCATATTGTGTGGGTCTATCGACATCAGAAATAGGGTGATCACCGATATGGAGGAGTTGGCTTGCATTAATGACATTTTTATCTAATACTTTTTGAAATAAGCGCTCATACTTTGCACTATTATGATCGCATGAAGTGAATATTTCGTGAATACAGGCAATGGTGCTTTGTGGCATACAATGGGTGAGTAATTTCATCAGCATGGGTTTTGTAAAATAGATATCACTCGTAATGATGATTTTATATCTGAGCTGATGTAGTTTTTCAATAAAAGACATCATGGGTTGATAGGCAAAGCATGTTTTCATTTCTGTTTCAATTTCGATATCGACTAAGTTTTGAATTAAGGTTTCATCAGCGTCTGGGAAAGCTTGTGCGTAAATCTCATTTAACGAAACTTGCGTGGTATTCGTTTTTATTTTCTTGAGTTGATAAGCAACATTTTCACTCATTGTGCGTAAAGCAACGGTAAAGCCTAGTTCTTGCATCACCGGGTGTTGGCATAAGTCGTAGAAAACATCTTTCGGTTCAATCGCTTTTCGCCAAATCAGTGTGTCAAAACAATCAAATGAGATCACTTTTACATCTTTAGGAATTTTTGGGATGAGCTCATTTAATTGATTTGAAGGTAAGGTGGTTTTAAAAGCTGCCTTTTTTTTTAGAAGCGTTTTTTGCATGGGTGATCCTTTTAATCAGCGGGCGTGAGCTTATATTTTTTTATTTTCTCATTCAGGGTTGATTTACCGAGATTTAAATAGGCAGCAGCGGCGCTAATAATACCATTTGATTTTTCGAGCGCAATTTTAATGAGCATTTGTTCAGCTTTTGATAAGTACTCTTTAAAATCAATGTGCTCAGCGTCGTAAGGAATGGTGAGGTGATGATTTGCCATGGTTTTGTTAAATTGTTCTTGTATATGGTCGGCTGTAATTTCACCTTCATTATGAAGCACAACCATGCGCTCTACAAAATTCGCGAGCTCACGAATATTACCAGGCCAATCATATTGGCACATCACGTCTATTGCTTCCGAGGTAAATTGTGCATGATTCGGAAAACGTTTACTAATTTTTTCAATATAATGATCAATTAAGTACGGAATATCAGTGGGTCGTTCCCTGAGTGAAGGAACCGTAATGGGAATGACATTCAGGCGATAATATAAATCTTCGCGGAATAAATGCTGTTGTATCATTAATTCAAGGTTTTGATTGGTTGCGGCAATTAAGCGAACATCTACTTCGATTGGGGTGGTTGACCCGATGCGTTCAACGATACCTTCTTGCAAGACACGTAATAGTTTAACTTGCATCGGCATTGGCATATCGCCAATTTCATCTAAGAATAAGGTGCCTTTATCTGCAATTTCAAAACGACCAGGGCGACGATTAATGGCACCGGTAAAAGCCCCTTTTTCATGCCCAAAGAGTTCACTTTCAATGAGTTCACTGGGGATAGCTCCGCAGTTGAGTGGCACAAATGTTTTACTTTTACGATCAGAGAGTTGATGAATACAAGAGGCAATAATGTTTTTACCCGTACCCGATTCACCAAGAATAAGAATGTTGCTGTTACTAGAAGCAACCTGAACAATCATTTCTTTAATTTTCTCAATGGCAGCACTACTACCAACGAGATTCTTAAAAATAGCGGTATGATCGTTTGTCATAGGCCTTCCATGGTTTGGCGAATCTCGCCTCATCCTTTATTAAACCAAAAAACCCTTATTTTTGTCAATAAAAAGATCAATCTTTAGACATGTGCACTTTTGTACTTGGTATGAAATTTGCAGGTATTACAGTATTCAATAGAAAAGTGATGCTATCACAATGAAAGTATGGATGTTTGATCAGTCAGCTCACGAACCCGTTGAAGCAATGTATCAAGTTGCTAGACGTGTTGCAATGACGAATGCCCCCGTTTTAATTCAAGGTGAAACAGGGACAGGTAAAGAATTATTAGCGAAATATATCCATCAACATTCAAAACAACGAGATAATGCATGGGTAACTGTTAATTGTGCAGCGATGCCAGAAACAATGGTTGAAGCGATTTTATTTGGTTATGAAAAAGGCTCGTTTACGAGTGCTGTGAATAGTTACGCAGGCAAGTTTGAACAAGCAGATAGCGGCACACTACTCCTCGATGAAATTGCAGATTTGCCGATGAATGCACAAGCAAAATTATTACGTGTATTACAAGAACAAGAAGTTGAACGTTTAGGTGCAAAACAATGTTTGAAAGTCAATGTACGCATTATTGCAGCGACGAATCAATCGTTGATTCAACGTGTTAGAGAGAATTATTTTAGACAAGATTTGTTTTATCGTTTGAATGTTATCTCACTGACTTGTTTACCATTGCGTGATCGAAAAAATGATATTTTAGCAATGACACACATTTTTATCGAAAAATTTTGCGAAATCAATGGACTACCTTTGAAAACGTTAACCCAAGAAGCATCAGCGAAAATTCAAGCCTATGACTGGCCAGGTAATATTCGTGAATTAGAAAATACAATACAACGTGCTGTGATTCTGTCAGCGCATGATGAAATTGGGGCGAATGATATTCAGTTAGAAACGCAACTGATTGAAAGAACAGAAGTAAATAGCTTAAAAGACTATGAAACAGACTTAATATTGTCAACCCTCAAAGCTTCAAATGGATTGCGTTCGGTTGCGGCGGAAAAGCTGAAAATCAGTCCAAGAACGCTGAGACATAAGCTTATGAAATTAAAACAAATTGGATTAGATATTCCCTAAGAGAGGATAGTATGGCAGTCGGACAAGTACCCGGTGTGAGAGCTGATATTTCTGAAATGTTGGATAAAATCAGAGACATATCTAGCCGTTCTAAAGTTTTCCAAAATGAAGGTCTGGGCGTGGCTCAGGCGGGTAATATTGGAAAAACGGCGGAATTTGGCAATGTTTTTGATGCGGTGAAAACAACCATTGGTAATGTCAGTGCATTACAGGGCAAATCAGAAGCAGCGAAATCAGCTTACATGATGGGCGATCCAAATGTCAGTTTGTCACAAGTGATTGTCTCTTCGCAGAAATCGAAACTAGCTTTTGAAGGCTTAGTTACCGTTAGAAATAAATGTTTGGAAGCATATAAAGAAATTATGAATATGCCAGTTTAATTAACGAGGAATAAACAATGGCTGAAACAAATAGTAATGATATTGTCGAAAAGATTTTATCTTTTCTTCAAAATAATATTGTTAGGCAAGCTGCATTTTTAGCAGGTGTTGCCGGTAGTGTCGCGTTAGGGCTCTATTTTTATGCCCAACTACGCGACCCAATGTACAAGCCATTAGATTATCGCGTGACAGACAAAAATGCGGCAATGATTGCCGATACCTTAGATAAAGCCAATATCACTTACAAAATCAATGAGAGTGATGGTGTGGTGATGGTTGCTGATAAAGACATGCAACTCGCCAAAATTAAATTAGGTAGTGCTGGTATTCAGAAAGATGATAGTTTGAATTTTTCATATTTGAATGATCAAAATTCGATAGGCGAAAGCCAGTTTTTAGAAAATGCTCGCTATTCACGTGCATTAGAAAACGATTTAGCAAAAACAATTACCTCAATTGATGGTATTTCTTCTGCAAGAGTGCACATTGCAATGCCACAAAACGCAACCTTTGCCGATGAAAATGAAAAGCCAACAGCTTCTGTTTTTATCACCTTGGCGCCGGGGTTAACCAGTGATAAAGAAAAAATTCGTTCGATTATTCGCATTGTTGCAAGCAGTGTGCCAGGATTAGACCCACAAGAAGTGGCTATCACCGACCAATACGGACATTATTTGTCAGATTCTATGTCTAAAGCCTCTGTTGAAAACGCAGAACAAATGGCATATCAAAACGATGTACAAAATTATTATGAAAAACGAATTCAATCGCTGATTATGCCGATGGTTGGTGAAAATAAATTAAGTGTGAAGGTGAATGCTGATATCGATTTCAGTCAGGAAGAAGAAGCAAGCGAGCAATACGACCCGAATAATAAAGTAATACGTAGTGAGCAAACAGATTCAGAAGAAGTGGGTTCGTCAAGCTCAGGTGGACCTGCCGGTGCTTTAGCCAATACGCCTCCTGATGGTGGTAGTGATAGTGGTAGTAGTAAGGCTTCAAATAGTTCATCACAAGGACGTACACAAACGATCAAGAATTATGAAATCAGTAAATCGGTTAAATATAAACGATCAAATGTTGCAAAAGTTAACGCAATTTCCGTTGCGGTGGTGGTTGATAATGATGTGGTGGTTGATCCTAAGACCAAGAAAACGACGTCTAAGCCATTAGATAAAGAAAAACTCGATAAGATTAAAGAATTGATTAAGGCAACGATTGGCTATGATGAAAAACGCGGCGATATCGTAACCGTGGTTAATAGTAATTTTACGCCTATGGATATTCCGGAAGTAAAACAAGACCCAATGTGGCAGCAAGCTTGGTTTTGGAGTTATATCAGAGAAGGTGGTTCACTCTTGTTTGCAGCGGTGATGTTCTTAATGATTTATCGTAAATCGAAAGAATATTACGCGAGAATTAAAATTGTTCCAACAACAACTGCAGCCAGTAAAGCACCAGCACCCGGTGAAGTAACCCCTGAAATGCAAGATTTGAAACAAGAACAAATTAACCGACTAAAGGAAATTGCATCACGGGATCCTAATCGTGTTGCATTGGTGATTAAAAACTGGGTAGGTGAAAAATAATGGATAAATATAAACAAGCCGCGATTATTATGCTCGGAATGGGTGAGCGTTACGCAGCCGAAATTATGAAAGGTATGGCACCGAAAGAAGTTGAGGCGATTATTAATGCCATTAATGAAATTGATGAAGTCACTGAAGTTGATGTGATTCAAGCACTCAATAGTTTCTTTAAAGACGCGAACAGTTCATCAGGGATGGATATTGTCTCAAAAGAAGTCTTTAAAAACTCTTTATCACTGGTTATTGAAAGTAAGAAAAATGAAGCTTTTGGCGGCGGTGGCGAAGAGACAGGTGGTGATCGTGCAAAGTGGATAGATGTCTTTAAATTACAACCACCAGATGTTGTATTTTCTATCATTCAAGATGAACACCCGCAGGTCATTGCAGTGCTCGCGGCGGTCATTTTAGATGGTGAAAAAGCATCACAAGTGATTAAACGCTTCCCGAAAGAAATCCAAAGCTTAATTATTACACGCATGGCTAATATGTGCCCAATTTCAACCTTTGGGATGGAAGCTTTCGCTTCATTATTTGAGAAAGAACTCAGAACGAAAGATAAATATAGTGAAATTACGGTTGATGGTATTGATGCCGTGGCAAATATTATTTCACATTTAGATAGTGATACTGAACGTGAGATCATGGAAGGGGTTTCAAATATCAATAAAGAATTATCTGAAAAAATTATTGAAAAAATATTGCCGTTTGAACGTTTGGTACAGCTTGATAAAAAGAGTATTCAAACATTATTGAGTGAAGTATCTAACGATGATTTAGTATTAGCTTTAAAAGGCAGTGATCAACACATTATGAATTTCTTCTTGAAAAATATGTCTTCAAAATCAGCTGATATTTTGCGGGATGAATTAGAGTCTAAAGGGCCTGTGAAAATTGCCGCAGTGCTCGAAGCGCAAAAACGGATTGTGACCTTGGCCAAAAAACTGGCATCAGAAGAGAAGATTGTATTATCGACAAAAGCAGATTCAGATATCGTTTACTAATGATGGGAGTTTACCACAATGGATAAGGGTTGGACTTTCCCTGATTTAAATGAAATTATCGAGCCAACAAGCTTTGATCAAGTTGTTGCAACGCATCCTGATTTGGATGAAAGCGATAAACGCTTACTTGAGCTTGAGAAATTAGTACAAGATAAAAGCAATGAAATACAAGCATTACAACTGCATCTTAATGAAATTAAAAGCTTAAAATCAGAAGAAGAGCAACGATTAATTCAATTGACTCACGCCATCCATAGCATGATCCCCACACTCAATGCAGAAATTACTAGCCTAGTGAGTGACATGGTAAAGAAAATTGCACACAAAGTGATACAACAAGAAATTGCAAATGATCATGTAATTATGAAAAAACTCATCGAAGATTTTATTGAAGAATTAGGAAAGTCAGAATTAATTCAAATTGAAGTGAGCCAGAGTGATTATGAAAAACTCGGGCAATTACCATTCGATACGAAAGGAAAATGGCGTGTCAATAATCAATTAAATACAGGTGATGTTATCGTAACGAATGAAATTGCGGGTATTCGTTTGAAAGTGGAAGAAGCCATTAAAAGATTATTGAGTGATACACATGAATGAAATATTGGATGATTTTAAAGAAAAACTCAACACCCGTCACACACGATTTGTGAATGGTGTTGATAAAATTTCACCTTATGAACGCTGTGGTCGTGTTGCTAAAATGGTTGGCAGTATGATAGAGGTGACAGGGTTAACTTTGCCGATTGGATATGTGTGTCGAATTCAATTAGAAGACGGAAAAACGGCCGACGGTGAAGTGGTTTCCTTCACGCAGCACTCGATTACGATCATGCCGTATCACAATACAACAGGCGTAACAAAGGGTGCATTAGTTACGCCTCATTTAAGTGGTGGTAAAGCGAAAGTCGGATATCAGTTGCTCGGTCGTGTTGTCGATGGGTTAGGCGAACCTATTGATGGTAAAGGTGAGATTATGTGTGACACCTTCGCGTCTTTAACCCCAGAACCGATTAACCCCTTAGATCGTGAACGTATTCAAGCACCGCTAGATGTCGGTGTGCGTACCATTAATGCTTTAATCACCACCTGTAAAGGTCAACGCATGGGGATTTTTGCAGAAGCTGGGTTAGGTAAAAGTGTGCTGCTTGGTATGATGACCAAATTTTCAATGGCTGATGTGGTTGTTGTTGGGCTCATTGGTGAACGTGGCCGTGAAGTGAAAGAATTTATTGATGATATTATTGGTGAAGTCGGGTTACAAAAAACAGTTGTTGTCGCTTCACCTGCAGATACTTCTCCTCTCATGAAAGTGGCCAGTGCGCATTATGCAACGACAATTGCTGAATATTTTAGAGACCAAGGAAAAGATGTATTACTGATTATTGATTCGATGACGCGATACGCACAAGCACATCGCCAAATGGCTTTGATGGATGGTGAAATGCCCACGGCAAAAGGCTATACCCCAACAGTATTTTCTAAATTATCGCAATTGGTCGAACGATCGGGGAACGGTAAAAATAAGCAAGGCTCGATGAGCGCATATTATACCGTATTAACGGATGGTGAAGAATTAATCGACCCTATTTCTGAACATATGCGATCTTTGTTAGATGGACATATTATATTATCGCGTGAATTAGCAGAAGAAGGGCATTTTCCAGCCATTAATATCGAAAAATCGATCAGTCGATTGATGAATAACGTGGTTGACCCTAGTCATCAAAAAATGGCTTTGGTGTTAAAGCGGTTGATCAGCGCATATTATCGTAATAAAGAAATGGTTAATATTGGTATGTATCAACCGGGCGCAGATCCATTCGTAGATGCAGCCGTCAAAAATTGGGAATCGATTAGAAGTTTTCTTATTCAAACATTACATGAAAAAATTTCGATGGATGACAGCCTGGCACAACTTACGAATCTGCTGAGACAAACAGGGATGACGCTATGAATTTAGCACACTCCATCAAACAATATAAAACAATTCTCGCTGTGCTTGAGCGCGAGAAGCAAAAAGAAATGAAAAAGTTAGCGTATTTTGACCAGCTAATTCAGAAAAAAATAAGCTTTATTACAAAAATGATGAATTATCGTAGTGAATACGATGTCAAAAATGGCGTAAAATTAAGCCACACAGTACCCTCATTAATGATTAACTTGGGAAAGTTTACGCAGAAAATGGAAGATTCCATTTTGGTTGAAAAAAATGCGCTCGATAAAATAAAAATCGATAGAGAAGTGATTGAGAAAAATATCGTAAGAATTTCGCAAAAAGCAAAAGCAGTCGAGCTTATTATTAAAGATCGTGAAACGACTTTAATGATTCAAAATGAAAATCGTGATGCTGCTCATCAAGATGATCAATCTGTGAGTCGGATGATAAGGAGTAAACATGAATGACCCTAATTTGTTACTGGCGATGAAGCAGTTATTATTTTATACGATGATGGCAGTTTCCGTGATTAGTGTACCTATGCTTGTGATTGGGGTGTTATTATCTATTTTACAAGCGGCAACCCAAATTAATGAAATGACGATCACATTCATTCCTAAGTTAATTGTGATGTTTACATTGTTATTTTTACTAACGCCCTGGTTGATGAATAAACTAGTGTTAATGACGCAAAATATGATGATGCATTTACCCCTCTATCTGAGGTAAAAATGGAAAGTTTAGGTTTTTTAAATATCATCTATCCGAAGTTCGTGATTTTCAGTTTGATTTTCACGAGAATTTTTACATTATTTTATACATTTTCGATGTTTCGTCGTGAAATGGCGACCATTCGCATATTATTGACCTTGAGTTTTATGTTGTCTCTCTATGTGCTGGCTTTATCACCAGGTCAAGAACTGAAAACGGATATATTATCGCTGAATTTCTTTTTACACCAAGTTGTCCAATTCGTCATTGGGTTTTCAATTGGTTTAGTCATGAATATTATTTTAGATGTTTTCTCAGCAATAGGGCAGGTTATTTCGACAGAAATTGGATTAAGCGCTGCCAGTTTATTTGATCCTAAATTTGGTATTATTACCAGCCTAACGCATTTTTACGTCATTATAGGTACTATTTTGTTTTTGAACATGAATGGTCATTTAATGATGATTGAAACCTTAGTAAAAAGTTTTCAAGTCATTCCAGTGACTTTACTCATTACCCAATTTTATGGCAATACAATCGCTGACTTTTCCGCTGTTATATTTAGTGGTTCAATTATCATCTCAATCACTATTATTGGGGCTGTGTTAATGACAAACATCGGAATGGCCTTTGTTACTAAATTCTCACCGCAATTTAATTTATTCTCAATTGGTTTAAACATGACGATTTTAATTGGTTTATTCTGTGTTTACATTTCATTTAATGCCTTGATCAATCACGGCGAGGAAATTATAAAACTTGTCTTGAATTTCTATCGACATTATATAATAGGTTTAGGTTCACATGGCTGATGAACAAGATCAGGAACAGAAACAGCATGCCCCGACGGGAAAACGTCTCGGTGAGTTGAGCGAGAAGGGTGATACTCTACGCTCAAAAGATTTGTCGGGCGGGATGCTGCTTTTTGCATCAGTACTTTTACTGCTTGCGATGGAGCCGTATTTTAAATCAATTCTTATTCACAATTTTCGCACGGCTTTTCGGGCGGCAGATCAAATTGGTCAATCACCTGAAAGTATATTTGTCATTTTCAAATCGATGGTGATGGACAGTTTTATGATGTTATTACCATTTTTTATTATTATTTATATTGTTCCATTTTTATCGGTGTTTATTTTGGGTGGATGGAACTTTTCGTTAAAAGCCCTGCGGTTTCGGACTGAAACATTCGATATTGTGAATAATGTTATGCGTTTATTTGGCAAACGGATTATTGTTGAAGTCGTCAAATCGTCTTTGAAATTTATTATTATTGCAGGCATTGCTGCCTATTTTATTTATCACAATGGCCGCGAACTATTCGCATTGCCTTATTTAACGCTCGATTCCGCAATTGTTAATTTATTCATACTAATCGAGCATTTCATCATTACTTTATTAGCGGGTGTGATTATCATTTCAAGTATTGATGCCATTTATAGTTATTTTTCTTATCATAAGCGTATTAAAATGACATCACAGGAAGTGAAAGATGAAGCGAAACAGGCCGAAGGCAGCCCTGAAGTCAAACGCAAAATGCGTCAAATGATGATTAAAATTTTACGACAAAAAGTTAAAGTGTTGGTGCCGCAAGCCGATGTCATTATCACCAACCCAACACACTATGCTATTGCTTTGCGCTACCGTGAAGGGATAGATAGCGCCCCTCGCGTTATTGCCAAAGGGAAAGGGGTGATGGCTCAGTATATTCGGAGTCTTGCCGTTTCCAAAGGCGTGCCCATTTACGAGGCACCTCCCCTTGCGCGGGCTCTTTTTCACACCACTAAGCTAGGTTCAGAGGTCAAGCCCGCACTTTATGTGGCAGTCGCGCTGGTATTATCGTATATTAATCAGATGCGGGGTTATCAAATGGGCAGGGGGCCTATGCCTAAAAAGGCCGACCACCTTGAAATACCCCCCGAATACATCTTTGACAGCTAAGGAAAGCACTAGGGATGGGTAATCAACCGGGTTTGTTGGAAAGCTTCAAAAAGTTCAATCTCGGCGTATTATTATTAGTCGTGTCGATGTTGGTCATGACGGTTTTCCCCTTACCGCCTTTCTTACTCGATTTGCTTTTTACCTTCAACATTTCGCTTTCATTAATTATTTTAATGGTCTGTATTTATGTGGTCAGACCATTAGAATTTAGTATTTTCCCTACCGTTTTGTTAGTCACGACATTATTACGTCTAACGCTGAATATTGCCTCAACACGCGTGGTATTACTACACGGCCACCAAGGGCCTGCCGCAGCAGGGCAGGTGATTCGTGCGTTTGGTGAAGTGGTTATCGGGGGTAACTTCCTCGTTGGGATGATCATTTTTGCAATCTTAATGATTATTAACTTTGTTGTGGTGACAAAAGGTGCGGGTCGTATTTCTGAGGTGAGTGCTCGTTTTACCTTAGATGCAATGCCTGGCAAACAAATGGCAATTGACTCGGATTTAAATGCAGGGTTGATTACGCAAGAAGAAGCAAAAAAACGTCGACAAGAAGTCGTTGAAGAAGCCGATTTCTATGGGTCTATGGATGGTGCGAGTAAATTCGTGCGTGGTGATGCTGTCGCTGGGATGTTAATTCTATTTATTAACCTCATCGGTGGTATTGTCATTGGTGTATTTCAGCATAATATGGCTTTTGCAGCCGCGATTCATACCTTCTCAATCTTAACAATTGGTGATGGTTTAGTTGCCCAAATTCCTTCATTGCTGATGTCCATTAGTGCTGCCATGATGGTCACGCGTGTTTCAAATGAACAAGATATTTCAGGCCAAACGATTTCACAATTATTCAGCGATTCCAAACCACTTTATATTACAGCCTCAATTTTATTTCTATTCGCGCTTGTACCCAGTATGCCGCATATTCCATTTTTAATTTTGGCAGGAATATTAGCGATGATTGCTTATCGCATTAAGCACAAACTAGAAAGTACAGAAGCCGATATTAAGAGCACTGTCAGTGAAGCCTCATTTGTTCAAGATAATAAGACAGAGCTTGATTGGAACGATGTTGTTTCGATGGATAGAATCTCACTTGAAATTGGATATGGTTTAATTAGTTTAGTTGGCACCAATAAAGATGGCATTTTGTTAACACGAATTAAAAATATCCGTAAAAAGTTATCGTTAGAATTGGGTTTTTTAGTACCGTCTATTCACGTCACGGATAATTTAAACATTCCACCGTCACGCTATAAAATTCGCATGAAAAATGTGGTTGTTGCAGAATTAGAAGCTTATCCTGATAAAGTCTTAGCGATTAACCCTGGCTATATCGAACACACTTTATCAGGTATTCCGTGTAAAGACCCTTCGTTTGGCTTAGATGCGTTTTGGATTCCACCCAATCAACGTGATTTCGCAACCGGCTTGGGGTATACCGTTGTTGACTGCAGCACGGTGATCGCGACGCATTTAAACCAAGTGATAAAATCAAACGCTAGTCATTTACTAGGTTATGATGAGGTGCAACAAATATTAAATCGCCTATCGCAATCTATGCCAAAACTAGTGGAAACCTTGAATTCAAGTTCGCAAGGCGTACCGATCAATGTGATTGTTGCTGTCTTGCAAAAACTCTTGGCAGCAGATATTCCCCTGATAGACATGCGAACAGTTGTTGAGAAAATGATTGATTCTTGGTCAAAATGTAAAGAGGTTGAGCCCTTATATGAGTCTGTTCGTGTTGCACTTAAGAATCTGATTGTTTATAACATTTCACAAAACGATAAAAAAATACCCGTCGCCGTGCTTGAAGATGAGTTGGCACAGATCTTGCATAAATCTATACAGCCGTCTCAAGATATAGGCGAAAAAGTAATGATGTTAGAGCCGAGTTTAACGGAACGAATTTATACTCGCATGTTAGAGTACGTGAGAAAATGTGAAGTTGAATCCATTCCAGCGGTTATGCTCATTACACGGGAACTTCGTCCACTCTTTGAGAAACTCTTTAAGGCTAGTATTCCGAACGTGCATTTCTTATCGGCGGAAGAAATACCTGAAGATCGGCAAATTATCTTAATAGCTAAAATAGGATAGTTCTGCGGAGTGGGGTATGAAATTACATCTCATTAAAGCTGAGAATATGCGTAAGGCTATGCTGAAAGTGCATGAATGCCTCGGGTCAAACGCACTCATTTATCGTTCACGACACACTGAATTCGGTGTGGAAGTTTTGGCCGGCCAGGGAGAAGAGCACCCCGGTTCGACTATCGTTGATTTTTCAGAAGAAGATATTGCCGCTTTTTCAGGAAAGTCGATTAATCGTGAAGTTGAAGCTAAAATTTCGAAGTTAGATGAACACATACAATCATTAAACGATAAAATCCGTTTATTAGTGCGAAGCAGTGAATCTGAACCTTTTGCAGGTTCACTAAAAAATGATTTCTACCAAACCATTATTCAGTCAGGCTTTAGCAAAGCTGCCTATGATGCGATTTTCGCAAATCGTGTGAATAAAGCAAAATCAATCACACAATTCGGTGATTTTATTTGGAAAACACTCTACAAAGTGTTACTCACTGAGAAAAATGAATTAGTAGACCGTGCAGGTGCATTTGCAATCGTGGGACCGACAGGGGTTGGTAAAACGACCACCATTGTGAAACTTGCGATGCGTCACGTTAAACGCTACGGTGCTGAGAGTTTAGGGATTATTACGACAGATCAAGGCGATATGACGATTAAAAACATGCTCACGTATTACTGCGATCAAATGCAAATCGACTTGGAATACGCACATTCTTTAGCTGATTTGAATCACTCACTCGATAATATGAAAAATAAGAAATTAATATTAATCGATACACACGGTGTCAGTCAAAACGATAAACACGAGCTCACAGCGCTGATTAATATGCTTGAATATACAAAAACACGTATTAATATTTATTTAGCTTTACCTTGTCATCAACAAGAAGAAGTCGTTGAAGATATTATTCGTGAATTTAATTTCAAACACGTGACGGGATGTATTTTAATGAAAATGGATGAAGCGAATACCATCAATCCTGTGAGTAGTCTCGCAATTCGCTATAAATTACCTATTGCTTATGTGTGTTATGGACAGGATGTCAGCAAAGATATTCGTTTTCCAAATAAAGCGTATTTAGTCACAAAAATGATGTCTATGCGAGAAAGCACACAACAAGGCATCACCACAACATTATCACAGTTTGATCAATTTCATGAACCGATGGGATTTGTTGGCCGAGGGCTTATTCAATGATAAAAATAATTGCAGTGACGGGTGGGAAAGGTGGAATTGGTAAAACAACCATCTCAGTGAATTTAGCTGTTTCAATGGCCAAAGCTGGGAAACGGGTTTTATTATTTGATGCCGATTTAGGTTTAGCGAATGTTGATGTTCTATTAGGCTTGAAACCGAAATTAACAATAAATGATGTCATTGAAGGACGTTGCAGTTTAGATGAAGTCTGCTTAACCGGCCCGTATGGAATTAAAATTATTCCAGGTGCATCAGGCATACAAAGTTTAGTTGATATGTCTCGCGCAAATTCTATTTCTTTAATTCAGTCGTTTGAAAATATGGCTGAAAAAATGGATGTCATGATTATTGATACCGCTGCTGGTATTTCAAGACAGGTGATTGATTTTACGAATGCTTCACAACACATTATGCTTTCATTGTGTAATGATCCTTCGTCCTTAATGGATAGTTTTGCGGTGATTAAAATTTTAAATCAACAATATTCTCGCCGACAATTCGGTATTGTGGTGAATAAAGTAAAAAATATGCGTGAAGGGTATCAAGTATTTTTACGTTTTCAAGAAACCCTTGCTAAGTTTATGAGTGTTCAAATTGAATATTTAGGCTATATTCCACAAGATGATTATGTTGCAATTGCTGCACGAGAAAATGCTTCGATTGTAGATCGTTTTGGCTTTGCGCCCGCAGCACTTGCGATTCAACAAATCAGCCAAGGCATGACAGGGTGGCTTGAAGAAGCACAAGCTCACGGGGGTATTCAATATTTCTTCGAAAGTATTTTACATGACGTGCATGCAAAAACAGGTGAAACGTGCGAGGCATAGATATTTACGAAGATAATCAGCGCGATCATCTTGATCCTTCGAAAGAAGATCAAGGGTATGCGCTGGTTGTCAAAATTGCGAAATATTTTAAACGTAAATTGCCCTCACATATTGAATTGAACGATTTAATTCAATCGGGTTATGTTGGTTTATTAGAAGCGAAAAAGAATTTTAACCCTGAACACGGAGTAACCTTTGATACTTTCGCCTCAAATCGTATCAAAGGCGCAATGATTGATGATATGCGAAAAAATTCTTGGGGCACGCGCGAATCAATACGACAATTAAAATTAATGGGCGATGCTATTCATCGCGTTGAACAGCGTACACAGCAACAAGCAACACCTGATTCCGTCGCTAAAGAATTAAATATCAGCCCTGAAGAACACTTAAAAGCCTCTCAAAAAATTGCGATGGCTCAAGTCATGAGTATGTCTGTTCTGGAAGAAGTGAATGCATTGCCAGGCAATGACGAAGACCCCGAAGAAATTAATGAGCGTGAAGATTTACAACAAAAAATTAAAGTGCTATTAATGACCTTACCTGAAAGAGAAAAATTAATTTTATCACTGTATTATGTTGAAGAACTTACCCTAAAAGAAATTGCTGAAGTCCTTGAATTAACCGAGGCGAGAATTTGTCAATTACACGCACAAGCACTCGCTCGGTTAAAAACGAAATTAATCAGCGCTAAAGCATTGTTACCCGCTTAATCTATTGAATTTCACTCGGCCCTTGCGGTGGGCTTAAATTAATAAATGTGCCTTTTTTGCAAATAAATTGCGCTTTAGTAAACGCAACGCCGTCTTTTTCCGCGGTAATAGTATAGGGCTCATCTCGCGGTGGTAAATTAAATATCGCAACGCCACCATCTTCTGAAGTGGCTGTTAACCCTTTAGAAAACGGGTTGGTTTTACCTGTCAAAGGACCAGACTTGAAAATATCAAAGTAAAACGGTGTTACGTCCACCGCGGGCGATATGACTAAATGCGCACCTTCAATGCCTTGTGGAATGTCATCCATGGTTTTGTGATATTTCGTGATAGTGGTTGTAAAGTGACAACTGTTTTCATCGATAGATGCACCAATGACGCCAGCTAAAATATAAAATGTTTGCACAGCCGGAATTTGAAATGTGATGTTATTGTATGGTGAATTTAACCCTTCTTGAGGCACAATAATGGTTGCCGATTGTGTCGTTTTATAACCCCATTTATCAAAGGTTAACGTAATTGGTTTACCAACAGGGTAATTAAAAGGTCCAAATTTCCCGTCATTATCGGTTGATATTTTCTCACCGGTTTCATTAATGGTAATGTTTGCATTCGATAAGTGTGACCCTAAAATGAAAGATCGTGCAAACCCACTAACAGGTGCTGTTTCAATTTTCGCAAACACTGCGGAAGACAATGGAAACGTGGACAAGACTAAACTCAAAAGCGGTAATAATCGCATTTTAATTCCTTAAATTAAAGCGTGCGTACAATAAACGTGTTTGAATTGACAGAACCGCAAGCATTATGTGCAACGACAGTAATGCTGCTATATTCACCGCCGGGGTAATTATTATTTCCAATTAAGTGACCATTAGCAATAATTAAAGAACCGTTATTGGGCTGTCCATGATAATTAATGGTATACGTTAACTCATTACCGCTGAAATACGAATTTAAATCGACATCAATAGGCCCCTCGTATCCAATACCACCAGGGATATTATCACCCAGATCAGTAAACAGTGTGGGGCCGCCTACGCAATGACTAATTTGTTCATCAGGCACCGCCAATACTTGAGGGAGATATACTGCGGGTGTAGCTAAGAAATCAATGAATTTATCGGCCGCATTTTGCGCGCGTCGCGATGTTTCTCGGGGCTGATTCGGTAAATAGTTTGCCGTAAACATTAACGAGTAAGTGTCAGGTAAGGTATTTTTTCCAATTTCATAATTGCTTCCAATGCCAAAGCGCCAGACACCAAGCGTTGTGGGAATGACAATGCCAACATCGCCTGAAATTAAGTTAAATGGTGCTCTAACACTGCCCAAAAGATTAAAATCTGTTCTATAATTTAACGACTGATGCCAGCTGGCCGTCGCACCAAATCCTTTTGCATCTTGGTTCGCCCCGTAGAGCATATCGTAACGAACGCTATCGTAATTCAAATTCAAACCAATCGTGCCGCCTAACCAAGGTTTAAGGCTAATCCCTGGACTCACGCCAGCAGCATTGGACCCGGCGATGCGTCGAAAGTTCGTATAACTGGTGATGACGCCATTATTGAGATATTGCCCAACGGTATTACTTAAATTTTTAGACGGCGCATGTGAGATAAAGCCTGAAAAGGTTAATGAAGGTTCCCACAACCAAGATTGGGGTAAATCACCTTCGTAAGCGCCGCCCAGCGCGCCTTGAGAGACCCACTGGTTGGTTTGACCCGAGAAAAAATTATAAGCAATGCGCTGCCAGAGGTATTCAAGCGAGAGTTTTAAGCGCTGTGTGTCTGTTGCAAGCCAGCCAACGGTGCCGCCAACGCGCACATTATTTAAGCCAAGCTCCGATAAGGCTGAAAACCCCAGGGTTTGGGTCACGGTATCTTCACGGCTTAATTGAACAAACGGCCCTAAAAAGGTTTTCGGCTGGCCGGTTTCTGGGTTGGTGAGCGCTAAAGCGAGTGAAGAAAAGCCGAAAAATAGCAAAAAATAGAGAAATATTCGTTTGAATAGCATGCGTCAATCATCCTTGACTATAATATATTGAATCTTCGGGTATAATAGCTATATTAGGCAAACCGCTATTAACATGCAACCCTAAGAGGCTGCTCGGAAAAATGATGCTAAAGAAGAACTCTCCTTTATTATTTCCCTTGACGCTTGTCGTTTATGAAATTATTTGCTACCTCTCTAACGATATGTACTTACCCGCTTTGCCAGAGATGATGCGATATTTCCATATGTCGACGAGTGAAAGCCAATTAACGTTAACTTGGTGGTTTTTAGGCTTGGCAACGGCACCTTTATTTTTAGGGGTGTTATCTGATCAGCATGGGCGGCGGCCTGTTTTATTGTGGGGTGGTGCTGCGTATTGTTTTTTTACCTTATTGTGTGTGCTTTCAATTCCCGCGTGGTTGTTTATGGTGGCACGATTTATGCAAGGTGCGATGGTTGCGTCAATGTTCGTTGCGGGGTATGCCGTCATCCATGAATCGTTTGATCATAAAGAATCTGTGAAAATACTCGCATTAATGGCGAGTATTTCCGTATTAGCCCCGGCCGTAGGACCTTTAATTGGCGGTTTTGTGTTATTAGTCGCACACTGGAAAATGATTTTTATATTAATAGCCGTGGCAGGTGCCGCTTCGTTAATCTCGCTTTATGGGGTGATGCCTGAAACTTTGCCGCCTGCAAAACGCACACCGTTTGATTGGCAATCAACCAAAATCAATTATGCTGCTGTGTTAAAAAATGGCCGTTTTATGTCATTGATGATGATTTTAGGCTGTAATTTAAGTGCGTTTTTAGTCTGGGTTGCGGCGAGTTCCTTATTGATGATTGATACCTTTCATTTCTCACCCATTGGTTATGGTTTGGTGCAATGCACCGTATTTGTTGCCAATATCTTTGGTAATGCAATGGTAAAGAAGTGGATAGATTTTCTGCCGCTCAGCTTAATTATTTATACCGGTTTAATTTTAGCAGTATTTGGTTCTGTACTGGCTTTAATGTTGGGTTTGACAAATGCAAATGCCTGGTTAATGTTCGTGTTTTGTATGGCTGTGTTTGCGTTTGGTTCTGGCATGATTTATGCACCGCTGAATCGATCAATTATCGAAATGAGTGATGCACCGATGGGTGTGCGTATGTCTGTGTTTACTGCGTTACTCATGATTTCATTCTCAAGCGGGAGTGTGTTTGCGGGCTTATTTTTCGACGGTAGTATTTTTTCTTTAAGTTGGATGTTAAGTGTTTTAGGCATGATTAGTTTATTCATGTTTATTGCGTTCATGAAAATATCGGGGCTGCCTGTTTATGATTCGCAGCTAGGACAAACCTTAAGAAACGGAGCATAAATCGCATGGGTGAACAAGCGGTAAGGATACTGCAAATCAGTGATATGCACTTATGTGCGGATCATGATGCGACTTTGTTAGGTGTGAAAACCCAAGAAAGTTTTGAAGCGATTATTGCAATGTTGAAGAAGGAGCATTTGCCGGTTGATTTGATTTTGCTGACAGGCGATGTTTCACAAGACCATAGCGAAGCGGCTTATCGGCGCGTTGCAGAAATGATTTCGACGTTTCAAGTGCCCGTTTACGTCATTCCTGGTAATCACGATGACCCAGCGCTGATGGCGCGCATTTTTCCACTTCCGCCTATTTCGACAGAGCGTCATTTGGTTTTAAAATCTTGGCAAATTATCTTATTAAATACGCATAAACCAAAACACGTTGGGGGTCACTTAGATGCCTCACAACTCGCGTTTTTAACCCATTGCTTAGAAGCGTATCCTGAACACGATGCGATGGTGGTTTTCCATCATCATGCTGTGCCTGTGGGCAGCGCATGGATTGATAAACTCGGTGTTGATAACGCCGATGAATTTTGGAAACTTGTTAAACGGTTTCCGAAATTAAAAGTGTTAATGATGGGTCATGTTCATCAAGTGCATGAAGAAATTCATCAAGGCGTTTCGTGTTTTACCACGCCTTCAACTTGCATACAATTTAAACGTAATCACGACGAATTTGCGATTGAAAACCTCCCGCCAGGTTGCCGATTCATGACCCTCTACGATAACGGCTTTTTTGAAACCGGTGTGTTACGGCTGTCTCATTATATTGGAGAGTTTGATGAAAATGCGACAGGGTATTAATAAAAATGGTTAAAGTTGCCGCGATACAAATGTGTTCAAGCCATGAGGTTGATCGTAATTTAGAAACAGCAGCAACATTCATTGCGGATGCGGCGAAACACGATGCAAAGTTAGTTGTGCTGCCTGAAATGTTCGCAATCATGGGGCAGACACCGTTTGATAAAGTGAACGTAAAAGAAGAATTTGGCAGTGGTAAAATTCAAGATTTTCTTTCACAGCAAGCTTTAAAACATCAGGTATGGATTGTTGGTGGCACTATTCCCATCGCTTGCGATGATGTCAATAAAGTGCGCGCGGCTTGTCTTGTATATAACGATGAAGGTGAATTAGTAGCACGATACGATAAAATCCATTTATTTGATATTAGTCTATCTGAGAAAGAAACTTATAGAGAATCGGAAACCACAGAAGCAGGCGATGAAATTGTTGTGGTTCAAACACCTTATGGGAAATTAGGCCTAGCCGTTTGCTACGATATTCGTTTTCCCGAACTTTTTAGATGCTTATTCAACAAAGGCGCAGAAATTATTATCTTACCCTCAGCTTTTACCGTCCCGACTGGCGAAGCACACTGGGAACTCCTCACCCGCGCAAGAGCTGTCGAAAACTTCAGCTACCTCATCGGCGCTGCCCAAGGCGGCACCCATGTAAACGGCCGTAAAACCTTTGGGAATACTTTAATCATTGAACCTTGGGGAAACATCATTTCGAAAAAACAAGATCTTGAAGAAGGTGTTGTTTATGCTGACATTGATCTCGCTAAAGTTCACGAAGCCCGAAAAAAAATCCCAGCGCATGAACATCGCAAAATTACGTTTGATGCTTCAAATAAGTGATAAAAAATATTTTATTTTTTATCACTATTAAGTAAATATTTTCGTATATTGATGGCAGTAAGGTGTGTTTTCATTTTTGGCGTAGTATTGTTGGTGGTAAGCTTCAGCGCGCCAGAATGGTGTGACGGGTAGTATTTTTGTGCTGACTTCAAAGCCTTTTGTTTTTAATAGCGCGATGACAGATTCGATCGTCTTTTTTTGTGACTCGTTATAATAAAATGCGGTGCTTAAATACTGTGATCCGATATCAGGTCCTTGCCCATTGTTCTGTGAAAAGTTATGTATTTCAAAGAAAAATTTTGTTAATTGTTCAAAATTAATCAATTGTGGGTTGTAAATAACACGTACGGCTTCTACGTGTCCTGTTGCGCCGCTACAGACTTGTTCGTAGGTCGGTGACGGATGTTGGCCGCCTGTATAACCCACCTCTGTCAGTAATACCCCCGGTAATTGATTCAAGTAATATTGAACTCCCCAAAAACAACCCGCAGCAAAAATAGCTTCTTCGGTCTCAATGACTTCTTTATCGCTAACAAAATCAAGGCTGAGTGAATTGACGCAATGCCTTGCATTTTTATCTGTGAATTGTTCCCCCACAAAAACATGCCCTAAATGGGCAAGACAGCGCGCACAGCAAATTTCAGTACGAACGCCATCTTTATCAGGAATGCGCGTAACAGCGCCACTGACTTCTTCATCAAAACTAGGCCAACCGCAACCCGAATGAAACTTATGTGAAGAGCGATATAAAGCAAGACCACATCGCCGACAAAGATACGACCCTTCCTCACCAAATTGATCAAACTCACCCGAAAAAGGCTCCTCCGTCCCTTTGCTAGACACGACGGCGAGAATGAGCGACGTTAAACTTGCTGTTTTATCCATATACTTCCCTGTTTACTTCGTCTGTTTTAAAAACACTTCATGTGAAATCAACAATAATAAAATAAAACATATCAACAGCTAAGTCACTAATGAAGGCATGTAAAATACAAGAACAAATTTCTTGAATCTTGTTGTTTGTGATTCATGATAACTTTATCCTACATTAGCCTTGCTCATTGACATAGGTATTCAATGATGAATTTATTGAATACTGATTATTTGTTAATTTCCGAATAAGAGGTATCAATGAAAGGATCAATATAGCAGAACAAAATGCAATGCTTGTATCGAAGATAAATGCATGATGGTAGATAGATAGCATACGTGCATTAGATGGGATGGATTCTGGGATTGCAGCATGATTAGAAATAATGCTAGCAAGTTTTGCTCCAAAACCAATTGCAGCGAGATACGCACCCATCATGATCCCGGTATATTGAGATGGCACGTACTTAATGACCATAGCAATGCAAATGGGTGATATTAATAACTCAGCAAATGAAAAAAGAATATAAGCACTTATTACCCAACCTTTATAGACTAGCCCATTAAAATTAGTAAAATGCGTTCCTAATACTAATAAAAACAATCCAACACCCATTGAAAATAATGATAAAGCAAACTTAACACTAAAAGAAGGATTTTTATTTTTACTATCAAGTAACTGCCATGCTTTGCCTATATATGGACCAAACACCATCATGAATAAAGGCATTAAGCTAATAAAAATAGGCGATGGCAAGGTAAATCCGAACGCGTTTCTATCAAGTAAACGATCAATAAATAAATTAAGAGAAATAAATAATTGAAAATATAGTGCCCAAAATAAGACAGAAGAAGAGATTAATATAAGAGTAGCAAGCATTTTTCCGGAATATTTAGGTTCTGAACGAATCGCGATTCTTGTTAGCATTGCTAATAGTGAAATGCCACCAAAAATAAAGATATAATTGGCGAGTTGGATATTTTTAATCAGGATGCTTGCGAGCAGTATCGAACCAAGTACACCAGCATAGATTAAAGACATATTAAATAATGTTAAATGCGTGACAGTTAATTCTTTAACAGGGTTTAATTTCCCTTTTTTCTTTAAAGTCAATAAACCGATTGAAAATGTTGTTATTCCGACTAATAAAGCAAAACTTGCACTTAAAAATGCAGCGCGCCATCCTAATGAAGAAAGAATAAAACCGGAAGTTAAAGTGCATAGAATAATGCCAATATTGATACCTATATAAAAAATAGTGTAGCCGTTTTCACAACGGGAATCGTTATCTGCGTAAAAGTTTCCTAAATAACTGGAAATGTTTGGTTTGAAGAAACCTGTTCCTATAGAAATAGTAGCGAGTGCAATGTAAAATAAGGAATTGTCTTGAATTGAAAGCATTGCATAACCGGTAGAAAGTAAAATTCCGCCTAATATAACAGAATGCTTAAAGCCCAAAAAGCGGTCAGCCAAATAACCACCCGCAATGGGTGTCGCATACGATATAGCAGTAAATGCCCCTAAAATACTTCCGCTGATTAGGTCAGATAAGTGGAATACCTTTGTTAGATAGAATATGAGTAAAACTTGAACGATATAAAAGCCGAAACGCTCCCACATCTCTGTAAGAAATAGAATTTTTAAACATTCAGGCTGAGGACGTGCAGATGATGTAGAGTTGATCATAGTTTCAATCCATAAAATTTTTGATGAAATATACAGTATTTAAAACAAGAAGGCTAGACGAAATTCATGTATCGTTTTATTTCCGAACAGTTTATTGCTGATAATATAACAATATTTAATTATATAATTTTTATTTACATATTCAATTCGTGTAAAACAGAGATAATATATCTAGTGTTACTAAAACTGAACTAAATGTCATTTTTATTTATCAGCGGTAGTTCTCGTCTGCTTTAAAAATATCCCCAACGGAATAAGCAATAAAAAAATAAACGACACCAGTGCAAAGGCGTTGAGGTATGAGAGCATTGCGGCTTGTTCGCCCAAGGTTTGGGAGAGAATAGCCGAGCCAAGTGGTGAGGTTGGGGAGAGGTTGAGCGGTTGTAGGTAATGATAGACAGCTGGGTTATAGACGGTGATGTTACCACCTAAGAAATGCCAGAATTTTTGATTTTGATTGGTGAAAAATGTAATGATAATCGAAATACCCACTGCACCGCCAATGGTGCGCAATAAACTATAAATACCTGCCGCCTCAGTGCGTAGTTCTGGCGCCAAGGTTGAATACGCCATTGTCGACAGCGGCACTGTCACCATTCCTATGCCAAACCCTTGCACCACCATTGGCCACGTCAACCAAAAAATATCAATATTGATCGAATAATACGTACTTGCCCACACACCCAAAAAGCTAATAATCGTACCTGTAATAATAATTAAACGCACATCGACTTTATTAATTATTTTTGCGACGAGCATCATCGCAATCATACTGCTAATGCCACGTGGTGCAATAATCAAACCTGTTGTCATCACTGGGTAATTTAACAAATTTTCCATCATCAAGGGCTGAATCACAGACGTGCCATAAATACCAATCCCCACCAAAAACAACATAATACTTGCTAATGTGAAATTACGATCTTTAAAAATTTTAATATCAAATAACGCATTATCTTTGTCATTAAATTGTCGCAAAATAAAGCCTAAAAACCCGACTAAACACAAATAAGCAGCTAATTGAATTTTAAACGAATCAAACCAATCTTCCGTATTGCCGCGATCTAACACAAATTGCAAACAACCAATCGCCAATGATAAGAAAAATAATTCAGCCCAATCAATGTGACGCAATTTGCGATTTGTATCGGGTACAAATTGTGTTAATAACAAAGCTAAAGTGCCAACGGGCAAATTCACATAAAACGTCCAACGCCACGAGGCGATTTCCGTTAAATATCCGCCCAAGGTCGGCCCCATAATCGGTCCGACCATAATCCCCATGCCCCACATTGCCATGGCTTTGCCACGTTCATGGGGTGGAAAAATATCGGTTAAAATGGCTTGCGATAAAGGCACCAACGCAGCTCCAAATATCCCTTGTAATAAACGAAAGGCAACCATCGCGGCTAAACTGCTTGATGCACCACATAAGCCTGAAAAAAACGTAAACCCTAAAATTGAAATAAATAAATACGTTCTTCGTCCTAACACATCTGAAAAATACCCAGTCAGCGGCATAAAAATTGCAGAGGCGACTAAATAACTGGTTAAGGTCCATGTAATTTCATCAGGTGAGGCACTCAAAGACCCCTGCATATGTGGGAGCGCGACATTCACAATGGTGGTATCAATCACCTGCATTAACGCAGCGGCCATCACAATGCCGCTGATAAACCAACGGCGTTGTGGGGTGATGGTTTCATAAAGCGCTGTCATAGACTTCTCAATTTCACAGTCACTTGGGCTGAGGCACCAATGCGCAGCGGATAATCATTTAATGGATGTGTAAAGCGAATGCGTATCGGCACACGCTGTGTGATTTTCACCCAATTTCCAGTGGCATTTTGCGGCGGTAACAATGAAAACACTGTCCCTGTGCCGCCACTAATACTTTCAACCACGCCATCAAACTTTACACCCGGGTACATATCGAGCGTTATCACCGCACGTTGCCCGGGTTTTATCTTCTCAATTTGTGTTTCTTTAAAGTTAGCATCCAACCAAAATATTTCATCACTGATTAACGCAAACAAAGGCCGGCTTGCAACCACGTTATCGCCATCACGCAAACTCATATTTGTGACCCAGCCGCTGGTTGGCGCATAGATTTTTGTCCAGCCTAAATCAAGCGTTGCTTCATCTAAGGCTGCTTTCGCAAGCTTTAATGACGCTTCAGCCGTTTGCAAAGCCATTTCAGCATCATCATTTTCTTGACCTGAGGCGAATTTTTTCAAGACTAGCGCATATGTGCGTTGCTCTTTGGCCTTCGCATTCAAATAAGATGCTTCATTAATCGCAAATTGTGCTTTTGCTTTTTCAAACGCGACTTGATAAGGCACTTGATCAAGCGTAAACAACAATTGGCCTTTTTTTACAAATTGATTATTTGCCACCGCTACATCAGATACTAATCCTGAAATGCGTGGTGCCATTTGCACAATATTCGCATTCACATAAGCATCGTCAGTGCTCACATTAAATAAATCGTAAATCATGACCGCAAACCAGATGATGGCGCTTAGTAGAAAAAAGCCAGTCACCAGCGTAACGCGTGCGTGTTTTTTATCAAGATAATGCTTTGCGTTGAACATGTAACGTCCTTACTGTTTAGCGTAGAAAAAATAAACTATAACTAATTAAACATACAATAAAAGCGGTGAAAAGACTGAACCAAATATCACGGTTCTCAATGTAAAACCAAAGTAATAAAAATAAACGAATAACTTGTGTCGCAATTAAAAGATATAAACCAAGCTCAACTAAGCCTAAAGGCGTTGTCGTTTTTAAGTCAAATAAGGTATGTAATAAGTTAATTGATTGTTGGTCATTGAGTAACTCTGATTTTAAGGGTGCACCACCGTGTAAACAAAGATACCAGCTGCCGCCGGCGGTGACTAAAATCAGGGCTAATAAAGTGCCTGTGAGTAGCAAGCGACTCATCAAAATTTGCATTTGTTGATTGTTAATCATTAAAATCCGCCTGTGAACGATTTATAAAACATTTCAACGGCAATAAAACAAAGCGCAACGCTAAAAATAATACGCAAACTGCGCGTGTGCAAGTGAGGCAGAATCATGGCACCGATGAATGCGCCTGATAACACACCGACCATCACGGGAAAGGTAATTTGTGGTTGAATATAGCCGTTTAATAAATAAATACCGACACTGGCGGTTGCCGTAATTCCAATCATGAAATTACTCGTGGTTGTTGATACTTTATAAGGTAAGCGCAAGGCTTGATCCATCGCGAGTACTTTCAGTGTGCCTGAGCCTATGCCTAATAAGCCTGATAAAGCCCCGGCCACCAACATAATAAACCAAGCAATGGTTGTATTTTGTACGTAATAATGAATTTGCTTTTGATAATGCGGATATTCGCCGTCGAGTTTCAATTTGACAGCGACAGGGTGGGAGCTGGTATAAAGATTGTCTTCATCTTTACGTTTTAAAGTTAAATAAGCCGAAATAATTAACACGACAGAGAAAATCATGGCTAATAATGACTTAGAAATTAACCCAATTAACAGTGCGCCTAAAATTGCCCCAATGACAGCGGCGGTTTCAAGAAATAAACCGATGCGAATATTGGCATAGCCTTCTTTTAAATAGGTGATTGCTGTGCCTGAGGAGGTTGCAATCACGGAGATTAAAGAGGCACCCATCGCATAATGAATATTGACGTGAAAGAGTAAAATTAGTACAGGAGTGATGATTATGCCTCCTCCTAGACCAGTTAAAGCGCCAATAAAGCCAGCTAAAAGTGAGAATAAAAACAAGTAACTAGAAAATGCGAGGATGGTCACGTTGAAAGCGTCCAATAAAAAAAACTTAACAGAAACAGCATATTAAGCGAAGGTGAATCCGTCAAAACCTTCCTTTTTTGAATTATGCGCTAAAATAGAGAGTAAGGACAAGAATAATATGAAGTGAACACAAGTCAAAAGGAGCGGGCGGATGCGATTTACCTCGATCATTGCACTAATCGTTGCCTTACCTTTATGCTTGCCAGCAAACGCTGCCTTGGCAACGAAAAAACGTTCAACTTCTGGGTGTCAGGATACCGAACAATATACTTGCTTGCGTGTGAAATCAGGCCAGTCTTGGCAAAAACTTTTTCCTGATGAACGCGAGCGGGGAATCGTCATGCGCTACAATCATCGTAACGGTGAAATTTGGTCGGGTATGGTGATTAAAGTGCCGAATGATTTATCTGGCATTACTTTACTAGATGTATCGCCAATGCCGTTACAAATTGATCCGCCTGATGAAAAACTTATTTTAGTAAATTTAGGCAAACACGCTTGGGGTGCTTACGACCCAGACGGTCGTTTAGTGCGTTGGGGGCCTGCAACCGGCGGTAAAGATTATTGCCCTGATATTAATTCAAATTGCCGAACCAAATCTGGCTCATTCCGAATTTATTCACTCGGCAGTAGTCGTTGTGTTTCGAGCAAATTCCCGATTCCAAAAGGCGGTGCGCCCATGCCGTATTGCATGTTCTTTAACGGTGGGCAGGCATTGCACGGCTCGCCAGGCGGCATTGTGCGCGGGAATGAAAGTCACGGTTGCGTTCGATTATTTGTCGACGATGCTGAATGGCTGCGTTACGATTTTGTCGATGGTCCTAACGATAATAATAATTATCGCGGCACGAAAGTGTTGGTGTCTTACGATGCCGACGATGTTGAGCCTGATTCTTATCAACGATAAGCACTCTTGACACTCTGAACTAGCGTGATACTCTTGCCAGAGCAACGCGTTAGAATGGAGTGACTCGGTTGAAAATTATTGATCGTTTTGAAGTCCCTTATTACCAATATTTAAATGAATCAGGCGAGCTATCGTCTGATGCCCCTGCTTTAGCGCAAGACCAAGCGTCTTTAACAAAATTATATGAATTAATGGTGTTGGTGCGTGCGATGGATGCAAAAGCCATTGCCTTGCAACGCACAGGCCAATTGGGGACGTATCCTTCCACACGCGGACAAGAAGCGGTTTTTGTAGGGGTAGGTCATGCCATGGAAAAAGCCGATGTGTTCGTACCGTATTATCGTGATATCGGTACGTTGATTCAACGCGGCGTGCCTTTATCACAAATTTTATTGTATTGGGGCGGCGATGAGCGCGGGAATGTCTACCTAGACGGCAGCCAAGATTTTCCTTTTAGCGTGCCCGTGGGCAGTCAGCCTTTGCATGCTGTCGGCGCGGCAGTGGCTTTGAAATATCATCACGAAAAACAAGCGGTTGTTTCCATGTGTGGTGAAGGCGCAACGTCACAAGGTGACTTCTATGAAGCCATGAATGTGGCCGGTGTATGGAAATTACCGGTTGTATTTGTCATCTGTAATAATCAGTGGGCTATTTCTGTTTCGCGTGAAGCGCAAACCGCTGCATCGACCATTGCACAAAAAGCAATTGCCGCTGGGTTTGTGGGCGAACAAATTGATGGCAACGATATTATTGCTGTGGAATATCGCATGAAAGAAGCGTTGCGTTTAGCGCGTGAAAATCATGAACCACGTTTATTAGAAATGGTGTGTTACCGACAAAGTGACCATACGACCGCTGATGATGCATCGCGTTATGAACCCAAAAATTCACGTGAAGAAGCGTGGAAAAAAGAACCAATAGCGCGTTTGCGTCAATATTTAAAGTCTAAAAATTGGCTAACCGATGCGATGGAAACGCAGTTAGATAAAACGTGTGCAGAACAAATTGAAAAAGCGGTTGCTGATTATTTAGCAACGCCACCACAGAAATTAACCGACATGATTGATTATTTATACGAAACGCTGCCGTCGATCTACCAAACGCAGCGCGACGAAATTTTAGCAATGGAGCAAACAAACCATGGCTGATATTACTTTAATTGAAGCCATTAACGCAGCGCTCGCTTACGAAATGCGTGCTGATCGTGAAGTGGTGGTGCTGGGCGAAGACGTGGGTGCCGATGGCGGTGTGTTTCGTGCAACCGTTAATTTATTGAAAGAATTCGGTCCCGAACGCGTGATGGATACGCCGTTAGCAGAATCAATGATTGCAGGGCTGTCAGTCGGTATGGCAGTGCGCGGCATGAAACCGGTAGCTGAATTTCAATTTATGGGTTTTATTTATCCGGCGATAGATCAAATTATTAATCACGCTGCTCGTTTGCGAAATCGTACACGCGGCCGTTTAAGCTGTCCGTTAGTGTTTCGTACACCGTTTGGTGCAGGAATACATGCACCCGAGCATCATTCCGAAAGCACAGAAGCAATATTCGCGCATGTGCCAGGGTTGCGTGTTGTGGTGCCTTCATCGCCTGCACGTGCTTATGGTTTGTTATTGGCTTCTATTCGCAACCCAGACCCAGTGATATTTTTAGAACCGTCACGTTTATATCGTTACGCAAAACAAACCGTGAACGATGATGGGAAAGCATTGCCTTTAGATGTGTGTTTTACCTTGCGAACGGGTCACGATGTAAGTTTAATCACATGGGGCGCGATGGTTAAAGAATCTTTGAGCGTGGCTCATCGTTTAGCCGCGGAAGGCATTGAGGTAGAAGTGATTGACGTTGCCACCATTAAACCCCTTGATATCAACACCATTATTCAATCGGTTGAAAAAACAGGGCGTTGTGTGGTCGTGCACGAAGCACCATTATCAAATGGGGTGGGGGCTGATATTGTTGCGCAAGTGGTCGAAAAAGCGATGTTTTCGTTGAAAGCACCGCCTGAACGTGTCACAGGCTTTGATACGATTGTACCTTATGCCCGCATGGAAGAATATTACATCCCAACAGAAGAACGCATTACAGCCGCGGTGCGCCGCGTGATGGAGTACACATGAAAATATTTTACTTGCCCGATTTAGGTGAAGGTTTAGCCGAAGCGGAAATTCGTGAATGGTATGTGAAAGTTGGTGATGAAGTAAAAGTTGATCAACCCTTAGTTTCCATGGAAACTGCTAAAGCGGTGGTGGATGTGCCTTCGCCCCAAGCCGGCAAAATTGCGGCTTTGCATGGAAAACCGAACGATATCATTCAAACGGGTGCAGCTTTAGTTTCTTATGAAGGTGCAGAAGCGGTGCAGGCCGATAAAGGCAGTGTGGTGGGGCAATTGCCTAGCAGCGCCAGTGCGTGGGATGACGGCGATGTCATTATTGGCGCAGCACCGACAACGACCGCTGCGATTAAAGCAATGCCGGCAGCCCGTTTGCTCGCAACTGAATTGAAAATCGATTTAGCCAATATTAAAGGCACGGGGCCGCAAGGGTTAATTACCGTGCAAGATGTGAAACACGTGCATGCAACGACACCAAGTGTTGCTTTTACCGGTGAAACGGAAACCTTGCACGGTGTGCGTCGTATGATGGCACAAGCCATGTCTCAATCTCACCGAGAAATTGTGCCGGTTACCATTGTTGAAGATGTTGATATTACTCATCTGCCTGAGAAAACTGACATTACTGTGTTGTTAATGCAGGCAATGAGTGCTGCGGCCAAAGCAGAACCCGCCTTAAACGCATGGTACGATGGTAAAACGTTTATGCGTCAATGTTTTGATGAAGTGAATATCGGCATGGCGGTTGATAGTGAAGAAGGGTTGTTTGTGCCTGTTATTCATTCAGCGGAGAAAAAATCGCCAGTGGAATTACGTGCAAAAATCAATGAATATAAAATTAGTGTGAAAGATCGCTCGATTGCTGGGGCAGATATGCAAGGGGCAACCGTGACCTTATCAAACTTCGGTACGATTACAGGGCGTTATGCAACGCCTATTATTGTGCCCCCAGCAGTCGCAATTTTAGGCTGCGGACGCAGCCGCGCAACGCCAGTCGTGCATGACGGCCAACTCAAACCTGGCCGCGTGATGCCGCTTTCACTCACCTTCGACCACCGCGCCGCAACCGGCGGTGAAGCCACCCGCTATCTGGGTGCCGTCGTCGCTTATCTACAAAACGCCAAATAAAAAATAACGCCGTGTTAATAGCACGGCGTTCGTTTTTACAATTAATTTTTTACGATTAACGATCGTGGTGTTGTAAATATTCCTCAGCTGCTTTTTGTAGAAATGTTGATCGTTTCAAGCCTTTTTTCTTTCGATACGAATCAATTTTTTTGAGCACGTCAGCAGGAAAAATAACATTGAAGCGTTTGAGTTTTTGATAAGAAGCCATAATAGTTTCATTAACTGCGATAGGTACCAGTGTTCCCTGTGTAATATGTTCAAGTTGACTATGCGTAGAGGCTGTTTTAATAAATTCAGGTTCAGCATTCACCAACCAAACAGCTAATGCGTCTTCAGCATTATCAAAGGCCTCTTCCCAGGTTGCACCAAAGGTAACACAGCCTGCTAAATCAGGAAATTCAACTTCAACCGCATTTTTTGTTTTATGAAATACTGCATAATAATGCTTCACTGTACTCTCCTCAAACCAGAAGCTTTCAAAATATTTTGTAAAGTTCCATTTGGAATATCACCTTTATGGCGCGGCACGGGAATGGGGGGACAGTGTTGTTTAATCCAAATATCGTGTCTTCCGCCTGAATGTTTTATAAACCCCGCTTGCTTGAGCAATTTTTCTAGCTCGCGTTTTGTCATGCCTGCTCCCCATTATAGCATCACACACACTTATGTGTAGTAAAATAAAATAGGATAAAATATACCATATAAATACAAAAAAACCACAATAAATTAATTTTATTGTGGTTTTTTTTGCAGTTCATTACAGATTACGGCGTTGGGGTAGCGGATGCGGGGGCTGCATTGGCTGGGTTTGCTGCACCAGGTGCTGGGGTGTAGAGACCATTTTGTTGAAGGTATTTCATTTGTTGTTGATAAAGATTATCTAGTCCGTGTACAAATTCTTGAATTTGAATTTTCATATTTTTTTGCATATTGTTTTGAAATTTCTGCATTTCTTGCAGTTGGGATTTATATTCAGGACTATTTGGATTGACCGGTTTGCCCATTTGCATATATAAATTATTTTCTTGGCCATTCTTATCTATCGTTTTTTGTTGAATCGACATAGAAGTACCACTCGGTAAATTTAAATCTTTTTGTTGTATCCAACCTACATTTCCATTGCTAGGATCGGCGACTTTTACCCAATCACTGCCTTTTGGCGTGAAGATTGGCATAATGCCTTTTGCTGGGTCAATTTGACCGACCACAGCCGCATCGGCTTTCGGGTCTTGATAGAGATTAATGCTCGCGGCACTGACTTGACCGACAAGAAAAAGCGCAGATAAGCCAACAATGGCCAATTTTGATAATAACGATGAACGGTTCATGTCAGACTCCTATACTAACTAATTGTATTATAGGGAAAATAATTTTTTTATGAATCTTTGCTATAGTATATAGACGAGTATAGGACAAAAACAATTAATCAGGATGAATGCCATGAATAAGCGCTTATTAATATTATCCGTTTTGTTTACAGGGATGATTATTGGCTATCAAGTGTGGCGAATGGATGTTCATGCGCTTGTTGTGAACTCAATATTTCTATTATTGCTCAATCTGATTTGGATTGTGGCAGCGTTTATTTCTAGCCGACGACACACGGCAATGTTACAAAAACAATTTCAAACCGAAACCAAAGCATTGGAAACACAACAGCGCTTTAATACGTTGTTTAAACAAACGAATAATGGGTTAGCAACGATGACCCCAGAAGGGGTTATTTCTGCCATTAATCCTGCATTTTGTCGTATGTTAGGATATCAAGAATTTGAACTATTAAATTTTAACTTTCTGCAATTATTACACCTTGAATGTATTGCGAATTTACAATTACATATTCAAAAACTTTGCAGTCGTGAAATTGATATTTATCATGATGAAGTCGCATGCTATCGCGAGAATAAAAAAACGGTTTGGTTAAATGTGACTTTGACTTTGGTTGAAACTGAAGAAAAAGGCACGCAAATTATGATGCAAGCAGAAAATATTTCGTCAGCGAAAGAAGCGGAAGAAAATTTAAAACGTATGGCTTACCACGATGCTTTAACTGGATTGCCAAACCGTAATAAACTTGACCAATTCTTGATGCATGCAATTGCTTCTTCACGTCGTCATCGTCAATCGTTTGCAGTGCTATTTTTAGATGTCGATCATTTCAAGGTCGTAAATGATACCATGGGGCATGATGCAGGCGATATTATGCTGCAAATTATCTCCGAACGTTTGCGCATGCTAGTTAGAAGCACTGACTTAGTCGCAAGACTTGGCGGGGATGAATTTGTCGTTGTCATTACTGATGTTAAACAAGTTGAATCCGTTGCAATTATTGCAAACAAAATTTTAGAATCAATCTTGAAAATGATTTTAATTAAAGGTCGTGAATTATTCACTAGTACCAGTATTGGTATCAGTGTCTATCCCAACGATGGTTACGACGCTGAAACATTAATGCAAAATGCTGATATGGCTTTGTATCGGGCAAAAGAAGAAGGTCGAAATAATTATCAATTCTATACCTTAGAAATGACTGGTAAAGCACAAGCAAAATTAGCCATGCAGCGTGCGATGGAAATTGCTTTATTGCGTGATGAATTCTATTTAAATTATCAACCGATTATGGAATTAAATACACGCCGTGTTACGGGCTTAGAAGCTTTATTGCGCTGGAAACATCCTGAATACGGTACCGCTTCTACAGCAGATGTGATTGCTTTAGCAGAAGAGTCTGGGTTAATTATTCCCTTGAGTGAAAAATTATTTATTCTGGCAACAAAGCAATTAAAAGTATGGCATGAATTAGGCCTAACATCATTAACCATTGCTTTTAACTGCACTCCAAAACAAATTAAACAAAGTTCTTTTTCCGAAGATTTAATGGATGCCTTGAATAAAGTTGGCTTACCTCCGTCAGCCATAGAAATTGAAGTCACGGAAAACTCGATTATGCAAGACCCAGAGCCAATTTTACGGGCATTATATACGTTAAAAGATCTTGGCATGAAAATTGTGATCGATGATTTCGGAACAGGCTATTGGTCACTCTCTAATTTAAGACGTTTATCGATTGATAAAGTCAAAATTGACAGAAGTGTTATCAATATGGTTATGAAAGATGAAACTTACACCTCTATTGCTAGCGCTATTATTGCAATGGTTAATCGCTTAGGCATTAAGTCTGTTGCTGAAGGGGTGGAAACCAAAGAACAATATGATTGGCTATCTAAACAAGGTTGCAGTGAAATTCAAGGGTATTACTTAACACAGCCTTTAAATTCAGATGAAATGCTGGCTTTCTTAAAGCATCCTATCCCAAATGCGGAAAGTATCGAAAACAAAGTGGAAGTTTAAACTTCCACTTTGCGGTATGCATCACGCAGTGCACGGCGAATAATTTTATTCGTCGCAGTTTTTGGAAGTTCGCCGACAAAAATTAATTCATGAATTTTAAACAACGGGTTCAAATGCGTGTTGATTTTTTGCTGCATTAATTTTAGCGTGTCGACCTTGTTAAGGTCGGTGAGCGTGGTTGCATAGATGACCAGTTCACTGCGGCCTTGACCGTTTAATACAACAGCAATTGCCGCTGTTTCTTGAATGCCAGGAATGCCTGCAATGGCACGTTCAATTTCAGCTGCACCGACTTTAATGCCGCCCAAATTCATGGTGTCATCGACGCGCCCTTGAATGCTGTAATACCCATTAGGGTATTGTTTTAATTGATCTCCGTGACGACGTAATTGTCGACCTTCAATGACTGGCATGCCTTCAAAATAAACGTGATGATGATCACCATTTTCCAATTGAGTGGACAAACCTAATGCTGGTGGAAATAAACAGAGTTCACCCTCTGAAACGAGTTGACCCGTTTCGTTGATCGCAGCGATACGATTTCCCATCGCAGGTGTTGAAAACAAAGAAGGATAATTGTTTTGTAACAGCGTTGATGAAAGGTAGGCACCGCCAATTTCTGTACCACCGCAATATTCAATAATGGGTTTATGACCACCCAACCACATTAAATAAAACATATCTTCTGGGTTAGAACATTCGCCGGTTGAACTAAAGGCTTTAATGGCCGACCAATCTAAACCTTCCATGCAACGACTTTGACGCCAGGTTGATACCAGGGTTGGTACAACACCAAGCATTGTCACTGCTGCACGACAGACAAATTCACCAAACTCACGTGATTTAGGCGCATCTGGGAATAAAGCCACACTCGCTTCTCGAATGAAACTTGCGAAAATTAACCAAGGCCCCATCATCCACCCTAAATTCGTTGGCCAACATAACACATCCCCGGGCACAATCCCTTGATGGCACAAGGCATCACTGGCTACTTTGATGGGTGTGGTATGATTCCAAGCAATGGCTTTTGGCGTGCTTGTTGTACCTGAAGAAAATAAAATATTCATCGGCGATTGAGGGTCGCATTTAATACTGGTAAATGTGTCTATGGGTGATAAAAACTGTTGCCAGGATAAATCGCCTTTCGTCAGAGGTAACATATAGGTTTCACTATAGGGCAATACAATGGTTTTTAATGCGCCGGCTTCTTTAATTTTGGGATATAACGGAATGGCTTTATTATTTCGTAAAATTTGATCTTGCGTGAAAATGGCTTTTGTTTTTGCGATATTCAAACGCGCAGACATTTCTTCACTCGAAAAGCTATCGGCAATTGATACCACCACGCCGCCCATTTTCACAATGCCTAAATAGATAGCAACAGCAAAGCGGTTCATCGGCATAATGATAGCAATTCTATCAGTAGGACGAAAGCCAGCATCGACGAGGCCATTTGCAATTTGATTGGAAAGCCGATTTAATTCGCCATAGGTCATGCGTGTAACATGGTGTTGGCCGTCATCATCCAAGATCGCAATTTTTTCTGCCGGTGCGTTAAAGCAACTATCAATAATATTTAATTTGGTGTCTGGTAACCACTGAGGTGAGGCTGTGCCGGCGCTTAAATCAACGATGCGTGTTGGCGGAATCTTAAATTGAATATTGAGTGTTTTTAACATGTCTTTCCAAAATGCCTGATCCGCTTGCACGCTATAGGCGTGACAGGCTTCAACCGATTGTAAGCCGTGGGCTCTCATAAAATGCATCAGGGGTGCTTTTTCGAGTGTGGTTTCATCAGGCTGCCAAACGGCTGCGGGCTCATCGGGCCACTGAGGGTGCAGTTGTTTGAATAAGGCCAGTGTTACGTGAAACGGACATTGGTGTTTTCGTAGTAAAGGTTGCAAATCAAACCAAGACGTTACCGATTGCGTTTGAATATCAGAAAAAAGCTGGTTAGCTTTTTGTGCATCAAAGCCAGGTGAAATAAGTGATGTTAGCGATGCTTTCGCTATCATGAGTCTGTCCTTAGTAGGGTGAAAGTAAACAGGTGCGATAGCTCGCACCTGTGAAGTGATTCAGTGAGAAAAAAGAACGGTCAGTTTAGTCTAACATGCCGTATTGTTTGAGTTTTTTACGCAATGTACCACGAGAAATACCAAGAATTTGCGCCATTTTCACTTGGTTGTAGTGAGTATGGTTAATTAATACTTCAAGCAGTGGCCGTTCAATTTCTTCTAACAAAATATTATAGAAATCGATGGGTTGTTCTCCGCCGATGTTTGAAAAATAATTGCGTAAGGTATCCTTAACAACTTGTTTAAGGGTGATTGTTTCTAAGTCGTTTGGTAAAGCTACTTTATTACTCATCAGTTTTCACTCCATACTATCCGTAGTTTTATTTCGTGCATTCCGTGTCATCTTTTACAAAAGAGCAATGTGATAACGCATTGCTCTGCCTCATAAATGCCCGTTAGGCATTGGATTCGTTAGACTCACCAAAATGCAACTCGTGAGCGGTGTTCTCAGACGAGTGCGTTGTAGCGTGTTCAGCGGGGGATTGAGCTGGTTTTGCTTTTTTAGCTTTCACTTTTTTGATCTTAGTCTTTTTTTGCTTCTCTTTTGCTGATTTTTTAAGCTGTTTGAGCTGCTGTGACCAAGATTTTTCAAATTGTGCTAAATGTTTGCGTAGGGCATTCATTTTCGCCTGTTTCACATTCAAGGCATCAATTGATTTGTTGATTTGTGAAAGTTCTTTATTGAGAACACTGAGCTGTTTTTTAGCAATAACGAGTGCTTTTTTGGCAGCGACAGCTTGCTTTTTCGCAGATGCGGTCTTTTTCAATTTTGCACCAGCGATCGTGGTATTCAGTTTTTTAATTTGTGCTTCAATTTTTTGAATGCTCGTATTCAGTTTTACCGATTTTTCTTTCAGTGCAGTTGCGGCTTGGCTGAAATGCCCGGCTAACTGGGAAGGAAGAATGAGCAGATCTTTTTCAATTTGGGCTGCAAGATTGTTTGAAGTCTTACCTGTTTTAGCTTTTTTGGAAGACTTTGCAAGCTTTTTGCGTGACATGGTTTGTTATCCTCATGAGAATGTTGCCTAAGACGTTAAAATTTAACACTGATGTTATTAAAAAGTCTACTGGAACTCAAAAATCGTTCACCTGTGTTGATTTTGACGAAGTAACACTTTAAAGTACTCATCCAGACCGAATATTTTGTTGCCCTGTTTCGGGGGGCGGTTTAGGAGTGTTGCTAGAATGAGTAATGCGAGCTTAAAAGAACAGTTGCAGGCAATGGCCTCGCAGCTATCAGACACCGTGATTAAAACAGCACCGGAAAAAAAGCCGGTTGCCAAGTCAGGTGACGCCGCTCGCGGTCAAGGTAAACGCCCGGCCAGGCCATCGGCGAAACCGATCGTTAAGCCCGCTGCCCCGAAACCAAAGTGGCTAGAAGTTGCTCAATACGGCGTTGCGCTCTTGCGTTCTTATTTTCCGGGCGCTTTCAAGCCTATGAGCCAAATCAAACCCCTTAAAAAAGGCATTAAAGAAGATTTGGTTAAACGCCTAAGTGCGATTGAAACGATTGTGACTGAAGATAAAGCCTGCATGGTCAAAAGTTTGTCTTTCTATGTGAACACAGCGGCTTATCATCGTGTTGTCTTGGAAGGGGCTGAACGCCTTGACTTAGACGGTCAACCCGCCGGCACAGTCACTGCTGAAGAAGCAAAATATTCCGTTGAAAAACTCCAAGGTAAACAAGCGCGCAAAACGGCGGGCGTGACGCCGCCTACGACTCCCTCATCATCTCAAGCACCATCATCATCGCCAGAAGATAAAACTGGTGAAAAAACAACAGCTAAATAGTTCGTTTTAAATAGATAGTCTAAAAAGAGGTTTTCAAAATGAGTCAGTTATCTCGACGTCTTTCCCCAACCTCATTATTTATGCTTAGCATGAATGGTATTATTGGTTCTGGTTGGCTACTTGCTCCCTTATATGTGGCTAAAATTGCGGGAGCAGCTGCGATTGTTTCATGGATTATTGGCGGTTTAGCCGCAATTTTAATTTCGTTTACCTTTGCAGAATTATCAACCATGTTACCCGTTGCGGGCGGAACAGCGCATATTCCACAATTAAGCCACGGCGCGTTTGCGAGCTTTATTTTAAGCTGGATTGCATGGCTGACTTCTTTGTTGTTAGTACCCATTGAAGTGCAGGCTGTGTTGCAATACGCTTCCATTTATTTCCCTACCCTTATGCAAACCGTGAATGGCGTGCCAGTATTCACAGGCTATGGTTATTTCTGGGCAAGCATTTTAATGCTGAGCTTGTGTGCTGTGAATATCATGAGTTATCAAGGTTTGGTGCGTTTTAACTTTTTCTTATTTATTTTTAAATTTTCCGTCATTATTTTAACGATTGTTGCGATCATGAATGCGCAATTTACACCGGCTAACTTTGCGGGTGCGTTAACTGCAACCTTAAGTCCTGACGGCTGGAAAGCCATTTTAAGCGCGGTCGCAACAGGTGGTGTGGTGCTCGCTTTTAACGGGTTTAAGGGCGGTGTAGAAATGGCAGGTGAGGCTAAAAACCTTGCGGTTGCTATCCCATTAAGTACCGTGGGCGCGGTGATGGGCTGTTTGTTAATTTATTTAGGGTTGCAAATTTGCTTTATCGGTGCGCTTGACCCTTCAGTTATTCAAAACGGTTGGCAGAATATGACATTCACTGGTGACGTCGGTCCATTTGTGGGCTTGGCTTCTGCCTTGGGGCTGGTCGTTATTCTTAAATTTATTTACGCCAACTCAGTGATATCACCCTTGGGTGCAGGCTTAATTTACGTGACATCGACTGCACGTATTTTATATGCGATGAGCCGCATTGGGTATGTGCCTAAGTTTTTATCGAAGTTGAATCATCAACATTTTCCAGTCAATGCGATTGCATTAAACTTTGTCTTGGGAATGTTGTCTTTCCTACCGTTCCCTGGGTGGAAGGCAATGATGAATTTCTTGGTTTCAGCGATGGTGATCACCTATGCAATGGGTCCGATCGCCTTATTATGTTTACGTTTAACTTTGCCTGACCACAAACGTCCCTTTAAATTGCCTGCGGCAAATTTCCTCTGCTTATTGGCTTTTTATTGCTGTAATTTGTTTAGCTATTGGACAGGTTGGAATACCATTTCTAAGTTAGCCATTGCATTAAGTGCAGGTGTTTTGATCTTTTTATTAGCTACCTTGCGCGGGAATGTGAAATTGAAGCGCGAAGAAGTGAAATCTGCCATCTGGATTTTACCTTACTTGGTTGGCTTGGTTTCCATTTCTTACATTGGTTCTTTCGGCGGGATAGGCTGGTTGCCTTTTGGCTGGGACTTTTTAGTGATTGCTATCTTTAGCATTGTGATTTTACGTCTTGCAATTCGTCAACGCGCTGATTTAAGCGCCGAACAATTGAGAACGTTTTTAGAGTCTGAGAATTTACATGAACATGCTTAATTAAGGAGATTTTTACATGGATGTATTAAAAGTAAATCTAAATGCTGGGGTGCTTCACTGTATATTGAACCGCCCCGAGCAGTTAAATGCACTGAATGAAGATGTGTTAACGGCTTTGTCAGAACAATTCGCAGAAGCAAATACCAACGACGATATTAAAGTCATTTTACTCTCAGGTGAAGGCAAGGCATTCTGTGCCGGCGCTGACATTAACCAACTCTCTACCCTTGATGCGATTGACGGCGTTGAATTCGCCCGCTTTGGCCAAGCTGTTTTTCGTCAACTTGAACAATGCGGTAAACCTTCGATTGCAGCAATTCACGGTTATGCATTTGGTGGCGGTTGCGAGCTGGCTATGTCTGCTTCCATTCGTATTGCGGCTGAAAATACGGTGTTTGGCCAGCCTGAAATTAAATTAGGCATTATTCCTGGTTTTGGCGGTACACAACGCTTAGCGCGCCTCGTTGGTAAAGGTCGTGCTATTCAGTGGTGCTTAACGGGTGAAAAAATTTCAGCTGAACTTGCAAAATCGAGTGGGTTAATCACAGAAATTTTACCCCAAGATCAACTCATGACGCGCGCCTTAGCATTAGCAACTGAATTGGCACAACAAAGCGGCACGGCGATGCAAAGCATTTTACGAACCATTGATCAAGGGTTAGATATTAACTTGAATGATGCTCTCGATATGGAAGCTTTATATTTTGGGATTTGTTGTGCAACCGCTGATAAAGATGAAGGTGTGACTGCATTTTTAGAAAAACGAAAACCGGTATTTTCAGGAGCATAACATGACGGCCACGCAAGATGTTTTGTTTAGTGTTAAAAAAGGCAAAGAACAAAGCATAGGCCTCATTACACTTAATCGACCTGAAGTATTGAATTCGTTAAATCATGATATGATTCATGCCATGAGCGCGCAATTACATCACTGGGCGAGAGACGATGACATTAAAGCGGTCGTCATTCAAGCGGCTCCTGGCCGTGCATTTTGTGCCGGCGGCGACTTGCGTTTGACCTACGAACGCGCTAAAGCAAACGATGCCTTGATGAATGTGTTTTTTCAAGATGAATATCAATTAAATAAACTCATTCATCATTTTAAAAAGCCTTATATTGCATTTTTAAATGGCATCACGATGGGGGGCGGCGTCGGTGTATCGCTGCATGGCTCGCATCGTGTCGGTACTGAAAAATTACTATTTGCGATGCCTGAAACAGGTATTGGTTTTTTTCCTGATGTCGGGGGTACGTATTTTTTACCGCGTCTTGCAAATGAGGTGGGTACTTATTTAGGCTTAACAGGTGCGCGTATTAATGTTGATGATGCATTAAGTGCGGGGTTAATTACCCATAAAATTGATGAAAATGCATGGGATTCAATTTTACAAGCCTTGGTAGATGAATCGTTATATTTAGAAAATGCGAAAGAGAGTGTGACGGAAATTTTAAATCGTTTTTCAGCACCGGCACAGCCTTCAATATTGTTGTCGCATGTTGAAGAAATTAATCGATGTTTTTCACATAACAGTCTGGAAGCCATTTTAACGGCTGTGAAATTTTCAGCCAGTGAATTTTTAGATAATGCGGCAAACATGTTAAAAGCTAAATCACCTACCAGTTTAAAAGTTACCTTACGTGCATTGCGTGAAGGTTTAACCCTCAACTTTGATGAATGTATGCGACAAGAATTTCGTTTATGCACGCATTTTTTAAAATCACATGATTTTGTTGAAGGTATTCGCGCAGTCATTATCGATAAAGACTTAAAACCCCGTTGGCAGCCGTTAGACTTAACAGCCGTCACTGATGAAGCGGTTCTTGGCTATTTCGCCCCGCTGGCCTCAGAATTGACTTAATATAATCATATAGTTATAGATGTTCTTTTTCATTAAAATCGTACTATACTGTAAATATAGGCAGGTCGTTTCGCCTATTTAAATTTTTTTGCGGCAGATAATTATTATGGGGAGATCGCTTATGTTGCCGTTACAAATGACATTTAGAGATATTAATGAATCAGAAGCACTAAAAATGGCAATCGCCGAACGTGTAGAAAAGTTAGAGCAATTTTGCGATAGAATTCAACGTTGTCGTGTCGTGGTTGAATTGGTTGATCGCAATAAACATCAAGGGAAACTGTATAATGTAAGAATTGATTTAACATTACCGCGTAAATCGTTAGCTGTTACCCGCAAACAAAGTGAAGATGTCTACGTTGCTGTGCGAGATGCTTTCAATGCGTTAACGCGCCAAGTGGAAGAATTGGCACGTAAGCGTCATGGACGCGTAAAAGCCCATAATGGGATACATCATGGTCGTGTGAAGCGTTTAATTGCGGAAGAAGGCTATGGGTTTATTGAAGGTGATGATGGCCACGATTATTATTTTAGCATGACGAATATGGCATTCCCAAATTTTGATCAATTAATGATAGGGGATTATGTCGATTACACGAGCGAAATGCAAAGCGAAGGACGTCAGGCACAACACGTGACGCGCAAGCACACCCATGAGTGGGAATCGATTTAAACTTAAACGGATGCTAGCATTTTAACCGGCGCAAGCCGGTTTTTTTTGTCTCCTCTCTTGATAAACAAAAGTCTTCGCTTGATAATGAATTCCTCAGCAAGGAGGGAAGTTATGTCTATTATCCAACGTATTAATGCAATTATTGATCAATCTCATTTATTAAAGCATCCATTTTATCAAGCCTGGTCTCAGGGTCATTTAACCAACGAACACTTAAAAGATTATGCGGCGCAATATTATGCGCAAGTAAAATCATTCCCACGTTTTATTTCTCGTGTTCATACGCATTGCCCAGAAATCGATGCGCGTAAAGTATTGCTTGAAAATTTAGTTGATGAAGAAATTCATGGAACTGATCACCCCGCATTGTGGATGCAGTTTGCAGAAGGAATGGGTGTGAAGCGTGATGAGGTTTTATCAACCGTTTATCGTGAGAAAACCCAGCAAATGGTTGATGAATATTATGATTTGGCAGAGACAGACTGGCGTGACGGTTTGTGTGCTTTGTATGCTTATGAGTACCAAGTGCCTGCAATTTCTGAATCAAAAATTGACGGCTTGAAAAAGTTTTACAATATTACAGATGAGAAAACTTTGGCCTTTTTCAGTGCTCACCAAGTCTATGACGTGCAACACGCAAATCAAGTGGCTAGCTTGATTGAGAGATACGTTGATGTTGACTGTGCCGAAGCTGCCACCCAAAAAGCCGCGAAAGCGCTGTGGGGGTTTTTAGATGGGATGTGTGAAGCGCATGGTATTGTTTGTTAATGTTGTTTTCCGGGCGCATAAACGCGCCCGGGATATAACTCGTTGGTTTCATTGTATATTTTAAAGTTCACCCCGACTTATACGCATCTACCCACAACTTACTACACAAGTTATCCACTGAAACTGGGGATAAGTCCTTGATTTGTAGACCCTAAAATTTGCACTATACTTAGTATGTTGGAGGAAGTATGTCCTTTCATAACTCGCAAGAAACGATGATTCCCTATCTCAGAGAGCAGCAGGCTTTAATGGGTCGTTTGCATCGTGAAACTTGCATTGTCATGGTTGATATTGATTACTATAAACAGCTCATCCAGACGCATGGGAAGCATGCCTCTGATGTGGTCTTAAAAACCATTTCTGATTATTTAGAACATAATTTAAGATCGTACGACAATATTTACCCCTACGGTTCAGATCGTTTTATTATTTGCTTGCCTGCCACAGGGCTGGCCGAAGGGTTTCAAATGATAGAGCGTATTCGTTATGGATTATCACAACTTCCAATTCAAGTCGGGACAGATAAAATTGTTCGTACAACGGCTTCATTTGGAATGACCGTGATTACGGCCGATATTACGGTTGAAGCGGCTCTTGAACACGCAGAGCAAGCGTTGATTGAAGCAAAATCAATGGGGCGTAATGCAACTCACGTTTGGAAGATGATATCAGAGGGATAATTGCTTTAGTTTTTGTTGTAAACGATATTGTGTTAAGATAGCACCGACGAATACCCCAAAAAACATTCCCCACCAAATACCCACACCGCCGTGATTGAACGTAAACCCTAGCAAATAAGCTGCCGGGCACGCCACGCAGACAAACGAAAATAAGGTAATATAAAACGGCGAATGAAAATCTTTCAAGCCGCGTAGTGCACCCATGCCAATGATTCTGAAATTATCAACAAATAAAATTAAACCGACCACACGCAATAGCGTAGACGCTTCTTGAATTAAATCAGTGTGGGCTGGATTGTGATGATTCAAATCAAGACCAATAAAAAACAGTGGTGCGAAATAAAAAGCACATGCGATGCAAAACATCACAATGCCATTTAAAATTAAACCGACAAACGAAGCTGTATATAAGCTTTGTCGATTCCCTTGCCCCATAAAATGAGTAACGCGTATCATTACCGCTTGAGACATGCTAAATACGAGTGTGATGATGAAGATAAAATATTGAATCGCAATTTGATGCGCTGCCAATAACGTGGTGCCGAAATGCCCTATCCAAAACGTAATAATTGAAAATGCACCAACTTCAATAATTTGCACGAGACCTGTTGGGTAGCCAATGTGAATTAATTTTTTTAAGACTATCCAGTCGGGCTTGAAAATATTTTTGAAGATGTGATACGGCTGATAATGCTTTTTCATTAATAAATAAATCGTCAGTAAAATCGCTGTGAGGGTGTAGCTGACTGCAAACCCATAACCAATGCCGGAGACGCCCGTGCCCGAATGTTTATGTACGCCAAACATTAAAAGATAAATCAACACAATTTCAAGCGGTACAACAAATAAGCTAATGCGTAACACTAATTTCGTTTTATTAATGCCGGCGAAAAATTGCTCATAGCTAATTAATAAAATTAAGGCGGGAATCATCCAAATTAAAGAATAATTATATTTCGTTGCAATCGCTAATACATGCGGTGGTTGATGACTTAAATGTAGAATAAAGGGTATTGAGAATAATAATAAAATAAGCAACACAGAAATGATAAAAGACAGAATAAAGCCTGTCCCCATAATTTTACCAATTTCTAAATAATTTTTAGAGCTGTTATGATGTGCAACCAGCGAACAAATGCTATTTAGCATTCCAAAGAAAAAAACCGATAATAGTGTCCATAACATATTGACAACAACCGTTGCTGCCAGCGTGTCTTTACCTAAAGATGAAACCATCATTGTTGAAAAGAAAGTACTGCTAGCATAAATAATTTGGGATATGACTAAAGGCAAACTCAGTAATAAAGTTTGCTTAATTTCTTGCTTTGTCGAAACAGCGCCTGCCTGCATGCTTGACTCGCGGTATCCTTGAAAGAGTATTATAACGTATCTTCAAGATATTGTTTTAGGTTATCTGTAATTTCCTGAATATTTTTAATGCTGATGGGCGCCGCGAAAATGGTGTCATCCCCTGCAACCGTGCCTAAAATACCCAGCTCTTTCATTTTATGATCCATCAATCTCGCAATGACTGAAGCCGACCCCGGGTTGGTATAAATAATAATGAGGGTTTCATTGTGCACAATATTGATGATGAAATGCGACAGAATGTGGCGTGTGCGAGACGGAGCAGGTTCGCGGGGCAGGGTATAGATGTTGTCGCCACGGTCGTTTGTGGTTTTCACCGCCCCCAGTTTGCGCAGCAAGCGTGAAATTTTAGACTGATTAACCACATGCCCAACGGCTTGCAGTGCCGCCATGATGTCTTCTTGGGAGTGCGCCTGTTCTCGCTGCAAGATGGTTTTGAGGGCTTGAAGCAGCGTGGAGACAGGCTTTTTTTGAGACATACCGCTATTGACCTTCTAAAGTAGACATGATTAAATATTCATACATTGTGAATAAATAGTCAACTCCTATGAAAAAACTTGTGCTAGACAATATACATAAGTCATTTAAAAATAACAAAATTTTAAATGGTGTTTCTTTAACAGCAGAACAAGGGCAAGTGATTGCTTTGTTGGGTAGCAGTGGCTCGGGTAAAAGTACGCTTTTGCGCTGCATTAACCTATTAACCGTGCCTGATGAGGGTAGCATTCACTGGAATGGGCAAGTCCTTACATTCCAGCACGGAAAACAGCCTTTATCTGCCCATGACTTAGCCGCATGGCGTTGCAAAATTGGTATGGTTTTTCAGCAATTTAATTTGTGGTCGCACCTGACCTTGCTTCAAAATTTAATTGAGGCGCCGGTGCATGTTTTGAAACAATCAAAAATAGTCGCTACTGATAAAGCCATGCAGTTACTTGAAAAAGTTGGCTTGAAAGACCGCGCAAACCATTACCCTGAGCAACTCTCCGGCGGCCAACAACAACGCGGCGCAATTGCACGTGCGTTGATGATGGAACCAGAATTAATGTTGTTTGATGAGCCCACCTCAGCACTCGACCCTGAAAGCGTACGAGATGTCATGGGTGTTATTAAGCAGCTTGCGCAAGATGGCATGACAATGTTAATTGCCACCCATGAAATGTCTTTTGCTAAACGCGTTGCAAATCGCGTTATTTTCTTGCATCAAGGCGTGATTGCTGAAGAAGGCGCTGCTGAAACTATTTTCACGGCACCGACAACAGAACGCCTGCGTCAATTTTTAGAAGCGCAAAACGAGGGGTAAACCAATGCTGAAAAAATTAATATGCGTATTTTTCTGCTTATTCAATTTAACTGCGCACGCAAGTGAAATTGCGCCTATTACTGTGCATTTTGCAACGGAAGCAACCTATCCGCCATTTGAATATATGGACGAGAGTGGAAACATCCAAGGTTTTGATATTGATATTGCAAATGCCATTTGTAAAGTGGAACAATTACACTGCGTGTTTAGCAATCAAGCCTATAATAGTTTAATCCCCAGCATTCAAATGGGTAAATTCGATGCTGCAATTGCTGCGATGGGCGTGACACCTGAACGAGAACAACAAGTTAATTTTACGGCCAGTTATTACGAGCCTTCCGCTGTTTTTATTGCGCCGCTATCAGCCCATGCAACGCTTGCCTCCGTTAAAGGATCTATCATTGGCGTGCAGCAAGGCTCAACTTATGAAAGTTATTTAAAGGCGAAATATGCAGGCCTTGTGACCATTAAAAATTACGCGAGCATTCAAGACGCTTATTTAGACTTGATGGCAGGCCGAGTAGAGATGGTTTTAGCCGATACGCCTATTGCGAAAGATTGGCTGAAAAAATCAGACCATGCGCAAAAATTTGGTATTGTTGAAAAACCCATCATTGATCACGATTATTTTGGCACGGGTTATGGCATTGCAGTCAATAAAAATAACGCTGATTTATTAGAGTCGCTGAATCAGGGTTTAAAAACCATTCAAAAAAATGGTACATATGAAAAAATATATAATTCTTACTTTGGGCATTAATCAGTGATGAATGGTTATTTTCAACAAATATTATCAGGGTTAGAAGTCACTTTGCTGTTGGCGGTGTGTGCCTTAGGCTTAGGCTTGTTGCTAGGTATCGTTTGGGCTTTATGCGTGCTTTCACGCTGGCGCAGTTTAAGCGTGAGTGTATCATTATGGGTATCTCTGATACGTTCACTGCCAGAATTATTAATTTTATTTTTTATTTATTACGGCGCTTCGACATTAATTAATGATTTAGTGGGTCGCTACGTCAATTTAAGCCCATTTACCGCGGGTGTGATTGCGCTTGGTATTGTGTTTGGTGCTTATGCCTCAGAAGTATTCCGCGGGGCTTTATTGGCGGTGAGTCATCATCAAATTGAAGCGGCACATGCGCTTGGATTTTCAGCGCGCCAAACCTTCTTTTATATTTATTTACCCCAAGCGTGGCAACATGCCTTACCTGGACTGGGCAATTTGTGGGTCACACTCATTAAAGACACTTCCATTGTCACCTTAATTGGCTTAACTGACATGATGAATGCCTCAAAACTCGCAGCGTCTGCGACCGGTCAGCCATTTTATTGGTTTTTACTTGTCTCTAGCATCTATTTAATAGTCACAACGGGTTCAGAGTGGCTATTGAAACGTTACTCGCATGAGGAGAAAACCTCGTGTTAATCCTCGATAATCTACCTAGTTTATTAAGCGGTGTTGGTATTACGCTGACACTGACGGCTTTATCTTTATTCTTTGGTTTGCTTTTCGCTTTTACGCTGTCTTTATTGAAAGAGACGCCTTCCTTCTTTTTGAATGTGATCGTCAATAGCTTATTGTTTTTTATTCGTGGTACGCCAGTGCTTGCACAATTGTTTTTAGTCTACTACGGCTTAGGGCAGTTTGATTGGCTAAGGGCCAGCATTTGGTGGCATGCGCTCGCCCAACCGATGGTCTGCGCAATTTTAGTGTTGAGTATTAATACAGGTTGTTATACGAGTGTCATTTTAACCGGCGCAATTCGTGCTGTGCCTGCCGGTTATGCACAAGCTGCTTATGCGCTTGGCATGGGACGGCTAATGACACTGCGCCGTGTGATTTTGCCTCGCGCCTGGCAACTCGCTTTGCCGGCCTATTCCAATGAAGTATTAATTGTGTTGAAAACGACATCATTGGCAAGCGTGATCACCTTAATGGATATTATGGGTGTTACCCAAGATTTAATTTCGCAAACCTATGACACCCTCTATTGGTATGCAGTCGCTGGCGGGCTTTACCTCACCCTGAATGTATTTATCATTCTTTTGTTTAAGACATTAACCCGTCATGATCACCCCGAAAGATAACACTAGTCAGGGGCGGCAGTCCTTGGCTATGATATAACCTCAATTGACGAATAAGGAATCCGGCATGTTGAAACGTTTACTAAGGCTGAGTGTCATCGTATTAAGTTTTTTAAAATTAGCAACGGCGTTTGCAACGCCTGTTGATCAAATTGTCATTTTCGGAGACAGCATCTCAGATAATGGTAATTTATATTCCTTAACTTCTAAGTTCCATAAAGTCATTCCCTTGGTTCCTGTGATTCCTAAAAATCCGCCTTATTACGAAGGCCGCTTCACCAATGGTTTTAATTGGGTTGATGATATGTCGATGACCATGCAAGTGTCTTTAGACGATTACGCGTATGGTGGTTCGTGGGCTGAGCCATTGAAAGACTCTAAAATCAATATTCCTTTTGGCTTAGATATTCAAGTAGCTGATTATTTAATTCGTCATTCTGGCGATGCGAATATTCCTAATCACTTATTTATTATTTGGTCAGGCGCTAATGATTACGTGCACGGTCGCCCAGACCCTGATTATGCAACCACGAATACAGTCGCTACCATTAAAGCCCAAATTGATTGGCTATTAAGCTATGGTGCAAAAAATATTTTAGTCGTGGGTGTGCCTGATTTAAGCGTTGTGCCTGAAGTGCAAGCAGAAGGGGCAGATGCGATGCAGGCGATTCATGAAATATCGATGATGCACAATGAAAAATTAGTCGCGATGATGAAGGCAGAACAAGATGCCAATCCGAGTGATAAATTGATGGTGCTTGATATCACCCGTGAATTTAACGACTTACTCACCAACCCCTACAAATACAATATTAAAAATACTTTAGATGCCTGCTACACCGGTGGTTTTTATCGTAATCGTGGTATTAAGGCTGATGAGCTGGCAGCAGCCAAGAAAATTAAGTTAGATATTGAAAATAATCCCTCATTAATGGTTGCTTATCAAAATGGTAACTTAGCGGCAGCGGGTGATATTTTCTGTACCAATCCTGATGAATACGTGTTTTGGGATGTGATACACCCAACACGTTACGTGCACCAGTTAATCGCACAAGAAGCATTGAAGTTTTTAGCAAGCAATGGGATTGAATTCTCAGCAGTGACGCATGGTTAAGTAACTGATATCCCTTCTCGTGCAGAGAAGGGATTTTTTAGAAAGAGGTTGATATGTGGTTTAAACAAATTCAAGTCTTCAAATTAACAAACCCAATTAAATATACAGCGCTGGGCATTCACGAACGATTACTTCCGCTCGCATTCTCTGATTGCGCACCGTCTATGGCGCAGAGTATGGGCTGGGTGTCACCGATAGATGAGCCCGAAGCGCCGCTTGCACGTGGTTTAAACGGCTGTTTTATGATTAAACTTCAAATTGAAGATAAATTATTACCCGCTAGTGTGATTAATCAAAGTGTAAAAGATAAAGTTAAACAAATTGAATTAAGCGAAGGGCGTAAGGTTGGAAAGAAAGAAAAGTTAACCTTGAAAGATGAAACAACGCATACTTTATTACTGCGTGCATTTAGTCGTTACACAACCTTGTTTGCGTATATTGACACGCGAAATCAATGGTTAGTGCTAAACAGTGTCAGTTCATCTCGCACCGAACAGTTCTTAACGATGTTTAAAAAATCTTTTGGCGAAATTATTGAATCGCCAGAAGTCGTTAAACCCTCTAGCGTGGTGACACGTTGGTTGAAGGGCGAGCAATATCCTGAAATTATCTCGATTGAAAAATCGTGTGTTTTACAAGACCCAAATGAACAACATCGCATGATACGCTGCACTCAGCAAAATTTATTTTCACCTAGCATTCAAGGGTTAGTGAAAGAGGGCTGTCAAGCCATTCAAATAGAGTTATGCTGGCAAGACAGACTACGTTTTAGTTTGTCGGAAGATTTTACGATGCGAGGCATGCGTGTGGCAGAAGAAGACATGGTTGAAATCAACGATCAGCTCGAAACTAAGCAAGAGAAATTCGATGCCGATTTGATAATGATGTCTGAAATGCATGCAGGCTTATTTAAAGATTTATTTGATATTTTTGAACCCGCCGCACAACAACGCAGCGCTGCTTAATTCAAAAATTCTTCAAGGATGAAGCGATGAATAAAATTCAACATTGGATTGATGGCCGTCTTGTTGAAGGCGGTGGGAAAACCTTGCCGGTATACAACCCGGCATTAGGTGAAGTCTGCGCTGAAGTGGTGGTGGCTGATGAAGCGATTATCGAGCAAGCCATCAAATCTAGTCAACAAGCTTTTGAATCTTGGTCTAAAACCACACCGGCACAACGCGCTGCCCTCATTTCAAAATTTAAAATATTATTAGACGAATCTGTGAGTGAGTTAGCAGACATTGTCACGCGTGAACACGGTAAAACTTTTATTGAGTCAAAAGGCTCAGTACAGCGCGGCATTGATGTTGTGAACCAAGTGTGCGGATTGCCACAATTATTAGTTGGCCGATATTTTGCAAATGTGTCAACCGACATTGATAGTTACTCGATGCGTCAGCCTTTGGGCGTATGCTTAGGTATTACACCGTTTAATTTCCCTGCGATGATTCCTCTGTGGATGTTCCCCATGGCAATTGCCTGTGGTAACACCTTTATTTTAAAACCCTCTGAGAAAGACCCGTCGTGTGCAATTAAATTAGCAGAACTGGCTAAAAAAGCCGGTATTCCTGATGGTGTGGTGAATGTGGTGCACGGCGATAAAAACACGGTTGATGCTTTATTAAAACATCCTGGTATTACAGCGGTCAGTTTTGTGGGCTCGTCAGCGGTTGCAGAAACCGTGCACCAAACAGCATCTTTGCACCATAAACGTGTACAAGCCTTCGGTGGCGCGAAGAATCACGCCATTGTGATGCCCGATGCTGAAATGAATTCAACCGCTGATTTAATTGTGCAAGCGGCTTACGGTTCTGTGGGCGAGCGATGTATGGCGATTTCGGTCGCAGTGGCTGTGGGTGATAAAACGGCTGATGCTTTAATTCAAGCGATGAGGCCGAAAATTGAAGCGATTAAAGTGGGGGTAGGCACAAATGCAGAGACAACACTCGGCCCTTTGATTACTGCAGAACATCACAAACGCGTGAGTACCTATATTCAATCGGGTAAATCAGAAGGGGCAGTCTTAGTGATCGACTTAGAAAAAAATGTGCCCGCTGATTTAACGAAAGGCTTTTTTATGGGGCCTTGCTTGTTTGATCATGTCAAGCGCGATATGAAAATTTATCAAGATGAAATATTTGGTCCCGTGCTTTGTGTGATGCGTGTGAAAACGAAAGAAGAAGCACTTAAATTAATTAATGAAAACCCTTACGGCAACGGTAGTGCTATTTTCACCCGTGATGGATATACAGCGCGATGGTTTGCAGAAAATGTTGAAGCAGGTATGGTAGGCATTAATGTGCCTGTTCCTGTGCCTGTTCCGCAGCAAAGTTTTGGGGGTTGGAAGCGTTCTGTGTTTGCAGATACCTCAATGTTTGGACCCGACGCCATTCATTTCTACACGAAGCTCAAAACCGTGACAGAGCGTTGGCCTACATCGGAGGTGGTTTCATGAAAACAATTACCTGGATAGGCTTGGGGCATATGGGTGCGCCCATGGCCTTGAATTTAGTGAAAGCAGGTTACACCGTTCATGGATTTGATGTGGTGCCAACAGTTGCGAAAGCACTAGCAGCAGAAGGTATTATTCCCGTTACGGATTTAAAAGCTGCAATCATTGCCTCTGACGTTGTTTTTACAATGGTTCAAACGAGTGAACAAGTGAAGGGGGTTTGTTTATCACTCGATGGTATTTTTGAGAATTTATCAAAAGACGCTATTTATGTTGATTGTTCTTCGATTGATATTCAAGCTTCTAAAACGCTGCATCAACTTGCGAGGGAAAAAAAATTAAAAATGCTGGATGCCCCCGTCTCAGGTGGTGTGGCAGGTGCAAGCGCTGCGACGCTCACGATGATGGTCGGCGGTGATCAATCCTTATTCGATATTATGCTGCCACTTTTTCAAAAAATTGGTAAAAACATCGTGCATGCCGGTGAGGCGGGCAATGGGCAGGCCGCCAAAATTTGTAATAATTTAATATTGGGCATTTCTATGATTGCTGTATGTGAAGGCTTTTCGCTCGCTGAAAAATTGGGCTTAGACGCGAAAACATTTTTTGAGATTAGCTCAGTGTCCTCAGGGCAGTGCTGGTCGATGACAAGTTATTGTCCTTCGCCAAATATTCTACCCAATGTGCCTTCTAGTCACGATTACGCGCCCGGATTTATGGCAAAAATGATGTTGAAAGATTTGAAGTTGGCGAAAACAGCAGCGGCTTTTGCAAAAGCGTATACGCCTTTATGCAATGATGCGGAAAGTCTGTATGAGCGCTTAGTGGCTGATGGCCAAGGTGAGCAAGATTTCTCAGTGATGTTGCCTTGGTTGAAAGATTTAATACCCCAATAAACGCCACAACCAGCGTGTTTTGCGTGGTGTAAACGGTGGGTGATGTAAGGTGATATTGGGAAATGAAAACCGTTCGTAACAACTTTGTGCGTATGTAAAGGTTTCGAAAGAATAACGGCCGTGGTAGCGTCCCATGCCGCTGTTGCCAACACCACCGAAAGGTAAGTTGTGGTTGGTGTATTGTAAAATACACGTGTTAATGGCTGCGCTGCCGAAAGGTATCAAGCTGTGTATTTGTCCGATAATGTGTTGTTGCTTGGTGAAAATATAGAGAGCAAGCGGGCTTGGCATGCTTTGCAAATTTTCCGTTAAACTTTCAAGATCGTTGTAAGTTAAAATGGGAAGCAAGGGCCCGAAGATTTCATCTTGCATAATGGCATCAGACCAACGAACGTGGTCGATGAGTGTCGGTTCAATGTAGCGGTTTTTTTCATGAAAACGTCCGCCGTGTACAACAGAAGCATTGTCTAATAAATTTAATAAACGTTGAAAGTGTGCGTCGTTAATAATTCGGCCGTAATCAGGGCTTTTTGAGGGGTCTTCACCAAAATAGGTTTGAAGCGTGTTAATAATGGCATCAATTAAGGCATCGTGCACAGATTCATGCACCACTAAAAAATCAGGAGCGATACACACTTGTCCTGCATTTAAAAATTTTGCCCAAACAATTTGTTGCGCTGCTTGTTTCAGATTGGCTGTTTCGTCAATAATACACGGGCTTTTTCCACCGAGTTCTAAGGTGGCAGGTGTTAAGTTTGGCGCGAGTTCTGCTAAGATGTGCTTGCCGATTTTTGGACTGCCGGTGAAAAAAACGTAATCCCAACGCTGTTTGAGCATGTGGTCACAATGACTATCAGGCATGTCAACGGCTTGTAAATAATGCGCTGGAAAATAGGTATTAATGAGCTGAATGAGCAAGTTGTGTGTGTGGTGTGCGAGTGGCGAGGGTTTGACTACGGCACAATTTCCGCCTGCAATGGCGCCGGCGAGCGGCGCGAGTGAGAGTTGTAGGGGGTAGTTCCAAGGTGCAATAATTAAGGTGACGCCGTAAGGTTGTTGTCTGATGGTCGAGCGCCCACGCCAAAGCGATGGGAATGGCGTGCTGACCGTTTTGGGTTTCATCCACTTCCACAAATTTTTTCGTAAATAGCGAATTTCATCAAGGACGATATGAATTTCAGTGAGTTTCGCTTCGGTGGTGTTTTTGCCAAGATCAGCCTGCAAAGCGGTGAGTAATGCCGCTTCATTTTCAAGCATCATTTTTTCCAGTTGTGTGAGCTGCGCTAAGCGAAAGGCCAGCGTGCGTGTTGCACCCGACTGAAAAAACATCCGTTGTGTGGTATTAAGCGTTTGAATATCCATAAGCGAGGATTATACCCCGCGTGAGAGAAAAGCGAAAGGTCGCGTTCAAATTTTTTGAGGGCGTGGTGTTTTTTCGATAATCATTGAGATGTCGCTTTCATGATCTCGGAAAAGTGTTGAATGACGCAGGCGTTTTCTGTCGGGGTTCTCAACTTTTTCACCGTCTCTTGTATAGTGTGCCTCAATCAAATACGGTGTAAATGCAAAATTCGCGATGTTGCTGACGGCGTTAAGTTTTGCAAAGTTTTGCGGGCTTAGTGTATCAGTGCAGCATTGATTATAAGCATTTAACCATTGTAGGTAACTATCACAAAACGAATCACGGCAATATATTTCAAGTGTTTTGCATGCGGCGCCAAAACCACCGGTAGTGAGATAACTCGTTAGACGATAAGGGTCGGCAAATGTATAGGTTTCACTCAGGCTGTCAATAGCAAGTGCCCAAAAATAGTTGTTGTCTTGGGTTTTTGTAGTGACTAAACATTGAATAATGAATTTCGCATCTTGGCTTACTAAGTCGGCAAAAACCCCGGCATTAATTGCGTAAATTAAAATAACCCACTGAAGCATGTGTGCGTATTTACCGTGGAAGATGCCGATACCGAATTGACTTTCGACGAATAAATCACCGGCATGAATGCGTTGATTTGCTATCTCTGCAGGAATAAAGCCAACCCATTTGGTGGCTCGTTTGCCCATGTCGGCAGTTCTTAATATTTTTAATAATAATTCGGTAAGAATGGCCTGCTTATCAATTTTTCGGTACTCAGCATGAGGAATAGGATAAAGATAATGATGAACGGCTTCGTAGCTAAAGGCGGTACTTGGATTTTCAAAAGCGTTTGTTAACCCGGCACGTGCAATTTCATTGCTTAATTCAGTTGATAATTTAGCTAATAAAGCTTTTACTGTATTTGGATTTGCTAAAATAGAATAATATCGAACCATGACTGCGCGCATGCCGGGATGTTTGGCATCCAATTGTTTTAAAGGTTCTTTAAAAGAAGCATGCACTGTTCGTGTAAATAGAGCAGTTTTATTGTCAGTGAGTAGATTAGCTAAACATAACTGTTCTATGCGCGCATAAAGTGTCTGGAATAGAGGGTGTGCGAATATCACGCGATGCAGTGAACATTTAGCGGGGTGATAGAGTGCTGAACGAGCAAGTAATTTAAAATCGTTTTCATTTAACGTTGTTTTTACGTAAAGTTCAGGGTGCTTTTCATAAAGAAACGCAATTTCATAAAGTTTATCATCGTATTTAAAGAGAAGATTGAAAATATTATTGCCCGATTCATCGAGGTGTGTAAGGCATTTTTCTTCTGAGTCGAAGCTTGAAAGACTGCCGATGACCATTTTGAAGAAGTCAAAATTTAAAGATTCTGTTACAAATGCTAAAACATGTTCATCTGTGGACATGACATTTAAGGGTGTAATTTTTCGGCTGATTAAATACTGGTAGAGCGCTGCATTTTCATACTTTGCACACAAATGAAATAAATTAATTCGACGTTTGCCATTGTCTTCGATGGTGCGATACGTCAAATGCGCATTTGCACCATTTGCTAAGAGAAAATCCATGAACGCGCTATCAATGCGAGCCCTCGTAGAGGCAATAAAGCTGAAAAAGCTGGAATCAATCAGGCTATTATCGGGGTTGTAAACAGTGCCGATGTTGAGCAGCATTGCAAATGCTTCTTTACCGATTGCGGTAATCAGCTTTTGACATACCTCAATACGCATGGCAGTGCTCTGCGCTTGTTGCGCTAGCGACATTAGCTTAAACTGTAAATCTTGTTTTTCAACCGATGTTAGCATTTTCATTAATAGAGACTCCTCCTAACTTGAACGCGGCCGATGATTTTTTACAATGATCATGGCCTCATTTTCAACCGCGGTGGCACTAAAAAATTTAATCGTATCGGTATGATGTGTATTTTCTTGTTTTAGTTTTTTCTTATGTCTTGATTGATTTGCAGCGACAAAGTATTCAGCCGTTATAAATTCATTGAGATTGACCATTGAGAATGCTTTTGCAAAATCAGTCGGTGATGTGTTTTCTCTGTGAGTGTTTTGATGTGATTTTACTAACTGTAAGAAGCTATCACAGAATGAATCTCGTAAATAAACTTCTAAGGTTGCGCACTTGTCACCAAAAAATCCGGTTGAGATTAAGCCGGTAAGGCGATAAGGGTCACAGAATGAGTAATGAGATGTTATGAGCCTGTCAAGAACAAGTTGCCAGAGATAGCTTGAACGATCATCGGTTTTTTCTGTGACCAACGCTTGTATGATTGATTTTGGCGTAATGCCGTTGGGTAGTTTAATGTAACCCATTTCAACTGCATAAATAAGCATGACCCATTGAATCATGTGACTATATTTTCCGTGTAATGTGCCAATGCCAAATTGACTTTCAACAAATAAATGCCCTTGTTTAATGCTTTCATTGGCATCACTCGTCGGAATAAACCCGAACCATTTCGTTGAGCGATGCCCCATGTCGGCTGTTTGTAATATTTTTAATAATAATTGTGTGAGTAATCCGTCTTTGTTAATTTTTCGATAATGCTGAGAGGGAATGGGGTAGCGATTGGTGCCAATAATTTCATAAGTATATTTCGTTGAAGCGTTCTTGAATGCTGATAATTTTCCTGCAAGTAGAATTTCTTTTGTTAATTCGTTTGATAAACGTGTTAATAATACGCATGCAATATGCGGGTCGTTCAATACGCCGCAATAATCAATGATTGCATCGAACATCGCAGGGTTTTTGGTGCGATACCTAGCTGTTTGCTTTGATAAATAATCTGTTGCGACGGTCTGATTGTCAAATAAAGGTATTTTATCTTTTTCAGCAAGACGCTGAATGAACGCTTGTTTTTGTGTCTCAAATAATTTCAAAGCAACTGGGTGTGACAAGACCAACTTAATGCTTAATTGCTTTTTAGGGAATAGTAACGCAGCATTTGCCAGCACCTTAAGCTGTTTTTCATCTAATTCTGGAAACATATCCCCGCCTCGTTTTGTTATTTAATCATTGTTATAGGCGGCATTGTACACTTTTTCTACAGAATTCGCAATTTTATGAATGTTCTATTATTCAATGAGTTACGAATTTGTGAGTATGTGAAAGATATCTGTACCCGCGGGTATTGCGGCTGATTTATATCGGCGTGCTACTCCGAAGGACGCTGTTTTGTTTCAAATCTTGAGCTGCACTCTTGCATAAGTCTTCGCAATGTTGATGTTTTTTGTCTGACATCGTTTTGAAAAGGCGGTGTATACCCGGGCCGGCCACTACCATCGACCACTCGGCCAGCTGCCCCGCGACCGCGCCGCAATGATGCCCAATAAGACAAAGAGGATTATCATCTAAAGGATAAAAGTGACCATTACCGCGTAGAAAATCTAAACAACGATCTAGCGCCCGCCCATCTTTTTTTACAATTTCATAGATATCACGCGCATAGGCCATCGCATCGGCTGCCGTTAGATAGCGCTCACAGTAGCTTCCCTTCTGCCATAGAAAACGATTCTTAGGGCTGTTCCAATCATTGCCAAAGGCTTCGTAATTATTATAATAAGCTTCAAACCAAGCAAGCACTGCTTGCTCATTATAATGAAAACCGGTTTTCATGATGCCATGACCTTTATTTTCATTATCAAAATGGTCGCGATAAATAACCGCTGCCGCTTCCCAATCAGCAAAGTCTTCTGAACCAGCAATGGCAGCAACGAACGCATCTAGCGCCGCCCGATCTCTTTTGCAGCGTGCTTCATAGGCAGCTTCCCACCCTTCTGGGAATTGCTGAATAATTTGCTGTGCCATGATGATTGCGCCATCGGAGAATTTTTCTAATAAATAACGTGTAATCATCTCAACCATAGCGATTTCGTTCTCATGAAATCTTACATCTTTGGCACCTAAGGCAAGCTGTAAGGCAGTGCCCGATATTTGACGATCAGAATAATCTTTAACATTCACAGATATTTTTAATAGGCTGGGATTCTTTATAATTAATTGCTCAGCGTTTTTTAGATCAGCATAAATAATAAACTGACCGAGCTCGGTTGCGGCTTTGATGTTTAACGCAGGTTGAAATAGGCTACGCAAACCTTTACTAACGGCGGAAGCGCTGCTTGTGTCTTGCTTGGTTAAATAAGGCGAAAGTGAGCTGGTTTGTTCTAATTGAAAGATCGCTGATTCTGACCTTGTCATTAAATTATTTTCTTTTAGCCATCCCAATAAGTTAGCCTTGTTAGGAAGCGCTTGAAGGTCCTCTATCGCACAAATAAAATCAAACACAGTTTGATTTAGTTGATTCAGTGCTAAGCAAGCACGAAAACAATCCATGCGGGGCTGCTCAAATTTAGCGTCTAACTGCCGTGCTAGTGACTCACTGGCGGAAGTTCGGATGTGATGCCAAAGAAGCACCTCAAGTAATAGAAATAATTCTCTGGAGGATAGCTCATCATTCTCTGGGCTAAGACTCTGTATGAATGCCTCTAGCTTAGTAATAAATGCATGCATTTTTTTAAAAAATTTTCTAACAACCCCACTCGTCTTTGCGTTATTGTCTTTATTGGCATTAGCAGTATCGTCATGATGGGTTCTTAATAGTGCTTGAATCTCACTTTTTTTAATACTAACCATTTGCCCCACCCCAGGATGTTTTTTTATAGCGAAAGTGTAGCAAATTTAGCTTAAGTGAGCCATAAAGCCCCATAAATATTTTTATCGTTACAATAATCAAGGGGTTATGTGTTACGCGAAAGCTATTAATTTTTATACGCTCGGCATTTTTTGTCTTCATTTTCAATGGTAATTCAGAATAATTTTGCCGCGAAATACTTTACTTTATTTATTAATCATAAACAATCCAGCAAGACCGATGATGTAGGCGATTAAGACGATAAAAGAATCAATGCCCAGGCGGAAGACTTGTTTTTTTAGGCGGAAGATCAGGCCGCAGACGTAGACAATCGTGAGAAGGGCGCCGAGGCTTGCTAGGTAAATGTCGCTATTTTGGGCTTGGGGGAGAATAGCCTGACCCGATAATAACGTCGCAGGGAGAAATAAAGTAGGTAAAAAAGCATTACCGCCAAAGATGTCACTATAAGCTAAGGTGTAATCTTTTAATTTAATCGCGGCAAGACCGCTGGATACTTCGGGTAATGCGGTTGCACCCGCCAAAATGGTTGAACCAAATAAAATACCACTCCAACCCAGGTGTTCTGCTATCGCGCTGCCTGTGCGCTCTAATAACACACCGGCAATCAGCGTTGCCAATGCGGAAAGAAAAAAAACCCAAAAGGTTTTTGGCGTATGTTTTTTTACTACCTTTCGCTTTGGATGAAAAACAACTTTCTGTTTCCACGTTAATCCATTGCGCGCTTTATTCGCCAACCACAACCCGACAAACCAGGTAATGACAATTAAAATATCTGGCGGTGCCAAGCGTGAGTAAACTAAGGACTGTGGTAACTGTGTACCCATAATGGCGATTAATAAGACCGACACCACCAACACACCCTCTAACACCAACTGTGGTGACGATGCACGATACGTCAATGCCATGCCTTTTCCCATGCCAATGCCATCAAGTAACACCAACACCACGGTTTGAATGGCAATACCCCCGAGGATATTCCCAATCACTATGCCCATCTGGTGGGTGTAAGCGGCACTAAACACAATCGCAATTTCGGGTAAGTTGGTCACCAAGGCTAATAAAATTAACCCACCCAGCGCCTCTGCCAACCCAAAGCGTTCATCAATCGCATCGGTTGATTCAGATAAGGCAATGCCTGCATACCAGATAACAATAGCCGCGAAGCAAAATAAAAAAATAAGTGTGGTGAGGGAAAGTGAGGTTACCATCCTGACATCCTTGTAAGGTATACTGCCCATCATAACATTTCGCAGCGAGTCGTAAACATGCCTTTTTTGTCTTTTGTGTCTGATGAAGCCTTACAAGCGGCGGTTGATCATCTCTTAACAGTGGCGCTTGAAGCCATGAATGTTGCTGAAGGCGAATTTAACAAAAATGTTGTAGACCCTTTTGCAGCCTTATTTGAAATGTCTGGGTTTGGATTAGAAGTTAATGCTTGGCGATCTATTGAAAAAATGCGTAAAGCCCAAAAAACCTTAAGTAACCACGTTGGTGGCTTTCATCAAACTATTTTAGGGCATGTGCAGGGATGGCATAATTTGGGAACCGGCGGTATCGTTGATTTAATTTCAACCGATAAACGCATTGTGGCAGAAATAAAAAATAAATTTAATACGGTTAAGGGCAGCGATTTAATTCACGTCTATAACGACCTTGAGAATTTAGTCATGCCGAAAAATAGTTTATATAAAGATTTTACAGCGTATTACGTGACGATTATTCCGAAAAAACCCGGACGTTTAGATCAGGCTTTTATGCCATCTGATAAATCGATGGGGAAGCGCAAACCTGAAAATAATTTAATTCGTATGATAGACGGGTATTCGTTTTATGAGCTTGTAACGGGTGAGCCGAATGCCTTGGAAAAATTATTTCACGTATTACCCGTCGTCATTCATCAGAGCACGAAGGTGAATGAAATCAGCGACACGGCCCAAGCGTTTTTAAAACACACTTTCGCTGCTGCATTTTTGGGCAATAAGTGATGATTGACATTTCCTAGCGACTAGGTGAATATTACAGTAACCATGAACAACGTTGCATAAGGATGTTATGAAAGAATTTTATTCATTAACAGAAGTGGCGGATTTGCTTTCCGTCTCAAAAGAAACCTTACGCCGTTGGGATAAAAATGGGTCACTGAAACCCATTCGCCACCCGATTAATAATTATCGCGTCTACCACATCAACGCACTGAAAAAATTTGAACAACTCGGGTTCTTATTCGAAAAAACCGCTCCAAAAATTGAAGCCCCGAAACGTGACTATACCGTGATTGAACTTTTTTCAGGTGCCGGCGGCTTGGCGCTTGGTTTAGATCGCGCCGGTTTGCAATGTGTGTTATTAAACGACAACGACAAAAATGCCTGCGCAACTTTAAAACACAACCGTCCTGAATGGAATGTGATACACGGCGATGTGGCTGAAATCAATTTTAAACCCTATCGCGGAAAGGTTGATGTCGTTGCTGGCGGCTTTCCTTGCCAGGCCTTTAGCTACGCTGGCAAAAAACTCGGCTTCAAAGATGCTCGCGGTACTTTATTTTACGAATTTGCCCGTGCTGTCCATGAAGTGCAACCGCTTATTTGCATCGGTGAAAACGTTCGCGGTTTATTAAACCACGAAGGTGGTAAAACCTTAGAAGGGATGATTTCTGTGCTTGATGAATTGGGTTACGACGTTATTCCTCCCAAAGTGTTAAAAGCCATTTTTCATCGCGTACCGCAAAAACGCGAGCGTTTGTTAATTATTGGTCTGCGAAGACAAAACAAACTATCGTTTGAATATCCCAAACCACAACGCGAAACTTATGCGTTAAAAGATGCATTAAAAAAAGGTGCGTTATATCCTATTGATGTGCCCGAGGCTGGTGGTCAGCGTTATTCTGCGCGTAAAGAAGCCATTATGAAGCACGTTCCACCAGGCGGTTATTGGCGCGATCTTCCTTTGAAACTTCAAAAAGATTACATGCAAAAGAGTTTTTATTTAGGGGGCGGTAAAACAGGTATGGCACGACGCATGCACTGGGATGAGCCCTGTTTAACTTTAACGTGTAATCCTGCGCAGAAACAAACAGAGCGTTGCCATCCGGATGAAACGCGTCCGTTCACCGTGCGTGAATATGCGCGTATTCAAACATTTCCAGATGATTGGACTTTTGTCGGGTCTTTATCATCGCAATATAAACAAATAGGGAATGCTGTGCCAGTGAACTTGGCGGAAGAAGTTGGACATGCGGTTGTGCGTTGTTTAAATCAGTATTATACCGCTCGTCCTTCGAGACGCACCTAAAAATCGGTGCTCTTCAGGTCGATCTGTAACCCAGCAACGGCCTACGCGTGTGAGCAATATCCTATAGTACAATAGTAGTTTTACTGATTGTCAGGCTTTTAGGTTTCACGTTAAGATGCTTTCATAGTCAAGGATTGACTAATGGTTTCTGAAAGGATTCTGCAACCACTCCTCGTTTTGTGTGTTTGCATGGATGCAAATTTCAATAAGGATTTGATACAGGACAGCCCAAAAACTGTCCTTTTTTTTATTCCAAAATTCCCGTAATATCTGTACGATGCTACGCGGCGAAAAACATGCCGCTAATCACGCCCTACCTATCCATTTGAGTTAAGTTAAATAATGAGGTATGTCTTATGAAACGTATGATCAAAATAACAGCAGCCGTTTGCGCGGTCAGTTTATTAGCAGGTTGCACCACCGTCAACCCCTACACCGGTGAAACGCAAGCCAGCCGATCAACCATTGGTGCTGGCATTGGTACAGCCAGCGGCGCCGTGCTTGGTGCATTAGTCGGCGGTAGTCGTGGTGCCTTAATTGGCGGCGCGATAGGTGCAGCAACCGGTGGCATTATTGGCCAATCAATGGATAGAGAAAATGAAGAGCTGCGTCAAGCCCTCGTTGGTACAGGCGTTCAAGTGCGCAAACAAGGCAATGGCATTCAATTAATTATGGCCTCAGATGTGACCTTCCAAACCAACCAATCCGCCGTGCGCTCTGGGTTCTACCCCACCTTAAATTCTGTCGCAACGGTCTTTAAAAAATATAACGATAATACCATCACAATCACCGGCTACACCGACAATGTCGGCGGCGATGCGTATAATCAAAGTTTATCGGAAAGTCGTGCGCAAAGCGTTGGTGATTATCTTATTGCAGTCGGTGTACCTGCCAACCGCGTATTCACTGATGGCATGGGTAAACGCAACCCCATTGCAACGAATGCAACGGCAGCGGGTCGTGCAAAGAACCGCCGCGTTGAAATTACATTACGTCCTATCTCGTAAGCAACCCCATCAAAAACGCGAAAGATTATTTCTTTCGCGTTTTGCTTTTGGGTTTGATATGCAATAAACGCAAGCCAATAAAACACAAAACCGCCACAAAGAGTAAATAAAACGCGGGTGCCATTAAAGTGTGGGTTTGATAAATTAAGTAACTCGCAGTTAAAGGTGTTAAGCCACCGAAAATTGCAAAACTTAAATTATAAGTTACCGCAATACCGCTGTAGCGAATTTTTGTGGTGAAACTATCAGACAATAACGCAGGAATAATGCCCCAGGCTGCGCCTGTCAGTAATGCGCTTAATAATAATGCGAAAACCACTTGTTCGTAATGCATGACGTAAATATAAAAAATAGGTAATGCGAAAATAAGTGTGAATAAAGCGACTATTTTTAAGAGATTGCGATGTGAAAATTGATCGGCGAACCGTCCAACAATAACATTCAATATCCCGACGATCAAGATCGCGCCGGCATTTAGCCAGATGTAACGCGCATCTTGAATATGTAACAAGTTACTAATATAAGCCGGCGTGAATAAGAACAGCAGGGTGATAAACGCAGCACCTAAGCCGACCACCAATGTCGCGCCCAAGGTCTCGCGTGGATGTTGACGTAATAATGTCACTAGCGGAATACTTTCAAGTTGATGTTCAATTTTGCGAAATGCAGGCGATTCTTCTAAATGTTGACGTAAAAAGAAGCTCACCAACCCAAATACCCCGCCAATGATAAATGCTACCCGCCACCCGTAAAGCAGCATGGACTCGGGTGAAAACACGGTGGTTAGGATGCCTTGTGTGAGTAACCCGAGTAAAATACCCAGCTGTAAAAAGGCAAAAATAATGCCGGTTGCTGCACCTTTATGTTCAGGAATTGATTCGCTTACATAAGCAATGGCTCCAGGAATTTCGCCGCCAATAGAAAGCCCTTGAATTAAACGAAGCAGCGTGATGGTAATGGGGGCTGCAATGCCAATATCGTGGTAACTTGGGACAAAAGCAATACCGAAAGTGGCTAGCGCCATTAACAGAATGGAAGCGGTGAAGGTTTTCTTGCGGCCACGCTTATCGCCGAAGTGGCCAAATAAAATTCCCCCAAAGGGGCGGGCTAAATAACCCAAAGCGAATGTTGCGAAGGTTTCAATTAATGAAACGGTATCGTTTTGACTTGGGAAGTAGTTATAGGCAATATATTTTGCGAGTAAGGCAAAAATGATGAAATCGTAAAATTCGAGTACGCCGCCAAGGCTAGAGAGAATGAGGAGACGTTTTTGAGCTGGCTTTAGCATGCGCTTTCCTTGAGGTTGAAAACACTAGTGTAACATCAAATGTAAGGGGATAACTATGGGTGGTCGTGTCATGTATCATGAGTGGGATAGGCATGCCCGGAGTCGTATTATAAAACAAGAACGCGTTGTGCTCATGCCGGGGGAAGCAGAACAACTCGAAGCCATTTGGCAAAAATTTGAAACTGAATTTTATGAAGATGCCGATGCAGTGGTGTATGCACTTTATTTTTTTCAAAAATGTTTATCACGCTTTTTTGCATGGCATGCTGTTGATGCAGGCATTACCGTCATGGAGATGCTTTCATTGAGCATTTTAATGGGTGTTGAAGAAACGAATGATAATAATAGTTTATCATTCATGAAAAGAGTATTTTCGAGAAAAAATATTATTTGTATTAATGAAAGGCGTAATCAACTGAGGAGAGTCTTGTTTCAGTTGCTTGATTGGCGGGTGACACCAACGTATTTTCAAATAAAAGCATTTATTAAAAAACTCTATTTAATGCTGGGTGATAATGTACTCGATCATCCTGATCAGATGACAGAAATGCAACTCGGGTTTTTAATTGATATGTTTGAAAATAAATGCTTAGCCCCGCGAGGTCGACACCCGATTTGGGATTGTTTGCTAAATATGAACCCTGCTGTTGTTAAAGAGTTAAATCGCATCTACGACGAGTTAAATCAACAAGGCTTGATTGAAATGTCACATCGTGATGATGCTTTGTTTGATTCGATATTAATTTATGCAGAAGCGTGCCTGAGTGGGACAGATAAAGAGGCGCCCTACGCAGAAATATTTTCAAAATGTGTGATTGATTATGTAGATGATCAGTTTATTGATCAGCTATCAGCGATAAACAAGGTTGAAAAAGAAGCGTTTTATCGCTATATCCAAAGTCATTACCGAACTTTTATAAAAAGTATTAATGAGACTGATAAACCTTGGCTACAAGATGTTAATTTACGCGAGTTTTTGTGGGGGTTAGTTTTAAAACAGCCTAACCGGTTGCATCATATCCCTGCTTTGATAATAGCGTTGAAAGAAAGTTGTTTAGCGCATGCGTTTTTTTCAGATAGACTTTTATCAGTTCGTCTCAGGGGTATCATAGATGATGTTTTGCGAGCACATCCGAAAGAAGATATGGTTGCATTAATACAAAAATCACTGGTTTTATATGGTTTAAAATTTAAATTAAATCATGACACCCTCGGCGCATTGAAAAATGGACTGCCAGCCTGTGATTATCGAGCGATTGTGGAATATCAGATTAGAAGAATCATCGATGTGATCGCACATCATTTATTCTGGATTACACAAGAAAGTGAATATCTTATTCGTGCAATGATGCTCGAAGGGATGAACGCTGGACATCTTGTGTATAGTTTGAATTATTTAATGACCTACATGAAAAATATCGCATTCGCGCAAGTGGATGCACTCTTAAATAACCGTTTTATGTTGTGTGCTTATGCGGGTGTTTCAAGTCACTTAAAAAGAATCGGCTTAAAAGATCATTTGCCCTCTGATTTTATCGCGGCACAAGTGTTATTTAATCATTACGAAGGGGAATTTTTCACTCAAGATTATCACGCTAAAAAAGAATGTTGTCGTTCAATCACCTTACAGCTATTAGCAAGACGTTTTCAGGGTGATGGCATTTTGCACTACAGCAGCGTCATGAAACCCAAGCTTAAAGCAATGATGATCAGTAAAAAAGATATTGTAAGCTTTGATTATCAAACGCCTATCACCTTTTTCGCTGTCAAGGCAGCACCTAATCAAGAAAAAACAAAAACACATGCCACGGTGAACCGGGTATCATCAACAGTCTATTTATCAGACATATGATAATTTAACTTGATTTTTAATACAACTTTTGACATGATTTTGACGTGTTCGCTTGGGAGCGCGCGTATGGTTGCAATCATCAAAGCTTATCAATCAGGTCTATTAGGCCGTCATCATTGGGTTAAAAATATTTTTTCAGGGTTAGTTGTTGGTGTTGTTGCTTTACCACTGGCAATGGCATTTGCAATTGCATCGGGCGCGAAACCTGAGCAAGGCATTGTGACAGCCATTATTGCAGCCACAGCGGTTGGGCTGTTTGGTGGATCGATGGTGCAAATTGCAGGGCCAACAGGGGCATTTATTGTGTTGTTAGCTTCTGTGACGGCAAAATTTGGTATTGCTGGTTTACAAATTGCAACCTTGATGGCAGGTGTAATATTGCTTGTGATGAGTTTATTACGCTTAGGGTCTTGGGTGAAGCGCATTCCTGAACCGGTGATTGTCGGTTTTACAGCGGGGATAGGCGTAATTATTTTCACCACGCAGTGGAAAGATTTTTTTGGCCTGCCAGTGCACCTTAGTTTAGATGCCTCGTTTTTAACGAAGTTTGTTGTGTTGTTGCATGCGCTGCCACAGTTTCAAGGGTTAACCTTGTGTTTATCATTATTGAGTATTTTGATTATTGTGTTTGGTTCGCGAGTGATTCCTGGTGTGCCAACGCCCTTACTTGCTTTAGTGTGTATTACAAGCCTGCCTCTCATCTTTCATTCGAATACCGTTGCAACCATTGGGTCAGTTTACGGCGGTATTTCTAATCAATTACCTAATTTTCATTGGCCCGTGACTGATTTTTCACTATACCAATTAATTATCCCTGCAATTAGCATTGCTATTTTAGGGGCGATTGAATCATTATTATCGGCAACCGCGGCAGACAAAATGGCGAAAACAAAACATAACCCCAATCAAGAATTATTTGGTCAAGGGTTTGCGAACATTCTTTGCCCGCTATTTGGCGGGTTTGCCGCTACAGGTGCCATTGCACGTACGGCAACGAATGTAAAGCATGGCGGTAATAGTCCTATTGCCGCAATCGTACATTCTATGTTTCTCATTTTAGTCTTGGTTTGTTTGACGCCATTAGCAAAATATATTCCGCTGGCAGTACTTGCAGCTATTTTATCGGTCGTAGCTTATCATATGAGTGATTTGAAACATTTCATTATGTTAGCAAAATCCCCCGTGATTGCTGAGCGACTTGTACTGTGGCTAACGTTTGGGTTAACTATCTTTACGAATTTAATCATTGGCGTGATGGTGGGTACTTTACTGGCTTATCTATTAGGCATTCAAGTGGAGCCAGTGTCTGAAGTTTCGTAATGTTTTTAGGAGCATGAAGAATGCATCGTATTAAAAAAGCGGAAGCATATACCTCATTTGATTGGCTGCAGCATAATTTAGATGTGGCGATTGAGCAATATCTTAAATTAAGCGAGAAAGAACTGTTCGATAAGGTATCATTTCAAAATGATGCGGCTGAATATCGTTTGCATTATCAAGCCGGTGGTGAGGGTGTTCATCGCGCGCATTTATACAGACGAAAAATAGAATTGTATAATGAAGAACAAGCGTTGGTGAAAGCGGTCATTGCTGATTGCGAGGCGGCTTTTGAAAGATCGAATAAAAAAACAACAGTTAAACAAGTTACTAAATTAGCAGGTGCTGCGTATCAATATGTAGTTAGTCAATGGGGTGTTTTTAGCGGTAGTGATGTTGCGAAACAACCATTACCGATGCCTGATGATATTGATGCAAATTTAGGCGATAGTGAAGTGTTAAGAGACATGCTTGTGCGTGCACTGTTTGAAAATTATCATCTTGCATTACAAGATCATGAATTTTTTGAAAAAGAAAAATTAATGAACCCCGCAAGTGCAGCAGCGAATGCTAATAAATTTGCAAAACGACAATTTCTTGCTGTTAAAGCACATGCTGACAAATTATGGCCAGAACAAAAAACGAACGAAAATCAGCAGTGGCACCACTTCAGTTAATCTAGTACAATCCGCGCTTTTACAACGTAGCCACAGTCCTGTGGCTACGGATACTTTTTATTCAATAATTACAAAGTGAGGATGATTATGCCGTATTCTTCAGAAGAAGAAATGAAAGATTCTGTCAGCAGAACTGAACATCAACCCAGTCACGTAGCTTTACCGGTTGGTACAAATTCCGAAGAGCAAAAAAAATCGGAAGATGACTTGCTTAAAGTAAAAAAAAGAACAAGAGCTGCCTCAGTGGCAGACGAGCAAGTCGTCATTCAAGAGAGTAAGTTTTCTGCCTCTAGAGAAGATGCGGAAGATTCACTGTCTGAGACAGTAGAAGTGGTTGATGATGCGATTGATAAAACAGCTGCATTAATGTCAGCTGTTCATTTAGATATCTCCGCAATTGCATTTAATGCAGCTAAACAAGGCGATAGCGAATTATTAGAAGTCTTGTTAGGTCCTTCACTGCCAAATGAAAAAGATGAATTCATTCGATTAAGCGCACAAAGAGCTGCAAGAGAAGATCAAAAGCGTATTTATGAATTTATGCTTGATGTTACGAAGGCACGTATAGCAGAAGTCACTGATTTTGATAGCATCCCTTCCGATTATAAAGATTACAAAAAACTTAGTATAAAGTTGAATTCGCTGGTTAGTGATTGTATTGCGCGAGCGTCAGAACGGTATAACGCCGATGAAAAACTATTTAGTCAATGTATTGAATTGAATGACTATTCGCGCGATAAAGTTGTTTTAGAAGCTGACGAAATGCTTCCCGCTAATAAATCGCTCGTGACCGAGTCAGCGGTTCCCATGAAAACAGTCTTAATGGGTCATGGCGTGACTATCTCGGCGACAGATCGATATGCGAGTTTTTATTTATCTGACACGATCAAAAAGGCCATGGAGTTGATTTGGGTTGATCGTTTTGTCTACCGCAGTGTGTTAATGGTTTTTCCTGTGGTTGAAAATGCAAAGTCTTACGAGCTTAAAAAGAAAGGATTAGTGAATGAGTCTCATATCTACGGACAATATATTTTACAATGTGAGAGTGACATTCGAAATCTTGATAATGAAATTCAATCGTATACGACGGCCTATCTCACGCGGTGCAGGCGCCAACTTTCATTGATTGACGCTTTGCTGACTGATCAGCGTTATGAATTGAGCCCTGAGTTAATCGGTCTGATCAATAAAGTCAAGGTAACCATTTTATTTAAAATGGGTGATGCACGCTATAAACACCTTGCTGGTGCTGCAGATGAACCGAGGCGATGCTGGGTATCGCCACACATTAAAAATGCGACGGGTTCAACAATGTTGCATGTGGCGGTACAACGAAAACGCTATAAATCTGCGTATGTTTTAAAATCACATGGTTTGATGTTGAATACCAAAAATCGAAAGGGTAAAACGCCAGCAGATTTATCAGGCTATGAAGAGGACGAGTTAAATCGTATTATTCAAAAATATGCACGTGTGACAGATAGCGCGTTTTTGAAAGAAGTTGAAGAGGTTGTGTTAAAGTATCTTGCGAAAAGCAATAAAACATTAAATTCAGTGCCTAGAACACTGCTCTATCGAATTTTTCATGATATTAATATTTTGCGAACACGCGTTAATCATGAAATTCCACGCTATCGACAGAAAATTCAAGAAACACGACAATCTTTAGATGATATGCCATTTGCACTATCAGCCCTGAAATATGCGAAAGATGCACAAAAAGGGTTGCGCAATCGTAGTGAATTACATCAATCTATTATTGCGTTGGTTGATCAATATTTAGATATTGATAATAATTATGGTGTGAAGCCATTAGATGAAGTGGCACGTATCGGGATTGCACCGCAAGGAAGTATAGCACAAACGAAGGCTTTGGCTGCTGCCCGCGCTGAAAGCGACCGTCAATTACAAGTGATTGTGCAGCAAAGTGAACTTATTGCACGTTTAGAAGGTGAAAATCAAGATTTATCAGGGAAGTTAGATAAGGCACGCGATTTTGCAGCTGAACAATCTAAAAAAATTGCAAGCCAAGATGCTAAAATCGATGAACAAAGCGAGCAAATTAAAACCCAAGCAAATGAACTGGATGCGTTAAAAGCAACCGTTACACGTCAAGGGTCTGATATGCAAGCCATGCAAGATAGCATTGCACAAATGAGAGAGATGATGTTGATGATTCAAGGGCAACAAGCGACTCAGCAAGCAATGCCACGTGTTTCATCACCTATCCCTATCGTTGTAAAACGTGTGAGTGTTAACCCAAATACATTATATGCGCCGTCAGCGGAAGCGCCAGCAACACCAGCGTTAGAACAAGATGGCATTCCGATGAATTCATTTAGCCCATCTGAATAACTGACTAGGTTGACTAACAATGAAAACGGGTGTCAAAACCCGTTTTCTTATTGAGTTAATATTAGCGCAAGTTGCTTATATCAAAGACGAGGTAGCAATGTTTGAATCAGATGAAGACGAGAATGTGCCAGAGGCTGTTGCACCCATCAGCGAAGTCGCATTTTTAGCAGCTAAACGAGGTGACTTTGATTTATTGGAGGTGTTGTTAGGGCCTTCAATTGAAGCTGAAAAGAAACAACATATCGCATTGAGTGTGGAAATTGCAAAGGTTGAAGAAACACGTCGAATATACGTGTTTTTAGCGGCTTTAACGCAGGCACGGATAGATGAAATTAGAAAATTTAAAGCACTGGACCTGGCTTATCAAGATTATGGAATTTTGAATTCGATTCTTCAAAAAAAAGTCGTCAAAGCGATTATTAACAGTCAATTAGACTCTTTAGCCTTAAGAGCCGGATTATTTGCTGAAGAATGTCGTGAAATCAATGATGAGCCATTAATCAAAATTCAGTTAGATATTGACCCACCGTTGGGGATGAATTTATTGGTTGATAGAGCATCAGGTGGAATTGACCCATCAACCATCAAAACCTTTCTAGTCGATAACCACATTGCGTTTGCAGATGATCAGCAATACATTCATTTTTGGATGACACCCGCCTTAGTGGACGCATTTGCTGAAGTTTGGCGACAACGATTTAAGTATCGTGCCTCAAGAACAACCATTGATCAGATTAATAATGCAGATGAGTTAGAAAAATTTTTAGCAGAGCAAGTACATATGCTGAAAATTTATGATGATTTTATTGATCACTGCATTGAAATGAATAGACCCAGCGCAATGAAAATTGAAGAGCTTGGAAATCATTTCATTGAGCGCTGCCATCGGCAACGACTTTTGATTCCTGCGTTGCTAGAAAGTAACGCTAATTATTCTCCTGCGCTGATTGATTTTTTAACACACGCATTATATTGTCTTAAGGTTGAGTTAGAGGAAGAGGGCTTTGCACATTTAAATGCATCGAATGATAAACCGAAAGGACGATGGTTATCTTGTGACATAACAACCTATAAACAAAATACATTATTACATTTGGCGGCAGAATATAAACGCTATCGTATTGTTCATTTGTTAATGAAACACGGCCTGCGTCTTGATACACCGAACCAAGATGGAATATCACCGGTAGAATTATCTGGTTTTGAACCAGAGACCTTGATTGATTTAGCGCAAAAATATAGCCGTGAAAAGAAAAGTGATTTCTTGAAAAAAAGCCTTGAGAAAGTTCTGCATTACGAAGCTTATGCGAAAGGCATTTTAAATTCTGGCGTTAGAAAATTCTTTTATCGCATCTTTTGGAATTTATCGATTTTAGAAAGTCGTGTAAACGAAGAGATTCCTTCTTTATTAACAGAGTTACATGCGGCTTCTCAAAAATTATCTGATATGGAATTTGCGATTAGTGCATTGAAATTATATCACAATGCAAGACGTGGTTTGCGTCGTCATAGTGAATTACATACGGCAATTATGCAGTTGATCATTCGTTATTTTTCAGAGCCCAATTTTGGGGTTAAATTGGAAGATGAAATTCATACCTTAATGCGTATTACAGGCGCAGGAACACCCGAAGGCCAAAGAGTCTTTGAGATGCAAGCCGTGGCTGTGCGTGAGAATGTAAAACGGCTTGAGGCAGCGATTGTTGAAAAAGGAAATATGATTGCCTGTTTACAGGGTGAAAATGAATTGCTAAAGCGTGAATATAGCAATGCGGTTGAAAATATTTGTGAAAAAGAAGCGATAATTAAAGAGCAAACGATTGTTTTAGCCTCTCAAGCACTTGAAATGCAAAGCTTAAAAGAGACCGTTACTCAGCAAGGTGAAATCATTGCTAAAACACAAACAGATTTAGCTGAGATGAAAGCAATGATGCAGGCATTCATGAGGTCGCATGCTGCGCCTAGCGCTAGCCCTGCAATAGAAATACCTGCCACACGTGTTTCAAACCATACAAGTACTCTTTATAGTACATCTTCTGAAGCGTATTCTCCGTCACCTGTTGATGCTGTTAGAATGACGCAATTGCGTTATTCTGGCGTAACAGAAGGGGAATAATTAAGCAGTGATGTTTTAATGTAAAACACCCGTGCAATTATGCGCAGGTGTTTTCAGACGTAATGGCTGAGCCGATGTAGTTTAAAGATCGGCCACCATCGGGTGTAATGCTAGAGCCGGTTGTCCATGTGTTTTTACAATCAAGCAAGTGAGCGATTGCGCGTGCTTCATCTTCAGCGTGGCCGGTTGTGCCAGTGGGAATGGCACGTGTTAAGTCATTCCAGAGGTTTTTATTTTCTTGGTATACTGCATTTAAGTTTGTGCTTATTAACTTTGTTCAAGGGTTTCTTCTAAAATATCACCGCTAATTAATACACCGGCATTATTCACTAAGCAGTCAATATCATAGCCACTTATTTGTAATGTTAAGTGTTTGGTATATATTACTTGCAGCCCCGGAATAGTTTCTTTACACTGTTTTTAACGTCTTTAATTTAGTAAAGGGTTTTCAATGAAATTGAGCATCCGTTTCTCTTATAGTAGCGGTCAGAACTTCACAATTGAACAGGTATGGATGTATCAAAATCAATTGTACGTGTTATCGAGTTTAGCAATGCCGAAATCTGGGGCGATTACCTTTGCATCGAATGTGAATTTGAGTGATGAAGTTGAACTTGAGATTGACCAAAAACTTCCAATCACACATTATTTGATGATTAATCCACCTTACCCAGCGGTACACAAGACATTACAGTCTGACTATAATGAATATTGCGCAACACTGGTTCGTTCAGAAGCTGAATTGCCGAGTTATGTTTTGCAGGAAGGTCAGCGCATTGCTTTTAGGCGCGATTCTGATGTTAAGCCTGTTCAAGAGAAAGATACAACTGACATTGAAAGTCTCTCGAAAAAATATTATCTGACATTTTTTAAAGAGATAATACTGTCTAATCAGAAGCTAGCTGTCTTATTTCCAAAGGTTATACCCGCTGTTAAAGACTTTGACTGGGCATCAGGTGAGCCAATTAAGTATCTCAATCAACAATCTTGTGAGATTGTTAAAAATAAACCAGCTCAATTTGATCTTGTGTCATGCTTTAAGGTCGTTATGTCAGCAGCGTGGGTTAATTTGCTTCATAAAGCTTGTGAAGACAAACAAATTACACTCTCAGAAAGAACATTAATTTTAAAAGAGTCGGGTATCGCATCATCATTAGAAGTTAGAGATATTATTGGGTATATGAAGCTGTACGACGAAATGAAAAAATCAAAAAATCATAAATCATGTTTTGATAACAAATTTATGTTATTTGGCGCAGCCGTAGCAACCGTTGGTGTGGTAGCCGCAATTGGCTACACGTTGAGTCAATAAACGAGGAATTAAAATAATGATTCAACTTCGTAAAAGTGCAGAACGTGGCAGAGGGCAGTACGATTGGCTTGATTCTGCCTATACTTTTTCATTCTCAGAATATCACGATCCGCGTTTTATGCACTTTGGCAAGTTGCGGGTCATCAATGAAGATGTTGTTGCACCGAGTAAGGGGTTTGCACGTCACCCACACCGCGATATGGAAATTATCACTTACGTGGTTGAAGGAGCGTTAGCGCATGAAGACAGTTTAGGCACGGGTTCTGTTATAAAACCCGGTGAAATTCAGCGCATGACGGCTGGCACGGGGGTTGAACACAGTGAGTTTAATCATTCGAACACTAACCCTGTTCACCTGCTGCAAATCTGGATTTTTCCTGAAAAACAGCATTTAACGCCAAGTTATCAACAAATTCAAATTAAAAATAGCCCTAATGAATTCATATTAATTGGCTCACGCGATGGAAGTGACACTGCTATTACCATTCATCAAGACGTTAAATTATACGTCAGCTACTTAGCACCTAAAAAATTACTGCAATACTTGATTGCTGAAAACCGTATGATTTGGCTTCAGTTAATTAAAGGCAGCATTCGTGTGAACGATGTTCTCATGGAGGCGGGTGACGGCGCAGGCATTAATGAAGCTGAGATCACCATCCTTGCTCTGCAACAAGCAGAATTTTTATTATTCGACTTAGCAGCCAGCTAAAAGCGTTAACGTAACGATGGTGCAGTATGTGTGATATTAGGGTAAATTATTTTATAAAGGAGATAGCGCGTGAGTAAAAAAATTGGGATAGTCGTTGGTAGTTTGAGAAAAGATTCTTACAATCGAAAAGTTGCAGAAAAATTAGCGTCTCTCGCACCGGCTTCGTTAAAATTTGAATTCCTTGATATCGGCAATCTGCCACTATATAACCAAGACTTAGATGAAAATTCACCGCCTGCTGCTTGGACTAGCTTCCGTGATCAAATAAAAAGCTGCAACGGTATCTTGTTTGCAACCCCTGAATATAATCGTTCAGTTCCTGGCGTGTTAAAAAATGCCATTGATGTTGGCTCACGACCTTACGGTCAAAGTGCATGGGCTAAAAAACCGACTGCTGTCATCAGCGTGTCACCTGGTGCGATTGGTGGCTTTGGTGCAAATCATCACTTGCGGCAATCATTGGTTTTCTTAGATATGCCATGTCTGCAACAACCTGAGGCCTATCTTGGCCAAATTCAAAATTTTCTTGATAAAAGTACAGGTGAAATTACGAACGAAGGCACGATAAAATTTTTACAAGATTTTATCAATGCCTACGCCGCATGGGTAGAGAAGCACGCTTAATTCATTGTCGGGCGGGTTTGATTTTGCAAACCCGCTTCGAGTGCTTCAAAATGTTTGTGCATAAAGCTTGTCTTCATCGCTTGAATCTTTCTAATTCTTCCTACAAAATCAAAACCAACATGATATTGATCAGTGCCAACAACACATTGTGGCTGCGTGTTGTCAATGGTGTTTACGGTTAAACTATAATCACGACCAAGCACCCACGGAGGATTAACAGCGAAAAATGGTGTTAAAATTTTCATATTTTGAAGGTGAGGAATTTGTGCACTTAAGTCACAGTACGAGCCATCCACTTCATCATCAGGTGACATTATTTTTTCTTCATGAATTTTCAAAAATAAAGCGGCATCAGTGAATGATAATAAGCCCAGTAAATTGCCGATGATTTGTATGAAAAAATAATTAATTTGATATTGATTCCATTGTGAAGCCTGTCTATCAAGGTAAGAAAATGCGTTAGCACATTCAGATAGATTAAAATAGTATCCGGTCACATCCTGCGGATTTCTTTTATTCGGCAAAAAACGATGCCGAAATCGTAAAAGACTATTTTCGGTGAGTTGACTTGGTTGATTCATTTCTTTTAAGTTTGCATCAGAGGTAATGAGGTTTCCGAGCGAAGAATAATCACATTGGGGTAATGGGTAAGAAAAACCGTTTGGAAATTGCGCTTGTAATTGCTCTATCATTAGTTGATAGCTTGATTTTCCTGTGTTTAGATCAATATAATTTTTAATCGCATCACAATTTTGTAGTTCATGCAGCATGAAAATATTTCCACTGGCTGCAATAGCGCGATAGGGGGTAGTGTTAACCACGCGATGAACTCGAAAAAAATTTGCATCTAACCCGACAGATGCATCAATCGCAAGCGCAGGTGCGAATAATAAATCGGGTCTTAGGGTATAGAGGACTTTAGCTGCTACACGGTTATTATGTAAAATATGTTCAAGTAAGGCATGCGCTAAGAAGTCTTCTTCTTTCGGTCGAAATAAGATCATTGAGGGAGATTGCGGGTGTTTGTTTCTGTAAATTGCAGGCATAGTTTATCCTTAAGTTACGCGAAAAAGAGTATATATGAGATATAAAGAATCGTCACGAGGTAAAAACAACCCTAGAAAGAACAAGATTTGATCATCTTTTTGGCGGCTTATTAATACTATTTTAATAAAAATGTTGTAATATTAACAAAAGAAACGAGGGGATGTAGATGGGTGTGTTGAATGCGGCCATTAATTTCATGGGCGATTACAAAGTTAAGAACAATTACGAAGGGCATTATCTTGTGCCACACTACCCCATTGAGATTTTTCAACGTGACTTTAAAGCAAGTGCAAAAATATACGCAGCGATGAAGCCCATTTCGACATTAAAAATAGATCTATTTAGCATGCATAAACCATATCATTCAGGGTATGTTTTGCTCCATGATGCAATGTTACCTCTGCGCGGCGCCTCTAATTTAGTGTTTGGCATCTATCATTGCATACGTTCATTTGTTTCAATTTTAATATCGATTGCAAGATTGTCTGCGAGATCAAAATCACCCATCTTCATCGATAAATATCGGTTTGTTTATGGGGTTGCTACACTCGGGCGCGGACTATTACAATTGTGCCTAACACCCGTTTTTATGCCGATGAATATTTTTTCGCGGATTGCAGCACAGATTCATTTTCATAAATCAAGTACGGTTGTGGATAATAAAATTGAAGAAGTTGAAATAAAGGGTACCACAATGACGTTAAGAAGAAAGTTTGGCGTTGAGCGGGAACCATTGTTAGAGAGTGCTGAGTACGATAACGGGAATATTAATCCCTTAATAATCAGTGATGAAGTATCACCCATACGGAACACAGGCCGGCTTGTATCACTAAAGCCATTTTGATAGACTGGTGAGTACGACTAATGGAATAGTGAGTGTGCAATGAAGCAAACCATTGAAATTCAATTTGAGCCTGGGTTTAAAGAATGCGTTTTTTTCATCGAAAAAGTTTGGCTGCATAATAATCAGTTTCATGTTTTATCATCACTCACGCTGCCATTATTACTTCAATTAGATGCTGAAGAGCTTATCTATAAAACATTGAGTCTGCCAGTGGAGGCTGAACTCGAAGTGGTGCATTATATATTAATTAAACACCCTGATATTGATTGCAGTGATTTGAAATTTTTAACTTATTCACCCATTCTCATTGCGAATGAGCAAGCCTTGCCGCCTGAGTTAACACCCGAAAAGGTAGTTTATCAGTTAATTCAACTACCAGAATACAGCTATGATGAATCATTGGTGGATGATGTTGACCCAGAGTTGGCACAATATTTTACAAACAGAAATAGTGTTGGAAGAGATGTATCGTTTGAATGCGAGACGCAGTCTGATTCTGAAGAAGAATCGATTGAGCCGAGAGAGAGTGTGTCTTCAGAGTCGGTGTCAGATGATTTGAGCGGTTCTTTTGGGGTGAGTCGTCATGACAGTTTTAAACCTGTCGTTATAGCACCTCCCGCAGCAGAACAAAAACAACCATCGTGTTTATCTATGCGTAGTTTAATGTTTTTCGCAGCGGCGACAACGATTGGCGGTTTAGCTTTTATTCATCAAACACATACAACGCGTCATAATCCGTCGCAAAAACATTAAATTAAAACCTTCTTGTGTTATTTAATCACAAGAAGGTTGTTTTTAATGATTTCTTCTTTTTCACGACGAGATAATTTCTTCAGGTAAGCTTCCAGCTGCATGGCACGAGATTTTCCTTCTTTTATTTCCCAGGCCTTGGCGATGCTCACTGGTCGAAATGCCCGTGTATATTTCCCACCCTTGCCATTGACGTGCGCTTGAAACCGCTTCTCAAGATTATCAGTATAACCGGTATACAAGCTCCCATTTTCGCACCGGAGTATGTAAACCCAAAATGTTTTTTCAGCCAACATTATGCTTTTTTAACAAATTCAGATTTCAATTTCATGGGTCCCACACCATCAATTTTACAATCAATGTTATGATCGCCTTCGACTAATCGGATATTTTTAACTTTTGTGCCAACCTTGACTGATTGTGAAGAGCCTTTTATTTTTAAATCTTTAATCACGGTTATGCTGTCACCGTCTTGTAACACATTGCCATGCGCGTCTTTGACAACTAGCCCTGTGCTTTCAGACGTTGCTTCTTCTGTTGTCCACTCATGAGCACATTCCGGACATACAAATAATATACCATCTTCATACGTATACCCAGACCCACACTTCGGACATGCTGGTAAACTCATTACATTACTCCTGGCCTATAAATTTTAACTATTATATAAAAAAATGGTGATCATTGCCATCGGTGGTACGCTTGACATCATAAACTAACATGTTACGCTACTGCCTAAGGAGTCACTATGCCAAATTATTCTCGTGTAAGTGTTGTTGAAGCGAAAGCCAACGGAGATTATTGGCTGGTTTTGCGTCATATGTTTCGTGAACAAGCAGCGCGCGTGTTGCAGCGTGCATGGCGGCGTAAAAAACAGAAGCCTTTTGTCGGAATATATACCGAAACACTAACAAATAATGCTAAATTGCTGCGTTTTATTCAAGAGCCAACCGATAATACTTTCCACGATCATGCCCAGAAAATTTTAAACGGCGATTGGTTGTCATTAAACTTTCAAGAACCGGAGTTTGCTCGTAATCTTTATAAAGCATTAAGAATGGGTTTACTGAACCGTACACAATTTTCTACGGCACTTTTATTATATTCTGCAACACTTGAATTTAAAAATCCGATTCAACAATTTCGTTTTGATGGTAAAGGACCTTATACGCCTGAAAGCATTGTTTACGCAACCCCTGAGCGTTTAGCTAGTTTTTATGAAAAATTAAAAGAGTTACCTGAAAATGAGCAGTGTTATTTTTCAGTTAATTTTTCAACATTACGCGAAGCGTTGTTTTTATATGATACATTGGTTTCAGAAAAGTATCTGCCTGCTATTCATGAAGATTTTTTTATTGCTTTTGTTAGAAAAGCACAAGCATCGTTGGTGATGTCTGAAGATTATCTCCGTGTTGTTGATAATTTAAAAAGTACTGACGCTGATAATGCGGTTGCTAAAATCATTGATTTAATTCGGTTGGTTTACAGTGAATATAGCGAATACCTCCAATATCGTTATACCACTAAAAATGATCTTTCGGATGGTGTTATTGTTAGAGGTAAAGATAATCTTGATTTAAATAGCCAATCGTTAATATCAGCAATATATGCAACGATGCCCCAATTACCGATGGTGAGAATCTCATCTGATTACGATGCGACTGATGCAAACAGTCCGTTATTTTGTTTTATTATACCGAATATTTCGGTATTTTCAGCGCTAGAACTCGCAATGCATAGCACGCAGACAGAAGTGCCCAGCTTACCATTTTTTACGGCAGGGCAAATATCAACGCGCTTGATTAAAGCATTAGATGAATCTCCTGAGGTGTTTTCACAAGCTGCTCCTTCACGTCCTGTGGAGTTAGTGCATCCTGATTTGGTTTCTAACCCAAGTCCGCATGGCGCGGGTCGTGTTTATGCTTTTAGCTTGAGTTATCACGATCTTTTTCACACATGGCAAAATGGAATGCTATTGCATAAACCCTTTGTTAGATATTTGAGACAGTTAGTGATTCAAGAAACCGGGTTTGACATGTCTAAAGTGATTTGGCAAATGACGGATATGGATTTTTCCTCGTCATTGATTGAAAGGATGGCAGCGAAAAATAAAGATGATAATGCATTGATTTTCTCGCTTGTGTTTAGGGTTTTATCGGTTGGTTTAATTTTGGGTTCAGTCGGGAGCGATTTTTGGAAAGCTACGCTATCTCACGACATTAATCTATTAATGATACTTGATATGGTTTTGAACCATTCATTATGGAAAAATAAATTTTTAGTGAGTGCTACTCCCGAAGAGGCATTTAAAGCAAACACCGAGTTCTGGGAACCTATCGCTGAAGTGCTCAGCGCTTCGATTGATCGAAAAGAGGTATTTTTCTTTTATAATGATCTGAATCATTTTCACCAAGCGATTTTATTTTTTAAAAATATTATTTCAACTGAAAACGCGAGTGGTGTTTCGCATTCAAATATATTTTATTTGCTAGCCTTTCGTCTGCGTGATCACGCTGAAGGGTTGTCTTTGTGTAAGCAGTTAGAAAGTATTGGGCTGAATGAGTTTGTTGAGTGGACGCGTAATAATGGATTAAAACTTACAAATTCATTAGAGCCACATTTTCTTAGCACAATGCCGGTTGATGCGTTGTATAATCAATTGCATGAGCTTGCTGAAAATAATCAAACTCCTAAACTTTCTAACCGTGCTATGTGCTAGGGTGTGTTATGCCTGAGAATATGATACAAATTGCAGACGCTGAATCATCGACATCTGAAAGTGATTCAGGTTCCAGCAGCGAGGGTGTGAGCGAAGAAATTATCTTGGCCTTAACCAAACCTCAGCAGCCCCACCCAATTCTTGCCCCTGTCTCACCCATTCTCACCGCACCCATCGCAGCCTCTGTCCCCCTTACAAGACAAACAAACACCTTCGCACTCACTTTATTCACGCTCACCCTCACAACGGCCGGCTTGCTCACCTCCGCAGCATGCGCCTACTCTAACCGCCCGAATTAACCGCACTATTTGCTTTATAAAAACGACAATCGTTTCGTTACGCCCTTTGGCTGGGCGGGCTGTATATATCGATAAATTTGCTTATCTATAGCTAATAAATACAATAAGATACCCTATAATTTAAGTGCTATAATTACTTGTGACGTAATACGTAATATCTCACATAATTCATAACTCAGATAAACGTCAAAGCACTGACAGCCGACATTAAACCGCCAGCTGAGGGTTTGACGTAGGAGGTAATTGTGGCTAGAGATTTTAAGATTACTGACCCAGAAAACAAAGAGTGGTTATTTTTAGATAAATTTGCAAAGTCAGAGGGTTATATATCTTACATGCATGTTATAGAACGAGGCCTCTTTTATTGGCTTCATTATAAAGAAGGAGATGTTAGTCGTGGGAAAGAAATTTTGCGTAATATTATGAATGATTATGATAGTCAAACAAATATTCAAAATAAAGATATTGAAATAGACATATACTTCCTTAAGGATTCAGATGCTGCTGTTATTGTCGACCATTCGAAATGGTGTTTTCCACTCGTATGCTATTCTGAACCTCGCAAAGGTGGGCTATATAAAGCGATTCATAATTTACATGATAAGTCAGATGGAATAATGACCGTGTTAAGTGAGCACACAGATGATTGGAATAGTGTGTTACAAGATAAATTAGATAAATTTGATAATAGATATAAAATGGGCTAGATGATTTTATAATATGGCCGGTAATTTATATTGCCGGCCTTTTCTAATGCGAGATTAGAAGTAACAAGAAAATTAGTAGTTAAGCAACTTTTGCAATATCAAAATCAGGGAAAAGCAATACCGCAGGGTGAACTTTTAATGCTTTTGCAAGGATGATAGCTCGTTCTCGCCCCATTTGTCTCGTATTGTTTTCTAAGGCGGATAGATTGGACTGAGTAATACCCGTTTTTTTGGCTAAAGCGGCCTGCGTCAAGCCTTGTTGTTCGCGAATAATTTTCAGTGCTTCGCCAGGTGTTATGTGGATATGTGGCTTGGCTTTTACAAAATCATTTTTATTAATTTTCATATTTTACCTCCTAATACTTGTGAGCATTTATATCGATAACAAAAACCTCCAGCCCATCTTTATCTTCTTTATAAATAACACGCCATTGTAATGACAGCCTTGAAGATCGAAAACCTCGCCATTCGCCTTTAAGGGCTTCATCATGATAACCTTTAATTTCCTTTAGCCCATGAACTCCTTGGAGTTCAATAATTCTCTTCCAGATTTCATATTCTTTTTTAATATGCTTAGGAATCACTTTAAGTGATTTTAATAGCGATTTCTTTTCAAAAATAGTCCACATATACAAAAGTATATATATCCTTTTGTATAATGTCAATCGATCAAGCTAAGATTAAGCTCTCATGCAAATAATCAATATATTGAATGTGTTATACGAAATTATTGCCATTTTTCTACATGGATAATAAGTTTTGATTTTCTATTAGTTAATAATCTCTCAAAAAAGCTAAATTATTATGCAGAGGGTGATAGCTTTAAATTAAAAGGGATTGCGTAGCAGTCATTTGTTATCGGTGAAATTTGATCAGTTGAGCAAATAATTAATGCTGGGGCGATGTTCAGGGATGGGTAAGTTTCACGAAATGCTATTATATACCATAAATTGATGGCTAATTCAGGATTCCTTTTAGATCATCCGGCGGAAAGTTTCATTTGCTATTCGATAGCATAAAGCGTTGAGAAAATTCGTACGGTTTAGTTTGTAAATTATTACCACTGCAAATCGGGCTTGCCCATTTGTCTGAGCATGGATTATCACGTGCGATTGACCAGATAGATAAAGATTTTAAGTTATTTTGCTGAGCAAAATTGCGCAGTGTATCTACGTTTGACAGCGTAAATTGTTCAACGCTGACATCGTTCACGCCAATCATAGGCGTTATTTCTATCATTTGCCATAAAGCAGAATCTGATTTAGTGGGGTAGAGTTGCTTAAGAAAGCCAAATAAATTTGTTGCAGCTTGTATTGCATATTGACCCATATCATTAACATAAGCTGGGCCGTAATCCATCGCCATAATATTGACGGAATAATTCAGGTTCATAGCGCTTGCTTTGTTGATAACGTCTTCTCCAGCGCTTGTCAGTCCTTCTGGTAAAACGGGGAGGGTAAAACTGATTTTTAAATTTGGATGTGAGCTTTGAGTCTGTTTCAGTGCACTCATCAATTTGACAATATTTGCAGAACCATTTTCTATATCAAAATCTAAGCCCTGTGGTTGATAAGTTTTAAGAACTTCTTCAAAAATGGAAATAATTTGTGGTTCGCTACACGACATAGAAATGTCACTTCCACTCGCACCACCAAAGGAAATAATATAATTAATAGAATTAGCACGCAGTTTATCTGTTAAATGAGACCCCCATCCATTGTTGATAGAGTAGCTTGATTGACCACCCCAAGCAGCATTACAATTACCCGAATCAGTAATAAATGCCAAATGATAGCTATCGATACCGGCTAATTCGCTGATGGCAGCCAAGTCCATTGGCTCCATATCTTGATATTGTGAATCCCAGCGCGTATTTATTGTTAAGTCTGCGTAGGGGCTGAATTTCATCACTGAAGATGGATTGGCATACACAACCGTAGAGGTGGCTAATGTTAATCCAAGCGCCAACCCAGCTATTAGCGTGTTGATAATCAAATAACACTTTGATTGATTTTTCATCAAATGCTGCCTATTTTTAGTTCAATTATTTTAAATTCTATCAATAAAAAATCTTAAAGTACATTAGTAAGGGCAGTAGGGCGTAGAAAATCAGAATAGATGTTCAAGTATATATTATGGCTGATAATTCACATTATCGGCTATTTTTTATTACAATATTGTATTTTAATTTCGCGAGATATCTTACATCTCGCGTTATAATTTTTTCAGAAATATCATTGATCAGTCTCTGGTTAATTTCTAAATAAATTTAAGTTAAATCAATTAGTTAAATCTAGCAGAGATTTGATATCATTTTTTGATATCAAATGCGCGAAAATGGTGTATAATGAACAAAAGGCATCGAATGACGTTGGCGGCTATATTTAGGCATCCAGTGCCTACTACTTTAGAGTGGCGGAGGATTGAATCGTTGTTTCTGGCTGTTGGTGCAATTGTTATTGAGGGTTCTGGCTCAAGGGTAAGGTTTGAGTTTAATCATTTGATTGCTATTTTCCACAGGCCGCATCCTCAAAAAGAAGCTAAGCCATATCAGGTTCGACATGCGAGAATGTTTCTTGAACAAATAGGGGTGCTACCGTGAATGCGATGCATTATAAAGGTTACTCAGCCAGCATTGAGTACAGTGCAGAAGATGATTGTTTTATTGGGCATCTTGCTGGTATTAACGATATTGTTGGTTTTCATGCCAATTCAGTCTCTGAATTACATGCAGTGTTTGAAGAATCGGTAGAAGATTATTTATTAACTTGCGAAAAAGCAGGTATTTCGCCGCAACGGCCTTATTCAGGTAAAATATTGTTACGCATACCACCTGAAATTCACGCGCGCGTTGCAATGTTGGCAGAGGCTAATGGTAAAAGTTTAAATTCGTGGGTGACGGAGTTATTGTCGCGCGCTAAGTAAAATAGCCATTTACCACTGGCGAACGCATGCAGGCGCAGAGGTTGATTTGATACTCGAACTAGATAATACTTATTATCCAATCGAGATAAAATGCAAAAAACGACCAACAATTAGCGACACTAGTGGCATAAAAGCATTTCGCGAAACTTACCCTAATCTCAACATCGCCCCTGCTTTGATAATATGCTCAATTGATAGAATAACACCCATCACAAATGATTGTTATGCAATACCTTTCAATTTGAAGATAGCGTCTACAGTTAAATAACTTTTCATACGTGTAAAAATTTATTTCTTATTATTTTTTGGTGATTTGAATGCCAACGATTATTCCAATTATTAAGACTAACACAGTAAAAGCAAAAAAAATTCCCAGAAAATGTTTACAACCTCATTGCAATTATTGCGAAAGATTGTAATATGACTGCTGTATTACTATTCACAAGGAAGTGACCATGAAGACCATTATTAGATTAACAATGATGATGCTGTGCCTAATGTCGTTTAATGTCTATGCACAGCAAGCTGGCGGTGGTGGTGCTGAAATAAAAAATACCTGTGAAGTTTCAGGCGGCACATATACAGAATCAACGAGAGGGTGGGCTTGCTGCTGGGCTGATTGGGGTTGCTATGGCTGCTTAGACGGTCTTTGCAAAGTAAAATGCTATACCCGTCGTTGTAGAATGGTGAATTACGGCACGTCACGTCCAAGTTCAAGCACACAAGCAATAGATGGCCTTGCACCAGCAGGCATGAAACCACCTATTATCCCTAAACCTAAAACTGCACCGAAACACGAAGCTCCTAGCACCGCAACGAGTAATAAGTAGAATTTTAAAAGCTGGCGGCCGTTTTCAAGGATGAACGGCCCACTGTGCTCGTCAGAACGATCGGGAGAGCAAGCCTCTCAGCATGAGTACGCGTTGCGAAATGTCGGGAATAAATTTTTTACATTAAAGGTAAGATTATGAAATCACAAGTGATCAACCATTTTGGCGATTATTCAGTGTTTGAACCAGCAGAAATGATAAAGCCGAAAATTAAACCAGGCTATGTCTTAATACGGGTTAAAGCAACCAGCGTTAACCCCATTGATTATAAATTACGAGCAGGAAATTTTCCAAAAATTACAGCTGAATTTCCCGCTGTTTTACACGGTGATGTTGCTGGTATCGTTGAAGAAGTTGGCAGTGGTGTTACAGAATTTAAAGTGGGGGATGAGGTGTACGGTTGTGCTGGCGGTTTAAAAGGAGAATGTGGTGCTTTAGCAGAATTTATGCTTGCAGATGCTAAACTCATCGCAATTAAACCAAAATCGTTAAGTATGGCGGAAACGGCTGCATTACCGCTGGTTACAATCACAGCATGGGAAGCCTTATTTGAAAAAATTAAATTATCATCAGGCCAAAAAATTTTGGTGCATGGCGGCACAGGTGGTGTCGGTCATATCGCAATTCAACTGGCAAAATGGGCAGGCGCCGATGTTTATACAACCGTGTCTTCACCTGAAAAAGCTGAATTGGCAAAATCGTTTGGTGCGATGGAAGCAATCAATTATCGTAAAGAATCTGTGCAAGCGTATGTCGATCGAATAACGAATGGTTTGGGGTTTGACGTTGTCTTTGACATAATAGGCGGTGAAAATATAGATCAATCTCTCGCAGCTGTTGCGCACTATGGTAATGTTATTACAATACAAGCGCATACGACCCATAATCTTTCATTATTACATTCAAAATCAGCTAGTTTACACGTGGTATTTATGTTATTACCATTATTGCGTAATATACAACGCGAACGTCATGGCGCAATCCTCAAACGTGTTGCAACCCTCGTTGATGAAGGTAAATTAAAACCATTCATCGACCCGCAACAATTTCGTTTTGAAGAAGTTGGTAAAGCACATGCGCATCTTGAATCAGGCAAAACGATAGGTAAGGTGGTTATTCATTACGATTAATATCAGAGTGATGGCGTAATCCACCAATTATTTAATATTTTGAAAAATTTAAATATTAAAATAAAAATGGCTTGATTAAATTGTAACACGTACAAAAAAGACTACTTCAGTCTTTTTTGTACGATAAAAATAAACGGAATTGCAGTTAGTTGCGCAGCGATAGAAAAGCCAATTAGCCAAGGAATAGAGATATCGTATAAAATGCCAATTAGCCAACTTCCTAAGAACCAGGCAACGCCGTACCCTGTATTGAAAATGCCGTATGCCGAACCCCGAATTTGTTTTGCGACCATATCACCGACTACCGCTTTTAGCAGTGAACGTTGTGCTCCCAACCCAATTCCCCATAAAATCATGCCTAATAATGCCAAGTTGAAACCACCGAGGAATACTAGGGGTGCGAATAAAGACGATATTAAACTAGAAATTATTAAGATTGCGCATCCAGTTTTGTCATATATCCAACCGAATGATAAAGCGGAGATCGCACTTGCACCCATGGCGATGATATAAAATATTGGAATCCAGAGTGAAGGAAGAATATTCATCTTTTGAAAATGAAATGCAATTAAGGGAAAATCAGCGTAGCCAGCTGCAATTAAGGCAGAACCGCTAAGATAAATCCAGAATAAACCAGGAATATTTTTCGAGGTTAATTCCGGTGTTTCGACTTCTAAATTTTGAGGATGCGGATAAAGATTACGTGCGATAAATAAAATGACTAGTGTTAAAACCGCAGGGATTGCAAGGCTTGCAAAGCCTAAACGATAATCGTTTTTGTAAAACAAAATAAAGGTGATTAACAGCGGGCCTAGCACGCCGCCCAGTTGATCAAGCACCTGATGAAGCCCAAACCCAGTGCCCCGGCCAATTTTTTGGCTTGCGTAAGATAACATCGCATCACGCGAGGGGGTACGAATGGCTTTTCCTATCCGTTCAAGGATAATTAAGGCAGCGGCAACTTGCCAACTGCCGGCTAAAGCGATGAGTGGAATTGCAATGAGGTTACAAAAATAGCCTATAAATGCAATTAACCAATATTTTGAGGTTTTATCGACCAGTCGGCCGGAGATGATGCGCAGCACAAACCCAATGAATTCGCCAAACCCCGCGACAAATCCAATCACTGCCCCACTGGCACCCAAGAGTCCAAGATAAGGCCCTATGATGCTGCGCGCGCCTTCATAAACCATATCAGAAAACAGGCTAACAACCCCCAATAAGAGAATAAAATTAAGCGCTGTTTTTCCAGCAAAAACTTTTTGTGTGAATTCCTTGAACAATAGAAGCTCCTTGGTATTTACTGAGACTATCATAGGGCTAGATGAATTCTTGTAAACGATATTATACGCTATTATATATTATTATAATTAAAGTATAGAAATGTTTCGGATATGTTTTGCAACTTCCCGCACGGCATTTGTATTTTTGTTTTCGTGACGATAGATTAAAGCAATTTCATCTTTGAAAGTAGGCGCGTTGTCGAGCATTTTAACGTTATGATGATTGAGTGACGCCATCACGCGTGAGGGGAGAATGCCAATACCAACACCGGCGGCGGTGAGCTTGGCAATGATTTCAAGGTTGCTATTTTTGATGATGCGTTTGTAGTGAATATTCATGCCGTTTAGTTTTTTAATAATAAATTGTGTTTGTGGTAAATCAGGGTCGCAAATAAGAATGTTATCTTTTTCGGTTAAATTGTCGGCGTGCCAACAGGTGACAAGGTCGGTAAAGAGTTGTTTTATAATTAAATTAGGGTGTTTGATAGGGTTAACCACAATGCCGATATCAATAGAAAAATTAATGACTTTTTCTGTAATTTTGCGTGATAAATCGTGCTTCAAGTCAATTTCTAAATCGGGATAGGTTTTTATTAACGTTGGCAAAAATGTCGGTAAAAAATATAAGGCTAAAGATAAATGACACCCCAGCGTAATGCTGCCTTGCACGGCATTTTGGGCTTGCACACAACTGTTTTTCGCTGTGCTCCATAATTCTAATAATTGTTTTGAATGGGTTAATAAGTTTTTACCGGCTTGTGTTAATAAGACTTTGTGTTTATCTCGAATGAATAATTCAGCATCGACGAAAGCTTCAAGGCGTTTAATGGCCGCGCTAAAAGACGGTTGTGTGATGCCGCAACGTTCAGCTGCGCGGGAAAAATTGAGGGTTTGTGTTAATTCAATAAAATACAGTAAATCTTGGTACGAAATCATGCGGCACTATCCAGATAAGTAGAAAACCAAATTTTCACCGTATTTTCACCCAAATGATCGTAAATATAAAGTAGTAATTTCTCAACATCTGCCTCAATCACATCTCTAGGCCTTGGCATATTATCGAAGATATTTGGCAAATGGTGCATATATTCACCGAAATATTTTGCGCAAAAATCAGAATAATCTTTCGTGAAAAGAATAAACTCATGCCACATTTCATCAATTTCTCTCATTGAACGGGGCATGAAACATTGACTTGGAAAATCTTTATTACCAATATTTTTCTCAGCATCAATCGCATGTTTTTGACAAAGCCACAAATACTTTAAGGTTTCTTCAAACGCCTGTTCAGCACTCAGAACATTATTAGGATAATTTTGATTATATAATTTCAAAACGGCGGGGTTTTCATAAGCCAATAAATCTGATAACTTAGGTAACATCATTAATCATCCTCTTTTGAAATGACCAAGCCTCAATAGACTTGGCCACCATTGCTTCATTTTTACTTCGTTGCTACATACGAACATTTTGCTGGGCAATACACACTAGCCTTAACGTTTTTCATAATTTCCTGAATTAATGCGTTTTTCATAAAGCTTCCTTAATGTGAGATAAAATAATTGAATGACACACAAAGAGGGTATTTATTTTCGGCAATATTATCAATGGGGTTGCTAAAATGATTGTAATAGATAAAAACAATAACCAATCACGTGATCACAGTTTTTCACTATCTGTCTTTTCGTTTAGGCAGCAAGATATTTTTATTATAGCTTCTACACACTATCCGCTATGTTTTCTGGCAGTTTACGCAAGTTGATTAAGCGTGGGACGAATAGGTTGACGCATAGGCCGAGGAGAATTAAGCTCATGACCGTCAATTTCCAGGGTTCGAAGCTTTCGTGTAAGAAAATGACTGAGCCTAGCATTGCAAACATGGGAATGAGTAATGAAAAGGGCACAACAGTGCTGACAGAGTAGCGGCCGAGCAGCCAGCTCCATGAACCGTAACCAACCCACGTAGACAAATAAACAATATAAAGTAAAGAAACAACGGCTAACCAGCTCGCGTGATGAACGGAAAATAGAATGTGTGTTGGACCTTCAATGAAAAGCGAAGCTATCAATAAAGGTAAAAACGCAATTAAACAACCCCAACTCACCAAAGAAACAGTATTGATATAGCCTAAGGTCCGGGTAATTAAATTCGCAAAGCCAGAGGTAATTGCACCAGCTAAAATAAATAAAAACCCAGATAACGGCATGTTCGCATTGTTGGTGTGTTTTGCTGCTAACGCAACACCACCAAAAGAAAGCAGGGCGCCAGACAATTGCCACACCGTGGGTTTTTCACGAATGAAAACGGCAGCAAAGAAAATGCTAAAAAACACTGCGGTTTGTAATAATAAAGACGACATGCCGGCCGCAATGCCCAATGAAATGCCCACAAAAATCAATGAGAATTGCAATGCAAACATCACCAACCCATACACGGCAACCATTTTAATATCTTTTTTCGGAAAAGGCACAAAAAAGACAGCCGGCACGCTTGCTAATAAAAACCGCATTGCGCATAAAAACAAAGGTGGAATTTCATGCACGCCTAATTTTGCAAAAATAAAATTAATGCCCCAAATTGCAGTGATGAGAATAGCAAGCAGAATATGTTGAATGGGCATGGGTGTCTCGATGATGTATGTGCTACGAATGTTGACTACTATACCGGAAATTTCTGCAACCGCAATCTCATTACGTGCTTTTAATGGGGATGCCTAGAAATGTAGATAGGGCACTGTCGTTGACTAACACATCGGCAAGCGTGTATTGCTTTAATACGTCCATAAAGGCCGTGTTTGCTTCGTGCAAAACGCGTTTTAATTTGCACGCAGGGGCAATGCAACAATTGGCTTTGGTGGCGTTGAAGCACGGCACCAAATCGAAATGCGGTTCTAATTCAGTAATTAAGGCACCTAAGTTGATGTTTTTAGGTGATGCCGCCATTAATATGCCGCCGTTTTTCCCACGCGTGGTTTTAATCAGTCCCATCTTGGAAAGATTATGTACAATTTTAACCATGTGATTCATGGAAATGCCGTAAGCTTGGGTAATGTCTTTAATTGTGCAAGATTCGTCCTTTAAGGCAATGTAAATCAGAGCCCGGAGGGAGTAATCAGTAAATTGTGTGAGCTGCATCGCGGTTTTCCAAAAATGATTGCGTTTCATTATTTCTTTTTATAACATGTATTGCAAATACATCTTATCACAACAGGAGAGAAAAATGAACAGTTCATTATTTGATCGACTTGGTGGCAAAGAAGCGGTAAATCAGGCCGTGGATATTTTTTACCGAAAAATGTTGATGGATGAGCGCGTGTGTCACTTTTTTGATGAGACTGATATGGAGCAGCAAATTTTAAAACAAAAAGGATTTTTAACGATGGTGTTTGGCGGGCCTAATCATTACACGGGCAAGAGCATGCGAGAAGGGCATGCGCATTTGTTGAAGAAAGGATTGAACGATTCTCACGTTGATATTGTCATTGAACATTTAGGGTCAACTTTGCAAGAACTCGGTGCAACACAAGACGATATTTCGCAAGTGGCTAATATTGCAAACAGTGTACGTGATGATGTATTGGGGCGCTAATGAATACTTTACTTTATCAAAATCAAGCTTATGCAATGTCACAAGATGAAAGTGTTTTGCAATGTTTATTACGACACGATGTGGCTTATCCGAATAGTTGTAAAATGGGAATATGTCAATCGTGTTTGATTAAAGCAAATAATACGGAAGTGAACCCTGCGTGGCAGGAAGGCTTGCCTGAAACCTTGAAAATGCAAGGATATTTTTTAGCGTGTTTAGCCAAACCTGAAAAAGCATTAACTGTTGTTGCACCGAATGCAGATGAGTGTGAAACAGATGCAGTCATTACCGATATTGCCTTATTAAATAAAAATGTCATGCAAGTAAAGTTAAAAACTGAGAATTTAGCGGCTTATATTCCCGGGCAATATATTACGTTAATTAACACTATGGGTGTTGCCCGGAGTTATTCCATTGCGAATATACCGGTGATGGATGATTATATTGAATTGCAAATAAAAATTAATTTAAATGGAGAAATGGGACAGTGGTTGTGGAATCAAGCGCGCATTGATAATAGCGTAAAATTGCGAGGGCCGTTTGGGCGTTGTTTTTATCATAATCCAGACAATACACCATTTGAGATTTTACTTGCAGGCACAGGCACGGGTCTTGCACCTTTAATGGCAATTGTTAAAAGTGCGTTGCATCATCAACACACTGGAAAAATAACGTTAATTCACGGTGGTGTAAATGATGAAGATATTTATTATCACGATGAATTAACAGCACTCACTAGGCAACATCACAACTTTACTTATGACGCGTGCGTGCTTAACACACAAGGCAAATATCCCGTTGCCAACATTGAACAACGTGCGTTATCTCATCTCAAACATCCGAAAACCACACACGCCTTCCTATGCGGCCCACAAGCAGTTGTTAATGGATTAAAAAAACAACTCTTCCTCGCAGGTGTGCCTTCACGTGCGATATTGTGCGACTTATTTTTATAAGCATTAGCTAATGTTTTAAATACCACTTGTGGCCGGTAATAAGAATTACCGGCCATTTTGGGTTTGCGACTGCCTATTGGTTTGTAAGTTACTGTTTGGTAACTAATTGACGGTGTCTTAGTCAAGCATTACAGTTTGAAAATACATAGGAGAGTCGCGATGGATTACTTTTTTAAATATCTAAGTGTGATGCTCATTTTAGCCTTATGTTTTGTGTTTGTTAATGCGCGGCGGCATGAGAAAAGCATTGCGCTGAACAAGCAAAATGTTTTAGATTTTTATGATTTAATGTTTAATCAAGCTAACCCTGTGGCGGCTGTAAAGGCTTACGTTGGTGATACTTACACACAACACAATCCGCTCGTAAAAGACGGAAAACAAGCCTTTATTGATTATTTTGAGAAAATGAAAACTGCCTATCCAGGGAAAAAAGTTATTTTCAAACAAGTTTTTGCTGAAAATAATTATGTGATTTTACATTGCTTGCAAATGTGGCCCCACGACCAAAACTACGCAACCGTTGATATATTTAAACTTGATAAACGCCATAAAATTATTGAACATTGGGACGTAATACAACCCATTCCACCAACGTCACAAAATGTGAATACGATGTTTTAAGAATCAGCAATTACTGGTTGCAAACGGGATTAGTTGTAGTACGAGCGGTATTAGTGTCCACAAAAGTGTTGCAAGATCAGGGTGTACCCGCAATAACGCCGCATATCATAAGCGTAAAAGTTTAAACAAACACCCATGTTGCATATCCTAACGATTTTCTTGGACTCTGTTTGCAAATGAGTTATTGCCGCTTATAGCATGTCTATAAGTGGCAATAACGCTTGAATAGACGTAACTTATTGTTTAGTATCATTATTTTTTGGTGAGTTTTTTCAAGTAATAATGCTCATCCACCCCGCAGAACCATTCGGGGATAGTGCCTAGGCGTTGGAAGCCCATTTTTTCGTAAAATTCGACCCCTTGGAAAGCCATGGTGCTGACTTGGATGGTAGAGCAGGCGTTTTCGAGAGTGAAGGTTTCAAGCGCGTTCATCAGAGCACGGCCTAAGCCTTGTTGGCGGTGGTTTTCATCGACCCAGAAATATTCAATGCGTAAAGCGTGGTGTTTTTTAACGAAAAACCCAGAAACGCCGGCAATGATTTTTTGAACATTGTCTTCAAAATAAAGGGCAAAAGGCGTTAAGTCATAGTCACCGAAGAATGTGCGGTTATAGTCACGCAGGCCGGTGCGTAAGGTGGACTTAATTTTGTCGACATGTTTAAACTCTTTTTTAAGGGTATATAACATTTTTTTCCCTATTCAGGCGTTTTCGAGTATAGTACTTTACCATAAGCGTCATCTAATTTTAACGAGGTTTACCGTGCCCATTTCGCATATTTTATTAGCCATTTTCGTTGCTGCCATTTGGGGGGGGTAATTTTATGTTTGCCGAGTTGGGCGTACATAAAATTCCGCCTTTGTTTCTTTGCGCCACTCGGTATGCTGCTGCATTAGTCATTTCAGGTTTATGTGTTAATTTGTTTGTACCCCGGTTATTATCTCTTAGGAATGCAAAAATTGAAGGAGCGTTTGAAGAATGAAGTTAATGAATTCGAATAATCAGTACGGTGTGGGCGCAATAACCTTGCACTGGTTAATGGCCGTGTTAATGATCACGCAGTTAGCATTAGGCATATATATGACGCGCGTGCAGTTTAATGATTTTGTGATGAGTTTATATGGCTTGCATAAATCAATCGGTGTATTGATATTAGGCTTGGTAATTTTGCGTTTATTTTGGCGTTATTTAAATATTGTACCGACGTTAAATATTTCTTTCATTGAAAAATTAGCTGCAAAGGTAACCATGTGGTTGCTTTATGGGTTGATGCTTGCCTTGCCAATCACCGGTTGGGGTATGTCATCAGCTGCGGGTCACCCCGTGATGTTTTTCGGGTTGTTCACCTTGCCTGATTTAGTTGCCGCTAACCCTGCAACCGCAGCCACGTTTAATATAACCCACACCTATTTGGCTTATTTCACCATTGGTTTAATCGTGCTGCACGCGCTGGGTGCATTAAAACATCACTTCATTGATAAAACCGATATTTTAACAAGAATGTGGCGGGTTTAAACCTATCCCGAACGCAGTCAATATACTGCGTTCGAGTTTTTTATTGCTACACTCTGCGTGATAATGGCGATGTTGCTGATGATTCAGCAAAAGAAGTAAGATGGGACCAGTTATCGACTAATTCTCCGCTAAAATAGTTTAAGCCAGCCACAACGAATAATACAGCAATAGATGTTGGGTTTATTTCAAATAAATTGAAAGCAATGCTGGCAGTTAGCATGGTTAAAAATTTAAATTCTACTTGCAAAGCAAGAGAACCGCTATAAAGGTCAAACGATTTTGGATGACGCAATTTCCATTGAGCGAGTTCTTTTTGAACCGCTATTGTAAAATAAGTGTTAAACCCATCTGATAATTGTGTCTCATTATTATATTCAGGTTGGTTATGATGAATCCAAGTAATGAGCCCAGCATTTGGAAATTCATATTGTTGGTTAATTAACTCATGTGCAAAATCAATATCTCTTTCATTGAGAGAATTATCGACCATTGCTTCTATTTGCACGGGGGTCATATGAGGCATACCAACTTGATTTCTGTATTGCGTAATTTGTTTTGATAAACAGCTTCGCAAATCTCCTTTGAGATAAGCCTCAAGGTATACAGTTATTGCTTTTAATAATTCTAAATGAATGCTTTGTCTGTAGCCAAATAAATTGAGCCGTGTTCTGGTATAAGCAGTCGTTTTTTCATGGCAGCGGTTAAGTAAGTGTGACGCTTTTTGTTGTAAATTCATTTCCTCGGCAACATGTGCTTCATTGGCATGCATTAAATAAGCAATATTATCACTTAGTTCGCCATTGATGCCATAAAGCAATATGCTTGCTGCAAATAACCCAACGTAATCCATGTTTGTGTTAAATACCAGTGATATTAATGAAAATGATATACCATAACCCGAAACTTTTTGAATATTGTGTTGCAGTGCTTCACTGGGTGTTCTTTCGGCGTATTTGGCATTGGGAAAACTAGCTTTCCATGCGGCACTTGCTTTATTAATGGCTTGATTAATGACACAATAAAATTCGTGTGAAACGCCTGAATCTCTCACGCTTACAATCTCTCGAAGTGCCTCACGTGCTTTATTCTGAAACTCAACATTCGTTAAAAATTGATGACTCAATACGTCTATTGCTAGTTCAATATCGCGTTCTGTAAAACGATTGTCAGCCGGATTGTTTAAATAATGTTGAAGATACTTTGAAATTTCACGCGCGACGATTTTTTTAGAGCTGTGCCTTTTACCACGTAAATTAATTAGGCCTTTGCTGTATGCGAATACGAGGTGATCGCAATGATTTTTTAACCACGCCGCCTTTTCAGCCATTGACATGTGGTGATAATCACGGGGTTTTTGGAACTTGATTTTCATGGTCACATTCTCTTAGATTGTGGTTTTGGATCGGCTTTTGCAAGGTAGGCTATGTTATCGCTTAATTCACCACTGATGCTATAAAGGGTGCCTATGGTGAGTAACAATGCGGCCGTTCCAAGCCCAAAGCCTGTAAATAAACTAAAAAAGGCACTAGCGCCGAGTGAGGCTTTGAGATAGGGGTGAATTTTTTCGCTGGGTGTTTGAGAAAGTCCATTTGCCGTTGGAAATAATCGACACCACACTTCTGCTGACCTTCTACGATGAAATGCAAAATATAACTTAAAACCGGGTGAGCATCTTTTATCTTCTATCCCATTCATAAAACCAGTGTTCGATATCCAGCGAGTTAATTCAACATTGGTTAAAAAATTTTGTTCAAGTAACTTAACGATAAATTCAATGTCGATGTCATTCAATGAATTTCCCATACATTCTGCCAAGCTAGGCGCAAAGGTCTCACAAGCAGATTTTGCATTAATATTATGCGCGTGTTCAACAACCGCTGGAAGTATTTCGTCTAATTGATTTTCTAAATACTTTTCTAAATACTCAGATACACGTTTTGCTAAGGCTATATAAGCACTGTATCGCGTGCCAAATAAATTGAGTTTTGCATAGGTATCAAGAACAATTCGTTGATCACAGCCGTATTTAACCCATGCGGCTTTTTCGGGTAGCGACATTTCTGAATAATTCTTAGGTTTTTGAATGGGCAAGCGCATCTTAACACTCCGTATCGGTGATGAGGTGCGCATAAGCTACCTTGATAAATCTATAAAATCAACTCTCTTGAGACATGTTCTTGAATAAACAAGGGTGGTTGTAATATTTTTGATAAGGTTGCTAAATTTTCTTCGTAGTAAGGCATTTTTTCGTTCACAGAATTAGCAACCCAGCCTGTTAAGGTTAAACCGCGGTTGTGAATCGCTTCGGCGGTCAGTAGTGCATGATTGAGGCAGCCTAGTTTCATGTTAACCACTAAAATGACTTTTGCATTTAGCTGGGTAATAACATCAGCAAAGGTTTCTTCTGCATTCAGCGGCAGCAACCAACCCCCCGCTCCTTCTATCAATTTTATATCCGCTTTTGTATTTAATATCGGAGTGAGTGTTTGTATTAAAGCATTAACAGTGAATGATACACCAGCTTGCGCTGCCGCAATATGCGGAGCGATAGGAGGTTCAAACGCGTAGGGATTAACGCTTTCATAAGGGAGTGGTATTGTCGCGGCACGCTGTAAAGCGATGGCATCATCATTCACTAACCCATTGGGTGTTTGTGCGCAGCCACTCGCAATAGGCTTTAAGGCCAGTGTTGATAAACCTGCGTTTTGACAGCGATTTAATAGAATTTGTGAGATAAACGTTTTACCCACATTCGTGTCTGTGCCTGTGATGAAGTAAATATCGGGTGTTAACATGGTTTTCTCGCGATGAATAATCCACAATCATAAGTTAAGGTTTGCGGCGATCGTTTCAGAAGTTCACGCGTTAAAGTGATTTTTTTATTTTTAGAAGCCGTATTGGCACCCGTTTTTTTAATGGAAATAAGGGCATCATGCAAAGTAGAAAACTGTACTATGTGTTGCTCGCTCGTGTGATACACACTCTCGAAATGTTGTTGCATTAATTTTTCTTTCACGACGTCAGCCGTTAAAAAAGGTTGAATATTCACAAATGTTTCAATTTCGTGAAATGTATTTTTTAAAGGGATAGAAAACGCAAGTACCCCACCTTTTTCTAGGCGGTGAAACAAATGCGATAATAATTGAGTAAAATCACCGCTCCAATGCAGCGCCATATTTGAGAAAATTAAATCAGGCGTTTCATCGCCTAACTGAGCATCAAAATCTGCTTCAATGATTTTTACAGCGTCTGTATTAAGATTTTTTCGCGCTTCAATTAATAAATTTGCTGAAAAATCTTGGGCTGTGAATAAGGCATCATCTATTTTTTTTAGCAGAGCCTGCGTTGTTACACCTGTTCCACACCCGAGATCTAAAACACTTTTAAAACAGGTGTTTGGTAATGCGGCAATTAAGGCTTTACCCACTTGATGCTGCACACTTGCATAATCATTATAATGCGGCGCTGCGTTAGAAAAATGCTTTAATACGGCTGATTTATTCATAACATTCACGCAAATCATGAATAAATTGATGGATTTGTGTTTTGGTATGCAAAGCCGTTAATGAAATACGTAAACGCGCTTTGTTTTTAGGCACGGTGGGTGTGCGTATGCCTGATACCAAATGCCCGTGTGTTTTTAACTTTGCTTGCACTGCTAAGGTATTTTCATTGGAATAGGTTAACACACAACGAATGGGGGTAATGGCTTGGTTGAATAAATGAATATTATTTTCAGTAGCAAGCTGATTGAAATAATCAATATTTTCACGTAATTTCACTAATTTATTCTCAGCATTAATTAATGAAATAGCGGCCAAGCCCGCCGCTGCGATACTTGCTGGAATATGAGTACTATACCGATACGATTTTGCTTGCTGCTCAATTGCGTGCATCAGCGCAAGCTTACCTGAAATCATTGCCCCAAACCCACCAAAGGCTTTGCCTAAGGGTTGAATTAAGCAATCAATTTCATTTTGTGTTAATGAAAAATGTTCGCAAACGCCCTTCCCTGTTTTGCCTAGCACACCAACCCCGTGCGCATCATCAACACATAATAAACTGTCAGTATTTTTCGCGATTTCACACAAGGCAGGTATATTGCTAATGCCCCCCTCCATACTAAACACGCTTTCGGTCACAATTAATTTATTATCTGCGCTGTGTTGTTTAATTAAATAATTCAAATGATCAAAATCTTGATGATGATAACGCACATGTTTCGCGCGCGATAATACAATGCCGTCTAAAATAGATGCGTGAGAGTTTTTATCGCTAAAAATAACACTGTTACGGTTAGCCAAAGCTGCGTAAAGTCCAATATTCGCGTGATATCCTGAATTAAATAATAAGGCAGCATCACGATCTTGCCAACTTGCAAACGCCTTTTCAAAGGCTTGATGATAAGTAGAATATCCACTTAAATGCGGCGAACCACGGCTGCCCACACCAAATTGATGTGCTGCTTCCACAAAGCTTTTAATTAATGCAGGGTGTTGACTCAAATTGAGATAATCATTCGAGGTGTAATCAACGTAATCACACTCCGCACGCGTTAAACGGTTGTCGCGATAGGCCAGAACCGCTTCGCGTTGCCGAATTTCAGATTTAGCAACAACCATGAGCGTGGTTTTCTTCCGTGCTTGATTTCATGTGCATGCCCATGCGTTCAAGCAATTGCATGTCTTTATCTTCACTTGGGTTTTTTGTCACTAATAATTTTGACCCTAAAAATAAAGAATTCGCGCCTGCATAAAAACATAAGGCTTGCATTTCATCGCTCATGCTTTCACGGCCGGCTGATAAACGCACCATACTTTGTGGAAATAAAATACGTGCCACTGCAATGGTTCGAATAAATTCAAAGGTTTCAACCGGTTTTTGATCAGCAAGTGGTGTGCCTTCGATGGGAATTAAATGATTAATGGGAATGCTGCCTGGTGCTTTGGGTAAAGCAAGTAAAGCTAAAAACATTTGTATGCGATCATCTTGCGATTCACCCATACCGATAATGCCGCCGCAGCAAGCATTAATGCCTGCACCAATCACGTAGTTTAGCGTTTTTAAACGATCTTCATACGTGCGTGTGGTAATAATTTCTTTGTAAAATGCTGGTGACGTATCTAAGTTATGATTGTAATAATCTAAACCCGCTTCACTTAATTGTTTTGCTTGTTCTTCATCGAGCATACCAAGGGTCACACAAGCTTCTAAGCCTTCATTTTTAACCGCTTTAATCATGTCTATGACTTTGGGAAAATCTTTTTTGGGCGGGTTACGCCAGGCAGCTCCCATACAAAAGCGTGTGGCTCCCGCAGCTTTAGCTGCTTTTGCGCCTGAGATCACCCTATTCACATCCATTAATTTCTCAGATTCAATCCCGGTGTTGTAATGAGCACTTTGCGGGCAGTAAGAACAGTCTTCAGGGCAACGGCCTGTTTTAATGCTAAGCAGGGTGCAACATTCCATTTCATTCGGGTTGAAGTTTTCACGGTGAATGGTGTGTGCGTGGTGTAATAAAAACATAAAGGGCTGTTGAAAAAGCGCTTTAATCGATTCTTGTGTGTGTTTCATAACGACCCTTGGCGGTTGAATTGGGCGCAAGTGTATGTTAGCTTTTTCACATTGTCAACCATCTAAATTATGAAGGTTTACCAGATGCAAGCTTTAGAAAATCGTGATTTATCAGTACTTTGGCACCCGTGCACCCCGATGAAGTGGCATGAAACCTTGCCTTTAATGCATGTGGTTAAAGCCAGTGGTTGCTATTTAACCTTGCAAGATGGGCGTAAAATTTTTGATGCAATTTCAAGCTGGTGGTGCAAGTCACTCGGGCATGCACACCCGCGTTTGCAAAATGCACTTATTGCGCAAATGAATCAATTCGAACACGTGATGTTGGCTGGTATAACGCATCAACCCATTGTTGAATTGAGTGAGTGTTTAACATCGCTGATGCCAGCGTTATCAAAAGTATTTTACGCGGGGGATGGTTCGTGTGCGGTTGAAATTGCTTTGAAAATGAGTTTGCATGTGCGTCATCTAGCGGGTGAGAAAAATAAAACAAAATTTATCTGTTTAGAGAATGCATATCACGGTGAAACAGTCGGTGCAATGTCAGTCAGTGATTTAGATGTTTATCAAACACCGTATGCAGCGACGTTGTTTCAGTCTCATGTGTTGCAAAATATTCCGTATGTGACGCGCGAAAATGATCCGTTGTGGCATGATGCCAGTTTTGAATTTAACGCACTTTTACCCCAGTTAACAATGATGGAGCCAAACACAACTGCATTAATCATCGAACCAATTGTGCAAGGTGCAGCCGGCATGAAAATCATCAGTGCTGATTTTTTGAAACGATTATGTATGTGGGCTAGACATCACAGCATACATATTATAGCTGATGAAATTATGACGGGCTTCGGGCGTACTGGAAAAATGTTTGCAATGGAATATGTGGGTGTATCTCCTGATTTTATGTGTTTATCAAAAGGCATGACCTCGGGTTGGTTGCCCATGAGTGCTGTGTTAACGACTAATCGCATTTACGATCAGTTATATACTGATAAAACTGAAAATGCGTTTTTACATTCACACACGTATACAGGTAATGCGCTCGGTGCTGCGGTGGCTTTAGAAACCTTGAACATTTTTGAAGACGACAATATTGTTGAAAATAGTCAGAAGATGAGTACGATGATGCTTCATCACATTCATCAATTACAAAATGAATTTGGGTTTATTGAAAATATTCGTGCCATTGGTGCGATTGCAGCGTTTAATATTGAATTATCAAAATACACGTCAGATTTTAAAATAAAAATATTGCAAGCCGGACAGCGTGTTGGGGTACATCTACGCCCACTCGGCCGCACCCTCTATTGGGTGCCACCGTTAATTGCAACAGAAGCCGATTTAGCCGATTTAGCAGAAGCAACACGCAAGTGTTTAACCGTTATTTAAAACACGATGAATGGCGTGCAACCAACCTTGATAAAGCGAGTCGCTTAGTGTTTTATTCATCGATGGGTGAAAGTTAGTTTCTTGTTGCCAGCATTTTTCAATATCGCTTAATGAGTTATAAAGACCTGCTTGCAAACCAGCTAAATACGCTGCACCCAAGGCCGTGGTTTCAACACATTGCGGGCGTGTGACGCTAATGCCGAGAATATCGGCTAAAAATTGCATTAACCAATTGTTGGGGGTCATGCCACCATCAACACGAAGTGAAATGATGGGCGAGCCTGCGTCTTGACTCATCACATGTAATAAATCGTGTGTTTGATAAGCAACGGCTTCTAAAGCGGCACGAACGATATGTGCGCGTTGTGTGTTGCGGGTTAAGCCGAGCAATGCGCCGCGGGCTTCAGGATCCCAGTGGGGTGCGCCCAGGCCAGTGAAAGCGGGCACAAGGTAGACGCCGCCGGTGTCTGGCACACTTGCGGCAAGATTTTCTGATTGTGCAGCTGTATCAATGAGTTGCAGCGTATCTTTAAACCATTTTATCGTAACGCCGGCGCTGAAAATGCTGCCTTCTAAGCCGTAAGTGACTTTGCCATTAATGCGGTAAGCTACGGTGCTGAGTAATTTGTTTTGTGATGTTAGCACACGGTCGCCAGTGTTTAAAAGCATGAAACAGCCGGTGCCGTAGGTGCTTTTTACCATGCCGGGGTGGAAGCAAGCTTGCCCGATGGTTGCGGCTTGTTGATCACCTGCCATGCCGAGGATAGGCAGTGGGGTATCGAAGTGGTTGATTGTGCCGAAATCAGCGGTGTTGTCTAAAACAGTAGGTAAGATGTTTTCAGGGATGTTAAAAGTTTTTAATAAGTCAGCGTCCCAGCATTGTTGGTGGATGTTGAAGAGTAAGGTGCGTGAAGCGTTGCTGGCATCTGTTGCGTGTGTTTTGCCTTGTGTTAAGCGCCAGAGTAAATACGTGTCGACAGTGCCGAATAATAGTTCGCCTTGCTGGGCGCGTTCACGTGCGAAGGGGATGTTGTCGAGTATCCAGGCTATTTTAGTAGCTGAAAAATATGGGTCGAGTAATAATCCTGTTTTGCTGTGTAAATAAGTATTTGAAATCGTTTCCGCCAGTTTTGTACATGCCGCAGCCGTGCGACGGTCTTGCCAAACAATGGCTGGGTAAATTGCGCGCCCGGTTTGTTTTTCCCAAATAATGGTAGTTTCACGTTGGTTGGTTAAACCAATGGCTGCAATGTCTTTAGGCGCTAAGCCTGCTTTTTTAATGGCTTCACGGCAGCAAATGATGGTGTGATCAAACATTTCATCGGGGTTTTGTTCAACCCACGCATCGTGCGGGTAATATTGCTTTAACGGAATTTCATGTAATGCCTTTAACTGCCCCGTTCGATGAAATACAATTGCCCGGCTATTCGTTGTGCCTTGGTCTATTGCTAATAAATAATCGCGGGGCATGTTTCGTCCTTGTGTATAAAATTAACTGATATTCACCAATGATTGATGTAACTTCTGAGCCACTAAAGCATTTAAACTAATGCCTGCTAAGGCTGCCTCAATCGCGAGCGCTCTGTGATCGCGTTTATCAATGCGCACATTAAATTGTCCGCTATATTCTTTGCGACTTGGCGCAATCGGAATTTCTTCGTTATGTTTGTGATAACTTTCTTTCATTGCTTCCCAAGCTTCTTTGAGTTCAGATAATGCTTCTTCGACTGAAGAACCACTTGCAGAAACATTGGGTAATTCAACAAAATGCGCTAAAAAATCACCCGCTTCATCTTGTAAAAGATGTATGCTAAAACCATCAAATTCTTCACGCATTTTCGATACCCTCTTCATTCAATTGCATTAAAAACTGTTTTACTTGATAGCCTTTTGCGCTGCCATCTTTGTTCTGCACTGAAAGTCGATATAATCTTGGTGAAATCCATATCTGATGACTACCCCTTTGGTGATCTAAAAACCACCCTTGATGCTTCATTAAGGTGCAAAACTCATTAAAAGATAAACTATTAGGATGACTAACAGCATATTGCAGTAGTTTTTCTTTTTTGCTCACAGGCTCCCCTAATAATGTAACTATATACAGTTACATTAATTTTGTCAACTTGGTAGTAAAATCATAGTGTTAGAGATTGATACTGGTTTCAGGTATTCCTTAATCAAAGGAAATGCCTAAAGCCGTAAGTGCACCATTAATAGATGAGGGAGTATTGCTGAAGGAGATTTATTTTATCTAAATAAAATTTGAAAATAAATTTAATAAAATACAATTTATTCAGTAACCATTTTTAACACAGCCTTCCATTCTTTCTCGGTGACCGGGGTGATCGAGAGGCGGTTGCCAGTGCGGAGAATTTGCAGGGTTTCGAGAGCGGGGTTTTGTTTGAGTGATTGCAGTGGGATGAAGTGTTTGAATTTTTCGACGAGTTTGACATCAACCATGTACCAACGAGGGTTGGAAGGTGTGCTTTTAGGGTCGTAATAAGGTGAACTCACATCCCAGGCGGCATCATCTGGGTAGCCTGCTTTCACAACGCGAATAATGCCCGCGATGCCCGGCGGGTTACAATTGGAATGATAAAAAAAGCCAAGATCACCGACTTTAATATCATCTCGCAACATGTTCCGAACCTGATAATTCCGAACCCCATTCCAAGGCTCAGTCTGCCCTTTGCATTTCGCTAAATGATCAATACCAAATGTTTCAGGTTCAGATTTAAATAACCAGTAATGTGTCATTTTTTATGTCTTCGTGATTGATGTTTCGTTTTAGTGATCTCAGCATCATCATCCAATTCAAATTTCAAGCGTGGGTCATCGATAGCTATACCGCACTTATTGAGCGTTTCTGTTATTTGTTGAATGAGTGGGCTTGGGGATGGAGCCTGTTCAGGTTTTCCATTGCTTTGCAATGAATCATTAATGACTTTAGTTGAAGATGGTTCTTTATTGTTCGTCGCATCCATTCTGTTTTGCATTTTTAATCTCCATATTTAAAAAATGATATTGTTTATTACTAAGCTGCTCTTTTAAAAGGTTTTACTTTAATTTTATTAGCTTGTTTCATAATCAACCAGGTATCGTATTGTGCTTGGAGATTAATCCACATTTCAATGCTAGTATTCAAAAACTTCGATAAGCGCAATGCCATTTCTGGACTGATACTTGCATGACAATTTAATAAACGAGAAAGACTTGTTCGTGATATTCCTAATCGATGCGCAATTTCAGTGACGCTCATGCCCGTTGCGTTAATTAATGCGTCTTTTACGATTTCACCGGGGTGAATTGGGTTATGTATTGTAGTCATATCGTGTCCTCATATTAGTGATAATCAATGTAATTAACATCTAATGCATTATCGTTGGTAAATTTGAAAATGATGCGCCAATTACCATTAACACTGACCGAATAAAAACCTTTAAGCTTTCCTGAAAGCAAATGAAAGCCCATCCCAGGTGTATTCATATCATCTGCTGTCACTGCAGCATTTAGCCGCTGTAAAATTATCTTCAATCGTTTTTCATGTGCAGGAATAATTCCTGACTTATTGCCAGTTTTCGCGAATCGCTCCAAGCCTTTATGCTTCCACGTTAATATCATAACGTTAAGTGTAACGCATCACTTAACGATTCGCAAGTGTTTATTCCCGCACCAGAGAATGTGTTTATTGTCTTATTAATCGTTGGTTTAGCCCTGCGGAGCCCCCCTTTTCCGTTGACCGGTAGGGGTTGATGTCAAGGCCGCCGCGGCGGGTGTATCGGCCGGAGACTGTGAGGATTTTGGGTTTGCAGTGCCTTAGAATGTCCATAAAAATGCGTTCGATGCATTGTTCGTGGAATTCATTATGATTGCGGAAGGAGACAATATATTTTAATAATCCCTCATGGTTTATTTTGGGGCCTTGATAATGAATTTGCACCGTGCCCCAGTCAGGCTGGTTGGTGACTAAACAATTTGATTTTAATAAATCAGAATAAAGTATTTCTTCGGCGATTGTGTTTTCAGTGGTTAAGGTTGAAGTATCAACCAAATATTGAGTACAAGTAATATCAAGATCATCAAGGCACTCTCCTGTCGGATGTTTACCAATATTAATCTGCGTCGCTCTATTTAACTCAGCAATATTCACTTTTACTTCCGCTTGAATTGCTTTCGATAAATCTTTTTGAATGGTATTTTGCACCGTTTCAACATCTTTGAATTTTGCATTATTAAAAGAATTGAAATAAAGTTTTAATGATTTAGATTCAATAATATTCGGGCTTTCACAATCATAAATAATTTCCGCAATTGCAACGACTGGCTTACCCTTTTCATTCAACCAAGAAACCTCGTAATGGTTCCAACAATCAAACCCATGAAACGGTAACGGCGCTTTCACATCAATACCAATTTCGTTTCGCTTGCCCGCACGCGGAATGGGAAACAAACGATCAGGGTTATACGCCTGATCATACGCGGTTTTTTTCCCTAACTCGGATTCGTCCGCATTTTTTGGTTGGGTTGGGTTTGTTGAATTATTCATGCATTTATCTCCAATTTTTTGTGATTATACAAGATAAATGCGGAAAATAAACTCCCATTTTAGATGAGAGTTTGTTGTACTTTAAGCGTTGCATTGGAACTTATTACTTACACTGCATGTCATGATTGCAGCACATGGGGGATTTGATCATGCCGCAGCCGTTGGGGCATTTGGCCACTTGAATTTTTTCGCCCGAGTCTTTGGTGATAACATCTTTCACTAAAGATGCATCGCATTTAGCACAAGTTAAACCCTTAACACCCATTCCGCATTGGTTGCATACACATTCCATGGTTTTCTCCTTAAGGTTGAATGAGACACTAGCATATCAAACATTTAGATCAGGCGCCACATTGCAGGGTCTTCCGTGCCGAGGTCAAACACGGAAATGCCGCGTAGGTGGTATTTTTTAACGAGTTTATTTTGGTAGTAGAAAGCGTGTTTATCTTGGACAAACATATATCGATTGATATTGTGGGGCGTCCAAAGATAAAAATAATTTTTATTAAGAGTATCCCAGTAAGGTTTAATGTGGTAATCAGTGGCAACACGAGTGGTGTCAGCGTAGTTCAGTGCAGCCATTTGCACTTTAAAATGCCCTGTGATATTTCCATTTGATGAAGCTAAATACCAATCCGTTGAATAAGCAGGCAAGCCAAGCGATACTTTTTCTGCGGGTATTTTACTTAGGGCATATTTCACCACTTGTTCTACCCAGGGGTACCCCGCTGTTGAACCGGGTGTTGTGCCGCTTGCGTGTTGGTTGTAAGCCATCACACTGACAAAATCAGCGAGTTCTCCTATTTTTCTAAAGTCGTAAGCACCTTCCCAAATTTGTAATAATTTCTTTTCAAACAATGAATCAGGGTTATCAGAGACGACCGGTGCGAGTGCAAATGAAATTTGATATCCGTGTTGGTGCATAATATCAGCGGCTTGTTTGAAATAAGCGGTTAATAAATCACGGTCATCGCCTGCGATCATTTCAAAATCGAATTGAACACCCGTTAATTGATATTGCGAACAAAGCGATAATAATTTATTTAACGATGTTTTCTGTGCATCTTTATTCGTTAAAAACTGATGAGTGATTTTCGAATCAAAGGCACGGTTAGTCACAAGTGCCATGACTTTGACATGATTCGCTAAAGCCGTGTTGTAAATTTGGGTGTCAATCGTACCGCGCACATCCCCTTTTTCATCAATATAAAATGCTTGCGGAATTAAAAGAGATAATTTTTTGTGATGCTCGACTAAGCTTGCCCATGTTTTTTCGTAAGTACAAATGCGGTCGTCGGAATGTTCGCGTAAAGAATAAAAAATTGTTTCGCTTGCTTGGGCGCTAATATAAAACAGGTTAAAAAATAGTAATATCAAATAAAATAACATGCGCATTTTTAAGCATATCCGTATGAAAAATAGTTGCGTTATCATACTGCCAAGCAAGCGTTTATTGCAATCAATTAAAAACCGCCATTATATCATGGCGTTGGTTTTTTGACGCGCGTATTTTCGTACAAATTATTACCGTTTGCTAAATTTGCAATGGTGTATTCTGCGGTTTGACCGGCGTTTTTTGCGGCTTGAATTGCCGCTGCAACAGGTTCGCGTAATGCAGTTGCCAGTGCCTCATCGCCCATATTCACAGCAGCTTTCTTTACTATCACTAAAGCCCAAGCAGGGTAATCATTGCTATCGGCTGTTCTTAATAATGTCTGTTGTAAACAGGCACTGAGTGAATCTGAATCAGATATTTCCAGCAATTTAGATTTAATTAATTCATACGTTGCATGATCTTGATTACGCGCTGCCGCTTGCAAATTCATCACCCATGCCCACACCGCATTCGATAAATCACCGTGCGCGTGTGTCACATTATATTTATCCGTTAAATCAGTGGCGCCGCGTATCATTGCGTCGCGTTGTGTTTGATAATTTTCGTCATCTAAACTAGCCAAATAGGCCCTTGCCCAAGTATAAAATGCAAGATTTTGATCATGTGTCGTTTCAGATTTCAGTAATGTCGTTATTTTTTCTTGGGCTTCAACGACATGAGCCACATCTAACATTTGGTCGGCTGATAATAAAATACGACCCCACATCCACGCTTTAAACCCATTGTTTTGCATCCAATCTTGTTCGCGTCCGGGCGCAGGGTTATTATCAAGATTATATAAGCTGCGAATGGCGGTTGTTAAGGTATCGAAGTATAAGCGTTGGTCACCTAGTTCGGCGCTTGCAATTAATGGCAAACTGGCAGAATATGCATCCTTTGTTTGGCCGATCAGAAGACCGATATTATCTTTCATTTCAGATTGTGCTTGAAAAAAACGATTTGTTGAATTTCTTTGCATGAAAAAATATCCTCCTGATAACACGGCAACCATCACCACACCTACGACCATTTTTTTCATCACTCACCCCTGTCTAAAAAACACCCAGATACGGCGTTCATCATATCAAATCAATGGTATTCTTCAAGCGATTCTATTATTATTTATGAAGACTTTCGTTAAGGATGACAAAATGTCTCACTTTAAAATTAGCTTTTTAATTGCTAGTTGTTTAACCTTGGGTGCCTGCTCAACCAACGGCAATGTTGCTGTGGTTTCTAAGGGTAAAGCCGTCATGCAAGGCACTTATACGTCAACCCTCACTGGTGCGTATTACACCATGACCAACGGACGTATGACTTGTACTGGGGCATTTAACACAAATGTTAACCAAGACCCTGTTAAAGTACCAGTAATGTGTACCAATGGCGCTAAAGGAGAAGCAATTATTCATCGTCAATTAAATGGGTATGACGGATACGGTAAAATCACGCTCGATAATGGCGAAACCGCTGACATCGTCTTCGGACGCTTAGCACAACCTTTTATACAAGAAAAATGTAGACCATGAAAACACAAATATTTGAATATCCTGTTTTAATTAAAGAATCTTATCTCGATACCTACGGTCACGTGAACAATGCAGTTTATTTAACGTTGCTCGAAGAAGCCCGTTGGGATTTTGTTACTAAAAATAATTACGGATTACGGAAAATTCAAGAAACAGGCATAGGCCCTACCATTCTTGAAATTAAATTATCGTTTTCGAAAGAATTACGTTTGCGTGATGAAGTCGTGATTAAAACACAGGTCACAAATTACGTGAAGAAAATTTGTTTTATTACGCAAACCATTTGGCGCGGTGATGAGCTTTGCTGCACGGCAGAATTCAAGTTGGGGTTGTTTGATTTGAAGCAACGTAAGCTTATTTTACCGACGCCTGAATGGTTGAAGGCGTTGGGTGTGGGATAAAAACGTTTAAAATTTTTAAAAGCTTTATTCGATGGCGGATTACGCCTCGCAAAGAACGCGAGTCTAATCACGCCCCACACTTTGTCGTTAAGACGCACTCGAATGATGGGTAGGGCGTGATTAGGTTTGTGTTTTTTACAAACCGTAATCCGCCAACATTTAAAGCTTTTAAAAATTTAAACGCTTCTACTTTAATTGTTTCATCTGCCCTAATAATTGCGCGTGCTCCTGGCTGATAACCCATTTATCATGCGCTAATAATTTAACTTGGTCTTGTAAGTCTCGAATGACTTTTTTAAACTCATCAGCTTGTTGAGACAAAAATTTCACCGTTGATTCGGCGTCGATCAGTTTAATGGTTTTATTATCTAACTGCGTTTGTGTTTCTGACAATTGTTTTACGCTTTGCGCGAGTGCGTGAGTTTGGGCTTCGTGTTCTTTTGATAGCGCAGTATACAAATCTGATTTTGCTTGACGCTCTGTTTCAGCATAACGCCATTTTTCATTCAGCTCAGCGCATTTATTTTCAGCTGTTTGATGTTTCATTTCAAGCTCTTGAAAATTTAGTTTTAATTGATTGCTCAACTCAATTAATTTTTTATTCTCCAATAACCACATTTGGCGCTCTTGATCAAACTGCAAATGTTCTTTTTCACGTTGTTCTTTCGCGGCGTCGCGAAAATGCTCTAAATTCGCTTGTGTTTGTTTATGTAATTTATGTAACTCGGCAATACGCTCGTCTTTTTCGAGACATTGTTGCACTTTCATAGTTAATTGGTTTTCTTGCTTGGAAATGGTTTGATTTAATTCATTTAAACCAGCTTGCAGCGTTTGAATATCGGCCGTGAGTTTGTCTTTTTCTTGTGCCCATTGGTTAAATAATTGCTGCCAGCGTTGATTATTCGTTTTATATTTTTGAAGTTCTTGTGATTGCTCATCTAAGGTGGCATGAAACACATGCTCAGCTTCATTTAATTTATCTTGCGATAAGTCCATCATGCGTTCCCACAAGCCTTTAACCATTTCGACTAACGCTGGGGGTAAATTTTCTTTTGCAGCAATTAACGCAGACCCGTGTTGGTCTTGTTTCCATTGTCTTAAATGATTAGCAATAGTGGTGCTGCTGCCTGATCCGATTAATAAGCGCACTTGTTCAACCGTGGGGTTTTTCCCTTCACCCATTAAGTGTGATGCGGCGTTTGAAACATCAGTATAAGTTACTCCGGGTCTGCCCATGGTCTGCTCCTAGCATTAATTCATTATAAGATACATAATATTATGAAAACTAACAATCTTGTTATGATAAAGATTTGCATGGGATGATTATTTATAACCATATAACTATGTTCTGATTAATTTTATATCATCAAAAATTGGCGAATTTAAAGAATTTTAAAATAATACAATTCCCTATATAATCTTTGCACATAGGATGATTTTTCAGCCCAGGATGATGGCATTGATTAAACGCATAGTCGCGCTTCTTTTAGTGTGCTATTCAACGTCTGTTTTTGCAGCGTTGAATTCAGCTGCCTTTTATTACGGCAATAATCCGCCCTTAGATCAACTCAATGCATACGATATTACCGTGCTTGATCCGCAAGCGAATATCATTCCCAAACAATTACCGCCCCATGCAACAGCGTTATTAGCTTATGTCAGCTTAGGGGAAGTGGCCGAGTCTGCAAGCTACCGGTCACAAATCAAACCCGAATGGATTTTAGGCAAGAATAAAACCTGGCATTCGGTCATTATGAATGAAACCAACCCCGCTTGGCAGGTTTTTTTCATGCAACAAGTCATTCAACCATTATGGGATAAAGGTTATCGTGGCTTTTTTCTTGATACCTTAGATGCTTACCAAGCGGTCGTCAAAACTGATGCGGAAAAACAAGCACAACAAGCCGCAATCATTGCGCTCATCAAACAAATTCGAGAAAAATACCCTGATGCTACACTCGTCTTAAACCGTGGGTTTGAAATTATCCCTTCAGTCGCAAATGATATCAATGCCGTGGCCGCAGAATCATTATTTGAACGCTGGAATCAAGCACAAAAACACTATGAAACAGTGCCACAAGCAGATTATCAATATTTATTAGCGCAACTTCAAAAAGTGCAAGCACTTAATATTCCTGTCATTATCATTGATTATGTCAATCCTTCACAGAAAAATTTAGCCCGTGAAACAGCTTCAAAAATAAGAAAATTAGGATTTATTCCGTATATCACCGATGGTTTATTGCAAAATATTGGTGTGAGTGATTTAAAACCCATACAACGAAAAGTGTTAGTGTTCTATACGCTGGAGAATAAAAAAAGCACGGTGTTTAATCCAGAAGCCTTTACAAAATTGGCGCTTCCGTTGGAATATCTAGGATATATTCCTGTTTTTCAAGATGCCGCTTTGCAATATCCCAAAATTTCTTCTCACGAAGATTATGCGGGCATCATTGTCTTAACGAATGCCCTGAACCCAAAAGCACAAACAAATTTGTACCATTATCTACTCGATGCAAAAAAGAAAGATATCAAAATATTATTTTTAGCAAATTTTGGTTTTGCAGCAAAGGCTGATTTATTGAAAGCATTTGATATTTCGATCGATCAAAATCCGTTATCGATTAAACCTAATTTAAAATTTACAATCTTCAATAATGACTATATTGGCTATGAAACCAAGCCTCGCATTAATGCTTATGATTATGATTTTTTCAGGGCAAATAATGCTAGAGTTTTATTGCAAATCGGATCTGATATTGGCTTAGCCGAAGATGCGGTTGCAATTACCCCTTGGGGTGGTTATGCGCTAGACCCCTATATCATAGCGACACTGCCAAATTACGACAGTTTATGGTTGGTAAACCCAATGAAGCTGATTGCAAGCGCATTACGTTTGCGAGCTTTCCCGATACCAGATAACACAACCGAAAATGGAACACGCCTTGCATTTGTACATATTGATGGTGATGGATTTTTGAATAATGTGCAATTTGATCAAAATATTTATGCGGCTGTGGAATTGAAGAAAAGTATTTTAGATAAATATGCGCTGCCTACAGCATTTTCTGTCGTGACAGGTGATATCGCTAGTAATGGATTATACCCTACAAAAGCCGCCGAGCTACAAAAAATTGCAAAATCAATTTACGCCTTACCCTGGATAGAGCCAGCTTCACATACTTTTTCTCATCCATTTGACTGGATCAAAGTCAAAACAGCAGCCAAAAATGGTATTTATAATCTGCCGATTCCGAATTATAAATATAGTGAAAAAGTAGAAATCGCAAATACAGCAAATTATATCAAAGATAATTTGGCACCCAAAGCCAAGCAAGCCACGATTATTCTCTGGTCAGGCTATGCTAACCTTGATGAAAGTGCATTAAAAATTTTAAACGACCATCATTTGTTAGGAATGAATGGCGGAGAAACAGTTGCCACCATTGCTGCGCCCTATTTAAGTTTAATGAGTCCTCAAGGCCTACAAATTGGAAGTTATTTTCAAGTATTCGCACCCATTGGTAATGAAGAACACTATACGAATGGTTGGACAAGCCCGCTTTACGGTTATCGTCACGTCATAGAAACATTTGATTTAACCGATAAGCCTATGCGTTTAAAGCCGGTTGATATTTATTATCACATCTATTCTGCAACAACAGAAGCTTCGTTAAATGCGCTGCACACTGTTTACCAATGGGCGATTTCGCATGAACTGAATTGGATTTACCCTTCCGAATATATCGAAAAAACCTTGGCTTCACGCACAACGAATATCAGCACGGTAGATAATGGTTGGGTAATGAAAACAACAGGTATTATCCGCGAATTTCGCTACCCTGCAACATTAGGCTATCCTGATTTCACCCGATCACAGAATATTATCGGGTTCAAACAAATCAATGACATGATCTACGTGCATCTTGGCGATGCACTCACAACAAAATTAATTTTATCTGACCACCCACCAACCGTGCCGTATTTAGCCTCAGCGAATGGGAAAGTAACAGGTTATACCACGACCAGAAATACGATATATTTCCGTGTCTATGCAAATCAAAAAATTATTCTGACCTTGCATCAGAGCAAACAATGTCAATTATTGGTTGATAACATTGAAGTCACAGGCAAACTTATTGGTAATAATATTTGGGAATATCGCTTGAATACTAAGGACAGCAATGAACTCAAACTCGATTGCTGAAAGACGTAACCGTCATCGTCCTATTTTACCTAACGCATTTTTGATTGGGTATACGATCACATTTTTTATTATCTGTTATTTATTATTTCCAGAACGCTATATTCAGCAGTATGCACTTGAGCGCGCGAAACCAAGTTATATTACACAGTTCTACCTAGAAAAATTGAATTTGATATTTCCCTATGATTTGCAAATTCGTGTCGCTTTAGCAACTCAAGCGATAGGATTGCATCAATGGGAACGTGCCGATCATGAAATTAATCAACTCGCAATGGATGGTACATTACAAAATGAAGTTAGCCGTCTACAATTTTTATATGCTTATAACAAAGCCTATCAAACCCCTAAAGGAGCCGAGCGAACAAAAGCGCTGGAGCAGTTGAAATCGTTATTACCCGCTTTAGCAAATTTGACATTATTTCCAAATGAATATAAAGAACTTGGACTGATAGCGCTCAGCTTAGAGTCACCGAGTATCGCACTAATATTTTTTGAGAAAACAGTTAAATTGAAAGGGGCTCAGCCACCTAGTTTTTATCGTGATATCGCAAAAGTTGCTTTGCAAACCAGCCAATACGCTGCCGCAGCACAATATTATACGCTAGCAGCGACCACCGAAACGAGAATTGAAATTAAACGCGATTATTATGTTGAAGCATTGAAATGCTATCAACTGGGTAATATCACCAAAGAAGCAGCGCCATTGTTGAGCAATATGCCCGAAAAAGTGATAGACAATAACGCCATGTTGATATTTTTAACGAAATACGCGCTTGCCGCTGGACGGCCAGATTTAGCGCAACGGTTTATCATGAAAGCCCTGACGCGAGGAGGGGATGCGCAATGAAACCGTTCAACCTAAAATTAATAGTATTGCTGACACTATCGCTTGGTCTTACAACGCGACTCATAGCTGAAGAAAACATTGTTTATAAACCTTTTCAAGAAAAAACGGAAAATGAGACCTATCAGAAACTCGAAAAATTAAATTATAATGAAGATAAGTTTAATCTCGCGTATCAAGCCTATATTTACGATGGTAAAGCTGAAGAAGCTTACGGAATCGCTTCAATCGCGATTCAACACAACCCGCAGTCCGTTGAGTGGTTGAAACGCGTCGCACAAACCGCTTTATGGACGAATCGTCCGAGCATTGCGTTAAATACATACTTGAAATTAGTCGTTGAATTTAAACAAACTCAGTATATTGAGACCACCGCTACTTTAGCGGAACAATTTCATCGTGACGATATATTAGTCACTCTATATTATAAGCTGGTACAGCAGTACCCTTCGAATGCAAATTATATTATTAAACTTGCATTTGCATATAATGGATTGGGAAAAACAGAAACAGCCATTGAACTCCTTCAAGAAAAATATAAACATTATCATAATCCACAATTTATTTATAATATTGCTGTGATTACTGATTTTGATAAAAAAACGTCTTTAGCGAAATCAGCCATGGATGAATACGAGAAAATATCAGGCATATCTGCTAAGACCAGCTTACTGCAAGCCTCTTATGCGTTATCACAACATGATATTGATAGCGCCTATCGTAAATTAAACCGAATTTCAGCTAAGAAAAATATAACCGATACTAAATATTGGAATGATTTAGCAGAACTTGCATGGTTAACGAACCACCCTAAAACAGCACAAAAAGCTTATTTAGCATTGTTAGCTCAGAAAAGAATCTCAGAAGAAGGATTACGACGTTTATATTTAATATTAGACGATGAACAATCACCCATTGCACTATCCGTTGCGCAGTATGCCTGGGCGAAATATCAAAGCACATTTGCCTTTTTTGTGCTCATGAACACGGCATTGGAAAATCAGAACTGGGGTCTATTGAATTCACTGTATCAAACCCCTCTTTTGGCCAGAAATAAACCTGTTATTTTATCACATCCTGCCTACTGGAGTGGATATGCAAATTTAATGTATCATGCTGGATACAAAAATGAGGCACTTGTTTATTTATTACGTGCTACATTAGCTAATAACAATGATGAGTTTGATTTAAGCTATATTCATTTCCTTCAAATGCATTACACTGATTTCAACCCCTATCTTGATCGTTATTATGACGCAGCCTTACTTGCTTACCAGCCCAAAGAAAATTCGAGTCAAGCATGGCAGTCTATTTATGAAAATGTGGGCAGTCTCATGAATGATCGCGTGAATGCTGCGTTAGATGCAGGCCAAATAAAATTGGCTCAACAACTCGCTTTTGACGGGCTACAAAAAACGAACAATTCTACATTACATGAACAGTTTGAATTATTAACAACGAAATATTCCGATACCCTCTCACCAACCATTGAATATGAACAATTCGGGAATTTGCAAGGCGCGCGTAGTATTGTTACTGGTGATATTCATGAGGAAAGATGGACATTCACGCCATTAGTGAGCCATTGGAACCCAAGCTCTAATAATGCTGGCAATATTCATTCAGGGTGTTATCGTGAAAATATAGGCAGTCTTAATGCAACTTTTGAGAATGCCTCATGGAAAACACAAACAATATTAGGGTATCACGAAGCATTTTATGCTAGCACAAATGCTTCCATCGCAACAAGTTACAAAGTATCATCTTTATTCACTGTCAATGGAAAATTAGCCTATAACCAACGCTCAACCTTAGATACCTATATGCTCATTGCTGGCAGTCAAGATGAAGCCTTAATGAACGGACAATATCAACTGACTGCACGTGATAGTTTTCAAACACAATTACAATACCAGCAATATTACCTACAAGATCGTACACAGTTAGGATCAGGTGGGCTATTCAATTTTGGTTACCATCATCAATTTTTATTTGCTTATCCTGATGTCGGCATCACTTGGAACACCGATATTGACCGGTTTAAACGATATAATAGCTATTTGGAACCCTCTATTAATAAAATCTTCCCGATAGGCATTATCGCAAATACCGCATCTTTCGTGCCCGATAATTTCTGGCAAACGGGGTTATCCATGGGTGTGGGAAACCAAGTACAAGAAACCTATTCGCATCTTATCAAACCCTATATCAATGCCGGGCTAATTTACAACTCAACAGCGGGTTACGGCAGTGAAGTGTCAGCAGGCGCGAAAACAGAAGTGATTGGACACGATCAATTATCGTTAGATTATACGCGCTCATCCATCAATGGCGGGCAATCACAAACGAATTTTATTGTTGGGCTGACGTATCGTTATTATTTTAGTTAGGACTGGCAGAGCGTAACAAGGACTGGTAAACTGTTAAAATTAAGGAGCTAAGCATGGATAAGCGCATTTTCACACGCACAACGGCAATATTTTTTTCAATCTTTTTGATTGGCTGTTCAAGCTTACAAGTCAATCATTCTAAATCAGTTGCTGTACCCGATAATGAAATTGTTGCTGTCATTCCATTAAGCAATTTAACGGAAACACCACACGCTGGTGAACGCGCCACGAATATCGCAACCGATCTTTTAAGAATTAAAGGTTTTAAACATGTTGCTGTTTACCCCACTCAACGCTTAAAACCCTCTATCATTCCGGGTGTTAAAGCAGAAGTGAACCAGACAGCCGCCTTAGATTGGGCGCGTCAAAAAGGTGCTGCATTTGCGCTAACAGGCTCAGTGAGTGAGTGGAATTATAAAGTGGGTATGGATGGCGAACCTGCCGTGGGTTTTAATCTTGGGTTAGTTGATCTTTCAACCGGAAAACACATTTGGTCCGCGGTTGGGAGTGAAAGCGGTAGCAGTCGCTCAGCTGTCAGTGAAACCGCCATCCACTTGATGTCGACTTTAATGCAAACAATGAACGCTGTACAAGCATGAAAAGATTTTCTACAACGCATGCATTGATTGAATCGGGTGTGATACCAACGGCAGCGGTGATATTAGGATTTTATGAAAATAACGCCGACCCCTTGTATTTGCATGCGGAATTTCCTTGGCTGTGGTTGATGCCACTACTCATTGCACTGCGTTACGGCTTCGTATTTGCCGCAATGACCTGCGGCATTTATATCGCCGCGATGGGATATACAGTCTATTTTGGGTTTTTCGATTGGAGTGCCTATTATTTATGGTTGTTAGGCGGCTTAATCATGACGGCGATAGGCGTTGAATACCATCATTATTGGCGAAAACGTTTATTTCACCAAAATGAACGTGGTCAATACTTAAATAAACGCCTTGAAAACTTATCGCGCGCTTACAGTGTCATGCGAATATCCCATGATACACTCGAAGAAGCTTTAATTGTCAAACCCATTACCCTAAGACGCGCGCTAACAACACTAAGAGAATTTATTTCCGAAAATCATGGCATGATTACAGAGGCCAGTGCAATAAAATTAATGTCCATTCTTGTATATGTCTCTAACATTAATAAAGCAAATTTGTATTTATTCGAAAATAAAAAATTGATTGAAACACCAATCGGCTCCGTTGGGTTGAAAAAAAATATTGCCATCGATGACCCGCTTGTTAAAAAATGCTTGGCTGAGAAAGAAACTGTTTATACAGCAGTGAATACACTAGAAACCGATAAAATAAGTGACTATGTAGCGGTAATACCATTAAAAACAGCTTCTAACCATATTATCGGGTTACTAACGATAGATGAATTACCTTACTCATCTATGACTGATGAGACACTTAAAATTTTAGCAGTGTTACTCGCGTATTTGGCGGACTCGCTCTGGGCGGAATTTGAAGGCAAAGATATATTGGCCTTATATCCGAGTTGCCCACCCTATTTCGCGAGTGAATTGAATACCTGTTTACATCTGTATAAAATCGCAAAACTGGAAAGCACCCTGTTTTATTATCGATTGAATAATACTGAGTTAGGCCAAAATATTTCTAAAATCATACAACATCAAGCCCGTGGTCTTGATGTTGTATGGGAAAATATTTCAGATAAAATATACTTAACGATATTAATGCCTCTTACGAACACCAATCAAATTGATGCTTATTTAGAGCGCGTCAACCATAAACTAAAGTCCGATGCGAAAATTCAATTAGATGATGAAAGTAACATTCGTTATCATTTTCACGATATTTCAACTCACGCAAGCCTTGAAAAACTCATGAATGGATTGAAGCAACATGTCCTTAGCTAATCTATTCAACATTAATGTGCTTTTATTTAATGGATTGTTAATTTTATTTAGCATCTTATTTTTCATCTATTTAAGCCAACGTGCAAAAAAAGATTATCGCAGCACCACTATCAAAACCTTACCCTTAACAAAAATTTACTCACCGCTGCGCCAGCGCAGAGGTGTTGGCAGCCTAACAGCACAACTCGATTACAATGACAAAAAAATTATTGATGAAATTAAACTAGATGCGCTCAATGATGCCGTTATGCTGCATCCGCAAAAAGTCAATCATATTATCCGCTCCCTTTTATCTGATAAAAATGATGAAATTCGCTTGCTTGCGTTTCAGTTATTAAATAAACAAGAAAATGAAATTCTCCCAAAAATTAACGCCGAATTAACACAATTATCTAAGACTCAAGTGCCCAGCGAAATCTTTTTCCATGCTAAATCAGTTTCACTACTTTACTGGGAGTTGGATTATCGTGGTCTCATTGAAAAAAAATTATCTGATTTTACGCTAAAAAAATCATTACATTACGCTTTAGAAGCCATCAAGCACAACAAATCAGATTTGACGCTATTACTCATGATTGCTCGTATTTACTTAAAAATCGCAAATTACGATGAAGCCGAAAAATATTTTGAAGCCTATCTCCAACAAGGTGGCTTCAAAGAAAGAGTCGTTTCGTATTTTGTTGAAATCTATTATTATCAAGGGCATTACGACAAAATCAAAAAACTGGTTGCGAAAAATGCTGGTATAAAAACCATTTATATGAATGATGATCTTATCCATTTATGGAATCCAAGTTATGTTCGATAATTTGCCGACTTCTTCAGACATTGATATCTTATTATTATTAGAAGGCACCTATCCGTTCATTTCTGGCGGTGTTTCTTCTTGGGTGCATCAATTAGTTCAATTATTCCCACAATATCGTTTTGGCGCGGTTTTTTTAGGGGGTCAAAAATCTGATTATAAAAAACTAGAATATCGCTTACCTCCAAATTTTGTACATCTTGAATGCCATTTTTTATTTGAAACGAGTGACACACCAACGGCTGACTTACAACCCGCAGATGAAGAACATTTTCATGCCCTCACAAAAATACATGATTTTTTTCGCTCGGTTGAATCAACGAACTATCCTAAACTCGCGAAAGACCTCATTAATCATTTCTCAGACCCTAAGCATGTTAAATTGCATGATTTACTACACGGAAAATTAAGCTGGGATTATATAACACAACAATATCAGACAAAATGTCCACACATCAGTTTCACTTCATTCTTTTGGTCTGTGCGTAATATTCACATTCCTTTATTTAAGCTAATAGCACTCGTCAATACACTACCTAAAGCGAAAGTCATCCATAGCGTATCGACAGGTTATGCAGGATTTTTAGGGTCTTTGCTCACCAGTCAGCGAGACTTACCCTTTATTCTGACTGAACACGGTATCTATATCAAAGAACGTAAAATTGATTTAATGCAGCACAAATGGTTGAACATCAGTTATTTCAATGAATTACGTGATCGTGACAGTTTAGAATATTTAACCTCACTCTGGATACGCGTGTTTGAAATTCTTGGTCGTTTTTGCTATGCAACGGCAAGCCCCATCATCAGCCTATTCCCAGCCTACCAGGCTCAGCAAATTCATTACGGTGCAGACCCCGAAAAGACAATTATCATACCGAATGGTATCAATACATCCACGTTTAAGAAAACGTCTAAAACAAAGCCTAACACCAAAGCCCCTATTATTGGTTTAATCGCACGTGTTGTACCTATTAAAGATGTGAAAAATTTTATCCGCTCTATCGTATTCGTCCTTGAAACAATTCCTGATGCAACGGCATGGATCATCGGTTCAACGAATGAAAATCCCGCTTATTACGAAGAATGTTCGAATCTAGTGAATGTGCTAGGGTTGAGTGAAAAAATCGTCTTTAAAGGCAAACAAAAAACCGAAGATATTTTTCAAGAACTTGATTTACTTGTGCTCAGTTCTATTAGCGAAGGCTTGCCCTTAGTGATACTCGAATCATTTTCCTGTGGTATTCCTGTTGTTACCACCAATGTGGGGGCATGCCATGAATTAATTTACGGAGCAACGGCTGAAGATCAAGCACTTGGCGCAGGTGGAATGGTTGTTGAAATTTCAAATTCTGATGCGTTGGCGCGCAGCATTATCACCTTAATTACGAATATTGAACAATGGCAAAAAGCACAAGAAACCGTGTTAAATCGCGTTAATCTTTTTTATAATGAAAGCTTATTTAAAGATAAATATTATCACCTCTACCAGAAGGCACTTGACGCATGGCAGGCATAGGGTTCGAGCTTAAACGCTTCCTCAAAAAAGAAAGCTATCTTGGCATGTTGGGTGCTTATGGATTTGCAGGGTTAATTTGTTCTGGGCCTTGGCTATTATCTATTTTAACCATTTTGGTTTTATCATTAATCAGCCATTATGCTAACCTGCCCTTAGAAATTATCAAAGTCTTCCAAATTTTAGTCGTGTATTCTATTGCCGGCAGTTTAATATTAAGTTCTGTATTCCAACATAGCTATACACGCTATATCGCCAACCAAATTTACCTTAAAAACTTTCATGAAATTGTACCCAGTTTAAATAGTGTTTTTTTATGTTTGCTGATTGCTTCAATCTTATCAGGGTCTATCTTTATTTTTACTTTCCTCCCAAGTTTAGTTTTACCGGTCAAGCTATTAATATTATCTTCATTTGTTATTTTATCTTTAATTTGGGTTTGTACGAGTGTGCTATCCGGTATTTTAGCTTTTAAAACAATCTTTTTTGCATTCTTGGGAGATTTTATTGTTTCAATTGCGCTTGGCTATTTATTTCAATCAGATGGCTTAGCAGGCTTATGTGCGAGTTACCTAGCGGGGTTATTCTTTTTATTCCTTGTTTTAATTTATACTATTTATCGTGCTTTTCCAACCAATCAACTATTGCAGTTTAAGTTTTTTAAATTCAAAGATGTCTCAAAAATGCTTATCTTGACAGGCTTTTTATATAATCTTGGTATTTGGGCAGATAAATTTATTTTTTGGTATGCGCCACAAACGGGTGTTGTGATTATTGATGCCTTGCATGCTTCTTATGTTTACGATATTCCGATATTTTTTGCTTATATTGCAGCAATACCGGGTATGGCAGTTTTCTTATTTAATTTAGAAACCACTTATACCGACGCACATCAATTTTATTTTGATAGAATCACGGGTAATAATACCCTAGCGCAAATCAATCATGCCTATGTTGATTTAATTCGCGCCGCACGTGAAGCTATTTACAGCGCGATAAAATTACAATCAGTGATGTTTGTATTTTGTCTTGTCATTAGTCCCCTTATTTTAAAACAATTCAATTTATCCCTAATGTATCTACCCCTTTTTACTGTTTGTCTTTTAGCGGCGGGACTCAATATTATCCTCTGGGCTGTGTTAGACATTATTTTTTATCTCGATCGTATCAAAGAAGCCCTCATTCTCAACTTACTTTTTGTCATTACCAACATTCTCTTCACAACACTGAGCATTCACCTTGGCATCTATTATTACGGCTTCGGCCTGGCACTCAGTCTATTCCTAACCACCCTCACCGGTTTCCACCTCCTCAACCGAACCATGGCCAACCTCACCTACGAAACCTATATGGTCAGGAATTAAGATGGTATCGTGAGCAACCTTGTATTTCTCATAGAATATAAAAGCGTTGTTCTTTGAACTAAGTATTCGTGTATAATTTCAAATTAATAACTCTACTGATGTGAATTTTATGACCAATTTACGTTCATATTACCGTGCGCACTGTGAAGCAGGGGCGTTGATAGCTGATGCTGAGCAAGAGGCGGTGTTAGTGGTTTTAGACGAGCTGAGTGAAAAAATTCTTGCTGAAGCTAAAATAAGACAGGCTTGGTGGTCGCTGTTTCGGAAGAAACGGTTAGTAAGAGGGTTTTATTTGTGGGGCAAAGTGGGTGCCGGCAAATCATTTATGATGGACTTGTTTTATCAACACTTACCCATTCAAGCAAAACATCGCGTGCATTTTCATGCGTTTATGCGTGAATTACAAACGGCATTAAAATCACATGAAAACACAAAAAATCCAATTCAACATATTATTCACGCGTGGGCAAAACATTGGCAAGTATTGTGTTTTGATGAATTTGTAGTGACAGATATTGCAGATGCAATGCTATTAGGCCGTGTATTTGCAGCATTGATGGATGAAGGTGTTTGTGTGGTGCTTACATCAAATGTGCCCCCTGACGATTTATATTTAAACGGGTTGCAGCGCATTTCATTTTTACCGACCATCAAAAGCATTAAACAACATTTGGAAGTGAAAGATTTAATGGCATCACAAGATTATCGCTTACGTTATTTAGTTAACGCAGGCACTTATCATACCCCTATTTCGCAACACGCTAATGAAAAAATGGAAAAAACCTTCGAGGCAATGAGCGGGCATTTGCCGACAACGAGCGAAAATATTTTATTGTGTGATCGTGAAGTTACTATCATTAAACAAGCGGATAAATGTATTTGGTTCGATTTTAAAACTTTATGTCATCCACCACGCAGTCAGCATGATTATCTTGAACTTGCCGCACATTATAACACGGTGTTTTTGAGCAACATTCCCATTATTCGCGAAGATCAGCATAATACCATCGCTTTATTTATCAAATTAATTGATATTCTGTATGATGCAAAAATTCGTTTAGTCTGCACGGCTGAGTCCGCACCCCAACATCTCTATCCTGCGGGACGATATACATTTGAGTATCAACGGACGTGTTCACGGCTAATTGAAATGCAATCTGAGGCGTATGTATTTCATCAAGTTGATTGATTTTTTGCTAAATTTTGTTAAAATGCAAACAAATTAATAGTAAAAACAGGATTTTCCATGCCATTAACCCCCAAAGGTCGTCAAGTGCTCAAAGCACGCGCCCATGCCCTTAAACCCGTTGTTTTAATTGGGAATCAAGGCCTTTCTGAAGCTGTCATTAAAGAAATTAATCGTGCTTTGCATGATCATGAATTAATTAAAGTGAAAATTGCTACCACCGACCGTGAAGAACGCCAGGCGGCAATTGCAGCCATTTGTGAGGCGACCGAGGCGCAGTTGGTTCAAACCATCGGGCATATCGGGGTGTTTTACAAACCTCGCGAAAAGTAATTACCCCATCTTGGTAATATCTTCTCAGCTTAGCAGAGGGCTGCCCTGAAGGATAGACGCATAATTTAACGAAAAGAAGGGCTTTTACTGCTTCTAGATAATTTGCACAAAACGAAGAAGTGCTTGGAGCCGTTGAAATTTTCCGAGCATTAAGACGAGCGCCGAGACGTGAAGCTGAATCTGCCGGCGGTGCGCGGGAAAGCACCGAGTGGTCGCTCGCCGGGAGCGAGTCGGCCACGACGGCAGATTCAGCGAACGGCGAGGGCAGTG
>CBFGYM010000003.1:0-137862 GCA_965653045.1 uncultured Gammaproteobacteria bacterium
GATTTAAGACACAAGGGCGTGATTAGCGGCGTGTTTTTCGCCGCGTAATCCGCCATCGATTAAAGCTTTTTAAAATTTTAAAAGCTTTTAAGGTTGGCGGATTACGGTTTGCAAAAAACGCAAACCTAATCGCGCCCTACCTATCTTTCAACGACAAAAATAACGACAAAGCTTTTTAAAACCTACCAATTCAAAATTACTTTTCCAGTTTTGCCAGAGCGCATTAATTCAAACGCTTCTTGGTATTGATCGACTGGGAATTCGTGGGTGATGACGGGGTCGAGTTTGAGGCCGCTTTGGATCATGGTGACCATTTTGTACCACGTGTCGTACATTTCACGGCCGTAGATGCCTTTAAGGGTTAAGCCTTTCATGATTAACTGGTTCCAGTTAATGCCTGTGTTAGTTGGCAAGAACCCAAGCAATGCAATTTTACCGGCGTGATTCATGTGCGTAATCATGTCGTTAAACGCGGCTGCATTACCTGACATTTCCAAGCCCACATCAAACCCTTCTTTCATCCCTAATTCTTTCATCACCGCATCAAGATTTTTTTCTTTAGAATTTACCGCTAAAGTTGCGCCCATTTGTTCGGCTAAACTTAAACGATAAGGGTTAACATCGGTAATCACAATAAACCGCGCACCTGCATGTTTCGCAACCGCGACAGCCATTAAGCCCACAGGACCTGCCCCTGTAATTAAAACATCTTCACCCACTAAATCAAACGATAAGGCGGTGTGCGTTGCATTCCCAAAGGGGTCGAGAATCGCCGCGTAGTTGTCTGGAATTTCTTTTGATAACGGATAGGCATTTGTCGCTGGAATGCATAAATATTCAGCAAAGGCACCATTGCGTGTCACGCCCACACTGATATTGGTGCGACACAAATGCGCACGCCCCGCGCGACAATTTCGACAATGCCCGCAAGCGATATGTCCTTCACCTGACACCCTATCACCAATAGTAAAATACGACTGAACTTCTTTACCTAGTTCAACCACTTCACCCACAAACTCATGGCCCGCGACTAAAGGTGTTTTAATATTCGCTTGCGCCCATTCGTCCCAGTTGTAAATGTGAATGTCTGTGCCGCAAATCGCTGTTTTTTTAATTTTAATTAATACATCATTCGGACCCACGACCGGTTTTTCAACATCTTGCATCCAAATGCCAACTTCAGGTTTTGCTTTGACTAATGCTTTCATGTCTTAATCCTAGTTAATAATGTTTAATTCACGACCGACTTTCGCAAAGGCTTGAATCGCTAAATCTAAATGTGAGCGATCATGTCCTGCCGACATTTGCGTGCGTATGCGCGCTTTACCTTGCGGCACTACGGGGTAAGAAAACCCAATCACATACACACCTTCTTCGAGTAATTTATCAGCCATTAATGACGCTAATTTCGCATCCCCTAACATGACTGGAATAATCGGATGATTACCTGGTTGTAATTCAAACCCCAAGGCCGTCATTTTTTCTCTGAAATATTGGCTGTTATCGTGCACTTTTTGAATCAACGCCGGTTGCTTTTCCAATAAATCAAATACGGCTAACGATGTTGCTGCTATCGTAGGAGAAAGCGTATTCGAAAATAAATAAGGACGTGAACGCTGACGCAACCACGCAATTACTTCTTTTTTTCCACTCGTATATCCTCCTGATGCACCACCCAAGGCTTTGCCAAGTGTGCCGGTGATAATATCAATTCTATCCATTACATTGTGATATTCATGCGTGCCTTTTCCGTGTGTACCCATAAACCCAACAGCATGTGAATCATCAACCATTACTAACGCATTATAGCGATCAGCTAAATCACAAATGGCAGGTAAGTTTGCAATAAACCCATCCATTGAAAACACCCCATCGGTCGCAATGAGTTTCACGCGCGCACCCTCGGCGGCTTTCAATTGCGCCTCTAAGTCTTGCATGTCATTATTGGCATAACGAAAACGCTTGGCTTTGCATAAGCGAATACCATCAATGATACTAGCGTGATTCAAAGCATCACTAATCACAGCATCTTCTTCGCCTAACAAAGTTTCAAATAATCCACCATTCGCATCAAAACAAGAAGAATACAGAATGGTATCTTCCATGCCTAAAAATTCACTCAGCTTATTTTCAAGTTGTTTATGCACAGATTGTGTGCCGCAAATAAAACGCACTGACGATAACCCATATCCAAAATCATCTAACGATTTTTTCGCCGCTTGAATTAAAACAGGGTGGTCAGATAACCCCAAATAATTATTTGCGCATAAATTTACAACATGTTTACCATCATTTAAATCAATGACAGCTTTTTGATGCGAGGTAATCACGCGTTCTGGTTTAAATAAACCACTGGATTTTAAAGTTTCTAGCTCAGTCGTTAAGTGTTTAAAATAATCGTGCTTTTGCATGTTTTTCTATCCTTATCAATAGCCAGGGAAATCTTCTACATTAATTTGATCTGCTGGAATTTCAATCTCAGCTAACACTTGCTGCATGGCTTGCACCATCGCCGGAGAACCACAAACATAATATAATTGCTCAGTATAATTCGACGTATTTTTAATAATTAAATCATCTGTAATATAGCCTACATTTCCCGCCCAATCAGCAGCTGGGTTTGAAAGCGTCAATACTAACTTAAACGATGCATGTTTTTGTGCCAAGGTTTCTAAGGCTTCAATATACGCACTATCTTGCAGGGTTTGATTGCCGTAAAACAAAATAATCTCACGGGTCGGGGTGTGTAAAAGCGTTTCTTTAATCATGCTATAAAACGGCGCAATACCAATGCCGCCCGCAATTAAAATAACGGGCTTTTGATGTTCGGTCGGCAAAACAAAATTACCCGTGGGGCCTGCAAATTTAAGGGTGCTGCCAGGTTCTAGTTTATTCAATTCGCGTTTAAAGCTAGACTGCTGAATACGCGTGACAATTTTCAAAGTCGACTCATGTGGTGCAGACACTAACGAAAATCGTCGAGTATTGCCTTTTGCATCGGTCTCAGCAGGGTTCAATAAGGTAAACCCGCCATATTGTCCGGCGACGTATTGAAAGCCCTCAGGCTTTTCAAATTGAAGTTCAACCGTGTCTCGCGCGACGGTTTCTTTCGCGACTAGGGTTAAGGTATAAATTGGCATAATAATGCACCGCAATGATAATATTGCGGTGCATTATGCCTTGAAAATGATCAGACTGCTACAGAACTGTTACTTAGGGCGCGCACTCGACTTGCTGGGGGCGTTTTTCGGTGTGTGGTAGTGTTTTTCTTCAAAAGCTTGTAAATGTTTTTTATTTTCATCGTTCATTAAGTTTGTGTTTCCACTGATAGAAACGAAAAGAGTGGATAAAAAATGCGCAACAGATTCTTTCCCTTGGTCATTATTCGGAATAACCACGTCTTTTTTGCGAAGTGCTTGAACAGAGCGATCCACCTTGGTGCGCAAACGCTGGTTGGGGGTCGAAAATTTCTTTAGTAATTGTATTAAATCTTCTTTTAATGAGGCGGTCATTGTTTTACTCTTCTTATCAAGGGTTACTTATTCCAAGTATAGCAGGCAATTCTAAAGAGAAGCTTAAGAAAATGATGACGATTGAAAAAAAATTGCAGTGGGCTTGCCGTCGGGGCATGCTAGAACTTGATGTTTTATTGATGAATTTTTTGAATGAAGCCTACCCTGCATTAACTGAGGCTGAAAAAACGACGTTTTCTGAACTATTAAGTCAAGCTGACCCTGATATCATGGCCTGGATTATGGGGCGTGAACTTGCACCAACCCCAGCCTTTGCTGAAATCTCACATAAAATATTTCAACATGCACGATCGCGTCTTTCATCTTGAGCCTTCACGTAAGTTAGGGCGTTTTTATATTGTGTTATTCATCTTGGCAGCATTGTGCGTACTCATCGCGCCAATTTATCTTTTTTTAAAGCTTTTGCTGATGATTATTTTGATAGGCGCAGCCGCACATTTATTCGGCAATATTTTACCCCTTTGTCAGCCGATGGCGATTTTAAGTATGGAAAAACAAACAAAAGGGTGGTGGCAAGTTACTTGTCCATCGGGCAGTTTTATCGCGAAATTATCACCAGAGACTTATGCCTCACAATTTTTTATTATTGTGCATTTTGAAACAATGGAGGGGCGCAAGTTTTCAACATTTATTTATCGCGATATGCTTTCAAAACGCGCGTATCGTCATTTATTGTGTCGGCTTATCGAACCACAGGTTGAGGCTTCCTATCCTCATCAATCGCCACAAACGTAAACACGCCTTCAGCGACCTTTTTCGGGGTTTCGTGTTGCAGAGAAACTGTCCAAACTTCAATCAGAAATTGCATAGACGTGCGGCCAACTTTTTGTAAGTCAGCATAGCAGCATACCGTATCACCCACGTAAACGGGTTTAATGAACACTAATTTTTCAATTGCCACGGTTACCACTCGACTTTTGGCGTGTAAACGGCCAGCAATGCCGGCTGCCATATCCATGTGCGAGACCACCCAACCGCCAAAAATATCGCCATTAGCATTGGTGTCAGCGGGCATGGCAACGGTTTGTAGGGCAAGCGTGCCTTTGGGTGTGTTATTTTCGCTCATTTCGTGTCCTCTTTTTTAATTATTATGACTGAAAGTTAAAAAATGTACAATTAGGAAGTTGGTAAGTTGGTTAAAAATGCGTTAGTATTGTGCGCTCAATTTTGGTTGTTAGATAAATGAAGAATATTAGAAATTTCTCGATTATAGCTCACATTGATCATGGTAAATCTACCCTGGCTGATCGTCTTATTCAACGCTGCGGCGGTTTGTCTGAGCGTGAAATGCAGGCACAAGTGCTCGATTCCATGGATCTTGAGCGTGAGCGTGGCATCACCATCAAAGCGCATAGCGTCACATTATATTATCAAGCCAAAAACGGCGAAAAATATCAGCTCAATTTTATTGATACCCCTGGCCACGTTGACTTTTCCTACGAAGTCTCGCGCTCGCTCGCTGCTTGCGAAGGCGCATTATTAGTGGTTGATGCGGGGCAAGGCGTTGAAGCGCAAACCGTTGCTGTGTGTTACACGGCAATTGAACAAGGCCTTGAAGTCGTTCCTGTGTTAAATAAAATTGATTTGCCGCAAGCCGACCCTGAGCGTGTTTGCGCAGAAATCGAAGACATTATCGGCATTGAAGCCACTGATGCTGTCCGCATTAGTGCAAAACAAGGTATAGGCATTGAAGATTTACTTGAAAATCTTATCATTAAAATTCCTCCGCCAGAAGGTGAGATTGATGCGCCGTTACAAGCCTTAATTATTGACTCGTGGTTTGATTCTTACTTAGGCGTTGTGTCTTTAGTCCGCGTCAAAAACGGTGTGTTACGCGTCGGTGAAAAAATGCAGGTGATGTCGACTGGCCGCAGCTATGAAGTCTCAGGCTTAGGTGTCTTCACCCCAAAACGCGTGGCTAACCAAGAATTAAAAGCGGGTGAAGTGGGTTATGTGATTGCAGGCATCAAAGAAATTAATGGCGCGCCTGTGGGGGACACGCTCACCAGTGCACATCACCCAGCGACAGATGTTTTACCTGGGTTTAAAACCGTTAAACCACAAGTTTATGCGGGTTTATTCCCCATTAGCTCTGATGATTTTCCAGCGCTCCGTGATGCCTTAAGCAAATTACGCTTAAACGATGCGGCTTTGTTTTTTGAACCTGAATCTTCCGAAGCCTTGGGCTTTGGTTTTCGCTGCGGTTTCTTGGGCATGTTGCACATGGAAATTGTGCAAGAACGCTTAGAGCGTGAATATAATCTTGATTTAATCACGACAGCCCCAACGGTAGTGTATGAAGTGTTAACCACGAAAGACGAAATTATTTACGTCGATAACCCATCAAAATTACCCGCGGTAAATTTCATTCAAGAATTACGCGAGCCTATCGCGAAAGCGAATATTTTAGTCCCCCAAGCGCATTTAGGTAACGTTATCACTTTGTGTACTGAAAAACGCGGCATGCAAAAAAGCATGTTATTCCACGGCAATCAAGTGGCTTTGGTTTACGAGTTGCCTATGGGTGAAATTGTTTTAGATTTCTTTGACCGCTTAAAATCAGTCAGTCGGGGTTACGCCTCGCTAGATTATGCTTTTTCGCACTTTGAAAATGCTGATTTAGTGCGTCTTGATATTATGATTAACGGTGATCGGGTCGATGCCTTAGCCTCTATTGTGCACCGTGCGCAATCCCATTCGCGCGGCCGTTTGGTCACCGAAAAAATGCAAGAATTAATTCCGCGCCAAATGTTTGATGTGGCAATTCAAGCAGCCATTGGCGGGCAAATTGTTGCGCGTAGCACCGTAAAAGCTTTACGTAAAAACGTAACCGCAAAATGTTACGGCGGCGATATTTCCAGAAAACGTAAATTGCTTGAAAAACAAAAGGAAGGTAAAAAACGCATGAAGCAAGTGGGGTCCGTTGAAGTGCCGCAAGAAGCCTTTTTAGCAGTTTTAAAAATTGATGAAAAGAAATAGCGAGGATGAAGCGTGAATCTTAATTTTGAATTAGTGTTGTTTTACGGAACCATCATCACAGGTGCAATTAGTCTCTTCGATTTTTTATTTTTAGCGAATCGACGCCGCCGTGCGCACCCTGGCGTGAATGAAATTAAACTACCTATTTTGGTTGATTACGCGCGTTCATTTTTTCCTGTGTTATTTGCTGTGTTTTTCCTGCGTTCGTTTTTATATGAACCCTTCCGCATTCCTTCGGGCTCACTTGAACCCACGTTATTAACCGGTGATTTTATCTTGGTCAATAAATTTGAATACGGCTTACAACTTCCCGTGATTCATTGGAGAGTATCTGAGGGTAAAACACCGAAACGCGGCGACATCATCGTGTTTCGTTGGCCGCCGAATACTTCATATGATTTTATTAAACGCGTGATAGGGGTACCTGGCGATAAAATCAGTTATGAAAATAAAACCCTTACCATCAACGGCACACCCATTAACCAAGCCTTACTCGGCACAGAAATGGTAAACGACGAAGACGGCCCTGATTGGTTAGCGAAAGTCGCGCAAGAAGATTTGCTCGGCGTGAAGCATCGCATTTACTTGAACCCTGAGCGCCAATCGGATGATTATAAAGATATTACCGTGCCGCCACATATGTATTTTGTGATGGGTGATAACCGTGATGATAGCGCTGATAGCCGCTATTGGGGCTTTGTGCCTGAGCAAAATATCGTGGGGAAAGCAGAATTAGTGTGGATGAGTTGGAATAACACCACTAGCCGAGTTCGTTGGGGTAGAATTGGTGAATTAATTAAATGAGGCAATGATGGTATTGGCAGCACTCGGTTACACCTTTAATAATCCTGATTTATTGGTCACGGCATTAACGCATCGCAGCCGTGGTATGAATCATAACGAACGCTTAGAATTTCTTGGCGATTCTATCGTGAACTTTGTGATTGCTGAAGCCCTTTTTAACCAATTTGAAACCGCCAGCGAAGGCGAATTAAGTCGTTGGCGTGCAAGTTTAGTCAACCGAGAAGCCTTGGCTGATTTAGCTCGTCAATTAAACTTAGGCGAGCATTTATTATTGGGGCCTGGGGAGCTTCGCAGCGGCGGTCAACAACGTGAATCAATTTTGTCTTGCGCAATGGAAGCCATTATCGGTGCTATTTATTTAGACGGTGGGTTTGTTGCTGCGCAAAACCGCATTATGCACTGGTATCAAGACAAACTCAGCAAGCTTTTATCAGCCGCTGAACATAAAGACCCTAAAACAGTCTTGCAAGAATTTTTACAAGCAAAACGATTGCCTTTACCGGTATATAGTGTTGATAAAATCACGGGCGAAGCCCACCAGCAAACTTTCTATGTGAAATGTCACATTGAAGGTGTTGCACAAACAAGCGTTGGTCAAGGAACTAGCCGACGCAGAGCAGAGCAAGATGCCGCACAATCAATGTTGGGGTTATTAAAAAATGACAATTAAAAAAGCGGGCTATGCTGCTATTGTGGGTCGGCCAAATGTGGGTAAATCAACTTTATTAAATGCCTTATTGGGTGAAAAACTCAGTATTACCTCGCCAAAACCGCAAACAACGCGGTGGCAAATTCTAGGCATTCAAACGGTTGATGATACACAAGTAATATACGTTGATACGCCGGGCATGAATCAAACGCAACAAAATGCGATGCATCGTTACTTAAACCGCGTCGCTTCTGGCTCGTTTGAAGGGGCGGACGTGATTGTGTTTGTCGTGGATGCGAAATATTGGCGCGAAGAAGACGATTACATTTTATCGCAAATCAAAAAACAAGAAAAACCTGTTATTTTAGCAATTAATAAAATGGATTTATTAGACGACAAAGCCAAGGCGTTGCCTTTAATCGAAAAACTCAGCAAGCTTTATGATTTTACGCAAATCATTCCTGTTTCAGCTTACAAAAAAGATAATTTGAAGGCGTTAGAGCATGAAATTGCTAAATTGATGCCAGAAAGTGAAGCGATTTATCCTGAAGATCAATTAACCGATAGAAGCATTCGCTTTTTAGCGGGTGAAATTATCCGTGAAAAAGTGATTATGGCAACGGAAAACGAATTGCCCTATGCCACGGTTGTTGAAATAGATCAATTTACGAGCGGTGAAAAACTCACCGAAATCAGCGCCATTATTTGGGTAGAGCGTGAAGGCCAGCGCATGATTGTGATTGGTAAAAAAGGGTTAAAATTAAAAACCATTGGAACGCAAGCGCGTAAAGAAATTGAAAGACTGGTTGGCGGAAAAGTCTTTTTACGCTTGTGGGTAAAAATTAAATCAGGGTGGACAGACAGTGAAACAGCTTTGCGTGGTCTTGGTTTTGATTAATGGATAATGTCAAACGCGTACAAGGTCAACTGGCTTTTGTGCTGCATCGGCGGGCTTACCGTGAAACAAGCGCGCTCATTGATTTATTTACACAAGATTATGGCTTAATGCGCGTGGTGGCAAAGGGTGTTAGGCAAACAAAGTCTCGCTTAAATTCAGCTTTGCAACCATTTACCCCTTTGTTGGTATCGTGGGTGGGGCGCGGTGAGTTAATGACACTCGCGGAAGCGGAAATGGATGCTTCGGTTATCTCGCTTCAAGGACACTGTTTGTTTGCTGGTTTTTACTTAAATGAGTTATTGAGTGCGTTGCTAGAGCCTTGGGATCCGCACCCAAAGTTGTATCAATACTATCATCACACGCTATTCGCCTTACAAACAACACCGCTTGATGAAACGGTGTTGCGTGGGTTTGAATTAGATTTATTGGCCGAATTGGGCTACGCGCTTTTTCCATCGCAAGCGGCCGTCAGAGATAAATTATTTCAGCCCGATTTAAATTACTTGTTTTTAGCAGAGCAAGGGTTTGTGCGTGATGAGCAGCAACGGTTTGGTTCGCCGCCGCCGAATCAATTTGACGGGCAAACGTTATTATTGATTGCCGCACGTGATTGGCAGGCCGAATCAACCCGTTTAGCCGCCAAACGATTAATGCGTTTAGCGTTTCATCCTTTATTAGGCGGTAAGGTACTACATAGTCGACAATTATTTGTGTTGCCAGAAGTGGAGGTGCAGCATGCGTGATAATAATATTTATTTAGGCGTGAACATTGATCATGTCGCGACCTTACGACAGCAACGCCACACGCGTTACCCTGACCCGGTTGAAGCGGTCTATGCGTCTGAAAACGGCGGCGCAGATGGTATTACGGTTCATTTGCGTGAAGATAGACGTCACATCCAAGAACGTGATGTTGAAATAATCAGTGCGGTATTGCAAACACGCTTGAATTTAGAGATGGCAGTGACTGATGCGATGATGGCCTTTGCTGAGAAAATCAAGCCGGCTCACGTGTGTTTCGTGCCCGAAAAACGTGAAGAATTAACCACTGAAGGCGGGTTAGATGTATTATCGCAGATGGCGCGCGTTCAAGAGGCGGTGGCACGCATGAGTGCGATGGGTTCAGAAGTGTCTTTGTTTATTGACCCCGATTTAGCCCAAATTGAAGCAGCGGTGAAAGTAGGTGCACCAGTCATTGAAATTCATACAGGTGCTTATGCAGAGGCTGCCTCACACGAGGCAATGCAGGCAGAACTTGTGCGTATTCAGGCTGCCGTAAAAGCGGCACATCAAGCAGGCTTAATAGTGAATGCTGGACACGGTTTGCATTATCATAACGTACAAGCGATTGCGGCATTACCGGAAATTCACGAATTAAATATTGGTCATGGCATTGTTGCGCGTGCCTTGTTTGTCGGGCTAGAAAATGCTGTGCGAGAAATGAAACAAATTATGCATCGCTCACGATTGTTGAGCTTGAATGGGAGAGTATAGATGACGGTCAGAACACGTTTTGCACCAAGTCCCACAGGGATGATACACCTGGGTAACGCACGTGCTGCTTTATTTAGCGCCTTATACGCAAAGCATCATCACGGCGCGTTTATTTTACGCATTGAAGACACCGATGCGGCGCGTTCAGAAGAGCGTTTTGTAGCCTCATTGCAAGCGGATTTACGCTGGTTAGGCGTTGATTGGCAAGAAGGCCCCGGGGCTGATGGTGCGTATGGTCCCTATTATCAATCACAACGTCAAAAAAATTACGAAAAATATTATCAAGTGTTAGAAGAAAAGGGCTTGGTTTATCCGTGTTTTTGTTCAGATCAAGCTTTAGCAATTGCACGTAAGTTAGCGTTATCACAGGGAAAACCGCCGCGCTATTCGGGTAAATGCCGTCAATTGAGTCAAGCTGAGATTGAGGCCAAAATGGCTGCCGGTGAAAAGCCTTCGTGGCGTTTTGCGGTGCCGACCAATCGTGAAATTGTGTTTAACGATGTGGTGAAAGGCTCTCAAAACTTCAAATCAGATGATATTGGCGATTTTATTATTCGCCGTGCGGATGGCACACCACCGTTTTTATTTTGTAATGCGGTTGACGATGCCGATATGAAAGTGTCCCACGTATTACGTGGTGAAGATCATTTAGCCAATACCCCACGCCAAATTTTAGTGCTCGAAAGTTTAGGCTTGCCAGTGCCGCATTACGGGCATTTGTCCTTAATTGTTGGGCACGACGGTGCGCCTTTATCGAAGCGTCACGGCAGTTATAGTTTGCATGAAATGCATTCAACGGGTTATTTATCAATCGCCTTAATGAATTATTTAGCGAGATTGGGGCATGCGTGTGAACCACAAGCCTTATTATTGTTTGATGATTTAGCGAAACATTTTTATTTGGAAAAATTAAGCAAATCTCCCGCTAGGTTTGATGAAAATCAATTGTTATATTGGCAAAAAACAGCGGTGCAAGGGTTAACTACGCAAGGCGTTTGGCAGTGGCTAGGTTCACGTGTTGAAAGCGTTGTGCCAGAAGCGTCGCGTGATTTATTTGCTGATACCATCAAAATGATTGTGGCATTTCCGGAAGAAGCGCACGAGTGGGCAAAAATCTTTTTCCATGATCAGGCCTTTTACGATGAAGAAACGAAAGCTATTATTCGTCAAGCCGGTGAGCAATATTTTGTAGAAGCTGAGCAGGCGGTTGCTAAACACGGTTTAAATATGAAAGCAATGTTTGATGAAATGAAACAAACTTTGAATATTTCTGGTAAAGCTTTATATATGCCTTTGCGCGTCGTATTGACAGGTAAGCCACATGGTCCTGAGATGCCGCAAATTGCCACCTTAATTGGTGTTGAGCGCATGCAACATCGTTTAAGCCGTGCGTTTAAGTTAGCAAGTGAGGCGGCGAGCGATGCTTAATATTTTTAATACGCTAACACGTGAAAAAAACGCGTTTGAGCCGATGGAAAAAGGCAAAATTAATTTATACGTTTGCGGTGTGACAGTTTACGATTATTGTCATTTAGGGCATGCAAGAACGTATAGTGCAATGGATAGTATTATTCGCTATTTAAGCTATGTTGGATATGAGGTTAATTACGTCAGGAATATTACAGATATTGACGATAAAATTATTAAGCGTGCTGCGGAAAATCAAGAAAAGCCCGCTGAATTAACAGTGCGATTTACACAAGCGATGCACGATGATTTTCAAGCGTTAGGGTTGAAAGCACCCAATTACGAACCGCGTGCAACGGCGTATATTCCTCAAATGATTGCGTTAATTTCCCGTATTATTGAACAAGGTTTAGCTTATGTGGGTAAAACGGGCGATGTGTATTTTGATGTGCGTGCATTTCCGCATTACGGGTGTTTGTCGCATCATAATGTTGATGAATTAGAAAGTGGTGCACGTGTTGATGTGGTGGAAGCGAAGAAAGACCCACTCGATTTTGTATTATGGAAGTTAGCAAAACCGGGTGAGCCTGCGTGGGATTCTCCGTGGGGAGAAGGGCGCCCGGGTTGGCATATTGAATGTTCTGCAATGTCTATGGATTTATTAGGCGAGACGTTTGATATTCACGCTGGTGGCCGCGATTTAATTTTTCCGCATCATGAAAATGAAGTGGCACAATCGATGGCGGCAACGAATAAACCGTTTGCGCATTGCTGGATGCACACGGGTTTTTTGCAAATTGATAAAGAAAAAATGTCTAAGTCACTCGGGAATTTTATTACCATTCGTGAAGCCTTAAATCAACATTCAGCCGAAGTGTTGCGATATTTCTTCGCAGCTTCACATTATCGTAGCCCTTTAATTTATACGGATGAAGCGCTGATGCAGGCTAAGCAATCGCTTACACGGTTTTATACGGCGTTGCGCGGCTTGCCGGTGGTTGAAGTGCCGGCTTCATCGGCGTTTGAAAAACGGTTTCATGAAGCAATGCAAGATGATTTTAATTCACCTGTTGCAATGTCTGTGTTATTCGATATTGCTCACGATATTTGGCGCTTGCGTGAAGCTGGTCAGATGCAAGAAGCCGCGCAATTGGGTGCATTATTAAAACGCTTGGCGGGGTTATTCGGCTTTTTACAATCAGATGCCGATGCTTATTTCCAAGCAAGTGCTGCTGTAGATGTAAATAAAATCGAAGCCCTCATCGCCGCCCGCCAAACCGCTCGCCTCGAAAAAAATTGGGCAGAAGCAGACCGCATCCGCCAAGAACTGCAAGCAATGAATATTGTCCTAGACGACACCGCAAACGGCGTCACAACTTGGAAGCATTTGGAATAATAACAACGAAGCGTAGCAACTGTCTCATGAAATTTATTTCATAAGACAGTTGCTACGCTCCGTTGTGTGCGTTAATCAATATCACAAGGATCCGTTCAATGACAAAAAAACTTGCGAAAAAAATAGAAAATAAAGTGGCAACACTGAAAAAAATGGGTGTGTCGATGACTAACCTGGACCTGCCTTTGCATGGCTGGACATTGAAAACCTGGATGGCGGTTTATGATCGTGTCACGCTTGAACTGCTCGCGCGACCTGTTGCGATTGCAGAAAATTTTCATCTGAATCATGCAACCTTAGAAGAAATGCTTAAGCGATGTGTGGTGACCCGCGCTGAGTCCGGTCAGCGTGAAATTTCATACGACAAATTAAAGCGATATTATGGGAGTTATATTCAAGGTCGCGTACCAGCCTTATATCGAATGCTATCCATTTTTGGTGCAAACGGATCGCAGTGGATAATTGATAAAATACGCCAAGCGCGAGTGTATTATGATTTGTGTGAAGTCGAAATATTTTACCAGCAATTACCAAGAGATTTTGCACAAAAAATCGCTGATACGCTGTTTAATTGGACTCAGTTTATTGAAGAGTCGCCGCAAGCAAAATTTTATGCTGAGTGTTTTGAAAGTGAACGTGCCGAAAAAGAAGGCTGGCTTTCATTACAGCACCACCCTTATATCCCGAGAGAGGCCGAAAAGAATGCTGTTATTGTTGCTTATGTATTAATGGCTTTATTAATTGCAGCGGCTGGACTTCAATTACTGCCTGAGAATAAAGCACTTCAGCGAACCATCGCGTGTGATTGTGATGGTAGTCTTATGCAATATGCTTATAAGTTATTATTTACTGTCGATGTTGCTTGGACGCCGGTAATGGGGTTGTCACTTCTTCCCTTGGCTAGTTCGGCATTAATGTTTTTGTTATATCATTCAAACAATGATCTATTCGGGTTGAAAAATAGGTCGTATGAATCTGCTTTGAAAAATTATCGTCGATGGGATGGTGCTGAGTTACTACCAGCAGAGAAAAAACTCGCAACCACAAATATGCACTCACTCTTCAAAGTTCGCGCAATGCAAGCACCTAACCCTAAAAACGTCGATTCCCTTCGCGATGCGTTTAAAGAACTACGCCGCATGGGATGAGTGAAAGGATAGGTAGCAACTGTCTTATGAAATTTATTTCATAAGACAGTTGCTACGTTTCGTTCGAGAGGGTATGCACATTACCCCTTCGCAATATTTCTCAACACATACTGCAAAATACCACCATTCTTGTAATACTCAATTTCATTCTGCGTATCGATGCGGCTTTTTACGTGTATCGTTTCGGTTTTACCGTCTTGGCGTTGAATTTTCACTTCAACATCGGCGCTTGGTTTCATGTCGTTGTTCAACCCAAGCACGCTAACAATTTCCGTGCCATCTAACCCTAAGGTTTTACGCGTCATGCCGTCTTTAAACTGCAAAGGAATAATACCCATGCCAATTAAGTTAGAACGGTGAATACGCTCAAAACTTTCAGCAATCACCGCGCTCACACCCTGTAACTTGGGTCCTTTCGCAGCCCAGTCACGTGATGAACCACTACCGTATTCTTTACCCGCCACAATCACCAACGGAATTTTCTCCGCTTGATATTTCATCGCAGCATCGTAAATTGGCATCACTTCGCCATCAGGGTAATGCTTGGTAATACCACCTTCAACACCGGGAACCATCTCATTCTTAATGCGGATATTCGCAAACGTACCGCGCATCATCACTTCGTGGTTACCACGTCTTGCCCCATACGAGTTGAAATCTTTGACCGCCACACCCTTAGACTGTAAATATTTCCCAGCTGGGCTGTCAGCCTTAATGGAGCCCGCAGGAGAGATGTGATCTGTTGTGATGCTATCACCCAATAACGCTAAAATGCGCGCATTGTGAATAGACTCAATCGGTGCAGGCGTATGCGACATGTTGCTAAAAAACGGCGGATGCTGGATATACGTAGAATCAGCCTTCCAAGCATACGTTTCACCCATTGGCACAGGCATATTCTTCCAATCGTTATTCCCTGCAAACACATCAGCATATTGCTCTTTGAACATTTTCTGACTGACTTTTGTCACCTCAGCCGCAATTTCACTATTCGTCGGCCAAATATCTTTTAAGAAAACGGGTTTGCCGTGCGCATCTTGCCCTAAAGCATCTTTCGTTAAATCAACATTCGTATTCCCAGCTAACGCATAAGCCACAACTAAAGGCGGAGACGCCAGCCAGTTCGCTTTTACTTGTGGATGAATACGGCCTTCAAAGTTACGGTTGCCCGATAACACCGCAGAAACGACCATGTCATGCTTGCTAACGGTGTCAGCGATATCGTCAGGCAAAGGGCCTGAGTTACCAATACACGTGGTGCAACCATACCCCACCAAATCAAACCCTAATTTGTCTAAATACGTTTGCAAGCCAGACACGTCTAAGTATTGTGTAACGACTTGAGAGCCCGGGGCTAACGAAGATTTCACCCAAGGTTTACGCTGCAAACCTTTCTCAATCGCTTTTTTCGCAACCAAACCGGCAGCCATCAATACGCTAGGGTTAGAGGTATTCGTGCAACTGGTAATTGCAGCAATCACAACATCACCGTGGTGTAACTCAATGCCATCGGCTGTTTTGAAGGATTTACCTTTTTCATCGGCGCGGTTTAAATCTGACAATAATTTATCGAATGCAGGTTGTATCTGATTTAAGGTTAAACGATCTTGCGGACGTTTAGGGCCAGCCATACTGGGTTCAACACTGGAAAGATCAAGGTTCAATACATCGGTGAATTCTGGGTCAGCCTGGTTTGCTTCAAACCACAAGCCTTGTTCTTTCGCATAGGCTTCAACTAAAGCAATGGTGTCAGTATCACGCCCTGTGAGCGTTAAATAATCAATGGTGGCTTTATCAACGGGGAAGAAACCACAAGTTGCGCCATATTCAGGCGCCATGTTGGCAATGGTTGCGCGGTCAGCAACGGATAAATCTGCCAAGCCGCTGCCAAAATATTCAACAAATTTACCGACGACGCCTTTTTTGCGCAGCATTTCGGTTAAGGTAAGCACTAAGTCAGTCGCCGTCACGCCTTCACGCAATTTGCCGGTTAATTTCACACCAACGACTTCAGGAATTAACATAGAGATAGGCTGGCCTAACATCGCCGCTTCTGCTTCAATACCGCCCACACCCCAGCCTAAAACACCCAAGCCATTAATCATGGTGGTGTGGCTGTCAGTGCCGACTAAAGTATCAGGGTAGGCTAATTTCACGCCATTTTTTTCTTGGTGCCAAACCGTTTTGGCTAAATATTCTAAGTTAACTTGGTGGCAAATACCGGTATCTGGCGGTACAACACGGAAATTATCAAATGCGGTTTGACCCCAGCGTAAAAACGCGTAACGTTCGCCGTTTCTTTCCATTTCTAGTTTGCCGTTAATGTCCATAGCTTCACGCGAGGCGAAGGCATCAACTTGAATAGAGTGGTCAATGACCAAATCAACGGGGTTGAGTGGATTAATTTTGTTCGGGTTGCCGCCCAGGTGTTTAATGGCATCACGCATTGCGCCTAGATCGACCACCGCGGGGACGCCGGTGAAGTCTTGCATCAATACGCGTGCAGGACGGTAGTTGATTTCACGATCAGAGGTTTTACTTTTTAACCAACCGTGAATGGCTTCAATGTCGTTTTTTGAAACAGTATGATTATCTTCGTGACGCAGTAAATTTTCTAATAAAATTTTTAAAGATACCGGTAAGCGGCTAACGCCTTTTAAGCCGGCATTTTCGAGTGCAGGCAAGCTGTAATAATCGAAGTGGGAACCATTTACATTTAGCTGACGGCGCGTGTTGAAAGAATCGAATTTAGTCACGAAAAAACCTCCAATATTGCGTTACATTGAAACAATCTTTGGCGTATTATATACGTTATCTTATCTAGTTACATCATTTGCGAAGGAGTTTTCATGCAGTTGTTCAATGATGTGGTTTCACTCTCTCGGCTTCAATTCGGTATGACCGCGCTTTATCACTTTCTATTCGTGCCATTAACCCTTGGCTTGTCAACCTTGCTTGGCATCATGGAAACCATTTACTACATGACACGTCGGCGTATTTGGCGAACCATGACCAAATACTGGGGTGTTTTATTCGGCATTAATATTGCGATGGGCGTTGCCACAGGCATTACCATGGAATTCCAGTTTGGGACTAACTGGGCGTATTACTCGCATTATGTTGGCGATGTGTTCGGGGCACCGTTAGCCATTGAAGGCTTAATGGCTTTCTTCTTAGAGGCAACGTTTGTTGGTTTGTTTTTTTTCGGGTGGGATAAACTCTCGCGCGGCGCACACTTAATTGTTACGTGGTTGCTCGCTGTCGGTTCAAGTTTCTCAGCCCTCTGGATTTTAATTGCAAACGGCTGGATGCAGCATCCTGTCGGTGCGCATTTTAATTTTCATACCATGCGCATGGAAATGTACGACTTTTACAGTGTTGTTTTTAATGATGTGGCACAAGCAAAATTCGTTCACACCATCAGTGCCGGTTATGTAACAGGCTCGATGTTTGTCATGTCGATTAGCGCATATTTCTTGCTGCGCGGTCGTAATTTAGCTTTCGCAAAGCGTTCAATGATGGTGGCTTCAGCCTTTGGATTGGCTTCAGCCTTATGCGTCGTTGTACTGGGTGATGAAAGCGGCTACTTAACCAGCTTAAATCAACAAATGAAAATTGCAGCGATGGAAGGTATCTGGCAAACGGAACCTGCGCCTGCGCCTTTAACTTTATTTGGCATTCCTGATCAAGCAACGCATCAAACGCTTGATGCTGTGCAAATTCCTTATTTATTAGGTTTAATTGCAACGCGCTCTTTAAATCAACCGGTTTATGGCATTATCGATTTAGTCGATCAAGCGAAAACACGCATTAAAAGTGGCATGCTCGCCTACAGCGCATTAACTGCTTTACAAAAAGACCCAAATGATCGTAACGCTGAAACGCTGTTAAGTGATAATGAAGATAATATTGGTTATGGGTTATTGCTCAAAAAATACACTGACGATGTGTTACACGCGCCAGCCTCAACCATTAATCAAGCTGCGTGGGATACCGTGCCTGATGTATTCGCTATTTTCTGGGCTTTCCGCGTGATGGTTGCTTGTGGGTTTTACTTTATTGGACTGTTTGGTTTGTCGTTTTATCTTTGCCAACGTCGTCGCATTGCCAATCACCGTTGGTTTTTATGGCTTATTTTAGTTAGCTTACCACTGCCGTGGTTAGCCGCTGAAATGGGTTGGTTGGTCGCAGAGGTGGGTCGTCAACCGTGGGTAGTTGAAGGATTTTTGCCGACATTCTTAGGTGTTTCTTCTGTTTCATCGGCTGAAGTGCTCACTTCTTTAATTGGATTTGTGTTCTTCTATACGGTATTAGCCGTTATCGAATTAACACTCATGATTAAATATATTCGCTTAGGGCCTGATAATGTATATTCATCAGACGATTTTAGCGTTAAACCTGTTTATGAAACCCAACAGTAAGGGAGCTTTCAATGACGATTGAAACATTACGTGTGATTTGGTGGGTACTGCTAGGTGTATTGTTTATCGGGTTTGCTGTGATGGATGGTTTCGATTTGGGTGCTGCTATTTTGTTTCCCTTTGTAGCAAAAAAAGAAGTGGAAAAACGCATCGTTTTAAACACAATTGGACCTGTCTGGGAAGGTAATCAAGTCTGGATTATTCTCGGCGCAGGTGCTATTTTCGCGGCTTGGCCTTATGTTTATGCCGTGGCTTTTTCGGGGCCTTATTTAGCGGTTTTATTATTATTGCTAACGATGGGTATTTCGCGTCCTGTGAGTTTTAAATATCGCAGCAAATTACCGAGCGATGCGTGGCGACACGCCTGGGACAAAATTGTGTTTATCGGTGGTTTTTTTCCAGCCTTAATTTTTGGTTTATTGGTTGGCAATATTCTACAAGGGCTGCCGTTTTCCTTCGATGATAATCTTCGCATTACCTATAGCGGTACATTTCTGAAATTATTTAATCCGTTTGCCCTGCTTTGCGGTGTGACGAGTGTGTTTATGTTAATGATGCACGGTGGTTTATTTTTAGCGGTTAAAACTGAAAACCCCATTCGTGATCGTGCTATTCGATTTTCACGCATGGCGGCAATTTGGTTAATTTTGTGTTTTGCGTTAGGCGGTTATTTAATTGCAACGCATGTATCAGGTTATAAAGTGTTAAGCGATATTAATACGCTCGGTTATTCCAACCCACTGCATAAAACAGTAGGTGCTGATATTGGGGCATGGATGAATAACTACACGGCCTATCCTATTACGCGAGCTTTGCCGATACTTGGTTTTGCAGGCGCATTGTTCGCATTTATATTTGCGCGTGTTGGCGTAGGTCGTTTAGCGTTTGTTTGCAGCAGTTTAAGTATTATTGGCATTGTGGGGACGGTTGGTGTGAGCATGTTCCCATTCATCTTGCCGTCTTCATCGAATTTAGGGTCTAGTTTATTAGTGTGGGATGCTTCTTCAAGCTATTTAACTTTATTAGTTATGCTAGTTGCCAGCTTGATTTTTCTACCCATTATTTTGCTTTATACCGCTTGGGTGTATCGCGTCTTGCGTGGAAAAGTGACCCAACATTCTATTGAACAAGATGCTGAAAAATCAGCTTATTAAGGAGAGGCTATGTGGTATTTTGCGTGGATTTTAGGAACGGCCTTTGCGTGCAGTTTTGCAGTCTTTAATGCATTGTGGTTTGAGTTAGAATCGAATGACAAAGATAATTTCTAGGTGTGTTCAATGAATTTAAATTATGTTGAAACTTTTTTATTAACATTGCAAGAGCGCATATGCGCCATGATTGAGAGTGAAGAAGATCAGGCGCGATTTCAAAAAGATGCGTGGCAACATGAAACCGGCGGTGGTGGGTTAACCTGCGCAATTGCGGATGGGAATGTGATAGAAAAGGGTGGGGTAAATTTTTCGCGTGTAAAGGGTGTTTCTTTGCCTGCTGCCGCGACGGCAAAACGCCAGCATTTAGCCAATTGTTCATTTGAGGCGACGGGTGTTTCTGTCGTATTTCACCCGCGTAATCCTTACGTACCGACATCGCATTTCAATGTGCGTTGTATCATGGTCACGCAGCCTGATGGTAAGCCGTATTGGTGGTTTGGCGGCGGGTTTGATTTAACCCCGTATTATGGGTTTGAGGAAGATTGTGTGCAGTGGCATCAAATGGCAAAGTCTGCGTGTGAGCCGTTTGGTGCTGAAGTTTATCCGCGTTATAAAAAATGGGCGGATGATTATTTTTATTTAAAACATCGAGAAGAGCATCGCGGCATTGGTGGGCTGTTTTACGATGATTTGAACGAATGGGATTTTGAAACCTGTTTTCAGTTAATGAAAAGTGTGTCAGAGCATTACGTGCGCGCGTATCAAGCGATTTTGCAAAAGCGTAAAAATACGCCGTATACAGAACGCGAGCGGGCATTTCAAGCCTATCGACGTGGACGTTACGTTGAGTTCAACTTGCTCTATGATCGCGGCACTATCTTTGGTATTCAAACAGGTGGACGCACAGAGTCAATTTTAATGTCCCTGCCGCCTGTGGTGAATTGGCGTTACGGGTATCAACCCGAACCCGGGTCGGAAGAAGCACGGTTAACAGAATTTTTCTTAAAACCACAAGATTGGGCGTAATCTAAAAAAAGCAGCCTCCCCCTTGCCCCCCTCCAAACCCCAGTCAGTTGTCATGGAATGACGTAGTTCCATTTGGAGGGGGAAAGGGGGAGGCCGCTTTTCAAAAAACTACTTCGCAGGTTCTACAGCAAGTTTCCCAACGGGGGCAATACCCACGTTGTCGAACATTGCTTCTTGTTCCATGGTTGCTTGTGACTCGCAATGGGTTTCTTTTAAGAATGCACAAAGCACAATACCCAACGACACGCCGAACGGAATAATACTTAATGCAAAGGTATAATCGCTTGCGGTGTAAATGGGCAAGCCATCAACCCCTAAGGTGCCGCTGGTATGCAAATCAAGCAGTTTACCAACCACGGGTTGGAAAATTAACCCACCCATCATAATTAACATATTGGTTGCAGCGACTGATGTGCCCGACATTTGGATAGGATTATTTTCTTTACCCAAGGCAAAACATAAAGAATGTGCACCACAGCAAAAACCAATTAAGAAAAAGAACATATTCAGCGTTGCTAAGGTCGCAAAGTTTGGAATGTAAAAGACACAGCACAATAAAATTGCTGCAAAAAACCCGGTGAACATTAACGGAATTTTACGACGTTTAATTTTGTCAGAAATCATGCCAATGATTGGGCCTGAAATAATCCAACCATAAAACGTAAAGCCTGTGGTTGTTGCCGCTTGATCAGCGGTTAAATTATAAACGGCTTTCAAATACGGAATGCCCCAGGTATCTAAAAACACAGAAGAAGGAAGATATAATAAGCAACCAATCGTCCCAATTAACCACATTTGCTTATTCGAAAAAATAAGTTTGAGTGATTTTAAAAGCTGTGAAAAGTTGATAGGGTTTTGCATATCAGGGTTGTTTTCAACGGCCTTAGGCGCGTTTCTAACGAAGGTAATGAGCAACATGCTTAGTAACACGCCTGTAACCAAACAGCTCTTCAAAGCAGCTTGATACCCTATAAGCGCAACCACATGGGATAAATATTTTTCTGCCATTGCGCCCGAAATCATGCCGACAGCTGTTGCGACGCCAGCAATCGTTCCAAAACGGCTTGGCGGTAACCAAAGTGAGGCGAGCTTCAAGGTGCCAATATAGGCAAACGCACAGCCTAAACCCACTAAAATACGTCCAACAATCGCAAAATAAAGATTGTTAGCGCTAATGAACACAGCAAGTCCGGCAACGGCCATTAAACAGGCTGCGCTTAAGACGAAACGAACACCGAATTTGTCGTAGATCATGCCGGCAGGGAGCTGCATGGGTGTATAAGCCCAGTAATAACAAGCAGCCAATAAGGCAAACTTCGTGGCATCGATATGGAAGGCTTCAGTCAGTTGAAGCTGCATTGCGCTTGGGGAGACTCTTAGGAAATAGTTAAACGAGTAAAACAACATCCCAAAACAGACCATCAGCCAAGGCGTAAGATTACGGGTTTTAGCCATCATGACGCTTTTCCTTTCATAGATTGAATAACAAAAAATTATGAATATGTAGAGAATGTTAATAAAGAATCATTCTCATCCTGGATTGCAATTATTGTGTATGTATTGTTGAAAGACACTTTATAACAAATTCAGTTCGCTAAAGTCAATTTTAAGAAATACAATACCCCGCTTCGAGAGGGCATATTTGAAAAAAATATAGTTTTTAATCAAGTAAATGAGTAAAGTATGAGGTCGGGAATCTCGTTTTTTGTAGACTCAACATTTTAGGAGAGAACGATGAATTTAAAGAAGATTTCAGCAATTATGCTATCAGGGCTGTGTTTTGTAGGTGTAACCGCATCTATCGCGGCTGATGCTACCACCAAACCAGCGCCTGCTGCCCCTGCGCAAGTGAATGTTGGCCAAGCCACAGACAACAGCAGCATGCCGGCTGGTGCAAACGCTAATAGCAGTATGCCCATGAGTGCAAGCATGCCGGGCAATAGCGATGATGTCACACCAGACACCGCAACGGGTGACGACGATTATTAATATTGCAACTAATTGATTCTAATCAACATCAATAATATATATTTGTATAAAAATTATACAAATATAAGGAAAATGCACTAAACTTAAGGTATATATTTTACTTTTAGGCGATGTGCATGCGTGAGCGTTTGTTTACGAAAGCCGAGCTATCAGACGCCATCCGTCAAGATGGGATGGCGCTTTATTATCAACCCTTATTTAATTTAGGATCTGGTCGTTTTGAAGCGGTCGAGGCTCTGGTGCGTTGGAATCACCCTCGATTGGGTATCATTCAACCCGATGATTTTATGCCAAGTATTCTTGAGTTGGGGTTAATTAGAGAATTAGGGTATTGGGTCTTAAGTACTGCTGTCCAACAGTTTTCAGCTTGGCGGGATGAAGGTATTGAATTAGATAGAATTGCCGTCAATATTCACGTTAGTCAGTTACACGATTCACATTTTCTGGAACAACTTCAGCGTCTCTTGAAAAAGTCAAAAATGAGCCCGCACTGTCTTGAGTTAGAGTTAACCGAAGATATTGTCATTCATGACAAAAGCGGTAAATTAATGGCTTTATTACACGAATTGAAAAAGCTAGGCGTACATATCGCCTTAGATGACTTTGGCACAGGCTATTCTAGTATTAGTTATTTGCGTCAATTACCGATTGACCGAATTAAAATCGATAAATCATATATTCAAAATATTCTACATAGCCCGAAAGATTCAGCGATTATTCAAGCGATCATCACACTGGCTCGCAGCTTAAGTTTGGGGGTTGTGGCAGAAGGGGTAGAATCCTACCCCCAGCTTGCCTTGTTGCTTATTCATCTTGGGCTTGAGGCGCAGGGGTTTTATTTTTCAAAACCCCTTTCTTCAGATGATGTGGCGAACTTTTTAAGGTATTATCAGTATCATCCTTTTCCTATCGCGGGGTAGACCGTGCCAACATCAGTCATTTTAGGTATTTGTACCGCCATATTTTTATGGGCTTCGGCTTTTGTTGGTATCCGCGCGGGGCTGCACGACTATACGCCTGAAGGTTTGGCTGTGCTTCGTTATCTCGTTGCGTCTTTAGTAATGGCTCTCATTTATTTTCGCTTGCCCAATCGTAAGCCTATAGTGTTTAAAGATGGCTTGATGTTGATGCTGACGGGGGTGATCGGCATTGGTATTTATAGCCTAACCTTGAATTACGGTGAATTAACGTTAGATTCTGGCAGTGCGAGTTTCATTACGAGCCAATCACCTTTATTTACGGCTGCGATTGCTGTTTTGTTTTTAGGCGAGCGTTTGAACGCCATGCGCGTGCTTGGGTTTTTAATCAGTTTTGTCGGGGTGTTTTTCATTGCTCACGGAGCCTTTGGTGCGTTTCACTGGAACAGCAGTATGACGTATATTTTGCTCGCGACCATTAGCGGCAGCTTCTATACCATTTTACAAAAACCTTATCTGAAATATTATCCCGCCATTCAAACCACGGCCTACATATTGTGGGGCGGCGCTATATTTTTATTATTATTCTCGGGTGGCTTGATGCACCAAATGCAACACGCTGCTTTAAGCAGCACATTCGTGATTATCTACATGGGTATTTTTCCAGGTGCCTTAGGTTATTTAGCCTGGAGTTATTCACTTGCGCATATTCCGGCAAGCCGTGCTGTGAGCTTCCTTTATTTCATGCCGATTATTGCCACTTTGATGGGTTGGTTCTTTTTAGGTGAAATCATGACGCCCGCCGCTTTTTTGGGTGGGCTGTTAACCATTTTAGGGGTGTTTATTATTAATCGATCCTACCTTGACCGATTGAAAGCAGTGAAAGTAGCAGCACCGGACGATGTGTTACTCGTCAAGCAAGAGCGTTAAGCACTTACACGCACCGCCGGCTTTGATGTATTCATGCATGGGTAGGGGGTGCGGTGTAAATCCATGACGCTTGAGGGTGTCACATAATTGCGGCGTGCCTGTGGGTAGTATCACGTGTTTATCAACCACCACCGCATTGCAGGCAAATTGTTTCGCCTCGTCGACGGATACTTCAATTAACTCAATCTCTTTTTGCATATTGGCTTTGGCGTCGGCGCTGAAGGCATCGGGGTACCATAGGGCAAGCGAATCGTTGAGTGGGCAAAAGCAGGTATCGATATGATAAAAATACGGGTCGATTAATTCACATAAAATCATTTTCTCTTGATCGAGGTAAGCGGCGGTGTTAAAGAAGGCTTTGTCTGAGCGAAAGCCGTAGCCTGCAAATAATAAATCACCAGCGAAAAGCGCGTCACCCGCACCTTCAAAATAAGGACTGTTATTTGAGACCTTATTCACACATTCAAAACCATTTTCTTCAAACCAGCGTTTGAAGTAGGGTTCTTCTCCTTGGCGTTCGGGGTATTTAAAGTGGGGTAAAACAATTTTTTTATCGCCTAGCCACAGGCCGCCGTTAGCGGTGAAGACTAAGTCGGGTAAGCCTTCAATGGGGGTGAGGGTTTTTAGTTCAACATTTAAGCTTTGAAGCGTATCTCGCAGGGCGCGCCATTGAAGCATAGCCTCGCGATGATCGGCGCCGACATTCACATTCATCCACGGGTTAATTTCATAGTGTATGCCGTAGTAATCGGGCGAGCATAATAAAATAGTGGTCATGTGTCACTCCCTGACAATGCAAGCTTCTTAGCGTAGAATACTAGAAAAAGGGAGGCTTCTACCAATGAAATTTAAGGTGGACATTGATATTCCGACACAAACCTTGTCGGTGTATGCCGGTGATGTGTTGACAAAATCTTATATTATTTCGAGTGCGGCGAATGGCGTGGGTGAGCAATTTGGCAGTGAAAAAACGCCGCGCGGCGCGCATTATATTCGCGCAAAAATTGGGAGTGGGGCGGCTGCGAATACGGTGTTTGTGGCGCGTCGACCAACCGGTGAAATTTATTCATTGCGTTTGCGTGAACAATTTCCAAAACGAGACTGGATATTAACGCGAATTTTTTGGTTATGCGGGCGTGAAGTAGGGGTGAACCGTTTGGGGCAGGTCGATACGATGCGCCGCTATGTTTATATTCACGGGTCGCCTGATGATGTGGTGATGGGGGTGCCGGGTTCGCACGGGTGCATAAGAATGCGAAATTCAGACATTATTGAGCTTTTTGATCAAATTCCAGTCGGTACTCCCGTTCGTATTTTATGTTAAAATAAACGAATACGAATGAGGGCATGGAATGACAGACCGCATACATGAGTTATTGAATTTTTGGTTTGGCGAGCCAGGGGTGGCCGACTTACCGACGAGTGATCGAACGAATATGTGGTTTGGTAATAATGAGCATATCAAAAAACAATTGATTGAATTGTTTATGCCAGAGTTTGAGCTAGCGTCGCAAGGTAAATTATTACATTGGGCAGAAACACCCCGCGGGCGTTTGGCCTTAATTTTATTGTTAGATCAATTCCCTCGTTATTTACATCGCACAACGTCTAAAGCTTTTGCGTTTGATAAGCAAAGTTTGGCTGTGTGTCAGGAAGGGATTGACCTTGAGATGGATCATCAGCTTACTTTAATTGAGCGTGTGTTTTTTTATATGCCGATGGTGCATTGTGAAGATGATGCTATTCAGGAACAATCCATTCAGCTTTATCAAGCGCTGGTGTCTTTATCGATGCCGGAAACGACGCAAATTTATCAATTGTTTCTTGCTTACGCTTACGCGCATTTTCGCGTGATTAAAGAATTTGGCCGCTTCCCACAACGCAACCAAGTACTTGGCCGTGATTCCACTCAAGCCGAACTCGATTTTCTGAAAAACTCATAAACCAATCCGGGGCCGTAGCTCAGTTGGGAGAGCGTCACGTTCGCAACGTGAAGGTCGAGGGTTCAACTCCCTTCGGCTCCAATGGATGTTGAAATTACCACGTTAATAATAATTGCTGAATTCGCTTTATTTCGGCTGTTGGCAAGCCAGCTTTTTTTCCAAATTTAGACCATGCATGAATCGCATCGCTCACTTCATCAATGATTTTTTTAACGCCTGTTACATCAAATTGATTTGCAACATTAAGAACGTCATCAATCGTAATATCTTTAAATTTTCCATTCACAGACATTAAGTGTTGATGCGTCCATTCGCTTTGAGGATTATGCGCGAAGGTAATGTCGTAAGCGGGCGAGAGTTCCCATTCGCTGCCTTCTTTTAATAGAAAAGAAAAATTTTTGGTGTGATCATCGCAATTTCTGCTTAGGATGTTAAAAATCATTCGCCTGAATACTTCAAGATAGGCTTGATGGGGTAGATTTAGTTGATTTAAGGTAATGAGCAGTTGTTCGTAGCTATTCGTTGCTTTCTTTTTATAATCAAGATGATTCATGGCGCATAAGGTTTGAATGTGGTGTTTTAAGTGTTTTCCTTCGCGATCAAAGCGTTTTGTCATGAAGTGTGCTCTACCATTTTCTTCTAGTAGCCGCGATTCACTCATGTTAATGCCGGCATAGGTTGCCATTAAATAATAAGCATATTCAATGCGTCCGTAATGTTCGCTTGAGCCTAGTTCTCTATCTCGACCCATCCCGTCAAATTTTAAAAGCCAATGCTCAAATCCGGTATCAGCATCGACTTGCCCGGATTGAATGACGTTTGTTTTAGGGTTCCAGGCAATCACCGCTTTTGCGCGTGCACCGCCTGCCGATGTGCCAACATCAATAATGCTTCTTAAGGCGGCGTCGGTATGATAATCGCCGGCAATGCTGCCTTTGACGGCTTTTCTTGCTTCTAAGACTAGGCTATTTAATTCGATTGCGGTGGGTTTGCTGTTTTTGGGTCCATGTGCGGGTTTGAATTCTAAAGCGCCCATCGCACGATTACCCATGTAAGCAAGACGATCGAGCGGTGTTATTTGATGATGCGCAATGCCGTTGTCAGCCATATAACGATCGATTAATGCATTACCAAAATCATCGGGCAATGTGTCTGCTAGTGCGGCTGGTAAGCGTTTGTAGGTTGCAATGGGTAAGTCGGTAAATACAAAGACCTCATCAGAGGTATTGAGTGGCATGTGAAGCGGTGCAATTTCAATGCCTGTTTTTGTAAAGTTTTTATCGTAAGCAAAAACATAATAGCCTAAGGTTGGGTCAAGGGCTGTTACGCCGACACGTTTCCCCCAAAGATAAACTTCGATGCTGTCAACTTGGTGGTATTTATTCCGTTTTGTTTTTGCCATATTTTTTTTCTCGTGCTCTTTGTCTTTGTTTGTTTTTTTTAACGAGGTGTAGTGGGTTGATAGAGGTTGTCGGTGCGATGGTTTCAAGCCAGCTTTCTCGGTTAAGGGCTTTGAGGGTTTTGATGAGTGTTTTTACTGTTGCGCCTTTTCCGCCTTCTAAGTTTCGTAATGCGTTTTCGCTAATACCCGCCTGTTCACACAGGTTTTGCCGAGTGATGTTTTTCTGTAGGCGATGCGCCTTAATGTCTTCGCCCAGGGCGTGTTCGAGTTGAGCGATACTAAGGAAGTGTTTCATAATTGCCCTATAAAAGACAGTATGTTACGAATTAATAGGATAATCTACTCATATAAGACAATTATAGCTGATAACAGGGTGATTGACAAGGTTGCATAATATGTCTAAAAAAGACAATTAAAGCTAATATCCCGCCTTAATTGTCTTTTATAAATGTTTTATAGACTATATCGCCACTGTTCGACCTTTTTCAGGTGTTTTGTAGGAAGCGCATTTGAGGTTAAGTTTGTCGAAGAGGTTCAGCGTGGTCACGCTTGATTTCATGGCGCATGCGAGTTTTGTACCAAAGTTGGCTTCTTTGTTGTTAGCGATAATGGCGCCTTCAGTGACAATGTCGGCGGGGATTGCAGCGGCGAATAAAGTTGCAGTGGTGCAAATAAGGGGGAAAAGCGCAGCCAGTAAAGGTGGAAATAAAACACTTCCAACAAGACAAGCAGCGCTAGCAACCAACGCGCCCACTGCTAAGCCTGTTAATAGTATACTCGTTTTTGAAGCAACAGCCGTTGCAACGGTTGTTGCGACATTTCGACTCTCAAGAATGAATAAAGCTGCTAGAAATTCATCTTGATTTTTAGACGTTTTCGATTTTTGATAAGCTTCAAACGTGCCCACCGCATCTAACACGGCTTTTTTGTACGCACTTAATAAATAATGCTTTCGCTTATTGTTTTTATCTAAGGCTTCCAATAATTCGCGATTAACACTTTCTAAAATGTCATTCGTCAAGTTGGTGATATTGTTAGCGTTCTCTATATTCAGTGCTAATAACGATGTTATTTTTTCTTGAATCAAATCTTCAAAACGAGACTTCCTAACATCTATTTGCTTCCCGCTCCAAAAACGATAAAAGTTATAATTCGATTCACTTTTCATTTGCGGTTCAACAGCGACGGGTGGTTGTGTTGGCATTTTTTATTCCTCTCTGTGCAGCATGTTTATGCGGATTATATTTTCAGTGGGTGAAGGATACTGTTTTTAATAAACTGTAACTCAGTTTGCGTTTTTTCTGGGGTTTTTCGGTATTGCGCGAAGTTGTAAGCCCCTTTTGCGAACAAGCCAATGCCCACTACACCTAAGCCGGCGCTTGCGCCGAATAAGATCGGCGAAAGCGGTGCAAAGATACCTGAGAGAATAAAACCGATATTCACGGCGGCAATGCAGATAGCAGCAACAGCACACAGTATTCCAAAGGCCATTAAAGCAATGGATACGGGTTTCATGTGTTGATGGTGTAGTTTCTTCGCTTCTTTGCACAGCATTTTATAATATAATTGGCGGCCGCCTTGAGTGTAGTTGACGAGGGTATTGCCGACCATCATATTAGAAGCTAATTTTTCAATATACGTATTTAAAGCTTGCAGACACCGAACTAAGGTTTCTCTTTTTTTGACCCGACCGATATCTTCAAATGTAAGGCAATTCTCAAGATTATTTTGGAGTGTTGATTTAACAGGAATAAACATCTGCGGGCAGTTTTCGATGAGTAATTTTTTTTGATAGTTAAAGGCTGCCGGCAATACTTCTTCATTAAATTTTGTGGCAATAATTTGCCTGTGAATATTGTCTTTTGCAATACGAAGAATGCACGTTTTATTCTCGGTTAAAACAAATTCAATGACATCGTTATCTTCACGACGCTCGACTTTTCCTGAGCCATAAAGCCCAAGAACGCGCTCGTAATATTTAGTGATAAGATGTTTTCGATAAGACTCAGGCATTCGTCAAACCTTGATTTTTAGTTGAAAACACTCTACCGCATGCCTCCCCTGTATTTCAATCAAAATCAGTTGAAAAGCCTAGAAGACTATGTTTCACTTAATCAAACAGTTAGCGTCGTAAGGAAGAATGTTGTGAAAAAAAGATGGGCGGCAATGGGTTGTGTAGCAGGTTTTTTGGCCGCAGGGTCGGCGCAGGCGTTTAATCAAGCAAACCAATTTGTCTTCGGCTTGGACGGCGGGTTAGGCGTATTTAGCCCACGACATCACTTAAATAATACGGGCGTTATCGACGCAAGGCTTGGGTATAACATCACCAAAGAATATGGCGTGCAGGCGCTTTTTTCAGTATTTAATACAGAATCAACACGCGGTTTTCGTAAAGGCGCGCACGTGAATGGTAATTTTTACGCCTTTGATGTGGTTAAATATTTCTCGCCTTACCACCAATTTCAACCCTATATCGCAGCAGGCCCTTCGGTGGTTGCACTCAACCCCAATTCACCGGATGCCAACAACGAAGGCGGCATCAACGCAGCCCTTGGCTCACAGTGGTTTTCAGGCAAAAAAATCGCTCTCAGTTTAGAAGCGAGAGCGTTTTATACCATGATTGGCGGTAAGTGGGATTTTTACCCGAATGCCGGTGTGGTGTTCTTATTTTAATAATGAATGACCAAACTCTCGAATTTTGCTTGGCACAACATCGCTGCTATCAGCGTGTTTGCAGTAATTGAAAAAGCCAACGCCCATCACGCCGGTTGATGCACCAATAACCAATGCGCCGGCAACTAATTGCATGGTCATGCCAATGGGCAGGCCAAACCCAGTTGCCATAAACATAATGCCAACAAACATTAATGCTAAACTTAAAATTGCGACGGTCAGACCAATTTTGGACGTTTTGGGTGAACCGTAAAGTGCTTGATTTGTTTTAAGAAGCGCTTCAATTTTTTGAGGCTTATCTTTTTCGTCCGCCGTCAATGTTTCAAGTACGCCCCTTAAGACTTTCGCAATCTTTTCTTTCTCGTCGGTTGAAAAATACTGGTATTTAAGTTGTTGTTTTCGTTTGTTGATTTTATTATTGTATTCATTGTTGATTTCGTCTTCGCTTTTTTTATTTTCTTTCAGTGCATTTTTGCGAGCAATGTTAAGGTCTTCAATGCTTTTATCGGCATCAAACTCAGGGTTAATGTATCGTTTAATGCAAAGCAATGGATTGGCATTGATGCTTGCTTCTATCATGTTTTCAGTAGCACGCACGAGTTCATTATTTAAAGCGCAAAATTCTTCGTTGATGTATTGATCAATGATGCTATCAATTTCCGTTTTTGTCTTGACGATGCTAATATGCTTTACGGTTTCTTTAATTTCAATATCAGAAGATGCAAATGCCTTTAATCGTGCAATCGCTTTCTTTTGATAAGTGTCTAGTGACGTAAAGAATGACATAACCCCTCAGTTTATAATATTTTTAAGAGACTATATCATAACTGAGTGAGCTTAAGAGAGTATTAAACAGGGTGACGAGCGTCACCCTGTAGTTGCTTGATAAAACTAGCGTTTTCCAACAGGCACGTAATCACGCCCTGCATTCCCTGTGTAAAGCTGGCGTGGACGGCCAAGACGGTAGGGGTTGCTAATCATTTCATTCCATTGGGCGACCCAGCCAACGGTGCGCGCCAAGGCAAAAATCACCGTGAACATATTGGTCGGAATGCCAATGGCGCTTAAGGTGATACCTGAATAAAAATCAACGTTCGGGTAAAGCTTTTTCTCGACGAAATACGGGTCTTGCAACGCAATGCGCTCCAATTCCATGGCTAATTTAAACAGCGGGTCGTTTTTCGCACCTACGGCGTTTAACACTTCATGACAGGTTTCACGCATAACTTTCGCGCGAGGATCGTAGTTTTTATAAACACGATGACCAAAGCCCATTAAGCGGAAATTGTCATTAGGGTTTTTTGCTTTCTCAATATATTTTTCAATATTGGACACATCGCCAATTTCATGCAGCATGCTTAATACAGCTTCATTCGCACCACCGTGCGCAGGCCCCCATAGCGCGCCAATGCCGGCAGAAATACACGCAAATGGGTTTGCACCCGTCGAGCCCGCTAAACGAACCGTTGAGGTGGACGCGTTTTGTTCGTGATCAGCGTGCAAAATAAAAATTTTATCGAGCGCTTTGGCCAATACAGGGTTAGGTTTGGTTTCTTCACAGGGCGTGCCAAACATCATGTGCAAAAAGTTTTCTGCATAAGACAAATGATTTTGTGGCGGCATGAAAGGCTGACCGATGGAATATTTGTAACTCATGGCAGCAATGGTTGGCATTTTCGCAATTAAACGCAGCGCGGAAATGGTTCGGTGCTCAGGGTTCTTAATGTCTAAGGTGTCGTGATAAAACGCAGATAATGCACCCACCACACCAACCATTATCGCCATGGGGTGAGCATCGCGACGAAAACCATTGTAGAAATTACGAATTTGTTCGTGAACCATCGTGTGGTGGGTAATATCTGAGCAGAACTGTTCGTATTCTTGCTTGGTGGGTAATTCACCGTTTAAAAGCAAATAACAAACTTCGAGGAAGTCAGATTGACTGGCTAATTGTTCAATAGGGTAGCCACGATAGAGTAAAACGCCCTTGTCGCCGTCAATATAGGTAATTTTTGACTCACATGCTGCGGTTGAGTTAAAGCCAGAGTCGTAGGTTGTGTAGCCATATTTAAAAAGCGGGGCGACGTCAATCACATCAGGGCCGAGTGAGCCAGAATAACGATCGAGTTCAATGGTTTGATCGTCAATGATGAGTTTTGCTTTTTTTTCCGACATATAATTTCTGGTCTCCATGGTCTTCTTAAACGAATGGGAGTATTTAAACATAAAAAAGGCACACCCTGAAACCCTGAAGACTTTGTTTTTTTAAAAAAATGCGGATTTTCTGTTTATTTATTGCGCATCTCAAATAATATAGCTAGATCATTGCTTGTTCGTTTGCTTTAAACGATGCCTAAGAATATAATCTTTTCGCGTTTTAATTTTGACCTCTTTTGTTGAATAAGGACCCGAGAAACGTGAACCGTCCAAGACCCAAGAACCTGAATCTGTTAACGATTCGTTTTCCACTACCTGCCATTGTTTCAATTTTGCACCGAATTTCGGGCGTGGCATTGTTTGTTTTAATCCCCATTGCACTTTGGTTGTTGAGTTTTACACTCACACCGGAAGGCTTTGATGCCTTCCAAGATGCGCAAGACAGCCTCTTTGTTAAATTTTTGCTCTGGGCAGCGCTTGCACCCCTGTGTTATCACGTCGTGGCTGGCATACGTCACTTATTCATGGATATTCACCTGGGCAGCAGCTTGAAAGCCGGTCGTGCATCAGCGCGCTGGGTGATAGTGCTTGCAGTGCTTCTTATTATTCTAGCTGGGGTGTGGATATGGTAAAGTCAGTATTAAGCGTCGCGCACCAAGGCTTGCGTGACTGGGTCATTCAACGGGTGTCAGCCATTGTGATGGCTGTTTTGGCGATGGTGTTGGCCGGCTATTTGGTCACACGTTCAGACTTGTCTTATGCGGAATGGCATACGCTTTTTACGTATACCTCCGTGAAAATTGCCACGATCTTTTTTATATTAGCGATGTGTTTTCATGCGTGGATAGGCATGTGGACGGTATTTACTGACTACGTGAAGTGCACCGTGCTTCGTGCAATTTTAAATTTGGTGGTGATGTCTACTTTAATTGCCTGCTTTATTTGGGGCGTGATGATTTTGTGGAGTGTTTAAGCGATGAGCGCTATTCCTACTTATGAATTTGATGCTGTCATTGTTGGCGGCGGTGGTGCAGGCTTACGTGCTGCGCTTGAGTTATCTCAGTCTGGCTTGAGAACAGCCGTGCTTTCTAAAGTGTTTCCAACGCGCTCACACACAGTGTCTGCGCAAGGGGGTATCAATGCGGCCTTAGGTAACATTGAACCTGATGATTGGAAATGGCACATGTACGACACGGTGGTTGGGTCTGACTTTTTAGGCGACCAAGACGCAATTGAATACATGTGTAAAAACGCACCGCAAACCATTATCGAATTAGAACACATGGGTTTGCCGTTTTCGCGTTTAGACAATGGTAAAATTTATCAGCGTGCTTTCGGTGGCGCAACGCGTGAGTATGGTAAAGAACAAGCGCACCGTACCTGTTGCGCGGCAGACCGTACCGGTCATGCAATGTTACACACGCTGTATCAAAAAAACTTACATTTCAAAGCTAGCTTTTTTAATGAATGGTTTGCCCTTGATTTAGTGCATACCCCTGAAGGTATTGCGGGTACCACAGCCATTTGTATTGAAAGCGGTGAAGTCGCATTTTTTAAAGCCAAAGCCACCATTATTGCAACAGGTGGTGCAGGCCGTATTTTCCAATCAACCACCAATGCGCACATTAACACTGGCGATGGCTTTGGTATGGCAATGCGTGCTGGCTTGCCGCTGCAAGATATGGAATTCTGGCAATTCCATCCAACCGGTATTTATGGTTCAGGGTCGTTAATCAGTGAAAGTGTGCGCGGTGAGGGCGGTTTCCTCGTCAATAAAGATGGTGAACGTTATATGGAACGTTATGCACCTCACTTAAAAGATTTATCTTGTCGCGATATTGTGTCACGTTCCTCCATGATTGAAATTCGCGAAGGCCGCGGTGCAGGTCCTAAAGGCGATTACGTATTACTGAAAGCCGACCATTTAGGCGAAGACATTATTAAATCTCGCTTACCAGCCATTCGTGAATTGGCAATGACATTTGCCGGCGTTGACCCCATTAAAGGTGCCATTCCGGTTGTGCCAACTTGCCATTATTTAATGGGTGGTATTCCAACCAATTATTTAGGTCAAGCCATTACACAAACCGCGCAAGGTCAAGATGCTGTGGTGCAAGGCTTATATGCGGCGGGTGAAGCGGCGTGTGTGTCTGTGCACGGTGCTAACCGTTTAGGTGCCAACTCATTACTTGATTTGGTCGTGTTTGGTCGTGCAGCGGGTTTACACGTCAAAGAAAGCATTGAGCAAGGTCTGCATCAAATTGAACCTAATAGCGCCGATATTGAAAGAGCGTGCGCCCGTGTTGAGCGTTGGAATGGCAATACGAAAGGTGAAAATGTTGAAACAATTCGCCAAGCGCTTCAAAAAGTGATGCAAGAAGACTTCGGTGTGTTTAGAACTGAAGATGCGATGAAAGCAGGCTTTGTGAAACTTGAAGAATTGCAAGACCGCTTAAAATACGCCGTGATTAGCGACAAGAGCAAAGTGTTTAACACTGCACGCATTGAAGCCCTTGAGCTGGATAACTTAATGGCAACCGCAATTGCAACGGCTTACGCGGCAGATGCACGTAAAGAAAGCCGCGGGGCACACGCCCGCTTCGATTATCCTGAGCGTGACGATGCGCATTGGCTCAAGCATTCACTGTATTTTGAAGATGGTCGTTTAACCTTCCGCGAAGTGAACCGTACACCGAAACACGTGGAACCGATACAATTAACCAGCCGTGAAGAAAATCACTAACCAAGAGGGCAGACCCATGCGTTTTTCAATTTATCGTTACAACCCGGAGACGGATGAAAAACCTTACATGCAAGATTATGATGTCGATATTAATGAACATAATTGCATTATGGTGCTTGATGCGCTCTTGACCATTAAAAATAAAATGGATGAAACCTTAACGCTTCGTCGTTCATGCCGCGAAGGGGTTTGCGGTTCAGATGCTATGAACATTAATGGTAAAAACGGCTTGGCTTGTATTAAGAAATTAGCAGATTTGGAAGAGCCCATTGTATTGCGTCCGTTACCTGGCATGCCTGTGATTCGCGACTTGGTCGTTGATATGACGCAATTCTATGAGCAATACGAAAAAGCAAAACCCTATTTACAAAACAACGAACCTGCGCCTGCGACTGAGCGTTTGCAATCGCCTGAAGAACGCGCCAAATTAGACGGTTTGTATGAGTGCATTTTATGCGGTTGCTGTACCACATCTTGCCCATCATTCTGGTGGAATCCTGATAAATATATGGGGCCTGCCGCACTACTGCAATCTTATCGCTTCATTGCCGATAGTCGTGACACTGAAAAAGATGCCCGTTTAGCGGAATTAAGCGACCCGTTTAGTGTTTTCCGTTGCCGTGGTATTATGAATTGCGTTGATGCTTGCCCTAAGGACCTCAATCCGCTTGAAGCTATCAATCATATTAAAGATGAAATGCTCAAGGAATCGGTTTAAAAACTAACGTTAACTATTTGATTAAGAGATCATTATTAAATGGCACCCCAAACCAAGACGATGCAGCAGCTTTGGCGCGATTCCTATTTGTCTTCAGGCAATGAAGCATATTTGGAAGAGCAATATGAAACTTATTTAAGCGACCCAGCAGCTTTAACGCCGCAGTGGCGTCAGTTTTTTGACAGCATGGCACAATCTGCCGGCGCGCCCGATGTTTCTCATGAAGCCATCCGAGCCCAGTTTTTAGCCTTAGCACAAAGCGGTGCCCATCGCTTAGTGGCACAAATGACAACCTCGGGTGATCAACAGCAAGAAAAAGTTACCGAATTGATTGCGGCGTATCGTCGTTTAGGCCATTTGCACGCAAATATTGATCCTTTAAATTTATTGAAGCCGATTCCCCATGCGGCTTTAACGCTTGAATATTACGGTTTTTCACAGCTTGATGACAGCCGCAAGGTGGATGTCACCACGTATCCTGCTTTAAATAAAAATGAAGCAACGATTGCTGAACTCGAAGCTTCATTAAAGCAAGTGTATTGCGGCAATATTGGTTTTGAGTACATGCACATTAATCGCGTTGATGAAGTGGAATGGATACGCAACCGCATTGAAGAAGGCTGGGCGAACTTCAACCCCAGTGCTGAAGAAAAGAAACGCTTGCTGGATCGTTTAGTCGCCGCAGATGGTATTGAAAAATATTTAGGGGTTAAATACGTTGGTCAAAAACGCTTTTCGTTAGAAGGCGGCGATAGCTTAATTCCTATGATGGATGCGTTAATTAACCGAAGCGTTGCTGCTGGGATAAAAGAAGTTAACATCGGCATGGCGCACCGCGGTCGTTTAAATTTATTAGTGAATATTGTCGGCAAAGACCCGAAACTCATTTTCTCAGCATTTGAAGGCACGGCTGTGAATGGCACGAACTCGGGCGATGTGAAATATCACTTGGGGTATTCCTCAAATGTGAACACGCCTTCAGGTAGTGTGCATATTGCTTTAGCGTTTAACCCTTCCCATCTTGAAATTGTCTCACCTGTGGTACAAGGGTCTGTGCGTGCACGTCAACGCCGTCGTCGTGATACACCGCGAGACCAAGTGTTAGCCGTTCAAATTCACGGTGACGCCGCGTTTGCGGGTCAAGGCGTGGTGATGGAAACCTTTAGCATGTCGCAAGCGCGTTGGTTTGGCGTGGGCGGCTCTATCCATATAGTGGTGAATAACCAAGTTGGTTTTACAACCAGCAATCCAGAAGATACGCGTTCAACTATTTACTGTACTGATATTGCAAAAATGGTAGAAGCGCCTATCTTGCACGTGAATGCGAATGACCCGCAGGCTGCGTACTTTGCTGCATTATTCGCGGCGGATTATCGCAAAACCTTTAAACGCGATGTTGTCATTGACTTAGTGTGCTACCGTCGTCACGGTCACAATGAAGCTGATGAGCCTTCAGCCACACAGCCGTTAATGTATAAAGTCATTAAAAGCTTGCAAGCGCCTTATTTAGAATATGCGCAGCGCTTAATCAAAGAAGGCGTGATTAAAGCCAATGATGAAAAGCAATTGGCTGAAAATTATCGTGCCGCCTTAGAAGAAGGCCGAACGGTTGTCGACATTAATTCCGATAAAGCAGCTTATGAATTTTCTGTCAGTTGGGATCCGTTCCTCGGGAAAGATTGGCGTGAACCTGCTTCAACGGCAGTGCCTTTAAAGAAAATTAAAGCCTTGGCTGAACGTTTAGAAGTGTTACCCGAAGGTTTCACTGTGCAACCACAAGTGAAAAAAATGTTAGAAGCGCGTCAGAAAATGTCAAGTGGTGAGCTGCCTATCAATTGGGGTTACGGTGAAATGATGGCGTATGCAACCTTATTAGATGAAGGTTACCCCATTCGTTTATGCGGTCAAGACGCAGGGCGCGGTACGTTTGCGCATCGTCACGCCGTGTTGCACGATCAAAACACTGATCAAGTCTACATTCCATTAAGCCATCTCGAACCTAAACAATCGCAAATTAATATTGTCGATTCTTTATTATCTGAAGAAGCCGTGCTCGCCTTTGAATACGGTTATGCGACAGCTGAACCCAATTATTTAGTCATTTGGGAAGCTCAGTTCGGCGATTTTGCGAATGGCGCACAGGTCGTGATTGACCAGTTCATTAGTTCAGGTGAACAAAAATGGTTGCGTCTTTGTGGTTTAGTAATGTTATTACCGCATGGTTTTGAAGGCCAAGGCCCTGAGCATTCGTCCGCACGCTTAGAACGTTATTTGCAATTGTGTGGTCAAAACAATATGCAAGTCTGCATTCCAACCACGCCGGCGCAAATTTTCCATATCTTGCGCAGACAAATGTTACGCCCTTGCCGTAAACCTTTAATTATTATGTCGCCTAAGAGTTTATTGCGTCATCCTTTAGCAGTGTCTTCGCTAGATGATTTAACCCAAGGTGAATTTCAGCTAGTCATTCCTGAGATTGACGCATTAGAACCAAAACAGGTAGATCAAGTAGTCTTCTGTACGGGTAAAGTTTATTACGACTTACTCGAGGCGCGTCGTGAACGCAAATTAACAAATATTGCGATTATTCGTATTGAGCAACTATATCCTTTCCCTGAACAGGAAGTGAAAACGGCTTTGGCAGTGTATCCGAATGCCAAAGACATCGTTTGGTGTCAGGAAGAACCGGAAAACCAAGGTGCGTGGTTAACGCTGCAACCTTGTTTGAATCAAGTGTTAACTCAAGATCAGCATTTACGTTACGCAGGCAGAGCTTCTGCTGCAGCGCCTGCATCCGGATACCATGCTGTTCATGAAAAAGAACAAAAAGCATTAGTCGATCAAGCATTAACGAAGCAATAAAGGAAACCGCCAATGGCCACCGAAGTAAAAGTTCCTCTGTTACCCGAATCCGTTTCGGACGCAACTGTCTCCACCTGGCATAAAAAAGCGGGTGATCATGTCTCTCGTGATGAAAACCTTGTCGATTTAGAAACAGACAAAGTGATGCTCGAAGTGCCATCACCCGCAGAAGGAATTATTAAAGAAATTTTAAAGCCTTCTGGCAGCACGGTGCAAGCACAAGAAATTTTAGCGATTATTGAAGCCGGTGCCGCAGCGCCAGCGCCAAAAGCAGAGAAAGCCGAAAAAGCGGCTGAAAAACCCGCTGCAAAGGCTGAGCCAGAAGCGGCACCCGCTGCCCCCGCGAAAGCAGCTGCTGCCGCAGGCCCTGCAGCAAGACGCGTGGCCGCAGAGCACGATGTTGACGTTTCAACCGTGTCTGGCACGGGCAAAGGTGGTCGTGTGACTAAAGAAAATGTATTGGCTGCCATTGGCGGTGGCGCACGTCCTGAAAAACGCGTGCCCATGACTCGTATGCGTCAGCGTATTGCTGAACGTTTATTAGAAGTCACGCAAACCACGGCAATGTTAACCACTTTTAACGAAGTGAACATGGCGCCGATTATGGAATTGCGCAATCGATACAAAGAAAAATTTGAAAAACGTCATCACGTGAAGCTTGGCTTTATGTCATTCTTCGTGCGTGCCGTTTGTGAAGCTTTGAAACGCTCACCCATCGTGAATGCCTCTATTGATGGCAACGATATTGTTTATCACGGTTTTTACGATGTGGGTGTCGCTGTTTCAACCGACCGTGGCTTAGTCGTGCCTGTGTTGCGTGATGCTGACCAGCTCAGCATGGCTGGCATTGAATCCGGCATTATGGATGCGGCTGAAAGAGCCCGTTCTGGTAAATTATCGTTAGAAGAAATGTCTGGTGGTACGTTTACCATTACGAATGGTGGGGTGTTTGGTTCTTTAATTTCAACCCCCTTATTAAATTCTCCACAATGCGCCATTTTGGGTATGCATAAAATCCAAGAGCGTCCTGTGGTTGAAAACGGACAAATCGTGATTCGTCCGATGATGTATGTTGCGCTTTCATACGACCATCGTCTCATTGATGGCAAAGAATCAGTGTCATTCTTGGTTAATGTGAAAGAGTTACTTGAAGATCCTACCCGTTTAATTCTTGAGGTGTAAGTAGCAATGAATCTGCATGAGTATCAAGCAAAACAATTATTAGCGTCGTACGGATGCCCTGTCTCCCGTGGTCAGGTTGCCGACAACAAAGACGCTGTTGCCAAAATTGCTGCCGACATTGGTGGTCGTTGTGTGGTGAAAGCACAGGTGCACGCTGGTGGCCGTGGTAAAGCTGGTGGTGTTAAGTTAGTGGCTAGCGCTGATGAAGCTGCTAAAGTAGCTGAATCCTTACTCGGTACAAACTTAGTTACTTATCAAACCACTGCGGAAGGTCAACCTATTCACCAAATTTTAGTGGAAGAACCTTGCGATATCGAAAAAGAACTTTATTTAGGTGCAGTGGTTGATCGTTCCAAGCAGCGTATTGTTTTCATGGCATCAACCGAAGGCGGTGTTGATATTGAAAAAATCGCTGAAACCATGCCTGAAAAAATTCTTACGATTACGGTAGACCCGATGGTTGGCGTGATGCCGTATCAAGGCCGTGAATTAGCTTTCCAATTGGGTTTGAAAGGCACGTTAGTGAAAGAATTCACAAACTTGTTAGTCGCGCTTGGTAAAGTGTTTCAAGAAAACGATTTTAGCTTATTAGAAATTAATCCCCTCGTGATCACCAAGCAAGGTCATTTACTTTGCTTAGACGCGAAGGTGAACGTTGATGATAACGCGATGTATCGCTTGCCAAAAATTGCAGCTTTACGCGACCCATCTCAAGAAGATGAACGTGAAAACAGAGCACGTGAATGGGAATTAAATTACATTGCATTAGATGGCGATATTGGCTGTATGGTTAATGGCGCAGGCTTAGCAATGGCCACCATGGACATGATTAAATTGCAAGGCGGCAACCCAGCTAACTTCTTAGACGTTGGTGGTGGTGCAACCAAAGAACGCGTAACGGAAGCCTTCAAAATTATTTTATCAGACAAAAATGTGAAATCGATCTTGATTAACATTTTCGGCGGTATTGTTCGCGGTGATTTAATTGCGGAAGGGATTATCGGCGCTGTCTCTGAAATGAAAACCACATTACCCGTGGTTGTTCGTTTAGAAGGGAATAACGCTGAACTCGGCGCAAAATTATTAATGGACAGCGGTTTAAATATTATTGCTTCCACAAGCTTTACTGATGCTGCGAAGAAAGTGGTTGAAGCAGCTAAGCAAAAGGTATCTTAATCATGAGTATTTTAATTAATAAAAACACGAAAGTGATTTGCCAAGGGTTTACAGGCAAACAAGGCACCTTCCATTCAGAAGGCGCGATTGAATACGGTACGAAAATGGTCGGTGGTGTGACGCCAGATAAAGGCGGTCAAACACATTTAGGCTTACCTGTGTTTAATACGGTACGCGAAGCTTACAATGAAACGAAAGCTGATGCGTCTGTGATTTATGTGCCTGCACCGTTTTGCAAAGACTCTATTCTTGAAGCCGTTGATGCGGGCATTGAATTAATTGTCTGTATCACTGAAGGCATTCCTGTGTTAGACATGCTTGAAGTGAAAGCTTGCTTAGCTTCTCATCCAAAAGTACGTCTAATTGGTCCTAACTGCCCAGGTGTGATTACTCCCGGCGAATGCAAAATCGGCATTATGCCTGGTTATATTCACCATAAAGGGAAGGTCGGTATTGTTTCACGTTCGGGTACCTTAACCTATGAAGCGGTTAAACAAACCTCTGATTTGAAATTAGGCCAAAGCACGTGCGTTGGTATTGGCGGCGACCCAATCCCGGGCACTAACTTCATTGACGTGCTTGGAATGTTTGAGAAAGACCCACAAACCGAAATCATCATTATGGTTGGTGAAATTGGTGGTAGCGCCGAAGAAGAAGCCGCTGAATTCATCAAACATCACGTCACCAAGCCTGTCGTTGCTTATATTGCGGGCGTAACCGCTCCTGCTGGTAAGCGTATGGGTCACGCTGGTGCGATTATTGCGGGCGGTAAAGGTACGGCTGCTGAGAAGTTTAAAGCGCTGGAAGCCGCAGGCGTGCATACGGTGCGTTCACCTGCTGAAATGGGAATGATGGCTGCTCGTGTATTAGAAAAGGTATCTTAATCACTTATGTTAGAACCTAAACTCGTTCGTAGTAATATTGACAACGTAGCCGCGCTTTTAAAAAAGCGCGGTTTTACTCTGGATGTTAATCAGTTTAATACATTGGAAGAGCGTCGTAAGGCTTTGCAGGTTGATATGCAAGCGTTGCAGAACGAGCGCAATGTGAAATCGAAAGAAGTTGGCATTGCGAAGGCTAAAGGTGAATCCATTGAACCTGTGATGGCAAATTTAAAAGGCTTAAGTGACAAATTAAAATTAGCCGAAGAAGAATTTGCAAAAATTCAAGTTGAGCTAGATGACTTTCTCGCGCGACTGCCGAATTTAACGCATGATTCTGTGCCGGAAGGGAAGAGTGAAGAAGATAATGTTGTGATTCGCACGTGGGGTACTCCGCGTGCGTTTTCGTTTGAACCGAAAGATCACGTTGAACTAGGTGCGCCCAATCAAGGCATAGACTTTGATACGGCAGCCAAAATTTCGGGTGCGCGCTTTGTGGTGTTACGCGGGTCTATTGCGCGTTTACATCGAGCGATTGCCCAGTTTATGTTGAATTTACATGTTGACGAACACGGCTACCGAGAAGTGTCTGTGCCTGCACTTGTCAATGCTGATAGTTTATTTGGGACGGGTCAATTGCCCAAAGCCAAAGAAGATATGTTCGGGGTGGAAGGCGACCGATTCTTAATTCCCACCTCAGAAGTGCCGGTGACAAATACCGTGCGTGATATGATTATTGAAGAAAAAGATTTACCCATTCGTTATGCGTGTTATAGCCCGTGTTTTCGTAGTGAGGCGGGGTCTTACGGGAAAGACATGCGGGGCATGTTAAGACAACATCAATTCGAGAAAGTGGAATTGATACATATTGTCAAGCCTGAAGATTCTTATGCAACGCTTGAGACATTAACCAAACATGCTGAAACCGTTTTGCAGCGTTTAGAATTACCTTATCGTGTTGTTGCATTATGCGCGGGCGACATTGGGTTTACCGCGGCAAAAACCTATGATCTTGAAGTGTGGTTACCGGGTCAGCAGCGTTATCGTGAAATTTCTTCTTGCAGTAACACAGAGGCGTTTCAAGCAAGACGCATGAAAGCGCGATATCGTGATGCCAATGGTAAAATTGAATTGGTTCACACCTTGAATGGCTCTGGCTTGGCAGTCGGCAGAACCTTGATTGCTGTGATTGAAAATTACCAAGATGAATTGGGTCGTATTCATATTCCTGCTGTATTGCAGCCTTATATGAACGGCTTAAAAGTTATTGAATAGTGTGTAAGGGGAGTGGGTGTGCGTATTCTCAGTTATTTTTTCTTATTAGTGATTATTCTGTTTGGGATGACTTTTGCCACCTTGAATTCTGAATCGGTTACCATTGATTATTATTTCGGGCAGAGTTCTTTGCCTTTATCCCTATTATTGGTGTTGGTTTTTGCCTTTGGCTGTTTTGTGGGTATGGCGGCTGGGTTGTGGATGTTGATGAAATCTAAAATTCAATTATTTAAAGTCCGTCAGCGCTTGCATTTCGCTGAAAAAGAAATTGAAAATTTACGCGCGATTCCGCTGCAGGATAACGTTTAATGACCACTGTTTGGTTATGTTTATTTGTGCTGAGTGTTGTCGGGGCTTGGACGATGGGGTATCGATATCGTCCGGAAGAGGTTCCGCGTAAAATTGATTTACATCGTGATTATTTAATTGGTTTAAATTTTTTATTGAATGAAGAAACTGATAAAGCCGTTGATATCTTCATTAAAATGCTGGAAGTTGATAGTGACACCGTTGAAACCCATTTAGCCGTGGGAAAATTATTTAGAAAACGCGGTGAGGTAGATCGCGCCATTCGTATTCATCAAAACTTAATTGCGCGCCCGCAATTAGAAGCGCTTTATCGAGAGCAATCGCTATTTGAACTTGGGCAAGATTATTTGAGCGCCGGTATGCTTGATCGCGCTGAACGTATTTTTATTGAGTTATCAAACGATAAAGAACATGCCGCACTGGCTTTGAAAACCTTGATTGATATTTATCAGCAAGCAAAAGATTGGGAAAAAGCGATAGAAGCGGCGGCGAAGTACGAACAAGTGACACGGCTGTCGATGCAGGCGATTATCGCGCAGTATTATTGCGAATTGGCTGAGTTATCATTGGCGAAACGTCAGATTGACCGTGCTTTAATTTATCTAGATTCGGCGGATAAAGCCGATGCACAATGTGCGCGCGCAAGTTTGTTGCGTGGTAATGCGCATATGGAGAATGAAGCTTATCGACAAGCATTAACGGCTTTTCAAAAAATTACACATCAAAACCCGCATTATTTATCTGAAGCAATTGATCGCATGGCTACTTGCTACGAGCGTTTAGGTCAAGAAGATGAAATGATGGATTATTTAAAAGCCTTGGCTGAAGCGCATCCGAAAGTGCCGGTGGTATTGATTTTGGCCGACCGTATTCGAAAGCGTATGGGTGATAAATTAGCGGCAGGGTTTGTGGCAGATTACGTGCGTCGTTACCCCTCATTAACGGGCTTGTTTTTATTTGTGAATTTATATATTTCTAGTGCAGAGGGACGCGCGAAGGAAGATTTGCATATCGTTCAGAATTTAATGAAAAAAATCCTCTCGCATCGACATGATTATCAATGTACCTCTTGTGGTTTTTCAGGTAATTCTTTGCACTGGCAGTGTCCAGGATGTAAACAATGGGGTACAATACGACCCATTGAAAGCCTTGAAGAAGGCATTGCATAACTGACCGTTGAGTGCTTGTGTGTGAATAATTTTCTATTAAATAATGGCTTACCTTCGCTTTCAGTCGCGCCCATGATGGACTGGACGGATAGGCACGACCGTTATTTTTTGCGTTTAATTGCGCCACATTTCTTGTTATATACCGAAATGATTAACGCGCTTGCGATATATCACGGCGATAGACAAACCCTCTTACGCTTTGACCCACAAGAATCCCCCGTCGCATTGCAAATTGGTGGAGCTGACCCGTTTAAATTGGCCGAGGCGGCAGCTTGGGGTGAGTCGTTTGGTTATGATGAAATTAACTTGAATGTGGGTTGCCCAAGTCCACGGGTAAGCGCCGGGAGTTTTGGCGCGTGTTTGATGAAAGAACCAGCTTTGGTGGCTGAGTGTGTTGCTGCCATGCAAGCCAAGGTAAAGGTGCCCGTCACGGTAAAATGCCGCATTGGCGTTGATGATATTGACTCTTACGAGGCGTTACACCGCTTTATTCAGACGATTGCCGAGACGGGTGTACAAACCTTTATTGTACATGCGCGCAAAGCATGGTTGAAAGGCTTGAGCCCGAAACAAAACCGTGAAATTCCACCACTGTGTTACGATGTTGTTCATCAAGTAAAATCTGATTTTCCACATTTAAATATTATTATCAATGGCGGCATTAAAACCGTTGCTGATGTTCAAACACAATTATCGCAAGTCGATGGCGTAATGATTGGTCGTGCTGCGTATCAAACGCCGTATTTTTTAGCTGATATTGAAAAAGTATTATTTCCACATTCACAAGTACGTACACCCAAAGAAGTGTTGCAAGATTTTCTCCCTTATGTGGCGACACAATTGAAAGAGGGTGTGAAATTATCGCACATGACGCGACATATTTTAGGGTTATTCCACGGCATGCCAGGCGCAAATGCCTGGCGTCGTTTCTTGAGTGAACGTGCGCCTGTTTATGGCGCGGGCATAGACGTGTTGCAACAAGCCTTCACCTTCATTGATTAAACCCCCCGTTATTGTTATCCTCTGGTTTTCGTTTTTTCAACACCTGGATACGTTTTGATTTATGGGAGAGTTAACATGACTGAAAATGCAAAAATTCACGTTACATTCAATAAAAAATTAATCATGATTGGTTTTGGCAGTATTGGTAAAGCGGTTTTACCTTTAATGTTGCGTCATATCGCAATAAAACCTGAACAAATGGTCATTATTAATAAAGATGAAGAAACGAAAGCAACTGCTGATCAATACGGCATTAAATATATCGCTTCGCCGTTAACCCGCGAAAATTACCAAGCCATTATTGACCAATACGTCAGTGAAGGTGATTTCTTATTAAATTTATCAGTTGATGTGTCTAGCCTTGATTTAATTAAGGCTTGCCAAGCTAAAAAAGCTATTTATTTAGACAGCTGCATTGAGCCTTGGGCTGGTGGTTACACTGACCCGAATGCAAGTATTGCTGATCGTTCCAACTATGCAATGCGCGAAGCCGTTTTAAATTATCGTAAAACCTTAAACCAACCTAATGGTTCTACGGCTGTATTAACACACGGTGCAAACCCTGGTTTAGTGTCGCACTTTGTCAAACAAGCGTTAATGAATTTAGCGAAAGATAATAATCTTGATGTAAAAGAACCAAGCACGCGTGAAGAATGGGCGGCTTTGTCTCAGCGTTTAGGGATTAAAGTCGTGCACGTGGCTGAACACGACACACAAGTGATGAAAGAACCCAAGAAACCTAATGAATTTATCAATACTTGGTCAGCGGCTGGGTTTATTGGTGAAGGTGCGCAGCCTGCTGAATTAGGCTGGGGTACACATGAACGTCATTTCCCGCATGATGGCGAACAGCACGCCTCGGGTAGTCAATGTGCGATTTACTTAAAGCGTCCGGGCGCATCGACCCGTGTGAGAACATGGACTCCGTTAGCAGGCGCGTTTCATGGTTTTTTAATTACGCACTCTGAAGCGATGTCGATTGCTGATTTTTACACGGTCATGAATGGCTCCACAGCGGTATATCGTCCGACAGTTCATTATGCTTATCATCCTTGTAAAGATGCGGTGTTGTCTGTCCATGAATTAGCGGGTCGTGAATGGAAAGAACAACCCACTTTGCGTGTTGCCTTCGATGAAGTGTTAGATGGTTTAGATGAGTTAGGCGTGCTCTTAATGGGTAATCAAAAAGGAGCCTATTGGTTTGGTTCTCAAATCACGGTGCATGAAGCGCGTGAGCTTGCGCCATTTAATAATGCAACGACCATGCAAGTAGCCAGTGGTGTTCTAGGCGGTATCATTTGGGCGATGCAAAATCCAAATCGTGGTATCGTAGAACCTGATGAGATGGATTATAAAGCGGTGTTAGATGTCGTTAGACCATACATGGGTCAATTCGGCGGTCATTACACCGACTGGACGCCGCTCAAGGAACGTGCAAACTTGTTCCCAGAAGCGATGGATCATTCTGATCCGTGGCAGTTTATTAACATTCGTGTTAATTAATTGTAAAATCTCGGCTGTCATGATTGGCAGCCGAGGTTTAAAAGAGGGGTTATGCAATATAAAGTCACGCAACAATATCAACGAGGTTCAGAGCAGCTCGCGAAAACATTCGTGCGGGCGGAAGATGCATGGGTGTACATCAAGGCACAGGCGGAAGCTCAGGCCGCGATGAAAATTCAGGTTATTTATCGCTTATACGACTTCGATGATATTATTGGGGAACTTGATTCTAGTACTTATAAACCGGAAGCATCAGCTCCTGATGCGGGTTCAGCCTCGGGTGCAGCCGGGAAGGGAAACCAGGAAGTATTTCGTCCCTCACCCTTAGCCACCGCCCCACGCCCAAGCGGCATGCCGCAAAATTGGCGCCCAGCGGAAGATGATAAAGATAAGAATAAATAACCTGTTATTTAAAAGCGGCCTCCCCCTTGCCCCCTCCAGGTGATTTTACCTCATTCCATCGAGTAGCCGGTTGACTGGAGGGGGGCGAACCTTTGTTGTGCTAGCTTAAGAACGTCCCCCCTCCAAACCACAGTTAGTGGCCATGGAATGACGTAAGTTCATTTGGAGGGGGCAAGGGGGAGGCCGCTTTGCTTTAATGTTTTCGCTTTCTGTGTAATAATGCCGGCTTAAAAACACACAAAAGGTTAAAGTATGTTGTCATCGTCTTTCTCGCATGTCCCTGATATTGTTGGATTATCGGGAGTTGCTTGTATCTTGGTTGCTTATTATTTGCTCAATGTAGGAAAAATCACGTCTACCCAATTACCTTACCAATTGCTCAATTTTTCAGGCGCTTGGTTGATTTTATTCTCGTTATGCTTTCATTGGAACACCGCCTCAGTTGTGATTGAAATTGCCTGGATCAGCATTAGCACGATGGGCATGGTGAAGATTTATAAGAAGAAACAAAACAGTAAGCCAGTTCAGTTGAAAGTGGTTTCGAAAGAAGCGATGGCTTCGCATTAAATTTCAGAGAACAACGAAATTATCACACCGAGTATTTTTGTGTAAATCGAGGAGAAAATGTGTTTTAAAGCGCAGTTTACACGTTAGTAAATGAGCATTTAAAACACATTTTCGACGATGAGTTACGCAAAAAGACGAAGGTGTTTCCCCTAAGTTTCATCGTCCCAGGATAAGGCACCGCCAGTTTGATACTCGGTCACGCGTGTTTCAAAGAAATTCTTCTCTTTCTTCAAATCCATAATCTCACTCATCCACGGGAATGGGTTAGTCGCACCCGGGAATTGTTGAGGCAAGCCAATTTGCGCACAACGACGGTTTGCAATAAATTGCAAATATTCTTTAAACATTTCAGCATTCAACCCAAGAATACCGCGCGGCATGGTGTCTTGCGCATATTGGTATTCCAAATCAACGCCTTCATGAATCATGGTGGTCAGTTCTTGCTTAAATTCTTCTGTCCATAAATGCGGATTTTCGATCTTGATTTGATTAATGACATCAATCCCGAAATTGAGATGCATGGATTCATCACGCAAAATATACTGGAATTGCTCAGCCGTACCGGTCATTTTATTACGACGACCCATTGATAAGACTTGTGTAAAACCAACGTAGAAGAAAATACCTTCAAAAATCACGTAGAACGCAATTAAATCACGTAATAAGCGTTGATCGTTCTCAGTGGTACCCGTTTGGAAAGTCGGGTCACTCAAGCTTTGTGTATATTTCAAAGACCAAGCTGCTTTACGTGCAACCGCTGGTACTTCGCGGTACATGTTAAACACTTCTGCCTCATCCATCCCCAAGCTTTCAATCACATACTGATACGCATGTGTGTGAAGGGCTTCTTCAAACGCTTGACGCAATAAATATTGACGGCATTCTGGGTTGGTAATCAGTCGATACACTGCCAATACAAGGTTATTCGCAACCAAGGAATCGGCTGTTGAGAAAAACCCAAGATTGCGCATGATAATCAAGCGCTCATCCTCAGTTAACCCATCACGGCTTTTCCATAACGCAACGTCTGCTGCCATATTAATTTCTTGCGGCATCCAGTGGTTTGCACACGCATCTAAATATTTTTGCCACGCCCATTGGTATTTAAACGGCACCAACTGATTTAAGTCGGCGCGGCAGTTAATCATTTTTTTATCGTCCACACGAATACGTGCGGCACCCATTTCCAATGCTTCTAATCCGGTAATTGCCATCGTATTCTCCTTTATTGACAAGCTTCACAAGTAGGGTCGGTGATCAAACAAGCTTTGGGTTCGCTCGCAGCAGCAGGGGTTGCTTGTACGGCATTCAAAGCACGATCATCAATGGTTGCTTTTTCAGTGTTCGTTGCACCCATGCTACGTAAGTAGTAAGTGGTTTTTAAGCCGCGTAACCAGGCGTGGCGATACAATTGATCAAGCTTTTTACCTGAAGGTTGTGCCATGTATAAATTTAAAGATTGTGCTTGGTCTATCCATTTTTGACGTCGAGACGCTGCTTCCACTAACCAAGTCGGATCGACCTCAAACGCCGTTGCATAAATGCGTTTTAAATCATCTGGGATGCGGTTAATTTTGCTCACGCTGCCATCGTAATATTTCAAGTCGTTTACCATCACTTCATCCCACAAGCCAGCAGCTTTTAAGTCGTTGACAAGGTAAGGGTTGATAACCGTAAATTCACCCGATAAATTCGATTTCACAAATAAGTTTTGATAAATCGGTTCTATCGATTGTGACACACCGCAAATATTCGAGATAGTGGCTGTTGGTGCGATTGCCATCACGTTCGAGTTGCGCATGCCGACTGATTTCACGCGTTCACGCAGCGCATTCCAGTCTAAGGTTTGGCTGGTGTCCATGTCTAAGTAAGCACTGCTGCGGTTATCACGCACTAAATTGATAGAATCAATCGGTAAAATACCTTGGCTCCACAATGAGCCGGGGTAGGTTTCATACGTGCCGCGTTCTTCGGCTAAGTCGGTCGAGGCTTCAATGGCGTAGTAGCTAATTAATTCCATGGAACGATCAGCAAAGCTAACAGCTTCTTGAGAAGAATACGGTAAACGCAACATGTAAAGCGAATCTTGGAAACCCATAATACCCATGCCCACCGGACGGTGTTTCATGTTCGAGTTTTTGGCAGTTGCGACGGCATAGTAGTTAATATCGATGACGTTATCTAGCATACGCATGGCCGTTTGAATGGTCTTGCGCAGCTTAATGCCATCTAGGCCTTTATCTGTCATGTGCGCCACTAAGTTGATGCTGCCGAGGTTGCACACCGCAATTTCATCTTGTGACGTATTTAAGGTAATTTCAGTGCACAAGTTAGAGCTGTGAACCACGCCCACGTGTTGTTGTGGTGAACGTAAGTTGCAAGGATCTTTAAATGTGACCCATGGGTGGCCGGTTTCAAATAGCATGGTGAGCATTTTGCGCCATAAGTTCACGGCAGGAATCGTTTTGCTATTTTTAATTTCGCCACGCGCTGCAGCTGCTTCATAAGCGGTGTAGCGTTCTTCAAAAACTTTACCGTAGGTTTCATGTAAGTCTGGGGTATCGTTGGGTGAGAACAAAGTCCAGTCTTTGTTTTCAATCACGCGCTGCATGAATAAATCAGGAATCCAGTTGGCGGTGTTCATGTCGTGGGTGCGGCGTCTGTCGTCACCGGTGTTTTTCCGCAATTCTAAGAATTCTTCAATGTCTTTGTGCCAGGTTTCTAAGTAACCGCACACAGCGCCTTTGCGTTTGCCGCCTTGGTTGACTGCGATAGCGGTTGCGTTAGCAACGTGCATGAAAGGAACCACGCCTTGTGATTTACCATTCGTGCCTTTAATGACGGCACCCATGCCGCGCACTGGCGTCCAATCGTTCCCTAAACCGCCTGCGTATTTCGATAACAAGGCGTTGTCTTTGATTGCGCCGTAAATGCCATCGAGGTCATCAGGAATCGTGGTTAAATAACAGCTTGAGAGTTGTGAGCGCAAGGTGCCTGAATTGAACAAGGTCGGTGTTGAGCTCATAAAATCGAAGCTGGATAATAAGTTGTAAAATTCGATGGCGCGCTTTTCTTTCTCTTTTTCATTGAGAGATAAGCCCATCGCGACGCGCATGAAGAAGGCTTGCGGTAATTCAAAGCGGTTGCCTTCGGAGTGAATGAAATAGCGGTCGTAAAGGGTTTGCAAGCCTAAATAATCGAATAGCATGTCGCGCTCAGGCTTCATCGCGGCACATAAGGTGGAAAGATCAAATTCCGTGCTTAAGCGGGTGTCGAGTAATTCTAATTCACCACCGCGTTTTAAGTAAGCGGAGAAGTAGCTAGGGTAATCAATTGCGCCAGGAGTTAACTGAGCGGCATTGGTTAAGTTTAAGAAAGTGAAGGCTTCGCGGTGCAAGTCGTCTAATAATAAACGGGCAGCCACGTGGGTATAGTTGGGTTCTTTTTCAATTAAGATACGCGCAGACATAATAAGGGCTTTATTCACTTCGTGTTGAGGCACTTTGTCGAATAAGTTGCGCTTAGTATCTTCAATGATTAATTCGGGGTTAACGTGCGCAAGGCCAGAGCAAGCATGGTTGACTTGGGCGTGCAGGCGTTTCATGTCAAGGGGGGCAACGGTGCCATCAGGTAAGGTGACGTTTAGAATGAAGGCGGAGGCTTGGGTATCGCTTTCTTGTTGCGCTTGATCACGGAGGCGGCGACGTTCTTCGCGGTAAAGTACATAAGCTTTCGCAGCTTTGTATTCACCGGCACGCATTAAATCAAGTTCAACCAAGTCTTGAATTTCTTCAATATGGATGGTGCCGCCGTTTGAGAAACGACGTTGGAAAGTATCAGCAATTTTTTGCGTGATTAAATTCACTTTTTCGTGAATTCGGCTAGAGCCACTGGCGCCTTCGCCTTCCATGGCTAAAAATGTTTTGGTCATTGCAACGGCAATTTTGTTTGCGTCAAACGGAGTGACGGTACCATTGCGGCGTATGACTTTAATTAAACCGGGTGCGGTTTGCGCGATATCGAAGTGCGGTGTGTACGTAACGCTAGAAGTCGTACTGGACTGAGTGGCCATATTGTCTCTCCAGAGGTTGGGTTATTCTTGGGTGTTTCGGATGCACGCAGATTGGGGTTTGTATAAACAAAAACCACAATATGTAGTTGTTTTGCTGCGTCTCCATAACAAGATAAAGGTTCTTGGAAAATAGTTCAAGTGATTAAATGAATCTGTTTTTTGTAAGAGATTTGCCTGCATTCACCCAGTACAGAGACTGGGTGAAGAGGGGTGTTTGTTTTTGTCCAGAGTGGACAAATTTTAGTTGTGTTTCGCGAGAAGACGTTGTGTATCGCCTTGTTCGATTGCGCTCGGGGAAGAGCGTTCGCCGCGACGCCAGAGCGAGTTGGCTTGTAGGTTGGTGATTTGCGCGTGTTCAAACGGAAGTAAGTTGGCAATTGTGTTACTCAAAAAACGCTCAAAATAACGATGCGTGTATTTTTTGTTAACCAGCGTCACTTCACCCGCGGTGATTTGGAATTGCAAAGGTTGTTTTGATAAGACAACTTGGTTGGTCAAGCTGTACAAGTTAGTAAACATCGCCCCTAGCATTTGTAAATATTCATAAGACTCACTGAGTGGTGTGTCAGGTGAAAATTTAAAAAGATCATCGGCGTAGTTTTCTTCAACTTTTTTGGCAACTTGCGCCAAGCTCACGCCTGAGGCGCTTGCGATGGCGGCGCAGGTAATCGCTTTGGTATAATCGAGCGGGTCTTTATATTCACGTAATTGGTCTATCACGCGTAAGAGGGTTAAGCGGAGTGATTTTAAGGAAATGTAGTAAAGCGAGGCGCTGCCTAAACCACCGGGTGAGCCAAGGGCAAGTTTGGCGGCATCGTTTAGCGCAACGAAGCTCTCTTCTTTGCCAATTTTTTTGGCGATAATATGCTCGGCGCTGTAGGTTTTTTCAGTATAGGTGACATACGTAGGTGCGGCACCAACGATGGTTCCAAACGTATGATCAAACAGTTGACCCATGGCTTTTAAGGTTTGATCAAGGCGTGTCATGGTGCTGGTGAAGCCGGCTTCGCACAGCAATTCGAAATATTTAACGGCGATCATGGCTAATAGGCGATTATCGGTGATCGTAATAATGTCTTTATCGCTTTTACGCGGGTCACTGTGCATCGCACGTAGCGCAGAACGGCTAATGGCTTGTTGATAGTGGCCGACAATGACGCTGTGAATGGCTTCCTTGAAGGCTTTTTCTTGGGTTTCACGGGTAAACTCGCCGCCACGTGAAAGATAATAAAGTTGGTTAACAAGGTCTTCTTGTGTTTTTGCAGCGGCATCGGTGAGATTAGAAATCGTTTTTGCTAAGGTGACGGTGCCAAAAGTCCGGCTAGGGTAGGTTTGGGCAAAGGTTGCAGCTGTCATGCCCCAGTTCAGGATGTCTAATTCACTTTTTAGTTCAGCAAGGGGAGCAAAGGTTTCATACGTGATAACCGCTTGGGCTGAGGCGGAAGTGGTTGCTGCAATTTGGCCGAAGCCTAGCATCGTCCCATTAGCAATAGGGGATTTTTTGAGAAAGGTAATAGCGCCTTTGAAGGTAGCGACTAAGGCGAGCAAGAAAAAGAGGTTTGCGCCAAAATTAGTGGCTTGTGCGCTGATGGCATATAGCGTGCCTTCTGTGATTTCACCCGCTTCTAAGTTTTCCCACCAGGTTTTATTGATTAAATCTTCTGCGCTGCCCTTGGTACCAAACAAGAAAGCATTGACGAGATTAGTTAAAGCTAAGACGAAGGCTGCTGAGGTAATCAGGGTAATCGGCGCGTAGGCTTTGACAGTTTTAAGCGCGGCTTGGGCGGGGGTGAGGTCTTGTTCGTCGTTTAGCTCTTCATCGGAGATTTCATAGCTATATTCGTATGTCTGATTGCTGGGTGTAGCCGGGAGTAAAAGTGTATTTTCAGGGGTTGTGCTAAAATCGTTCAGGCGGATTTCGGGTATATTCTGAGGTTTCTGCTTAGGCATGCGATCACTCCACGTTTAATATTTGGTTATTATTTAACCATTTGTATGGTTTTGTGTGGGCACACATTATTTCAAAGCCCTGGCGCTGTCAATATCGGGTAGAATTTAGGCAATAAAATGAATTTCTTAGTTTGACACAAGCGCTTAGCATGCCTACAATGCGCGCATGGAAAAAATTATCCCAGAACAAATTGACCCATTCCGTTATGCGGAACAAGATTTGCGCATTGACGGCCAAGTAAAAATCGCTGATATGCCGCGTTTGTGTGCACATTTAAGTGCCTCACACGACGCCGCAGTCACTGATTTGCATTTTGGCGTTGATGAGCAAGGGGTAACCTTTGTTGAGGGCAGCGTTCAGGCAACGCTCGTTTTGCAATGCCAACGTTGTATGGAACCCTACCAATGTGAAATAATGTCTCACTTTGCGTTAGGGGTCGTAAAGTCGCTGGATGAAGCCAATGCTTTACCATCGCATTATGAACCGGTCATGACCTTGGAAGGTCAACTGGCACTGCGTGATTTAATTGAAGATGAATTAATTCTCAATTTGCCAATTATTCCTAGACATGAGCCTGAAAATTGCCGTGTAAAGCTGCCCTTGGCCGATGCCGGTTGGAAAGATGGTGAACCCATTAACCCGTTTCAGGTATTGGCGTCACTCAAGGGAAAAAATTAATTAGTGTATTGATATAGTAGGGGAGTTTGAACAATGGCTGTACAGAAAAGTCGAGTAACCCGTTCCAGACGCGGCATGCGCCGTTCGCATGATGGTTTGACAGCGTCTACGCTTGCTACCGACAAAACCACGGGTGGAACCCATCGTCGTCACCACGTAACCCCAGATGGTTACTACCGCGGCAAACAAATTATCGCGCAGAAAGCCGCCGCTGAAGATAGCAGCGACGAAGAGTAGTCGTTTGACCACGGTTACGATTTCGATAGATGTCATGGGGGGTGATTTCGGCCCCTCAGTCACAATTCCAGCGGCCATTCAGGCCTTAGCTGGCAATTCGTCCCTACACCTTATTTTGGTAGGCGATGCAGAAACCATTAAAAATTTCTTAGCCCAGCACGCACACGATGCGGCGCGGGTAACCATTCAGCACACCACACAATGTGTTGAAATGGATGAGCCGCCAGCCCAAGCGCTGCGCTCTAAAAAAGATTCTTCCATGCGGGTTGCCATTAATTTAGTGAAAGACGGGGCTGCTCAGGCCTGTGTTAGCGCAGGCAACACCGGCGCTTTAATGGCAACAGCGCGTTTTGTTTTAAAAACCTTACCAGGCATCGACAGACCCGCCATTTTATCAACTTTCCCAACGGCTTTGCCGAACCGGCATGTGCACATGCTTGATTTGGGTGCGAACGTTGATTCTTCGCCTGAACATCTGCTGCAGTTTGCTGTCATGGCTTCTGCTTTGGCGACGGCAGTTGATAATATTGCCCATCCTTCTGTTTATTTATTAAATATTGGCTCAGAAGATATTAAAGGCAATGAGCTGGTCAAGCAGGCATCACAATTATTATCTGCCTTTAAAGGCATTCATTACGCTGGCTATTTAGAACCCGATGTTATTTTTAGCGGTAAAGCTGACATTGTGGTTTGTGATGGATTTGTCGGGAATGTTTTATTAAAAAACAGTGAAGGTGTTGTTCATTTCATGAAAGACTTAATTAAAGAAGCGTTCATGAAAAATTGGATGACAAAAATATTAGGGTTGATCGTCAAACCTGTTTTACGCGCCTCACTGAAACGTATTGATCCTAACCGATATAATGGCGCAGTGTTAATTGGCTTGCAAGGCAACGTGATTAAAAGCCATGGTGGTGCAACGATTCCTGCCTTTGCTAACGCGATTGAAGCCGCCATGAAAATTGCTGATCGTCAGGTTCCTGAACAAATTCGGCATCAAGTTGAATTCTTACTAAAGTGAGTTTACCCATGGTTTATTCAAAAATTAAAGGGACGGGCAGTTACCTTCCTCCTAAAATTGTGACAAATGCCGACCTTGAAAAAATGGTCGACACAACGAATGAATGGATTGTTGAAAGAACCGGTATTCATGCACGTCATTTAGCAGAAGAAGGCGAAAACGCCGTCACAATGGCTGATGTTGCTGGCCGTAGAGCTATGGAAGCCGCGGGCATTCAACCCAGTGATTTAGACATGATTATCGTCACATCAACAACGCCGCATATGATGTTTCCAAGCACGGCTTGTTTATTGCAAGAGCGCTACGGTATTTCAGGCTGCGCTGCTTTCGACTTGAACGCGTCTGCCTGCGCAGGCTTTATGTATGCAATGAGTATTGCTGATCAATACATTAAAACGGGCATGGTTAAAAACGCCTTAATTATTGGTAGTGAGTTAATGTCTCGCGTGGTCGATTGGTCTGATCGCAGCACTTGTGTTTTATTTGGTGATGGCGCCGGTGCGGTTGTGTTACAAGCCAGTAAAGAACCTGGCATTATCTCAACGCATTTACACGCTGATGGTAATCATAAAGATGTTTTATATTTGCCGTTAACCTCGGGTAAAACACCGGCGTTAGAATCGGTTAAAATGATGGGCAATTCTTTGTTTAAATTAGCCGTGAATATTTTAGGCGATTTATTCGATGAAACTTTAGAAAAAAATAATATTCAAAAATCTGAGATTGATTGGTTGATTCCACATCAAGCCAATATCCGTATTATTCAAGCCATGGCTAAAAAGCTTGATTTGCCGATGGATAAAGTGACAGTAACCCTTGATAAGCAAGGCAATACCTCAAGTGCTTCCATTCCGCTCGCCTTAGATGAGGCTGTGCGTGATGGTCGTGTGAAGCCTGGGCAGCTATTAATGATGGAAGGCTTCGGCGGTGGTTTAGCCTGGGGCTCAGCCTTGGTGAGGTTTTAAATGACTCAATTAGCCGTTGTATTTCCGGGGCAGGGTTCACAAGCAGTAGGTATGCTTGTGGATATTGCTGCACAATTTCGTGAAGTGAAAGATACTTTTGATGAAGCTTCTCATGCCTTGAGTTTTGATTTATGGGAATTAGCAAGTGCAGGTCCTGCGGCGCAGTTAGATCAAACCGAAAATACCCAACCGGCCTTATTAGCCGGTAGTATGGCGGTCTGGCGTATTTTAACTAGCCAATCACCGCACTATACACAAGCGATGCTCGCTGGCCATAGTTTGGGTGAATATTCAGCCCTAGTCGCGGCAGGCGCTTTAGATTTTTCTGACGCCATTCGTTTAGTGGCAGCGCGTGGGCGTTTTATGCAAGCGGCGGTGCCAAGCGGTGTGGGTGGCATGGCTGCAATTATCGGCTTAGATGATGCAGCCGTTGCTGAGCTATGCAAAATAGCTGTTTTGCCAGGGCAAGTGTTATCACCTGCGAATTATAATAGCGTAGGTCAAGTCGTGGTGGCCGGACATGCAGAATCGGTTGCGAATGCGATTGCCTTAGCGAAAGAAAATGGTGCTAAAATGGCGGTTTCTATTCCGGTGAGTGTGCCCTCGCATTGTGAGTTAATGCGACCCGCAGCTGAAAAATTAAATGAAGCCTTATCAAATATCACTATTAAAACACCCTCGCAATGTGTGATTGGGAATGCGGCAGTGCGTGCGTATGAAACCCCAGAAGCAATTCGTGAAGGGTTAGTGCGACAGTTGTATTCGCCGGTTCGTTGGGTTGAAACAGTGCAAGCCTTTCAACAAGCAGGTATTACGAATATTGTTGAATGTGGTTCAGGTAAAATTTTAACAGGATTAAATAAGCGTATTGATAAACAATTACACTTATCAAACACGGCAGATTTGCCGAGTTTAACAACATTATTAGAAACGAGTGTGAGAGCCTAAACGATGAGCGAATTTCAAGGTAAAGTAGTATTAGTCACAGGCGCAAGTCGTGGAATTGGTCAAGCGATTGCTATGCAGTTGGGTGAGGCCGGTGCGACGGTGATCGGTACAGCCACCACCGTAACAGGCGCAGAGAATATCACGACTGCTTTAAAAGCAGCGGGTATTGCAGGTGTTGGTAAAGTATTAAATGTGACACAGGCAGAATCAGTGGATTCATTAATTGAGCAAGTGAAAGCAGAATTCGGTGCCGTGCAAATTTTAGTGAATAATGCTGCCATTACCCAAGACAACTTATTTTTAAGAATGAAAGAAGAAGAATGGTTGTCAGTGATTGATACGAACTTGAATTCAATTTATCGACTCAGCAAAGCCTGTTTACGTGATATGATTAAAGCGCGTTGGGGTCGGGTGATTTCAATTGGCTCAGTTGTCGGTTCTTCTGGCAACCCTGGTCAAGCGAATTATGCGGCAGCAAAGGCTGGTGTGATTGGTTTTAGCAAGGCGCTCGCACTTGAAGTAGGCTCTCGTGATATTACCGTGAATGTGGTATCGCCTGGCTTTATTTCGACCGACATGACCAATGCCCTGACAGAGGCTCAAAAGGAAGTGCTTTTCCAACGCATCCCTATGCAGAAATTGGGGTCGGTGAAAGATGTTGCAGCAGCTGTGGCCTTCCTGGCTAGCTCATCAGCAGGTTATATTACCGGTCAAACCCTCCATGTAAATGGCGGTATGTATATGAATTAAGGTCATCTTACGGGCTAGGTGCTCGATTTTGACTTGAATTTTAGCGATTTTTGAATAAACTAACCCTTTTCGTTTATAGATTAATGAGGATAGCAAAACCATGACAACCCAGAATAGTGACATCGAAGCCCGCGTTAAGAAGATTGTTGTTGAACAATTAGGCGTGAAAGAAGATGAAATCACCGCGGATGCTTCTTTTGTTGATGATTTAGGTGCTGACTCTCTTGATACCGTTGAGTTGGTAATGGCACTTGAAGAAGAATTTGAAACAGAAATTCCTGATGAAGATGCTGAAAAAATTACCACTGTGAAAGATGCAGTCAAATACATCGTTGAACGCTCAGAAAAAACAAGCTAAAAACCCTGACTGATTGCTGGTTAAGAGAGAGGTGCAAAATGGCAAAACGACGCGTTGTGGTAACGGGCTTAGGTATGGTAACACCCCTAGGACATACCGTTGATAGTACTTGGCAAGCAATTGTAGCTGGCAAGAGCGGCGTGGCATTGATTGATCATTTTGACGCTTCAGACTTAACCACGCGTATCTGCAGCCGTGTGAAAGATTTAGATCTTAGCCAGTATATGAGTGAAAAAGATGCGCGTAAGCGTGATTTTTTCATTCAATACGGGATGGCGGCTGCAATCCAGGCGATTCAAGATGCTGGGTTAGTTGTGACAGAGGCGAATGCAGACCGCATTGGCTTCGCGATTGGCTCGGGCATTGGTGGTTTACCGATTATTGAAGAATATCACGGCGTTTTGGTTGAAAAAGGACCAAGACGCATTTCTCCGTTTTTTATTCCCGGCGCTTTGATCAACATGATCGGCGGGAATCTTTCCGTTCAATACGGCATGCGCGGCCCCAATATTGCACTGGTGTCTGCTTGTACAACCGGAACCCATAATATTGGCGCAGCTGCCCGTACCATTGCTTACGGTGATGCTGATGTCATGATTGCAGGCGCCTCAGAAATGGCGACCACGAAATTAGGCATAGGCGGTTTTGCGGCAATGCGTGCGCTTTCAACCCGAAATGATGAGCCAACCAAAGCTAGCCGTCCTTGGGACAAAGATCGAGATGGGTTTGTGTTGGGCGATGGCGCAGGCGTGATTGTGCTTGAAGAATATGAAGCAGCGAAAGCGCGCGGTGCAAAAATTTACGCAGAGTTAGTTGGCTTTGGCATGAGCGCAGATGCGCACCATATGACAACACCGCATCCTGAAGGTTTAGGGGGGTCTAATTCCATGAATGCTGCTTTGGCAGATGCTGGGTTAGCACCAACAGCGGTTAACTATATCAACGCGCACGGAACCTCGACGCCGGCAGGTGACGAACTCGAAGTGTTAGGTATTAAAAGAACTTTTGGTGATCACGCCTATAAGTTAGCCGTGAGCTCAACCAAGTCGATGACGGGTCACTCTTTAGGCGCGGCGGGTGCAGTTGAAGCTATTTTTAGTATTTTAGCCTTGCGTGACCAAGTGGCACCACCAACAATCAACCTTGATAACCCCAGCGAAGGTTGTGATTTAAATTTTGTACCGCATCAAGCGCAATCAATGAAGTTAGATGTGGTATTATCAAATTCATTCGGTTTTGGCGGCACCAACGGCACCTTAGTGTTCAAAAGGATATAAACTCTAATGGAGTGAGGGCATGAAAAAACACGTTTTATTCTTGGCCACGTTGTTTGTTTTAGCTTTAATTCCACTGTATTTGCTTTACCGTCCTGTTCACGTTCCCCCGTCGGGTGTGGTTTATTATCTCAAACCGGGGGAGAGCAAGGCTCAGTTGGTTGATGATTTGACCCAGCTGCAAGTTTTGCCTAATCCACATTTATTTTTATTTTATGCTGAGTTACATGCGCGCACCGGTTTAAAAACAGGCGAATATTTTATTGCGCCAGGTACGAGCGTGCGTGGGCTTTGGAAGCAATTAACCATTGGTACGGGGCATTATTATCGTGCGTTTACAATTGTGCCAGGTTGGACGTTTGCACAATTAAGACAAGCCCTAATGGAAACGCCGTTTTTACGTCACACATCAGCTTTGATGGATAATGATAATTTAATGGCCTTGATGACGGGGCAGCCCATTTCGCCTGAAGGGCAATTTTTACCAGAAACCTATTATTATTTGCGTAATGATGTGGATGTTTCAGTGCTAAAACGTGCAAATAAAATGTTGCAAGACACTTTGAATGCAGCTTGGAATAAACGAGATGCTAGCGTGCCTTATACCGATGCGTACCAAGCCCTCACAGCTGCATCTTTGGTTGAGCGTGAGGCGTATTTAGCAGCTGAAAGGCCAGTGATTGCAGGCGTTTTAGTGAATCGTTTAAATAAACATATGTTATTGCAGTTTGACCCGACTGTCATTTTTGGTATGGGCGCGCAATACCAAGGTAAAATCACGAAACTTGATTTGCAAACCGATACGCCTTATAACACGTATATCCACACCGGTTTACCACCAACACCGATTGCAATGCCCAGCGCTTCGACCATTGAGGCGGCACTGCACCCCTTACACCACGATTATTTATATTTTGTCGCGAAAGGGGACGGTAGTCATCAGTTTTCAAAAACACTTACAGAGCATAATGCCGCGGTGCAAGCTGCGATATTGCGCAGTAAGTCGAGTGCGCTGAATAATCCTATCATTCAGAAAGAAGTTCAGCAGTTGCTGACGGGTAAATTATCTATTCTGGTGAGTCCGGTACATCACTATATTTAAGGGCAACCATGCGCGGTAAGTTAATTACGATTGAAGGCACCGAGGGTGCGGGGAAAAGTAGTGCTATTACATGGATGAAAGAATTTTTTAAGCAGAAGAATATTCCTGTGTGCGTAACGCGCGAGCCTGGCGGAACGACGATTGCTGAAGCTATTCGGCAGGTGTTATTGCAAACACCGACCGGTGAAATATTATATCCGCAAACAGAATTACTGTTAATGTTTGCCGCGCGTGCGCAGCACATTAAACAAGTGATTGAACCGGCATTACAAGCAGGCGCTTGGGTGATAAGCGACCGATACGTTGATGCGAGTTACGCTTATCAAGGCGGTGGGCGTGGCATAGAAAAAGGCATTATTCAATTTTTAGATGAATGGATAGTTGGCAGCATTAGACCCGATTTAACTTTATTGTTTGATTTACCAGTGGAATTGGGTTTAATGCGCGCAGCTGGTCGTGGTAACGAGAAAGACCGCATTGAGCAAGAGCAAACTGCGTTTTTTGAGCGTATTCGCCAGGTTTACTTAGATAGGGCTGCTGAAGATCCGATACGCATGAACATTATTGATGCGCGTGTCACGCCGGCAGAAGTGACGGCACAATTAGCGACTGTCATGAATGCCTTTTTGGAGCGCCATCCGCAATGAATTCACCTTGGTTAAAAGATATTTGGCAGCGTTTATGGTTGCAGCATCAGTCGGGGAAATTGCCCCATGCTTTATTATTAATTGGTGCGCCAAATATTGGAAAAACTGCGTTTGCAATGCAATTTGCAACCGCATTGTTGTGCGCCCAGCCTGCGACATCGGGTGAGCCTTGCGGGGTTTGCCATGATTGTCGACTCTCTGCGTCGGAAGTTCATCCGAATATTTTTAAAGTAATACCGGAAAAAGAAGGTCAATCCATTAAAATTGACCAGGTGCGGGAAGCGAATGAGTTTGTGCAGCAATCTTCATTTAAAGGAAAAACACGCGTTGTGATTTTTAATCCTGCGAATGCTTTGAATGTGAATGCGGCGAATGCTTTATTGAAAACCTTGGAAGAGCCGCCAGAAGATGCTGTTTTATTGTTGGTGTGTGATCAGTTAAGCGCGCTGCCTGCCACCATTCGAAGTCGTTGTCAGCAATTTGTGTTTCGCGTGCCCTATCAAGAAATAACAAAACGTCAGATAGAGGCTTATGTCTGTCGCACAGATTTTTATGCGACTATGCTGATGTTGGCGCAACAAAAAAGCGAGCCCATTCACAGTGCGCAGCGTTTTCAAAAAGAAGAAATTACCGATTTATTAGCTTTAGCATTGTCGTTTTCTGCTGATTTAATGAAATATGCTGTGTCAGAAGGCCGTGCACCTTTATTGAATCACGATCAAGCCAATACTGTAGAAATACTAGTAAATCAGATAAATCTGTCAATGTTAAACCGCTTCGTGGCACAATTAGCGCATTGGCAAAAACAATTTGCTTTAGGGTTGCAGTTAAACAAGACGTTAGTATTAGAAACGTTATTTTATCGTTGGATGGAGTGCGCAAATGTCTGAGCAAGCACTTAAATACGTTGATTCGCACTGTCATTTAGACATGTTAAGTGACGATGATCACGGCGTTAGTTTAATTTTAGACCGCGCAAAAGCCGCGGGTGTTTCCCATTGTTTGAATATTTCTGTGAATATGGCAGATTTCCCAAGAGTGCTTCAAATTGCTGAGAAGTTCCCGAATGTGAGCGCCTCTTTGGGTTTGCATCCCACGGATGCAGATGAGCGCGTTGATGTTGAAACCTTAGTGCACTTAGGCCAAAACCCGAAAATTGTAGGTATTGGCGAAACTGGGCTTGATTATTACCGTGTGACTGAAGGCTTAGAGATGCAGCGTGAGCAATTTCGTGTGCATATTCGAGCAGCAAAAGCTTTGAAAAAACCTTTAATCATTCACACGCGTGAAGCTCGTGCTGATACGTTAGCTATTTTGAAGGAAGAACAGGCTGAAACCTGTAGCGGTGTGATGCATTGTTTTACGGAAGATTGGGAAACAGCTAAAGCAGCACTTGACTTAGGATTTTATATTTCTATTTCAGGTATTGTGACGTTTAAGAATGCACCCTTAGTGCAAGAAACAGCTTCAAAAGTACCGCTAGATCGCTTGCTGATTGAAACTGATGCACCTTATCTTGCGCCAGTGCCGCATCGCGGCATCAGAAATGAGCCTGCGTTTGTACCCTATACTGCTGCCTTTATCGCAAATTTGCGCGGAATTTCTGTAGCGGAACTCGCAGACGCCACCACGAATAACTTTTTCAATTTATTTCAAGGAGCGAAAGCTCACCATGTTTAGACCAGCCGCCTTATTTATTGGGTTACGATATACGCGTGCGAAACGGCGTAATCATTTTATTTCATTTATTTCGTTAGTTTCCATGATAGGCATTGCGTTAGGCGTCATGGTTTTAATCACAGTTTTATCGGTCATGAATGGCTTTGATCGTGAAATTCGTTCGCGCGTGTTTAGTATGGTTCCTGCAATTACAGTTAGCAGCTTGTCGGGTGCTATTCCAAACTGGCAAAACACACAGCAAAAAGTACTCGGGTTTCCGGGCGTGAAAGCCGCAGCGCCGTTTGTGACGAGTGAAGTTTTATTAAATTACGGCGGCTCAGTGCAGCCTTCTTTGCTAAGCGGTATTTTGCCCGATCAAGAAGCTAAAATTACAGCCTTGGCTGATAAAATGGTGCAAGGGCATTTGACTGACTTGAAGCCGGGCTCATTTAGCATTGTGTTAGGCGAAGGTTTAGCGCAGCAGCTGAATGTGAGTGTTGGCGATAAAGTCACCCTGATGACACCACAAGTCACAATGTCACCAGCGGGTGTGATGCCGCGTTTTAAACGCTTCACGGTCGTCGGTATTTTCAGGTCTGGCAATGGGTTTGGGTTTGATCGCGCGATGGGTTTTGTGCACTTGGCAGATGCGCAGCGTTTGAATGGCATGGGTGCTTACGTCACCGGTTTGCATTTGAATGTTGCGAATGTTTATGCTGCCCCTTCAATGGCTTTGAATATGATGGATACGTTCTCGCCGGATATAAGCGTAACAACGTGGGCTGATCAATTCGGCGAATTTTTCCATGCCGTGCAAATGGAAAAAACGATGATGTTTTTCATTTTATTAATGATTATTGCCGTAGCTGCTTTTAACTTGGTGTCAACACTGGTGATGGTTGTGAATGAAAAACAAGCGGATATTGCAATTTTGAGAACGTTTGGCGCCACACCCAGCACGATTTTATCTATTTTTATGGTGCAAGGCGGATTAATTGGCGTGTTTGGCACTTTGCTGGGCGTCGTCGGTGGGGTGTTGCTCGCTTACAATGTCACAGATATTGTAAATTTCATTGAACATGTTTTCCATGTGCAGTTAATTTCATCGAATGTGTATTTCGTGAATTATTTGCCGTCTGAAATTCAGTGGTCAGATGTCATAAAAATTAGTGTCGCTTCCTTAGTGTTAAGTTTGTTAGCAACTTTATATCCGGCGTGGCGCGCATCTCAACTTGATCCGGTGGAGTCTTTACGTTATGAATAATCCTGTCTTGGCATGTCAGCAATTGTCAAAAGTGTATAACGAAGGCCCTTCACAAATACAAGTCTTAAAATTGATTAATTTATCTGTGGCGCCGGGTGAGATGGTGGCAATTATTGGTGCTTCTGGTTCGGGCAAAAGTACTTTGTTGCACTTGTTAGGTGGATTAGATAAACCAAGCACAGGTGAAGTGATGATTGCGAACCAGTCGCTTTCACAATTATCTGAAAAAGCGCGTTGTGAGTTACGCAATAAGCATTTAGGCTTTATTTACCAATTTCATCATTTATTACCCGAATTTTCAGCGCTTGAAAATGTGAGTATGCCTTTATTAATTGGTGATCAAGAACCGCAATTAATCGAAGAACGCGCAACAGCCTTATTAGAGCAAGTGGGGTTGAAAGATCGGTTACAGCATCGCTTGGGGCAATTATCGGGCGGTGAGCGTCAACGGGTTGCGATCGCACGTGCTTTGGTTATGCAGCCTTTATGTGTGTTGGCAGATGAGCCGACCGGGAATTTAGACCCGAAAAATGCTGAACGTGTGTTGGAAATGTTTTATCAATTACAACAAAAACATCAAACCAGTGTTGTGATGGTAACACACGATCCCCAAATTGCCTCTAAAGCGCATCGCGTTTTACGCATTCAAGACGGCGGCTTAGTCGCTGCATAAATATTAAAATGTGTGAGGATGGCTCATGCCGGCGCTTGCTTTTTTGCTCGGCACCCTCACGCTAATGCAATTATCTTATTTGCCTGCATTATCGTGGTTGGGTCTTGTTGCATTACTGATATTGATATTGCATCGTAAAATTCGACTGAGACCTGGGTTGTTATTGTTAATTTGCTTTTTTTGCGCTGGTTTTTTCTGGGCTGATTTTCGTGCTCAATTAACACTTAAGTCAACATTGCCAACCGCATTTCAAGGGCTTCCTTTGCAATTCAAAGGACGCGTTGAGGGTTTACCGATATCGACCCCTTATGGAACGCATTTACTCGTTAAAATTAATGACATTAGCGATGTGTCGCAGCCAGGTATCTTGCAATCTGGTCGAGCCTTAATACAGGTGAAGCAGGGAATGTATAAACCCGGCGATGAAGTGGATTGTCGGGCTGAATTTCTCCCTTTTCATGGGTTGATGAATCGCGGTGGCATTAATCAAGAAGATTGGGCATTTGAGCAAGGTGTGAATTTAAGTGGCACGGCAACGCGTTGTGAAATCACGGGTTCTTCTTTAACCTTGTCACCAACGATTTGGATGAATCGATTACGTTTTCATTTGTTGAATAAATTGACCCCGTGTTTGCCAACGATTCCTCATTCAGCTTGGTTGATGGCTTTAATGATTGGTGAGCATCGATTCGTTGACCCACGAGATTGGAATGTTTTGAACGATACAGGAACAAATCACCTGATGGCGATTGGTGGCTTGCACCTGGGAATGGTAGCTTTTTGGGTGAATTATATTGTACGTTGGTTGTGGCGGCATTTTTCCTTAGGTTTATTGTATGTGAGTGTGCGTAGCGCAGGATTGATAGGCAGCATTTTGGTTGGGTTTGTTTATGCCTCTCTATCTGGGTTTTCCTTGCCTTCAGAACGTGCATTTTTAATGTTATTAGGCGGTGGATTATTATTTGCGTTGCGCCGTGAAACTCAGCCTTGGCAAGGGTTAAGTCTCGCTTTATTAATGGTTTTAATCGTTAATCCCGCAAGCGTCATCAGTGCGAGTTTTTGGTTGTCTTTCATGACGATTTTTTGTTTATGTTTTGGTTTGAGTCATCGACCCCAGCAAAACAGTGGACATTTCAAACAAACATTGCGGGTGCAATGGTTGATTGGTTTGGGGTTGTTGCCGATATCGCTTTGGTATTTTCAGCGCGATGCAATGCTTGGGTCACTTTCAAATTTAATTGCGATTCCGTGGTTGGTTTTCACAATTTTACCTTTATGTTTAATGGCAATGATCGCGGTGATTTTTTCATCTTCCCTTTGTCATTTGTTATTGCTATTAGCTGGCATAAGTTTGAATGGGTTATGGCGTGTTTTAATGTGGTGCATGTATCTGCCGCATTGGACTGTTTTCAACGCAATTAATAATAATTGGGTGTTTATAACAGCTTTATTTGGCGTGTTGATTTTATTACTGCCTAAAGGCACGCCGATGAAAAGTCTTGGGTTAATATTTTTATTACCCGTGATTTCTTGGCCAGCGCATACTTTGCCGTTTCAGTATTATCGTGTATCAGTGTTAGATGTTGGGCAAGGGTTGTCAGTATTAATACAAACGCGTGCGCATACTTTGCTGTATGATACGGGCGGGCGGATGTCAGATAAGAGTGATGAAGGCGCACGCGTGGTCGTGCCGACGATTGTCGCTAACCATCTGAAACGAATAGATATGCTTGTTGTGAGCCACGGCGATAATGATCACGCTGGCGGTGTTAATGCAGTGTTGAATAACATACCGGTTTTGCAGTTTATAACGAGTGTGCCGGCGCAATTTCCTAAAACACAGGCGAAATTATGTGAAGCAGGCCAACGTTGGCGTTGGGATGGGGTTGATTTTGCGGTGTTATCACCGACACCAAAAACATTTGAGGGGAATAATGCTTCTTGTGTGTTGCGCGTGTCTAATGGATATTTAACCACTTTATTGCCGGGTGATATTCAAGCAGAAGCTGAGCAAAATTTAATGAAATCTGTGCCATCAGCGTTATCTGCTGATCTATTGATTGCACCGCATCACGGTAGTGAAACGTCTTCATCCTTGCCGTGGGTCGAGGCAGTTAGTCCGCGCTGGGTGATCTATTCAACTGGGTTTCATAATCGATATCACTTGCCGAATTTGCAAGTCATGAAACGATATCAAGTGAGTGGGGTTTATGCTTTGAACACGGTAACCAGTGGCGAAATTGATTTTGAGATGGGTGTAAGCAAGCCTACACCCATCAGATTACGACAATTGAAACAACGTTTTTGGTTTGATCGTGCGTGATTAATGCGGTGATTTTTCTTTTTTACCGTGGACGAGTAAATCAATGGTCATGAGTAAAGACGCATTATCAATGGGTTTTTCAAATGAAACAGAAGCACCTAAAGATTCTGATAAGTCTAAATAACCCGAGGGGTCTAAGCGACCACCACCAGAGATTGCAATAATCTCAAGCTCAGGATGTTTGCTCTTAATTTCAGTAATTAAAGTAATGCCGCTTTTTTTCGGCATGATAATATCAGTAATTAAGATATCCGGTGTGTGTGTTTTTAAAAGTTCAACAGCTGCTTCGCCGTCGGCAGCAGTGATGACTGTATGTGATGCACGTTGCAATATTTGCGTTAACATATCGCGTACGAGCGGATCGTCTTCAACTAATAATAAGGTGGCCATGCGTTAATCTACTCCTTTGCTGGCTTGGTATTGCGGAAAGTATAAGGTAAGGGTGCTGCCTTTTCCGAGGGTGCTGGTTGCTGAAATATAGCCGTGATGATCTTTCATGATTGCATGTGCGATGGCTAATCCTAAGCCTGTGCCTTTGCCAACTTCTTTCGTGGTGAAGAAGGGTTCAAAAATACGATTCAAAACGTGCTGTTCAATACCATGACCGGTGTCTGTAATATCTATTTTGACATACTCTCCGGGTGCTAAGTCGGTAAAACCGTCTTGTTGTGCAATGTGAAATGCACTGGCATGCACGGTAATATCGCCTTCACCCTCCATCGCATCGACAGCATTGTTAATTAAATTCACGAGCACTTGATGAATTTGGGTTTTATTACCGTGAATGAACATATCTTTCTGTATTTCAAAATGCAGACTAACGCTGGCTGGAATGGTTGATTTTATGAAAGATAACACACTGGAAATCGTTTCTTTGGTAGAAAGAACGGCATCTTGATGGTGGGAAGGTCTGCGGCTAAACGCGAGAATTCGCGAAACGAGTGCTTGCCCTCGGTGTGTTGCCTCAAGAATTTTTTCAAGATTTTGGTGGAGTTGGGTGTTTCTTTCAGTGTCTTCGTGAGCCATTTGTGTGTAACCGGCAATGGCATACAAAATATTATTGAAATCGTGAGCAATGCCGCCAGCAAGGGTTCCGACAGCCTGAAGTTTTTGACCTTGCAGCAGCGCTTGCTTGAGTTGCTCTTTATCTGTTTCAATAGCTTCTCGCTGTTCAATTTCTGACGAAAGGCGGTGATTCGCTGAAATAAGCGCTCGGTTTTTGGCTTGAGCAAGGCAGACGCTATCGAAAATAAAGGCTGCTAAGACTGAAATAAGGCTGCCAAAGAGAAAAACAAGTGCCGGTAGGCTGGTTTTAAGGGTTGAAATGAAGGTGAAATAGGCTTCAATATGGGCGTTAAGAATGAGGGCTGCCAGTAAGGAAAAGGCACATCCTGCGCCTGCAATCGTGAGTGCTACAGCCTTGCTAGACATAGCTCGGGTCATGGTTCGTCCTTGTGAAGACTATTTCATGATATTTTACTACTAATTCTCAGCATAATCGATTTAAAATCTAGAATCTATGCCTCTGGAAATGGCATAATAACCGCTCATCAACTAGGGATGCTACTATGCAGTTGTCGAAGATTAAAATTTCAGGTTTCAAGTCCTTTGTCGATCCTACCACGATCGCTCTTCCCAGTAAGCTTGTTGCGATTGTAGGACCCAACGGCTGCGGTAAATCGAACATCATTGACGCGGTCACGTGGGTGATGGGTGAAAGCTCCCCGAAATATCTTCGCGGCGAATCGCTGACTGACGTTATTTTTAATGGCTCAGGCGGGCGTAAGCCGGTTGGGCAAGCTTCAGTTGAGTTGGTCTTTGATAACTCGGACGGCACCATCGGTGGTGAATACGCAAGTTATGCTGAAATTTCCGTGAAGCGCACAATTAATCGCGACTCTGATTCTGTATATTATTTGAACAATACCCGCTGCCGTCGGCGCGATATTAAAGACATTTTCGACGGCACCGGTTTGGGGCCACGCAGCTACTCGATTGTTGGCCAAAGTATGATTGCGAAAATGATTGAAGCCAAGCCTGAAGAGTTGCGGGCGTACATCGATGAAGCCGCCGGTAATTCAAAATATAAAGAACGCCGCCGTGAAACAGAGCTGCGCATGAATCATACGCGTGAAAATTTAGCGCGGGTCAATGACGTTTGCGCCGAGCTTGATAAACAGCTTGGGCATTTGAAGCATCAAGCAAACGTTGCTGAAAAATTTCAAACCTTAAAAGAGCAAGAACGTGTTTTGCGAGCTGAATTATACGCTATTCAATGGCGTCATTTAGACAGCCGTATGGTCGAATACACGATGAATATTCAACGTGAAGAAACGGCTTTAGAGGCACGTAACTCGGAAATAATTACTACTGATCGTGAATTAGAACAAATGCGCCACGAGCAACGCGTTGCGCAAGATGGTTTCCAAGAAATTCAACGCCGTTATTATGCAGTCGGTAATGAAATTACCCGCAGTGAACAAGAAGTGTTGCATCACCAAGAACGCTTAACGCAATGGGAAAACGATTTAAAGCAAACTGAGCGTGATTGGCAAATTGTTAACGATCAATTAAGCGAAACAGAAGAACAACTACGCACAATTGAAGAAGAATTATTAATGTTGGCGCCGCAATCAGAAGAAGGTGCTTCTGTGGTTGAGTTGGCGCAGTCGGAAATGTTGGCGGCTGATGATGCAATGCAGCAGTGGCAGCAACAATGGGATGCGTTTAACCAAGGCTCAGCAACGCTAATGCAGCGTGCAGAAGTAGAAAAAGCCCGTATTGGTCATTTAGAGCAAAAACTTCAAATGCTTGAAAAACGCCAAGGTCAATTACAGGCCGATCAACAGCGTTATAATTTTTATGAATTAGATAAAGAGTTGAATGAAACGGGTAAAGCTGCCTATGAAGCGAATGATCGTTTAGATGAAATATCGCATCAGTTAGCGACAGCTCGCCAAGAAATTCAACATGTTCAACAGTCACAGCAAGATGCGCTAAATAGCCTTGATAAAATTCGCAGTGATGCGCAGCGGTTTCGTGGTCAACAAGCCTCTTTAGAGGCCTTGCAAAAAACTGCGCTCGGGCAAAAAGACGATGCAATCACCCCTTGGACGGAGAAACATCAATTAGCTGCACGTAACCGCTTGGCGCAGCAATTGGTGGTAGACCAGGGTTGGGAGCTTGCTGTTGAAAAAACCTTAGGGTTTGCCCTGCAAGCGATTTGTGTGGACACATTTAATGACGTCACACCGCATTTAAATGAATTAAAATCTGGTAATTTATGTGTATTTAACACGAATGCACCCGCGAAGCAAAATCACACACAGAAAAAAGCGAGTTTGCTGGGTGATAAAATTAAATCTCAATACGATCTTTCGTCTTTGACCGCGGGTATCTACGCAGCAGATTCTTTAGATGAGGCCTTGGCTTTGTGTGCACAACTTGAAGCGCACGAATCGGTTGTGACGCGTGATGGGCTATGGTTGAACGCGTCTTGGTTGCGCATATTGCGTAATGAAGACCCAGCTGCTGGTGTTTTTGCGCGTGAGCAAGAATTGAAAAGCTTAGCGGAAAAAATTGCCCAATTGGAAGCGACGCAAACGACCATCGAAGAAGGCATTGAAGATCGCAAAGAAGAATTAGCTTCTTTAGAAGCAAAGCGTGATGAATTACAAACACGCCATCAGCAAATGCAAGCCAAGTCTGCACAATTAAATGCGCACCAAGGCATGCTGCAACAGCGTATTACCGAATTAAAATTGCAGGCTGAACGCATTACGCAAGAATCAAATGAATGTATTGGACAAGTGCATGAAGCAAAAGAAGAGCATGCGAAAGCTCGCTTATTGTGGCAAGAAGCAATGGCTCAGCTCGAAGAGCAGGCCACGCAGCGTGATGATTTGTTAGCGAGCCGAGATCAGCTTCGTCAACGCTTACAAATGAAGCGCGAAGAAGCTAATCTTAAGAAAGAACAAATGCACGTGATTGAAATTAAGCTGCAGACAAATAAGTCTCAGAAAAATAGCTTAATGCAAAATATTTCACGTTTACATACACAGATGAGCAGCTTGAATGAAAGAAAAATTTCACTTCAAGGTGATTTGTCGTCTATGCCACCGATTGATTCTGTGAAAAAAGCTTTGCAACGCGCTTTAGATAAACACGTTTCTATCGAAGTGGAATTGAATTCTGCGCGTGTCGCGGTAGAGTCATTAGAGCAAGAATTTCGTCAGCTGGAAGAAAAACGCCATACCTTAGATCGCGAAATTAATAAATTGCGCAATTCACTTGAGCATTTACGCGTTGAGTGGCAAGGCTGGAAAGTCAAAACTGACACTTTACTTGAGCAAATTAAAGAAACCGAATTTAATTTGGAAGATATTCTCAAACAATTACCCGAAGACACCATGCCGGAAGAGTGGCAAGGTAAATTAGATCAAGTGGTTAACCGCATTTCTCGTTTGGGTCCTATTAACTTGATGGCTATTGAAGAATATGCGACTTGCCAAGAACGAAAAGGCTATTTGGATAAACAAGTACAAGACTTAACCGAGGGTTTGCAAACGCTAGAAGAAGCGATTGCTAAAATTGATCGTGAAACGCGTCAGCGGTTTAAAGAAACCTTCGATAAGGTGAATGAGCGCTTCCAAGAATTATTCCCGACGATTTTCGGCGGTGGTAAAGCTTATTTAGAATTAACCAGCGATAACTTGCTCGAAACCGGTATTACCATGATGGCTTGCCCACCCGGTAAACGCAATTCGACCATTTATTTATTATCGGGCGGTGAAAAATCGTTAACGGCAATTGCTTTAATTTTCTCGATTTTCCACTTAAACCCAGCGCCTTTCTGTATGCTTGATGAAGTAGATGCGGCTTTAGACGATGCCAACGTGGTTCGCTTTACACGCTTGGTGAAAGCAATGTCTGATAAGACGCAATTTATTTTCATTAGCCATAATAAAATTACCATTGAGATGGGCGAGCATCTAATGGGTGTCACGATGAACGAGCCAGGTGTTTCTCGTTTAGTGAGCGTAGACGTTGATAAGGCTGTTAGTTTGGCAGGTGCGTAATGACGAAAGCGGTAGCAGATCGTGTGCAGGCATTAAGAACATTATTGGATGACTATAATTACCAATATTATGTGCTTGATGCACCCACAGTAACAGATGCTGAGTACGATCAACTCTTTCGTGAATTACAGCATCTGGAAAAGGAACACCCAGATTTAGTGACGGCTGACTCGCCAACGCAACGCGTTGGCGCGGCGCCGCTGAAAGCTTTTGGGTCTGTGACGCACGCTGTGCCGATGTTATCACTTGAAAATGCATTCACCGATGTTGATATTGAAGACTTCGATCAACGCATTAAAGATCGTTTGCACACAACTCAACCCATTACGTATTGCTGCGAGCCAAAATTAGATGGTTTAGCCATTAATTTACGCTATGAAAAAGGTTCGTTAACGCAAGCGGCAACCCGAGGCGATGGGGTAACGGGTGAAGACGTAACGGCGAATGTAAGAACGATTCGAGCTATTCCTTTGAAGCTGCGCGGTAAAAACATTCCTGATTTACTAGATGTGCGCGGCGAAGTCTTTATGCACAAAAAAGGCTTTCAAGCCTTAAATGCGGCAGCTTTAGAAAAGGACGAAAAACAATTTGCAAACCCTCGCAATGCTGCTGCCGGTAGTTTACGTCAACTCGATTCAAGTATTACAGCGAAACGGCCTTTGTCGTTTTATGCTTACGGCGTGGGGGCTGTCACGGATGCAGCATTACCGTCAAAGCATAGTGAAATTATCGCACGGTTAAAATTGTGGGGAATTCCTGTTAATAAATTTACACACGTGGTTGACGGTGCGAAAGGATGTTTAACTTACTACGAAAAATTACAAAAAACCCGTGATAGTTTGCCGTATGAAATTGATGGCGTAGTTTATAAAGTAGATGACAAAATCCAGCAAGAAAAGCTCGGGTTTGTCTCACGCGCGCCACGGTGGGCGGTTGCGCATAAGTTTCCCGCGGAAGAAGTTTATACTTTAATAGAAGCGGTTGAGTTTCAAGTAGGCCGTACTGGCGCAATTACGCCGGTTGCGCGTCTGAAGCCTGTTTTTGTGCACGGTGTGACAGTGAGTAACGCCACGTTGCATAATATGGACGAAGTGCAACGTAAAGACATACACATTGGCGATACCGTGATTGTGCGCCGTGCAGGTGATGTGATTCCTGAGGTCGTCGGCGCAATTGCTGAACGCCGACCACGCAATGCCAAGAAAATTCATTTACCGACGCATTGCCCAGTGTGTGACTCTGAAATTGAACATATTCCTGGAGAGGCGATTGCTCGCTGTACCGGTGGTCTTTATTGTCCTGCGCAGCAAAAAGAAGCGATTAAACATTTCGCCTCGCGACGCGCCATGAATATTGAAGGCTTAGGCGATAAACTTGCCGATCAACTCGTTGAAGCGGGATTATTAAAATCAGTTGCTGATATTTATTTATTAGATAAAGACGAATTAGCAGCTTTAGAGCGTATGGGCGGAAAATCTGCCCAGAATTTATTAGATGAAATTGAAAAAAGTCGCAATACGACCTTGCCACGGTTTTTATATGCTTTGGGGATACGTGAAGTTGGTGAAGCGACAGCCAAGAATTTAGCGACTTATTTAAAAACGCTAGAAGCCATTCAAACGGCGGATATTGAAACCTTGCAAACGGTGCCGGATGTGGGTCCCATCGTTGCGGAGCATATTTATCATTTCTTCCAAGAAGCGCATAACCGTGAAGTCATTCGGCGTTTATTGCAGGCCGGCTTGCATTGGGAGGCGGTTGCAACGGTTGATCATTTACCTTTATTAGGTAAGACATTCGTACTGACCGGGTCTTTATCCCATTTCTCGCGTGATGATGCGAAAGAGAAATTGGAAGCGCTGGGTGCGAAAGTCAGCGGGAGTGTTTCTGCAAAAACGCATTACGTGATTGCGGGTGAAGAAGCGGGCTCAAAATTAGAAAAAGCTAAAGCTTTGGGCGTGAAAATTCTGGATGAAAACGATTTTATCAAACTTATGGATGCGCAGTCGAAACGATAGGCAAAAAAGCTTGTTCTTGCATATATCGCAAGTAGACCATTAAAAGCTTATCGTTGATTTCGGGATAATCTAAGCCAATTTCATTTAAAATGTGACGCGCTTTTTCAGTCGAAACAGGCGCAGAAGCGTAATCTTCATTCAGGGATAAATAATAGGGTAAAAAGGGAAATAAGGCATTATCGCGATTGATCGTTTTTAATTTTTGCTTCCATTCCGTTAGACTAATTAATTTCATATTGTAGCCGTGGTGATTAAACCACGCGACGAGATCAGACCACATTAAACCCGTGGGGTGGTCGATATGATAGACCTCAGAATGCGTTGGGTTAGCAAACACGATAGCATCAATCGCGCGGCTGACAAAATCAACGGGCAATAAAGTAATACGCTCTTGTAAGGTTGGCGCATACCCCAGTTGAATGCAACCTTTAATCAACATTAATAAGGCGTCATTCAAGCTTAAAATGCCGGAGGCAGAATCGCCAAAGATATAACCTGAACGGTAAATCGAAACCGGTAAACCACGATTCTTCATTTGCAATAATAAATATTCTGATACCCATTTTGTGATAGCATAACCTCCGAATAAATTCTCGAAAGTATTTGTCGGAAATTTTTCAACCAAAGCGCCGGCTGCATCTTTTAAGTAAGCGGAAGATAAAGTTGAAATATAATGAATTGGCTTATCTTTGCCAGTGGTTGCAAATTTCATGATTTCAAGCGTGCCCGTTACATTGCTACCTTTTAATTTTTGATACGAGGCCATGATATTCACTTGTGCACCACAGTGGATAATAATATCAATTTTATTAGCAAGCGCATGATATTGCTCTTCTGGTAAGCCAAGTTTATCGAAGCTTAAATCACTCGATATTGCAATGATTCGTCTATTGGTGAGTGAAATTTCGTGGTCTAAACCGAATTTAGCGGCGGTTTGCATCAGGCGTTTTGCGGCTGTTGAAAATTCACCTTGACGAATTAAGCAATAAATATTGGCATCTGTGTTAATTAATAAATCCCGCAACATAAAAATACCTAAATACCCACCTGCACCGGTTAGCAAAACATTTTTCGGTGATTTTGAGCTTAAAGGTGTTTTAAGCGGCTGCATTTGTTCGGGTAATATTAAATCAGATTGAATTTCACGTTGAATATCTGATTGTGTTGTATAAGATGCACCTTTATTGTCGATGTATTCCGATAAAATCGGAATATAAGACAAATCAAATAAGATATTCACGGGCATTGTGATATCAAAACGATTTGAAATCTCAATTGATAATTGCGCAGCAAGTAGCGAATTTCCGCCAATATCGAAAAAATTGTCACTCATGCTAATTTGATTTTTTTCGAGTAATTTAGACCAAATACGACAAAGCTCAATTTCTGTGTCTGTTTTCGGCGCAATATAGGTTTCTGCGATGCGTTTTTCAAACTCATCAGGTTTGGGTAAGGCGTGAATGTCAATTTTGCCATTCAAATTCAGTGGTAATTGTAAAGAGGTGACAAACTGGTGCGGAATCATATATTCCGGCAGTTTAAGCTGTAAGGCTTTTTTCAAACTGCGTTTAGCGGATGAACCTAATACTAATTCCATTAAATTATTTTTAGAAATAAAATAATCGATGCTTTTTTTGATAACTTCTTGCTCATCTGTATTTAAATCGAAAACAAACCCGCATCGCATATCTTTTTGCCACACCAAACGAGCTGAAAGCTTTTTCGTTTCATTAAATCCTGGTAATTTAATATGGATTAATATTTTTTTACCAATTTCAAGCGAAGCAGTGATACCTGAAATTGCAATACCATATCTTGAAATATTTTCTGATATCGCTTCAATAAAATTCTGATCGTTATCGTCCGAAATGTAACAGCGTTCTTGAAAGAGGAAACGTTCACGATCTAAATTGGGAACGACGTAAGCGATAAGCGTTTTTTCACCGTTCATATTCTCTTTCGCTTGCACCAAAACTTCACTGACATCAGAATGTTCAGCAATTGCATTTTCAATTTCGCCCAATTCGATGCGATAACCGCGTATTTTTACCTGATTGTCAATACGTCCGACAAATTCAAGGTTGCCGTCTTTTAACCATTTGACGAGATCGCCAGTGCGATAAAATCGTTCGGTTGATTGCGTGTTAACAGGATCAGTGATGAATTTTTTTTCGGATAAATCAAGTCGATTGATATATCCCGTTGATACCCCTTTGCCACCGATCAATAATTCACCGGGAACGCCCATTGGAACAGGCATTAAATATTCATCAACCACATAAATTGAGGCGCCTCGTAAGGGCTGACCAATCGGTGGGGCAGCGCAGCGGTATTGCGTATATTTTTTTGTTTTCGCATCATAAATTTTATAATAAGTTGCTTCGACAGTTGTTTCAGTGGGGCCGTAAGTATTCCAGAGATCGAACTTGAAAGGGGTATTGAGGTGCGCTGTAATCGCTTCGCCACCAATTTTTAATAAACGAATTGAAATTGCTTCTGGCCAGCTTTGTAATAATAATATCTGTGCATATGACGTTGGTAAGTCACAAACGGTTATTTTTTCAGCTTGTAACCATTCAAAAAAGAGGGTGGGGGAAAGTTTAATGGTGTCATCAACAATTGCAATTTTGGCACCCAAAGCAAGGCTTGGAATCACTTCACAAAAATAACTGTCAAACCCCTGCGAGGCGAACTGTGAGACAACATCATTTCGATTGATTTTGAAGCAATCAGCATACCAATTCACTAGGTTGTTAATATTTGCATGTGTGATGCAAATACCTTTGGGTTTACCTGTTGTGCCAGAGGTGTAAATAATATAGGCAACGCGGTCTTGATTCGCCGCAGGTAAGGTTACACCTTCAACCCTTTGATGAAAATGCGATAATTCTAAATGCCAAGCAAGGTGTTTGAATGCTTCAGGCAGGTGTGATTTTTCATCAGTGATGATGTAATTCACACGGGTGTCTGATAATACAAACTCAATGCGCTCAGCAGGATATTTCGGGTTAATGGGCACAAAAACAGCGCCCGCTTTATAAATAGCCGTGATCAGCACGATTAAATCGATGGAGCGTGTGATAAATACACAGACAGGATCACCAATATTCACACCGCGATCAATTAAATGTGTTGCGAATATATCAGACATGGCATCAAGTTGCGCATATGTCAGCGATCGAAATTCATCTTGTACTGCAACGATATCGGGACGATCTTTTGCGTGTTGACGTACCAATTCTTGCACGCAGCTTGTGATATTCGCGCGTGGAAGATCATATGTTGGTTCATGCCAAGTATTGAGGACGTTTGTTTTTTCTAAACGTGTCAAGATGTTCAATTTTACAACATTTTTATTATTTGATTGAATGAGTTCACGCAAGATCACTAAAAAATGTTTTGAAAATCGCTGAATTGCCGTTTTCGAAAAAACTTTCGGATGGAAATGCAGTAATAAATCATCAGATAAATTTTTTCCTAGGCTCAATACTAAGGTTTCAACAGAAAAATTTTTTTCTGTTTTTTTCTTATCGTGTATTGATGAGCGAAAGACTATCCAATATAATTCATCAAGAATGGTTTTATGTTTAGCTTTGCCATCGCAAAATGAAATTAATTCAGATTCAATTAACTGCAAAAAATCGTGCTTGAGTAACGCTGGATTAACCTCATTTGAAAATAAAGTGGGTTTATCTTGAAGCTGCAGTGTTGCATCTTTAATGTGACCCTTTGCCCAATGAAAATGAACTGTTTTAGCAGAGCTTAACCGATGAACGGTTAAAATGTAACTTGCGATGATGAGCGTTTTCCAAGAAATTTTTGTTTTTTTTATAAAGCGCTGAATGCGTTCTTGTTTGATCTGAGAGAGTGCAATGGCGCTTGATTGAAAGGCGGCTTTTGCCGCCTCATCCGTGACAGTGTGATATGAAGCCAACCAAATTCGTGCTTGGTGATCTTCCATATCCATGAGAGTACCTCTTAAAAATTAGCAGTAACCTGACCCATCCAAGTGCTGCCGTCGTAAGGCGAGCTTTTTGCTCGACCGTTCGTGCTTGTCCATTGCAATGCGAAAGTATAATTTTTAATTGCTTTAGAAAGCATCACATTATAATCATTATAGCTGTTCCCAGCCACTTTGGGGAGGCTATAATGCCCTAAGAGCGCAACCAGCGTAACCTCTTGAATATTGAAGATATATGCAGCAGGAATGCCGTAATTGATACCACCTTGATAATACTGGCCGGTGCCGTGGGTGTTATAAACATTTCCAGAATAGCTATAACCCAATTGAATGAATCGATAATTAAATACGCTGTTAATTTCATTGTAATTTAATAATCTCGCACCTGGGTAGTTATAACGCGCAGCACTGACATCGTAAGTGAAATCTTCACCGATAGTATTTCTAACGCCAATCACTGAATCAAGTTCAACCGTTGCAGGCGTGTCTTCAAATCTGACATTTGAACCCCACATATTTAAATAGATACCCAACGGTAATTGGTAAGATAAACTACCTTGTAATGCGGGTAAATTACGTGTTTGGCTAATACCTCTAAACATGTAGTTAGAAGTAACGGTTAAATAGCCGCTTAAATTATCGATCCAAATTTTTTCATTGAGTGGTTGCACGGGAGCGTTATCTTGCTTGCCTGGTATAATGCTTGGATCGGTGGCTGCCGTTGAGGCTGGTGCTGCAATTTGCGCCATGCGTTTATTGTGATGTTCATGTTTCGTTTTTTTTGCTGTTTCTGCTAAAACTTGGGTGCTAGATACGGCTAATATGCAAGACGATAACAGCAAAAACGACTTTTTCATCCGACTTTCTCCTTGATAACGATTTATTGATTGACTGATGATTCCGATTCTTTTTTAACAAATTGCTCAATAATTTTGGTGGCAGGCAAAGGACGACTGAGATAATAGCCTTGAATATAATCTACGCCATTTTCAGTTAAAAATTCAAGTTGTTCAACCGTTTCAACGCCTTCTGCAACAATCTCAAATCCAAGTTTATGACCAAGGGCTGTCACCGCAGTTGTAATACTGATATCATTTTCGTTGTGTGGTATTCCTTTAATAAAGGTTTGATCAATTTTCAAAATATTAATGGGGAATTGTTTGAGATAATTAATAGACGTATATCCTGTACCAAAATCGTCAACTGAAATATGCACGCCTAGTTCACGAATTTGCTGCAACTTGGAAATTGCATCGTCAACATTGTCCATCACTGCCGTTTCTGTTATTTCAACTTCAAGATATTTCGAATCGAGTTTCGTTTGATATAAAGATTGTTTTACGAGCATGGCTAAATCTTGATGTTTAAATTGCTTCGGTGAAATATTCACCGCAACAGCAATGCCTTCGTATCCTTCGTCTTGCCAAGATTTCGCAATTCGACAAGCTTCTTGTAGTGCCCATTCGCCAATGGGTATAATGAGACCCGTTTCTTCAGCTAAGGGAATGAAATTTCCTGGGTTAACAAACCCAAGTTCTGGGCTTTCCCAACGGATTAAAGCTTCAACGCGTTTAATTTTTCCATCACGTAAATCAAGTTGTGGCTGGAAGTAGAGTACAAATTCTTCGTTCTGAATACCTTTACGTAAAGCAGCTTCGAGTTTCATATGCTCATTCGCTGCGCTGTCCATTTCTGGAGTGTAGTAATGATAAATACCGCCACCGTCGCGTTTTGCTTTGTACATTGCCATGTCTGCATTTTTTTGTAGACTTTCAAGTGACTCGCCATCAGTGGGGTAAATGCTGATTCCGATACTGGCTGTAATAAAGAATTCGTGCGATTCAACTTTCACGGGTAATGTGGCTGCGTGTAAAATTTTCTCAGCAACTGGGCCTGCGTATTTCGCGTCATTAATATTATTCAGCATAATAATAAATTCATCGCCGCCTAAACGAGCAATAATATCTTCTGCACGAATAATTTTTGCGAATCTTTCACCCATTTCTTTCAGCACTAAATCGCCAACAGGGTGACCCAAGGCATCATTAATATTTTTAAACCGGTCTAAGTCAACGAATAACACAGCTAAATGAAGATGATTGCGTTTTGCGTGTTCTAATGATTTATTTAGAATTTCATTAAAGAATACACGGTTTGGTAGGGCAGTTAAATTGTCGTAATGCGCTAATCTGACTAAGTGTTCTTTATGAATGATTAATTCACGCTCAACCGATTTTCTTTCACTGATTTCTTGTTGTAAATGAACGTTTGTTTTTTGTAATTCTTGTGTGCGTTCTTCAACGCGATTTTCTAATAATTCTTGAGAGGTTTGAATGGTGTCAAGCATTTGATTGATCTTTGTTGAAACCGAGCTTAACTCATCAGACCCTGTGACTTCAACACGTTCTTTAATGGCCTTTTTGCTGCTAATATAAGCCACTTTATTATCGAGTTTTTCCAGACGTTTAATAATCAAGACACGTAACAGCCACAACATTAATAACGAGAAGAGAATACCCAGCGCAATAAATGAGGCAAGATAGTAGTTAATGGCTTGCAAGCCCGTGTTGTAGATGCCGCGTTGTGTTTCCATGCGGAACATACCAATGGGCTTTTCGTTGATATCTTTAATGAGTGTGTAACCTTGAAGTAAATTATTTTCAATAGGCTCGCTGAAGTGCGGTTTTTCGCCTGAAATTGATTTAAAAATACTTTGAAGCTTTTCAGATTTATTTATTTCATCCCTCAAGAATAATTTTAATTTTACTTTTGTTGTTTCAGAAATTTTATCTACTAAATTTTGATCTAAGTCACGTCCAAAAATACTCGCACCTAAGGGCGGTAATAATTTGTCGCCATCGGTCACGGCGCTTGCAGCGACTAATAATATGCCACGAGAAGTTAAAACATATCCGCGCAGGTCTTTATCGGGGTTGGATCGATCTAATAATAAACTCTTTGGATAAATGTAATCTTCCAAACCGGGAGGGAAGGGGATAAATTTTTGGTTGTCGGTGTCGATGGATGTGCCAACAACGAGCTTTCCTTCTTTATCCCAATAGGAAATTAAATTCACGTGTGAGTTTACAAAGGCCGTCATATTGAGGTTGGCCGGTACAAATTCGGGTTGTTTGCCTTGCATAAAATCGTAAAGGTCATTCCAGTGCGACCAGTCAGATGTGTAGGTGTAGAGTGCATAATTAATTTGATCAAGGGCTTGGTCAACACGGCCTAAGTCTTGGTCGGCGCGCGTATGCTCAAGTTGCAAGAAGCTGCGTAAAAGAAAATATTTAGAGCCAACGTAAGTTAAACCAAGGAAGATTAGCCAGGCGAGACTGAGGGCGATAAGAATTTTATTGCGTAATTTCATAGCAGCCCCTCCTTGGGCAAACCGCAAAATAGCAAATCAATACACTATTTTAAACGTTATACTATATATGGGCAATGAAAACCCACTAAGCTGTCATATTTTTGAGCAATTCACGCATTTTTGCCTTGATCATGTCAATTGCGATGCGATTGCCGCCCCCGCGAGGCACGATAATGTCAGCATAACGCTTAGAAGGGTCAATAAATTGCATGTACATCGGTCTAACGGTTTCATCGTATTGTTTCAAAACGCTGTCTAAAGACCGGCCGCGTTCTTTCATGTCGCGCTTCAAGCGGCGAATTAAGCAAATATCCAGCGCAGTTTCCATGTAAATGCGAATGTCCATTGATTCGCGTAGTTTAGGCTCAACAAATAATAAAATCCCTTCTAATACGATGATAGTGTGGCCACCAATACGGCGCGTTTGTTTTTCTCGGATGTGCTGAGAATGGTTGTAGATTGGAATTTCAACATCTTTGCCTTCTTGTAAATCTTGTAAATGCTTGAACAGTAGTTCGTGATCGAAGGCATCGGGGTGGTCAAAGTTAATTTTAGCGCGTTCGTCAAAGGGCAGGTGGCTGCTATCTTTGTAGTAAGCATCTTCGGAAATAATCACGACTTGATCAGAACCGAGTTCATTCACAATGGTATTCGCAAGTAAACTTTTACCTGAAGCAGAAGCGCCTGCAATACCGATAATGATTGTTTTTTTATTGTTCAAATTACATCTCCTCTTGTTTTCGTTTCAGCAGTACAACCAGTGCACCTTTACCGCCCTGCGCGGGAGCGGCTGAGCAAAAAGCCAGAACCTCTTCAACCTGGCAAAGCCATTGATAAAGCTTGTTCTTTAAAACAGGCATTTGACCTGGGGCTCCTTTTCCGTGGATGATTAAGACAACTTGTCGGTGAGTCAAAAGACAGCTCTTAAGAAACGCATCAACCTCTAATTCTGCTTTTGCGACAGTAAACCCATGCAAATCTAGAACTGCTTCGATATTATATTGAGCTTTCCCCAAATTGCGAAGGATTTTGTTTGAAATGCTTGCGTGTTTACGCGTCAAGACCGATTCGCTTTCGTGTTGCGGTATTTCATCACGATCAACAAACAAAGGCAGGGTATCATCATCATCCTCGGCCGCTTTGTAACGGCGTTTGTTTGGGCGTGGTGGCTGTTTTTCGACTCTGGGTTTGGTTTTCAGTGGACGGGTGCCGCGATTGGCCTCTTTGAAGGCGGCCAAATCCTCGTCTGAAATTGTATATTTTTTACCCACAGCGACCTCGTCTTACAACGTATAATACAATACCCTTATTTAACCCTTGCCGTTCGCCAGCAAATCAGATAAAACGAACAAACTTTCGCTATATTAACAAAACCGGCTTGTAGGTACCGCATGAATAATCAAGATTTTTTACATCGTTTCGTTTTTGACAATGAACCGGTTCGCGGCGAATATATTCGTCTTGAAACCAGCTTGCAAACAATCTTAGATCAGCATAAATATCCACCCGTTTTACGTCAATTATTATCAGAAGCACTGTGTGTTGCTGGGCTTTTGAGTGCCATTATCAAGTTTAAAGGCAAATTGACCGTGCAATTTCGCGGAACAGGGAAATTAAAATTATTACTGGCTCAATGCAACCAAGATTTGCAAATTCGTGGCTTAGTGAAAGTCGACGGCGACGATTTAACCCGTGAAGCGTTGCTAGACAGCTTCAAAGAAGGTGTCTTGGCCATTATGTTAGACGGCGGCACACAGCAAACACGTTATCAAGGCATCGTGCCGTGGGTCGGCGATTCTTTGGCCGCTTCGGTGGAAGGTTATTTTCAAATTTCAGAACAATTACCTACAAAATTGTGGTTGTCTGTTTCTGAAACCCACGCCGTTGGCTTATTGTTGCAAGTGTTGCCCACCCCTGAAAAAGACGCCACTGCAATGGCCCAAGAAATTGTTGAGCCGAGCTTTTCGCGCTTAACCAAATTAACGCAAAGCGTCTTAGACGACGATATTTTATTGAATTTGCCGTATGAAAATTTGCTGAAATTTTTATACACGAAAGACGTCGTGCGTATATTTGATGCCTTGCCTGTTGCGTTTTCATGCACGTGTTCTCGCAAAAAAAGTGCTGAAGCCATACGCTTAATTGGAAAAGAAGAGGCTGAAGAAGAATTGAAAGGCAAAAATTCAATTGTGGTTACCTGCGATTTTTGTAGTAAAGAATATATCTTTGATCGTGTGGATGTCGCTGAAATTTTTAATAGCGGCAGTGCATTACCACCAGATACACATATACATTAAGGAAACGCATGAAGTTCAAAATAATATTAATCGTGATTGGCGTGGTTGCAGCTACGCTGATTGTTTGGAAAGTTACACGGGGAGCAGCAGCACAATCGCTGCCTGATACCGTCGTGCAAACGGCGAGCGTTAAAGAAACAAATTTGCCTCAGCGTGTCGAAGCCATCGGCTCGATTACTGCAACAACTATTGATATTTCCTCAGAGGCAGCTGGACATATTGCCGCAATTGATTTTGCTGACGGTGCCGCTGTGAAAAAAGGCGATGTCCTCATACAGCTAGATGACAGCTTGCTTAAAACGAAAATATTATCAACAACGGCACAATATCAATACAGCAAAGCATCGTTTGAGCGCCTGCATAAACTCAGTAAAAACATTGTGCCGCAGCAAAGCATTGATCAAGCTGAAACTGAAATGAAACAAAATCAAGCTGCGATGCAAGAAGCAGACGTGTTAATTTCAAAAATGAAATTATCTGCGCCTTTCGATGGTGTGGTGGGGCAGCGCAAAGTGAATGTGGGTGATTATGTCAATGTGGGGCAATCGGTTGTCACACTAACAGACACATCACATTTGCGAGTGGAATATCATTTGCCTGAAAAATATTTGCCTGATTTAAAATTGGGGCAGACTGTTGAGTTAACGACAGCGGCTTATCCTGATAAAACGTTTAAAGGCGTAATTGCCTATATTTCGCCAACCATCGATACCAACAGCCGAACCATTAGTTTGTACGCGAATTTAGATAATAGTGAAGCGACACTGGCCGCCGGAATGTTCGTTAATATTCGTCAAACATTAGGCGTGACTAAAAATGCCTTGTTGGTGCCAGCACGGAGTTTAGTGCCAGGGTTAAGCGGCAATCAAATTTTTAAAGTCGTTGATGGCAAGGCTATTAGCAGCGATGTGCAGGTGGGCTTGCGCACTAACCAGATGGTTGAAATTACGCAAGGGTTATCAGCGCAAGATGTGGTCATTACTGACGGTCAATTAAAAGTACAAAACGGACAGCCCGTCACGGTGCATCAGTCGTAGAGGTGAGTGTGAATATTTCAGCATTTTGCATTAAGCGACCTGTTTTCACGATAGTGATTAGTGCGCTTTTAACCTTAATTGGGGTGTTGGCCTATATTCACCTACCGATTCAGTGGGTGCCCAATGTGACTATTCCGCAAGTCAACATTGAAACGGTTTACGCCGGTGCGAGTGGTCAATTGGTTGAGCACGATGTGACTAAACCCATTGAAGACGCGTTAGCTGGTATTAATGGCATTGAAAGTATTGAATCAGTTAGCCGTATGGGCTTAAGTGATATTACGATCAATTTTCAATTGGGTACGAATATTGATACCGCAATTGAAAATGTACGGAGTCATTTGCAAGCAATTGTGGGCTTTCTACCCAAAGATGTTGCGACACCGATGATTATGCAAAATAGTCCGAATGATCAACCTATTTTATTTATTTCATTCAGTGATAATTGGCTTGATCAACAAGCGTTGAGCGACTACGTCAACAATCTGATTAAACCGACATTCGACACGCTTGATGGCGTTGGCAATGTTGATGCCATGGGTATTAACATTTCAACCTTAAAAGTAAATTTAGACCCCGATAAAATGGCTTCGAAAGGCGTGACCGCAGGCGATGTTATTTCCAGTATCGATGCACAGAATATCTCAAGCGCGAGTGGGCAAATTCGCACGCCCGACCGGTTTTACGGTATTTATTTAGATACGGCTTTCAAAAACCCAGCAGAATTTAATAATATTATTTTACGTGATGATAATAATCAGACAGTTAAATTAAAAGATATTGGTTATGCCGCTTTAACCGGCGCGGTGACTGATAGCGCGTTCCGTGTGCGGGGAACGCCAGCCTTGGCATTAGGCATTGTACCTCAATCATCAGCCAACCCTTTAACCATTGAAAAAAACGTGAAAAACGCTTTGGCTGAGATTCGGCGAACCTTACCAGCGGGTATGAAGGCAGATATTCTCTATAATCAGGTTGATTATATTCATGCGTCAATTAATAGTGTTTATGAATCTTTATTTGAAGCTTTATTTTTCGTGTGGGTAATTATTTATTTATTTTTATCGCGCTTTAAAACCACGCTTATTCCGATGGTGACAATTCCTATCTGTGTCATTTCGACATTTGCCATTTTGCAATTATTTGGGTTTTCGATAAATACCATTACCTTAATGGCATTTGTGCTTGCAATCGGATTAGTGGTTGATGATGCTATTGTCGTGCTTGAAAACATAAATCGTCACCGTGAAGCCGGTTTAGAACCTTTTAAAGCAGCGTTTAAAGGCAGCCGTGAAATTTTATTTTCAATTATTGTGATGACGCTTACATTGGCAGCTGTTTATACACCCATTGCATTTGTACCAGGCTTAATCGGTGTTTTATTCAGAGAATTTACTTTAACGTTGGCGGGTGCTGTCATTATTTCGGGTGTTATTGCAATTACACTAACTCCAATGATGTGTGCGCGTTTACTGCCACCATCGGCACAACCGCTTGAAAACGATGGTTGGTTTACGCGGTTTTTCAATCGGCTGCAAAACAAATATGAAGCAGGGCTTGAGCTTTGCTTTGTGCATCGCAAGAAAATTTTATTCGCTTTATTGGTTTTAATTGGGCTGGGTGTCTTGATTGCGCATATCATTCCATCAGAGCTTGCGCCGCAAGAAGACATGAATGAAGTGGATATCTACATGGGTGGGCCGCGCAGCGCAAGTTTCAATTACACCGACCGTGCTGTAAAATCGATAGAAGCACAACTCAACGGTGATTCAAATATCAAAACATACTTCTCGCAAGTGGGTGGCAATTCACCGTCACGCGCCTATCAAACCATTATGCTAAAACCGAAAAGCGAGCGTAAGGAATCTACCGAAGCATTTATCGTGAAACTCACTGACCAATTAAATAATTTGACGGAAATGCGGGCGAATGTCACAACGCCTATGCCGGCACTGTCACAAATTGTCAGCGGCGATGATGGCGACCGTTTGGGTATTGTGTTAACCACGACCGGTGATTATGGCGTGCTGCAAACAGCTTCACAAGATATTATGTCTGCGCTGCGAAAAAACCCCGCCTTTCCTCGGGTTGAAAACCGCTTAAAATGGGATAGCGAACAATTTCAAGTCAACATTGATCGCAACCGTGCGGCTGATTTGAAGGTATCAATTAATGACATTACGAATACATTAAGCACCATGATTGCTGGTCATTATTCAGGTAAAATGGATGAGTCTGATATTATTGTGCAAATGAATGAAACAGGGCTTGCTAACCCGAATATTATTCCGTCTTTATATGTGCGCAGCCAAACAGGTAGTTTGGTCTCGCTGGGGCAATTGGTCACAGTTGCACCGATGACAAGCCCAGCTTTATTTTTTCACGACCAGCGTCTGCGTGCTGATATTATTTATATTAGTCTTGCGCCTAACTATAAACTTTCAGATGCCATTAATATTATCAATGCTGCCGCAAAACAAACTTTGCCGGCGAGTGTGAAATATAGTTTTATGGGTGAAGCGAAAAGCTATTTAGATTCTTCGGGTAAAACCGCGCTTATTTTCTTACTCGCTTTAATATTTATTTTCTTAGTATTGGCTGCGCAGTTTGAGAGTTTCATTGACCCGCTGATTATTTTATTAACCGTGCCTTTTGCGATGATTGGCGCATTGTTTATTTTGTGGGTATTTGGGGGTACTTTAAATATTTACAGTAATATAGGTTTGATTACTTTAATTGGTTTAATCGCTAAACACGGTATTTTAATCACGGATTTTGCCAATGAAGCGCGTTCAAAAGGTGCTGATGTATTTTCAGCGGCAAAACAAGCTGCATTATTGCGCTTGCGCCCTATTTTAATGACAACCGGAGCGATGGTGCTGGGTGCATTTCCGCTTGCGTTTGCAACCGGTGCGGGTGCTGAGTCTCGTCAACAAATTGGCTTGGTTATCGTGGGCGGTATGATTTTTGGAACCTTCTTTTCTTTAATTGTCATTCCAATCATGTATACTTACCTCTCGCCCTTTAAACGCATGAAACCACCTGTTTCGGAGTAACAATGGCTTTTATTTACGAAATTTTACCCGTTTTTTTATTTTTCGCCGCCTTTAAATTCAAGGGCATTTATGTTGCTACGGTTGTTGGTATTGTCGCCACGTTCCTTCAAATGATGGTTCATCGTTTTTTAAAAGATCAATGGGATAAAAAACAAGTTATTACCTTTGGTGTATTTTTACTCTTCGGCGGCATGACCCTTTACTTTCATAACCCTATTTTTGTGAAATGGAAGCCGACTATTATATTTTGGTTATTTGCCTTAATTTTATTATTTTCACATTTTTTCTCGAACAAACCGCTTACGCAGCGCATGATTGAAGCTAGCCTAGAAAATAATTCTCGCGTGCCTACGCGTGCTTGGCGTCACATTAATTTACTCTGGACAGTTTTTTTTGCAGGCATGGGTGGTTTGAATTTATGGGTCGCCTACCAATACACCAATGATACTTGGGTGAATTTTAAATTTTACGGCCTCACCAGCGCTTTAATTCTGATGAGTGTGATACAAGCCATTTATTTAATGCGGTATTTAAAAAATGAGTAATGCTCCTGCACCGGCAGAACGCCGACAATATATTTTCGATGTATTACAAAATGCATTTAAGCCCGCTTTTTTAGAAGTCTTGGATGAGAGCGATAAACACATTGGCCACGCTGGGCATCAAGGTGGTGGGCGTCATTTTGCCGTTAGAATTGAATCGGCCGAACTCAACGCGCTTTCACGCGTTGAGGCACATCGGCAAATTTATGCTTTGTTTACTGATTTAATGCCCACTGCTATCCATGCAATGCGCATTGAGTTGCTCGGCCGTTAACATAAACACACCGCCGCCACCGTTTTCAAATTCAATCCAGGTGAAGGGAAGGTCTGGGTGCGTTTCAGCCAAGGCGTATTCACTATTACCCACTTCAACGACTAAAATGCCGTGCGGTGATAGGTAATTTTTAGCGTGTTCTAAAATTTTCTCAACACAATCTAAACCTTCAACACCCGATGCTAAGCCTAAAGAAGGTTCGTGACGATATTCCGCGGGTAATTCTGCCATTTCTTCTTCAGACACGTACGGCGGGTTACTCACGATAATGTCGTATTTTTTTGACGGTAAACTTTCAAACAGGTTAGATTGATACAGGGTAACTTGATCTTCTACGTTGTGTCTAAGGCTGTTGATTTTCGCAACCGCTAAGGCTTCTTCGGAAATATCACCGGCATCCACGTAAGCTTGTGAGAATGCTTTTGCGCAAGCGATCGCAATACAGCCACTGCCCGTGCATAAATCGAGAATATTGTTCACCTTGCTGCTATTAATCCAGGGTTCAAAATGATTTTGAATAAGTTCAGCAATGGGAGAGCGGGGAATTAATACGCGCTCGTCTACGTAAAACGATAACCCGCAGAACCAAGCCTCATGAATGAGATAGGCTGTGGGTATGCGTTTGATCGAACGTTTTTCTATCAGTTGGAATAATGTGCTTTTTTCTTCTTGAATTAAATTCGCATCGAGCACGGCCGGGCTGATATCGTGCGGTAAATGAAGCGCGGTTAAAATTAAATAGCTCGCCTCATCCCAGGCGTTATCGGTTCCATGACCGAAAAAAAGGCCGGCTTCAACAAATTGGCTGGCAGCAAAGCGGATAAAATCGCGGATTGTTTTTAATTCTGTGTAGATGGCCATGCGGGCTCCTCAAAAAAGACGAAATATTTTACCAAGATTCTATGGTAATGAGTATAATGTTGCTTGTGAAAAAAGGAAGCGATTATGCAACGTTTGGGGTCTTTAATCATTGATTTGGCTGGCACCCGTCTTCAGCCTGAAGAAGCGGAGCTACTGGCGCATCCTGTCGTCGGCGGCGTGATATTATTCGCCCGAAATTATGAAACAAAAGCAGAGTTGATCGAATTGTGCGCAAATATCCGCGCAGCAACCCCTCATCCGCGCTTAATTATGGTCGATCAAGAAGGCGGCCGGGTTCAACGCTTCATCTCTGAATTCACGCGATTAGCGCCGGTTGCAACACTTGGCGAAACTTACGACCAAGACAATGCCGCGGGTTTGCTTGCGACAAAACAGCATGCGCAAACCATGGCGAGTGAATTATTAGCCGTCGGCATCGATTTGAGTCTTGCGCCTGTACTTGATTTGAACAAAGGGGTGAGTAGCATCATCGGTAATCGTGCTTTCCACCGTGATCCAAAAACCGCAGCCTTACTCGCAAAAACGTATTCTGACAGCATGCAAGCTGTCGGCATGCCAGCCGTGGGTAAGCATTACCCAGGCCATGGGAGCGTCGCGCCTGACTCTCACTTAGAAAGCCCCATTGATACACGCAACCTGAATGAGCTGCTCAACGACGATCTTTTCCCCTTTATTGACCTGATCAAAGCCAATATTCCCGGCATGATGGCCTCCCACCTGATTTTCCCAGCGGTTTGCGAAAAACCGGTGGCCTTTTCCCATACTTGGTTGACCACGATTTTGAGAGGTCAATTGGGCTATCAAGGCGTTATTTTAAGCGACGACCTTAATATGAAGGGGGCGAGTGTGGTGGGTGATTGCACTACCCGTGTGGTTGAAAGCAAAGAAGCAGGTTGCGATTTTACACTACTGTGCAATAATCGCGAGGGCGTGATACACGCGCTAGACCACTTGCCCCGTGAGCGGCACCAGGTGGACCCGCAGCGCTGGCAGGCGCTACAAGGTAAACACATAACATAATGAGAGAGAGCCCCATGGAACCCATGAAAGATCGTTATCAATCTATTTTTGACAGTGCAGAATGCTTACATTCAGCCGAAGCGGTGCAATCAGCGCTTGATCGCATGGCTGAAGACATTACAAAAAAATTAAAAGATAAAAACCCGCTGCTGATCTGTGTCATGACCGGTGCTTTAATCACGATGGGTCATTTGGCTACACGGTTACATTTTCCGCTAGAAATGGATTACGTGCACGCCACGCGTTATCGCGGCGCTGTACGCGGTGGTGATTTGCATTGGTTAGTTGAACCCCGTCAAGCCTTAAAAGACAGAACCATTTTAATTGTTGACGATATTATGGACGGCGGTTTGACCTTATCGGCCATTATCGATTATTGCAAACAAGCAGGTGCAGCTGAAGTGTATACAGCGGTGATGGTAAGCAAGCAACGTGAGCGTGAACCCGGCGTTGACTTCGAGCCAGACTTTGTTGGTTTAACCACCGAAGACAAATTCTTATTTGGTTTCGGGTTAGATTACGAAGAGTATTTAAGGAACGCACCAGGTATTTACGCCGTTAATACCTAACAGTGATGATTGCTCGGCGTTTCAAGTGTGAAACGCCGATTCCAAGGAGAGGAAAGCATGGGTTATTCCATTTTCGAAGCATTGTACTTATCTTTTTATTCAAAACGACTTTATCGTGAAGTGGCTGCGACATGGGGCGGAAAAGCCTTTGTTTATGCACTACTTATTTTAACCTTGGCGTGGATAGGCCACGTGATTGGATATCAAGCCACGATTAATCACGTTTATAAAACCACCTCTCATGCGCTTGTTGAACAATTACCTGTTATTACTGTTGATCACGGTAAAATTTCAACGCCTGAAAATCGCCCTTATGCGATTAAATCACTCGACGACCCTAATGAAGTGATTGTCATGATTGATACCTCGGGTCAATATACAACACTTGCTGAAGCAAACGCCGAAGTATTAATGACTGAAAGCAGTATTGTCACAAAATCAGATAATGAAACAAAAGTTTATGAGCTGCCGCGTTCTTTAACGTACACCTTTGTACCTGTCATTATTAATGAGAAAATCAGCGCTGTCATTGGATATGCGTGGGTATTGATGTTGCCTTTTTTAATTGTCGCTTCGTTTTTAGTGATGATGATCAAATCATTGGTTTATGCTTTAATGGGTCGCATTTTTAGTGCCTTCACGCATGCAGGCGTGAATTATGTGCAGTGTATGATGTTATATTTTGTGTCTGTGACGCCAGCATTAACATTACGCACCTTTTTTGAAATGACAACTATCCATTTTCATTATCAAGGATGGCTGATTTTTGCAGTCAGTGTTGCTTATTTATTTTTTGCAATTCTCGTTAATAAACCATCGCGCGGAGATTAAATCATGACAGGGTTGTTATGTGTTATTGCGGCAACAGTGATTATTGTATTGAGTTATCGTCGTGCACGTTTATGGCTGTTTGCGGGTTGTTTGTTCGCTTTATTGGCCGTTGGAACAAGCCTATCGGGCTTAACTGCTGGGCTGAGCGTTGCTTGGTTGGTTGCGGCCGTCATTTTTATTCCATTATTGATAACACCGATTCGTCTTCGTTTTATTTCGAAACCGGCTTTTAAAATTTATCAGAAAGTGATGCCGCATATGTCGCGCACGGAAAAAGAAGCGATAGGCGCTGGCACCGTCAGTTTTGAAGGTGAGCTATTCAGTGGCGCACCGAATTGGAAAACCCTGCTCAATATTCCAACCCCTAAACTTACCGCTGAAGAAAAAGCTTTTTTAGACGGCCCTGTTGACCAACTCTGTGCAATGATTTCAGATTGGGATGTGACGCATAATTACGCTGATTTATCACCCGAGACTTGGGATTTTATTAAAAAAGAAGGATTTTTTAGCTTAATTATCCCTAAAAAATTTGGTGGACGTGAATTTTCCGCTTACGCGCAATCGCAAGTCATTATCAAAATCAGCAGTCGAAGCATTACCGCTTCAACGATTGTGGCTGTGCCTAATTCTTTAGGGCCTGCAGAATTATTATTACATTATGGTACAGAAGATCAAAAAAATTATTATTTACCGCGTTTAGCGCGCGGTGAAGAAGTGCCTTGTTTTGCGCTCACGTCCAAAGAAGCAGGCTCTGATGCTGGCTCAATGACTGATTACGGCATTGTATGTTACGGGGAACACGAGGGTAAAGAAGTATTGGGCTTACGTTTAACTTTTAGTAAACGCTATATTACTTTAGCGCCGATTGCGACAGTCATTGGGCTGGCGTTTAAAATGGTTGACCCCGATCATTTAATTGGAACCACAACAGATATTGGGATTACTTGTGCTTTAATTCCACGCAGCACACAAGGCTTGCAAATCGGCCGTAGACATTTTCCTTTAAATACACCGTTCCAAAATGGGCCTGTGTCAGGCGAAGATGTATTCATTCCTCTCGACTATATTATCGGCGGTAAAGCGCAAGCCGGTAAGGGGTGGGGCATGTTAATGGAGTGTCTTGCAGCAGGTCGTGCCATATCATTGCCGGGCACAGCAACCGGCGGTGCAAAAATGCTGGCTTATGCAACGGGTGCTTATGCGTATATTCGTAAACAATTTAATGTGTCGATTGGTAAATTTGAAGGAATTGAAGAACCGCTCGCGCGCATTGGGGGATATTGTTATTTAATGGACGGTGCACGTAAACTGGCGGCGGCATGCATTGATCAAGGTGCAAAGCCGCCCATCGCATCCGCCATTGTGAAGTATCACGTGACGGAGCTGGGTCGTAAAACGGTTTTAGATGCGATGGATATTCACGGTGGAAAAGCAATTTGTCTTGGGCCGCATAATTATTTGGCTCGCGGATTTGAATCTACTCCCATTGCGATTACGGTCGAAGGGGCGAATATTTTAACGCGTAGTTTAATTATTTTTGGGCAGGGTGCCATACGCTGTCATCCTTACTTATTGGCAGAGTTAGAGTCAGCTCAGATGAAAGACCGTGAGGCCGGCTTGAAGAAATTTGATCAAGCTTTTATGGGTCACGCTGGCTATATTTTGAGCAACTTCATTCGTACCATTGTTTTAAGTTTAACTGGTGGGTGGTTTGTTCAAGTGCCAACGCAAGGGAAAACGAAAAAATATTATCAGCAAGCCACGCGGTTTTCATCTGCACTGGCGATGCTATCTGAAGTTTGTATGATTACCCTGGGCAGTGATTTAAAACGTAAAGAGAGTATTTCGGCGCGTTTAGGTGATATTTTGAGCTATTTATATTTAATCGCAGGGGCGTTAAAGCAATATCAAGACCAAGGCCGACCCAGCGAAGACTTACCCCTGGTACGTTTTGCTTGTGAATTTTGCTTGTTCCAAATTCAAAGAAGTTTCGATGGCATATTGAAAAATTTGAAGAATCGTCCCTTGGCTTTTGTATTACGCGGCTTGATTTTTCCGTTTGGCATGAAATACGCCGAGCCCAAAGACCGTTGGAACCACAAAATTGCCCAGTGTTTAATGGGGCCTACCAGCACCCGCGACCGTTTAGCCGACGGGGCGTTTTTAACGCCAACCACAGACAACCCCATGGGCGATATTCAAGACGCTTTAATCAAGTGTATGGCATCAGAACCAGTTGAAAAAATCATAAAAACCGCGCACCATGAGGGCCTGGTTGGCGGATATACCGTCACGCAACAGGCACAAGAAGCGCTAGATAAGAAAATTATCAGCATCGAAGACTTCGACTGTTTCATGAAAGCGAATGAAGCGAAACGTCGCGTCCTTCGTGTGGATGATTTTGCACCTGAAGTGCTCGCGCGCATGGCTTACACTAAAGAGAAGAAAACACAGAATGGCACAACCTCAGTTACCACCAAAGACTAATCAAGACGGTCTTTTATTTTATTTGTCGTTATTGACGTGCTTTTTTTTATTGCTTGAAATTAGTTTTTTTATTCAATGCAATAAAGCGTATTTGGGTGATTTTACATTTGTGTCGAATCAAATTCATATCCCGTGGCGTGTGTTGCCCGGGATAGGTTTTTTTATTTTCGCGCAATTGCTCGTGCATTTTCTATTTTTAATGCTGTTGTGGTGGATGGCTTCATTTGCTGCGTCTGTTTTTAAGCTAACTGAAAATCATCGTGTTTTATTTGCGTTATTCACCTATGCCGTTGCGATTGTGTTTGTGTTAGCGGCAAATCAAATTCTTTACCCTAATTCACGGGTGATTGAACTAACCTCAATGATGATTTTAAACCGAAACGTTGCTGCGGTGACTTTAAATATTTCAGCGGCGTTATTGATAGCGATGATGATGTTGGCGCTGTGGGGAACTGTGCGTCATTTAGGGTTTTTAAAATCAGGGCTAGTGGGCTTGTTATTGCTTTTGGTGAGTGGTAGCAGCGCGTATTTGTTGCGGCCGCATTATCATCGGCAAGCTTTGATGACGCAACCGAATATTATTTTGGTTGGGGTTGATTCGCTTCGGCCTGATTATTTAGGGCATTTTGGCGGCGATTCTGCAACGCCATTTATGGATGGTTTTATGAATCATGCCACGGTTTTTACCGATGCTGTGACGCCGCTTGCAAGAACTTTTCCGTCGTGGACGGGTATTTTAACCAGTTTATATCCGCGTCATGTGAATGTGAGAACGAATTTATCAGATCAAACTGTCGCGAAATTATCGAATGCTTTGCCGGCGGTGTTGACGCGTGCGGGTTACGATACTTTATTTGCGACCGATGAAACGCGGTTTAGCAATCTTAGCCCGGCTTATGGTTTTCATCAGTTAACCACGCCGCCAATCGGCTTGAATGATTTTTTACTTGGTACATTTAATGATTTTCCGTTATCAAATTTAGTGGTGAATACGGTTATTGGTAAGTGGTTATTTCCGTATAGTTATGGAAATCGACCTGCTTATGTTACTTACGACCCCAATAGTTTTTTGAATTTAGTGCAGCCGATGATTGGTGAAAACCATCCGCGGCCGGTCTTTTTGGCGGCGCATTTTTGTTTACCGCATTCGCCGTATTTGTGGCGAGGGTTGTCGGGGTATCGTGTGCTTGGGCGTGAGCGTTATTCAGTGAGTGTGCAGCGTGTTGATGCGCAGTTGAAAGGGTTTTTTCATCAGTTGAAGAAAGCGGGTTTGTTGCAAAATGCTGTTGTGGTGTTATTGTCTGACCACGGTGAAGCCTTAGAAATTCCAGGGGATCGTGCGACAGAGCGTAAGCTTTATCAGCCAGTGAGTGTGGTGAAAATTCCGCGGTTTTATCCGCCGAGCATGTCGGCAGAAGGCTTGAATGAATCGGCAGGGCATGGAACAGATGTGCTAGGCTTAACGCAATATCACACCGTGTTGGCGGTGCGAGTGTACGGCGAGCGCAAGCAAGCATCGCGTGATGTGAGTGGGAATATATCAACTTTAGATATTATGCCGACGGTATTAGATTTAGCACATGTGAAAAAACCAGCCTTAGATGGCGTCAGTTTAGCATCGGTAGTTTTAGGACAGGCGAAACAAGTGCCGAGTTTGCCCATTTATTTAGAGAGTGATTATTCGCCGCAAGCGATACGCACGGTGTTTCCTGAAACACGAAAAGTATTTTTAGAGGGCATACATTTATTCCATATCGATGATAAAACCCTACGTTTGACAGTCAAGCCTGACATGGTTGATAAAATTGTACATAGCAAACAAATTGCCGTGATTGAGAAAGGGTGGATATTGGCTTTATACCCGCAAAAAAATTTAACACGCATGCCGATTTTAATTAATTTAAATTCAGGTGAGTGGACGAACCAAATGAATACGCCCTTGGCAAAGCAGGCGCCGGTCGGGTTGATGATGTCGAATTTGAAGCAATTTTACGGCGATGAATTTACCTTGAAATGAACTTAAGGCGCATTGACGGGGTTATGTTGATGTGGTAAAATTTTGACCACTTAATCTACTGGGTTTTGAAGGCTTATGTTAGAGCTCGTCGCATCTAGTTGTTTAATAGTGAATGTTTACCTTGCCGCGCGTGGTAAGTTGATTAATTTCTTGTTTGGCGCGGTTGGGGTGTTAATGTATTTTTTCGTTTTTTATCAAGCGAAATTATATGCCGATATGATGTTGCAGTTGGTGTTTTTTTCTTTGCAGTTTCATGGGGCGTATTGTTGGACGCTTGGGAAAGATAAAGGAAAAATGCCGGTGGTGAGTTTATTGAATAGTGAAGGGGTTGTCGACATTATTCAAATCACGATTGCAACGATATTGTTGTTTGTTGGTTTGGCTTTTATTTTGAAAAATTATACTGATTCAACGACGGTCACGCTTGATGCCTTAACAACAGCAATGAGCCTCACCGCGCAGTGGATGTTGAATCGTAAAATATTAGAAAGCTGGATTGTCTGGATTGTGATAGATGTCATCTCAATTGAAATGTACGCAATTAAAAATTTACACCTCACAACTGCGCTAATGTTCCTCTACGGTGCCGTAGGCGTCCTCGGCTATTCCCGCTGGCGCCGTGATCTGATGCTTCAAGCGCAATATATCAACTAACGCTTTTAAAAAATTGATAACCCACCAGCCCCCTAGCTGTGCGATGAAAAGCAAAAACATCAGCTGGAGGGGTGGGGGAATCTACTTTTGATCTTTGCTTACATCACAGAACAATCTGGTTTCGCGGTGTTGCTTCCATCGGGTAATAACGCGTGGTCAACGATCAATTCCAACACGGGAATTTCAACCATTCTTTTATTTTGGTTGGGTTTCGCAACCGTTGTTGAGGCTAGTAAATAAAACTGCTCGCGTGGTTTTTCTGTGTCTTTTTGATAAAATTCAAAATATTCCATATCACTGACACGATCAAGTTGGCTGACCGGTTCAAATTGTGCTTCCACTTCCAGCCCGCAACCATCCATAAACGCTAGCACTTTTTCCGGCGGTAAAACAGATTTAATCAATTCATTTGAATCACCCTGTGCTTTTGCCGAAACAGGACTTAATTTATTTTTATTCATAAAACTCGCATAAATATAAACAACATTTTCATCGACATCACCACCCAGATTAGATAAATCTTCGAGTAAAAATTTAACCGCTTCTTCATCTAAATACATCAAAACCGCTTCAGCAATCACCAAGGTTTTTTCACGCGGTTGAAAATTATGTCGATTGAGTAAGGTGATGATCGATTCATGCTTTAAATCAGCGCGAATTAATTTATAGTTATCATTAAGTGAATACGATCCTGACTCATCATTCACGGTGGTAATTGCAACACCTAATTCTTTTGAATTAATAACGGTCTGAGGAATCGTATCAAGCGCTTTCACTCTCGTGCTATACGTAGGGTCTTGTTCAATATCGTAAAACATCACCTCTGGAAAATCGGCACTAAAAAATAAACTAGCGGTTTCGAAGCCAGCGCCAATGGTTACGACATTTGTCACGCCTTCTAAGATTTTTTCAACAATCATTCTGCGAACCATGAATTTTCGCGCGAGTAAATAATGATCGTAAGCAGGAAGGACAGCCGTATTAAAAAAACGTGACTGCCATGCGAGGGGGAGAGCGCTGACAGTTCGCATTAACATACCATTCATTGAAAAAATCGGAAATTCTTTCTGAGCGGTGGTGATGAAATGCTCAATTAATTGCGCCTCTGCCTTTGTAAAACATTTTTCATAACCCATTTTAATTGAGCGTAATAAACCTGCCATTACCGACGCTGCTGTGATGCCAGGTTGCGGTGTTTTTTCAGCGTTAGGAGATTCTTGTTGTTCAGGAGTGTTTGCAGGTATAACAGGGTCGGGCAATGAAGTAGATAAGGTTAACAAATCACTGGTTTCATCGGTTTCATCGGTTTCATCTGCGAATTCATTGGGGTCGGGGTCGCGATGTGGATCCTTTAAGTGAGGAAAATCATTATAGTCAGGAGAGTCTAAGGGGGCGCGTGATTCCATGGGGTGAGTTCCTTTTCCTAAATAGTCTGGCGCTGAAAACTTAAACGATTTTCATTCCGCGCGCAAGACGATTGATTTGCCCTCAATAGTTTTGCACAATAAAGCACCTTTTATAAAGAGACTCAAAAATGATCACAAAAGCATCTATTGGTGCGATGTTATTAGTCACCGGCTGCTGCATCGGCGCGGGCATGATTGGTCTACCCGTGTTAAGCGCACAAGCGGGTTTAATTCCAACAACGCTTGCGATGTTTGGCATTTATTTATTCACAACCTTAACGGGTTTATTGTTACTCGAAGCTGCTCTATGGTTTGATAGGCCGGTCAATTTAATGAGTATTGCCTCGTCTGCTTTCGGCCGCGCCGGCAAATTGGCTGCGATGTTATTATTCTTATTTTTATTTTACTGTTTATTCGTGGCGTATTTTGATGGGGGCGGGCAGTTATTCGCAGATGCATTAACGTCACTCACACATCATAGGTTTTCTAAAAATATTGGTATCTTTTTATTTTTAGGCGTGATTATCTCAATTACCTACGGCGGCACACACAGAGTCGATAAAGTCAATCGTGTGTTATTATTTTTAATGGTTTCAACGTATATTATGCTCGTGTTGTCTGCAATTCCCCAAATTAATGTCGTAAATTTAACGCATCAAAATTATTTTGCGTCTTTATTTACAATTCCTGTGTTAATGATTTGCTTTGGGTATCAAAATTTAGTGCCTAGCTTAGTCACGTATTTAAAGCGTGATGTGGCGCAGTGTCGTTTTGCGATTATTGCAGGGAATTTTATTCCATTTATTATTTACACGATTTGGAATATCGTGATTCTTGGTATGATTCCGCTTGCAGATATTCACGCTGCAAGTTCTGCTGATTTAGTGACTCAAATGCTGTCAGAGAGCACGCATGCAGCCTCAGTGATATTTGCTTTAAAGATGTTTTCATTCTTTGCAATTCTCACACCCATTTTGCCTATCACTTTAAGTTTTGTTGATTTTTTAAGAGATGGTATTGTCATCGGTAAACACGCACAGAGAGAGTCTAAATTACCTTACTACGCAATGGTAGTAATTCCGCCATTATTTTTCACTTTACTCTACCCAAATTTATTTTTAGAAGCACTGAGTTTTGCGGGTGGATTTATTGATGTGCTTTTGTTTGGCGTCATACCGGCCTTGGTGATTTTGCGTGGACGTCGTAAACACGCGGGCGCCCCTTATCGCGTGCTGGGAGGACGCTTTACGCCTTACTTTGTGCTTTTTTTGTGTGCTTGTATTTTGTTCATTAAACACTTATCCGCTGGCAATTAATCCCCACCAACCCTGTGCACGAATACTTATGATCAGTCGTTGTGCACAGGATGATTTTTGCGCTATAGATTCAATACTAACCACCTAATCAGTCGCTTTCACTTGAAAACATGTCGCTAACTTATTGTTTTATATCGCTATAATTCTCACCTCTGAATTGATTTTGCGCTGTACAAAAATATATTCAATAGGTTAGCGACAGCTTCTTGATAGCTTATTCACAGAGTTATCCACAGAATCTGTGAGTAAGTCGATTTTGACAGTTTTTGAGAGAAGCGCGTGGAATCAAAGGGTTAAATAGCTTGATAGTGTAGTATTAATTTTGTACAATTATGGCTCATTATAATAAAAAACGGGATCGCGTAATGTTTAGTAATTTATCTTCAATATCAGACGATGATAAATATTCATTTATTACAGCCTTGTTAAGCGAGCAGATGAGTAATGATGCGCGTGGTGGTGGCTTTGCCTTACGCCATGTCAATTCTGATGAGATTCTTGCTTCCAATCGTCGAGAGCCATTCAGAGGTGATGCTGTTAGTTATTGCGTGAGCTCGCATATTATGTCATGCGTTCTGGGTGAAACTGTTTCATCTTGTTTTTGGTTGGTTATCAAAGATATATATGTCTATACAGTAAACAATGGTAAATATAAAGACCTTGATACCGCTTTAGCAGTGAAAATTTTTGATATTTTGCATGATAAAATGCTGCAATTTATGAGTGATAATTTTTGTGATAAAACACCACATCATTTTATGCTTATTCAAGGAATGCAACGCGCTGATAACCCTTATGATTTTGACAGTTATCCGACGGGGAAATGTGGTAAACGTGATGTCAAACCAAAGCAAATACTGGAGCATTTTTCTAAGTCAGAATCGCTTGCGACAGCTGAGCGATTATTAAATGCCATTGAAAATCGGATAATTGCGCTGTTTAAGCGATACACGCCGCAAGATTATAAAGCGATATTGTCTGTATTGCGTGAGGTGAAGGGTAATGCGAGCTTGCCACTGACCCGCCAATCAGTCCGTCGTCAGTTGACAGAAGCAGAGTACGATAACCGTTGGTCTGATAAACGATATCAGAAGTTTTACGGCACGAACGGATACTTTCAGCGGTTTGAAAAATTAATCCCGCAAGTGAATGAAGATTTGCCTTTATTGAAAAAGTTTATACCTTAATTCCTCACACAGGGGCGGCTTTTGATTTTTCCCACTTCCACCCGCGCCGAGTATTTTTGAGTCAGGCGAGGAAAAGGAGGTGTTTGGGAGGCGAGTTTATGTTTTATAAATGAGCTGACCAAACGCCTTCTTTGACGACGCATGGCTCAAAAAGACGACGGTGCCTCTCAATAGCAAACCACACCCTAAAAAAATGACTACCGAAATAACTCATTGGTCGCTATAATCAAGCACTTGATGATGGAAGGATGCTCAAATGGACATGATGCCAATTTTATCGACGCTTGTATTAATCGCGCTGGTTTTATCAGCCGGAATTTTTCAATTATCAGCCATTGCCTGGACAACCCTTATAGGCGTAGGCTTACTTGCTTTAACGCTCACAGGCACGCTGCCAACTATTATTGTTATTCTCGCTTGGCCGCTCTATTTGCTCGCCGCTTTCTTCACCCACGCGTCAGCCTGGCGTCAACGCGTTATTGTCTCGCCGGCATTAACCATGCTCAAAAAGAAAATGCCTGCCATCAGCGCCACCGAAAGAGAAGCCCTCGAAGCGGGCAACACTTGGTGGGAAAAAGAATTATTCTGCGGCCGACCGCACTGGAAACAATTAATGGACATTCCAGCGCCCGCACTCACCCCAGAAGAACAAAACTTTCTTGACCAAGAAGTTGAAACGCTATGCACGATGCTCAATGACTGGGAAATTGTTACCCGTGACCACGACTTACCCCCCAACGTCTGGCAATATATTAAAGATAACCGCTTCTTCGGCTTAGTCATTCCCAAAAATTACGGCGGTTTGGGTTTCTCAGCCTTAGCCCACTCAACCATTGTCACCAAAATTGCGACGCGCAGCATGAGCGCAGCCGTCAACACAATGGTGCCCAACTCCTTAGGGCCTGCTGAATTACTCCTGCACTACGGCACTGAAGACCAAAAGAATTATTACCTCCCCAGACTCGCTCAAGGCCAAGAAGTGCCATGCTTTGCACTCACCGCGCCCGAAGCCGGCAGTGATGCAGGCGCGATGCCCGACACCGGCGTTGTCTGCAAAGGCATGCACGACGGTAAAGAAGTCATTGGCATACGCCTCAATTGGGATAAACGCTATATTACACTCGCACCCATTGCAACCGTGCTCGGCCTTGCATTCCGTTTAACAGACCCCGACCATCTCTTAGGCAAAACCAAAAACATCGGCATTACCCTCTGCTTAATTCCAACCAGCCACCCCGGCGTTGAAATTGGCAGCAGACATTTCCCCTTACAATTAGCCTTCTTAAACGGCCCCACACGCGGCAAAGACGTCTTCATTCCGTTAGATTGGATTATTGGCGGCGTAGATATGGCAGGACAGGGCTGGCGCATGTTAATGGAATGCCTCTCCATTGGGCGTTCTATCTCACTTCCCGCACTCTCAACCGCCTGCGGTAAAATTACTTACCGTTTAACCGGTGCTTATACCCGCGTCAGACGCCAATTCAACACCAGCATTGCAAACTTCGAAGGCATAGAAGAAGCGTTAGGCTTAATTGCTGGTTATACTTACACTTTAGAATCTGCCCGCATCTTCACCGCTGGCGCTGTCGATTTAAAAGTGAAGCCCTCTATTGCCTCAGCGATTGCGAAATATCACATGACGGAAATGGCTCGTCGCGTGGTTGAAACCGCTATGGATGTTCACGCCGGTCATATGATACAAGTGGGGCCGCGTAACTTTTTAGCTAATATTCATTTTGCAATGCCTATCTCGATTACTGTTGAAGGCGCAAATATTTTAACGCGTAATTTAATTATCTTCGGACAGGGCGCGGTGCGTTGTCATCCGTATTTATTGAAAGAAGTGGAATTAATTTCCGCTGAAAAACCCGACATTAAAGCCTTAGATAAAACCTTGATGGCACACGTGGGTTATTTCGCGGGGAATTTACTGCGTAATATTGCTTACGGCATCACTGGCGGTTATTTTATTCAAACCCATTCACCGGTCAAACAAATTAAACAATGCGAACGTCAATTAACCCGCATGAGCGCTGCCTTAGCTTTAATTGCTGATGCTAGCTTAATGTTATTGGGCGGTTCATTGAAACGACGCGAGCGTTTATCAGCACGCCTAGGCGATATGCTAAGCCAATTATATTTAGCCTCAGCCGTTTTAAAATATTTCCACGATGCCAAAGAACCCACCTCAGACATCGACACTGTACTTTGGTGTGTGAAACGTTCGCTATATAAAACACAAGAAGCGTTAAATGAAGTGGCGCAGAATTTTCCACAACGTTGGATAGGGCGTTTATTGCGTTTTATTGTTTTCCCTTGGGGTAATGCTTATAAATTACCGTCTGATAAACTAACGCAAGCTATCGTCACGCCTATGTTAAATCCGTCTTCTTTAAGAGACCGTCTCACAGAAAATTGCTTTGTGAGCGACAACCCAGATGAATTAAGTTATCGTTTAGATAATGCCATTCAACTCGTGAACAGTGTTGATGAGAGCATGAAAAAAATTGCAAAAGCAGTGAAGAACGACGAAATTGCAAAACACTTAAGCCCCGCTGAAAAAACAGCAGCGGCGTTAAAGGCCAATATCATTTCGAGTGACGAAGCCAAGGTGTTAGCCAATTACGAAGCGCTACGGGAAGAAATTATTCGAGTGAATGAATTTTCATTCGATCTTGAAAAAGTTTTAGCTTAAAAAGGGAACAACAATGACGACTCCAACTTTTATGCGTGATGTTTATTTAGTAGATGGTGCGCGTACGCCGTTTTTAAAAGCGCGTGGTAAACAAGGGCCTTTTTCAGCCTCTGATTTAGCCGTTGAGGCTGGGAAACAATTGCTAGCGCGTCACACTTTCACGCCTAACGATTTAGACGAAGTGGTAGTGGGTTGCATGATGCCAAGCGTCGATGAAGCCAATATTGCCCGCGTGATTGCCCTGCGTTTAGGTTGCGGCAAACATATTCCTGCCTATACCGTACAACGCAACTGCGCATCAGGCATGCAAGCCATTGACGATGCTGCAAAAGACATTGCTTCAGGTCGTTGTAATTTAGTATTAGCCGGCGGCACAGAAGCCATGAGCCGCGCACCTTTATTATTAAACAACCAAATGGTCAATTGGATGGCACAGCTGGCCAGTAGTCGTGATTGGAAATCGAAATTAAAAACGTATACGCAATTTCGTCCTTCTTTCTTAAAACCCATTATTGCTTTATTACGCGGCTTAACAGACCCGATGGTGAATTTATCAATGGGTCAAACGGCTGAAATTGTGGCGCATCGATTTAATATCACCCGGGAAGAAATGGATGAATTTTCATTGCAAAGCCACCAACGCGTCGCGCGCGGCATGGAAGAAAAGCATTACGATGAAATTACCGCAGCTTACGCAATCAACGGACAAGTCACAAGCGCTGACGATGGTGCGCGCAAAGACACCACCCTTGAAAAACTCGGGCAATTAAAGCCGTTTTTCGATAAAAAATTCGGGGCAGTGACCGCAGGGAACAGTTCACAAATTTCAGATGGTTCAGCACTGGTATTATTAGCCAGTAAAGAAGCCGTTGATAAATATAAATTACCCGTGATTGGTAAAATTACCGATATTCAATGGGCGGGGTTAGACCCGGCTGAAATGGGGTTAGGACCTGTATTCGCTACGCATAAAGTGTTAAAGAATCAAAACTTAACATTAAGCGACATTGATTTCTTTGAAATTAACGAAGCCTTTGCTGCGCAAGTGATAGGCTGTTTACGTGCGTTTGAAAGCGATGAATTTTGCAAAACGCATTTAGGCACAACCGGCGCCTTAGGCAGCATTAACCCTGACCGTTTAAATGTTGATGGCGGCGCAATTGCTGTCGGCCACCCGGTTGGTGCGAGTGGTGCACGTATTACCTTACATCTCGCAAACGTGTTAAAACGTGAAAATGCAAAACGCGGCATCGCAACCATTTGCATTGGTGGCGGGCAAGGTGGAGCACTGTTAATTGAAAATGTTGCAGGAGTGTAATTATGTCGAATACAACGTTAAAACACTGGCACAAAAAGACAGACCAAGATCAAATTCTTTGGTTATTCTTCGATAAACAAAACGCATCTGTGAACACGATTGATCGCGAAGTCATGGAAGAATTATCCGGCATTTTAGATAGTTTGGCCGGTGATAAAATTCACAAAGGTGTGATTATTGCCTCAGGTAAAAAAACAGGGTTTATTGCAGGCGCTGATATTTCACAATTTACGAAATTTAAAGATATTGATGAATCAACCAATATTTTAAAACTCGGTCAACAGATTCTAGATAAATTAGAAAGATTGCCTATGCCATCGGTTTCAATGATTGATGGGTTTTGCTTAGGCGGTGGCATGGAATTAGCACTAGCAACCACCTACCGCGTTGCAGAAGAAGGTAATAAAACACGTTTAGGCTTGCCCGAAGTGAAATTGGGCATACACCCAGGGTGGGGCGGTACGGTGAGAATGCCGAAACTCATTGGTGGTTTGCAAGGCTTGAATATGGTGTTATCAGGCCATACGGTGAATGGTAAAGTTGCTGCAAAACTCGGTATTGTTGATGCTGCTGTTCCACGCAGACATTTAATTACCGCTGCGCGTTATTATATTTTGCAAAAACCAAAACCGCATCAACCAACCTATTTACAAGCGTTAACCAATAAGAAAATTCCAAGACAAGTCATTGGTTACTTCTTGCGTAAGAAGTTAAAGCAAAAAATTAATATGCAACATTACCCCGCGCCGTTTTTGGTGCTCGATAATTGGGAATGGTTAGGCGTTGAAGGCCAGGAACCCTACCAACAAGAAGCCAAAAGCTGTGGTAAATTATTTTTCAGTGAAACTTGCCACAATTTAGTGCGCGTGTTTTTCTTACAAGAAAAAATGAAAGGGCTGGCGAAAGATGTGCAATTTAAGCCACAACACGTTCACGTGATTGGTGCAGGCACCATGGGTGGCGATATTGCAAGCTGGTGTGCAGCACTTGGCATGACGGTGACACTGCAAGATGTTAGCCCTGATCGCATTGCGCCTGCAATTAAGCGTGCTGCGAAAGTGTTTAAAGATAAATTTAAAGAATCTTATCTTGCACAACGTGCGATGGATAGATTAGTGCCTGACTTAACCGGCACGGGTATTGCGAAAGCTGATGTGATTATTGAAGCGGTCGTTGAAGATTTAGGCGTGAAGCAAAAAATCTTTAAAATGCTGGAAGAAAAAGCGAAACCTTCCGCAATTTTAGCAACCAATACTTCAAGTATTCCTTTAGATGAAATTAATACTGTGTTGAATCAACCCGAACGCTTGGTTGGCATACACTTCTTTAACCCGGTTTCTAAAATGCAATTGGTTGAAGTGGTGCGCGGGCAAAAAACGAGTCAAGAAATTGTTGATAAATCAATTGCGTTTGTGCGTCTAATTGACCGCTTGCCTTTACCGGTGAAAAGCAGCCCAGGCTTTTTAGTGAATCGTATTTTAATGCCGTATTTATTAGAAAGTGTTGATATGTTAAATGAAGGCATTCCAGCACCGATTATTGACAAAGCGATGACACAATTTGGCATGCCTATGGGGCCGATTACCTTGGCTGATACCGTTGGATTAGACATTTGCTTGTCGGTTGCGAAAAATCTTGCGCAATATTTCCCAACAACCATACCAACACAATTAGTGCAAATGGTCGAGGCTGGGAAGTTAGGGCGTAAATCAGGGCAGGGGTTTTATAAGTACGATAAATCAGGTAAGCAAGTGAAACCTGAATTTAAAGCGTATGATCAACCCTTGCAACCGCTGGCTGATCGCTTGGTGTTACGCATGCTAAACGAAGCATTTGCTTGTTTGCGTGAAGGTGTGATTGATAACCCTGATTTATTAGATGCGGGCATGATTTATGGCACAGGCTTTGCGCCGTTCCGTGGTGGCCCTATCCATTACGCAAAATCTCAAGGCATTAATAACCTTTACCAACAATTTTTACTCCAACGCCAAGCCCACGGCGATAAAACGTCGGAGTATCAATCGTGGTGTGATTACGCGTAAGTTGACCCTTATTTGTTTGCCGTTCGTCCTTCGAGACGGCCTGCGGCCTCCTCAGGACGAACGGGGCAATACCGAGAAAATAACAGAAACATCACCGTTCGTCCTGAGGAGCACCTGTTTTATAGGTGCGTCTCGAAGGATGAACGGATAACAAAGCACCTCTAAAAAACAAGCGATTTTAATACCCACGCTAATATGCTAAAATGCTACGCATTCATTATCTCAAATTAACGTATTGAAAAATAATCAAATAATAAAACGAGGCGTTCATGCAAAGTCGGCTTGATACCATTGCAGATCAATTCACAAAAAAAGGCGATACCACGCACACGGCCTGTGTTCAAGCGTCAAACGCGCACTTGGTTTTGCAGCTAAGAGCTGATTTTAGCGAAGGGGAAGAGCGTGATTTCACCCAAGCCGAGCATGATTTTATCAACTCACCCGCCATAAGAAATCGCAACCCAAGAACCGGTATTCCTCCCGAGTGGGATCACAAATACCCAAATTGCCGCGGCATATTTGCTATATTACGCAATATTTTCACCCAACCGTTTTTTAACCATCGAGAATATCTTACGATATGCGACAACCTCAACATATTAGTTAGAATGAAAAAAGACCATTACTCCGAAAAAAAATATTTCGAAAATGGTATTGAAGCGAGCATTAAACCTTCAATGGGTGAAGTAATTAATTTAACCTGTCATGGCGTATTAAACGATGAAGCTTTCGAAGCAGGTACACAAAGCCTTGAGGCTAATCGAGCTCACCGAGTCTATTCACTTTATCAGTTATTATTTAAACCAGCACTCGCTTGCTCCACCGGGGTATCAAATAGTTTCTTATTTTTATTAAACGGCTATAAAAATATTTATATCGTTGAAGATGTATTAGCCTTCATACATAGCACAACCCTCGAATTTGTTACAACAACGCTATTAGATGAATTTAAAAATCAACCTGAAGCGTTATACCAACTGATATTAAGTAAATTTGATTTAAACGGTGACGCGTACGAAACCTGGTTACACGAACATGCCGCCCAACTTGCAACACACTTATCAACACGCTGTGCAGCAACCAAACTAAACCCCGAAGAATCAAAACATAATATTAACGAAATTATAAAATCATTAGATGATTTAGACATCCCAAGTGACTTAAACCCTGCAATCATAATATTACTTAAATATCTGCTGCGAGATTATCAAACAGAGCGAAGCTTATTTTCACCTGAGGCAATCAAAGCAATGACGGCAGTGGGGATACGCTTAAATAAGACCAAAACGCTTGATGCCATTCCACTACCATTGCTTGCTGAGTTTAATGTTGCTTTAGAGTTAGATAAAAAATGCCGGCAATATAACCACAGCAGAGTTTTGATGATAGGAGAAGAGGGCGGGCGATTACGTAAAGCCATTAGGACAGCGCAAGCAACCACGCGCACTTATTTCAATCAGTTGGCATCAGGTCATTGCGAATATGATGATTTAAAACGCCCTGAAAATTTTAACAGCCATGCGAATGCACTAGAAGAAGCTATTGCATTTTATCAACAAACCTCGCAAGAACCCTTCGTGAGAGATTTTTTTGCGATACTCTCAACGCTTAACCGTCAATCTTATGTCCCCTTTTTCAATAAAATGGAAACACTCAGAGAAAAGTTACAATTATCTGATGCTGACATTGAAGCCTATCACCGCGAAAATTTAAATGCAGAATTCGGTGAAATTACAATTACCCCTTATGAAATGAACCGCTTTATTTTGCATGCGCTCTGGGTTAACCCGGGCGAGTGGAGCGAAAGCTTCCGAATAGCGTTTTCACGTATTGTTGCTTGGTTTCAAGATAAAAAAGATCATAACCGACTGGAAAGTGTTTTTAAAGCGATTTATGATAAATTAGGTTTTATTGAACATTTAGCCTTCTTGGCGTTACTCACCAGTGAAGAGGCACCAGCGGTTACTCGATGTGCGTTTGTCAACTATTACGGAAAACATCGATTACCATTAAGAGCAAATTATATGTCTGTGATGCATGGCGAATTGTATCGTTGCTTTGCTGATCACGTGTTTACAATTTTTGGGTATACCTGTGGTACCCCATTTTTAAGAAAGCTAGGAACATACAATTTAAATGGTCGTGTATGGGAGGGTCTTTTAAAAAGTCGCGAAACATCGGAAGAACAACGACATTTCATTATTGAAATGTTATTAATAAAATATTCGAATATTCTGTTTTTACCTGATGGCTATATATCTGATGCCATTGCACAGCTACTTTTTGTTGTGCAAAATAACCCTCGCGACAATGCCTATGCAAAGAATCTTATTCAGCAACACGGAAGTAAATTTGCAAGAGCGCGTGATTATATACGCGGCTTATTATACAGCAAGGTATTCAGTCAATTAAGCAATACCAACAAAGAATGCTTATTAGCCTTGGCACCAGAATCAAGTGATATCTATGAATTATTTATGTTGAGAAGTTTCTATTTAAGCAATCACCCACAAAAACGTGTTTTACTAGAAAAAACAAAGCAACGCCTTCAACAAGGAGCAATAATCAGCTCATCCGAATTTATGACTCTTTATGAGCGCTGCGAAGATAACAAAGATGAATTGGTTGAAATGCTCACCCTATTTAAATCATATATCTCACGCATTTACACCGATGAAAATATGCTTACGGTATCACTATCGACCAGATCACACAAACATCGCAAACATAAAGATATTTATTATTCTGTGGTTATTCGCGGTAATTTAACCCAATTCTATCATTCTTCATACGCCCTTCAGAAACTAGCACAAGCCAGCCCCGAGCTTGTGCCGTTGATTGAAGAAGACATTTTCCTCGAACTACAAAAAACAGAAGACAAAACAAACTCATTTAATTGGGATTTTCAAGATGTTTACGCCATGATAAGCAGTGAAGGTAAAGCTAAATTACTTCGTGGCTTGGACGAACACCAATTTGTCGGGAAATTAGAACTTTTATTTTCGGATTTGCACAATCTCTTTCGAGATAAAACGCCAAAAGAAGCTGCCGAATTTTTAGAAAAATGCCCAGTAAATTGGGCTGAGACTTTTCTTTTGGGTGCACTTGCCAAGCATCAACCCAGCGGCAATGTCGAAAATACACCAGCAGCACAGTTTGCCGAATCATTTTTAAACTTGTATTATCGTGCACAATTTATCGATGAAGATATTGAAAATATTAAAGCATTGCTGGCGTTGTTTTATCAACACCGCGCCATGTTTTATATTAGCGACGATGAGATTGATTCATTGCTAAAAACACGCCGTGATTTTCTCTTGACAATGACAGCGCATGAGATTAATCGCTTCATACTGCACGCTTTATCTATCACACCTAAAGCCTGGTCACCAACCTTTACGGCTGTTTTTTCATTAGCTGTGAAAACGTTAAGACATCACTTAACCCTGCCACCCGAACAAAGATTAAGCGCACCTTTATGTATACCAGAATTTATATTTAACCTGAGTGGCTTGCTAGTTGTTTCACGTGTTTATGATAATTACCCTGATAATCCTTCAGGAATTTTTCGATTGTTGGATTTTAACGATAAACACCCCGAAAAAAATCGAAGTATGTTTTTCACATCGTATATCATCAACTGCATTCATCTGCTAACCAATGCAAATCTGTTCATCGATGCTGATATTTTTAAACATCAAGTAATCAATGACATTTACGATGAGCTACCAGCGCATATCCGAACCACTAATGATATACGTCTACTGTTTTCTGTAGATAACCTGAAAGAAGAACAGTATGAATCGATTTACACGCTTGGTTTGCAATTACTAGAAAAAAACAGATTAATTTTTGATGAAAAACTTGATGCGGATTACAAAACACATCTTGCACAAGCGGAATTCGTCAATAAGTCATTTACACGTCTGCGACTTCGCTTATCGACAGAATTTTCACTGAGCGCTGCACTGTATTACAAAAAAGAAAAAGCAACTCGTGCTGCATCAACAACAATCGACCAAAGTCACTCTTTATCACTGTTTGCTCAACCCGTAAAGGAAACAAAAAAGCATGCTGGTGATGTGATTACCGCCACACCAAATTTTAAATAACACTAACAACAAATATGCGAGGTTTTTATGCAAAGTCGAATCGAAGCAGCGCTACAAGCCTTTAGCGGCAACAGTCAATCATCACACGATAATTGCGTACAAGCCTCAGCGGCGTATATGGTTTTGCAGTTACGAGATGACTTTAGTGCAGGGCAAGAGTGTGATTTAACGGAAGCTGAGCTTGCCTTTATCGAATCAGAGGCTTTGGAGGGGCTCGAGCTTGCTAAAGGCATTCCTGAAGCCTGGGACGACACCTATAAAAATTGTCGCGGAATATTTGCAATGCTGCGTGAAATGTTCGCGCAACCCTTTTTCAAGCAAGCTGAATATCTGGTTATTTGCAAAAACCTCAAATCCTTAATCGCGATGACCAAAGACCATTGGTCGACAAAAAAATATTATGAAAATGGCACAGAAAAAACCATTGAACCGTCCATGGGCGAAGTGATTAATTTAACCTGTTTCGGTTTGTTAAATGACGAAGCTTTTGATAGGGGCACGCAAAGCATCGAGGTGAATCGCGGTCATCGGGTTTACTCATTATATCGTATGCTGTTAACCCGTGAACTTCTCTGTACAACCGGCTTATCAAATAATTTCCTGTTCTTATTAAACGGCTATAAAAATATTTACATTGTTGAAATTGTATTAGTTTTCTTACATAATTTAACCCTGGAATTTGTTGCTGCTAAATTATTAGAAGAATTTAAAGACGAACCTGAAAGCTTATACCAACTTATTTTAAGTAAGTTTGACATCAACGGCATGCTTTATGAAGCTTGGCTAGAAGCACATAAAGCCGACATAGAAGCTTATTTAAAAGCACATGCTAGTCAAAGCAAGCTTGACCCCGTTGAGTCGAACAAGGCCATTCAAGAAATTATCGATTCGCTATCTGATTTAGACATTCCAAACGACTTAAACCCAGCTATCATTTTGCCTTTGAAAACCATTTTTCAAATAACAAAACCGGCACCGTTAGCTAACGTTAAAACTGTAATTCAAACTGTTAAAAATCTATTAACCAAAACACCTTCACTTGATGCTATTCCCCGAGACCCTCTAACCGATTTTTATCGCGCCATCGAATTGTCGCAACAATGTGAACACTACAACCACAGCAAATTTTTTCTCATCGGCGAAGAAGGAGGGCAACTACGCGAAGCCGTTGAAACACTGCAAAACGCATTGTCAGCGTATTTTCATTACCTAACACGCGGTAATATTGAATACCAAGACTTAACCCTTACCGACAACATCACCACCGCAGCAAAACACCTAGAAACCACCATTCAAGCATACCACGCGGTATCGAATGAACCGTTTGTGAGAGATTTCTTCGTTCTTGTTCAATCAGGTCAAGGGATTGAGTCTTTGTTCAACAAGATGGATACGCTTCGTGCACAAGTCATTTTATCAGATGCGGATATTACAGCGTATTATTATCAAAACTTAAATATTGAATTAGGAGAGGTATCCATTTCTCCTTTTGAAATGAATCGATTTATGTTGCATGCGCTTTGGGTGAACCCTGGTGACTGGAGTGATACTTTCAGAATGGCGTTTGAGCGTGTATTAGCTTGGTTCAAGGTTAAAAATGACCATAATGCGCTTGAAAGCGAATTCAAGGCGGTTTATGTGTTTTGTGATTTTATCGATCATATCTCATTATTGTTTTTAGTCACGAGTTCGGATGCGCCGGCCGTGAGCAGGCAAGCATTTGAGCGCTTCTACCAAGAACATCAAATGGCAGAATCAGATCGCAGTTTATTTGATCATTACACTGACTTAACTAATCAGAATTCCGGTTTTAGCGTTATATACAGCAATCATCTTACATGGCTAACAGACTACCCATGCAGCGATGAATTCTTGAAAAAGCTGGCACCTTTCTCTGTCTATTACGGTATGACATTTGCATTATTGCGAATGCCATCGATAACACAAATGCAACATCAAGTGCTGCTCAGTATGTGTTTAAACGCGTATTTGAAAGAATTGTTAACGGATTCTAGGGTTGCAGTAACTCACATCATGCGACTACTTGGCGCCGTTCAGGATAAACCAGCATTGTGCGCAACAGTAAGCGCATTCATCAGTGAACACGAAAGTGATATTGTAAATAGCCGATATCGCATTCACCGTTTAACATATAATCTTGAATTTAAACGACTGAACAGAAGCAATCAAGCATTGATTGTGACAATCTTCTCGGCAACGGATAATATCGTAGATTTATTCACCCTAAGAGATATACTTCCGGCCAATCATTCGCAACAAATTGTCATTACCGATAAAATTAAACGTCTTTCTGACAGCTGTGAAAATGCTGTTTTAACTTTCGATGATTTCGTGTCTCTCTGCAAACGGTATGAAAATGATAACGATTTGTTCGTTGAGATGTGTCACTTACTCGAAAAAAGTGTTTTAGAATTACTCTCTGTCGAAGATAGGGTTGTTGCCCTATTGGTCTATCATAAACTCAAAAATCTTTCTCTTTTTTATAACACAATCATTTCTGGCAGATTAACACAGTTCATAAGAACATTTTTTTCGCTTCATCAGCTAATGCGAGGAAATGGAACTGGCACTATCGCCAGATTGATTGAAACAGATATTTTCCTCGAATTAAACAAACTTGAAGCCAGAGATAAACCATTTATTTGGAGCGTATCGGAAATCTATTCATCACTCAGTAAAGAAGGAAGAGAACGATTATTTCAAGGCTTGGAAACAGGGCAGTTCGGTGGCAGGTTAGCGTTTCATGTGAAAGAGCTGCGCGCAATATTAGTCGATCAGTCACCTGAGCGCGCCTCAGTGTTTTTAAAAAAACACCCCGCAAGCTGGACACAGGCCTTACTCGAATTAGCGTATGCTGAGAAACAAGACGACGGCGTCCAAGCAAAGCCCCTTGAAGATTATTCCCCGCGGTGTTTGCTAACAGCCTATTTTCGTGCTTTCTTCAAAACAAAAAAGGGTACGCTGAAAGAGCACAATGATGACAAGCTCGACCTTGTTTTAAGATTAATTTATCATTTCAAACCTGAATTTAAACTTACAGACAGTGAAATTGATATTTTCATGTGGTCACACACCGATGTCGATGATGAAACAGGCTCTCGCATTATCTCAATAGGCGAACCCACGATGACAGCTGCGATCATGCATGCTTTAACTGTGTTGCCACACGAATGGTCACCAAAATTTAAAGAAGCTTTTGCTTTAGTTTTGGAAGCGCTGAAAAATAATTTGAATAGGCCTGAAGAGAATGCTTTAAATGCACCTTTATGTTTACCGACGTTTGTGTACAATTTGAGTGGCTTGCTTGCAGTCGCGAGTTGTTGTCAAGATTTTCCTGTGAAGTTCTCTGAACCTGGGATGCTCTTAAGTTTGACGGATGAATATAATTCTCCACAGAAAAATCCATTTACGTCGAATTATATTGTTAATATTTTACAAGGTGACGTAGACATACTCCATCTTGGTAAACAAGAACTGACAGCCTTCAACACCGCCATCTTTAATACACTCAAAGGTGAATTGGCCTATCATTTGCGTAGTACGAATGATGTGCGCGTCTTATTACAAATTCATGGTCTCGAAGATGAAGATTATCAAAGCATTTATGAAACGGGTCTGCGATTGTTAGAAGAAAATAAATTACAATTCAACTCCAGGATTGATCTCGGTAGACCGCTTATGTTGCCGCCGGGCTCTTCACTCGCTGCGCTGATGTGCAGACATTTTTCACTGACAGTTTCTGAGCATTACGCTGCGCATTTGCAAAAACCAGCACCCCAACCCGTTTCTATGCTGAACAACCTCCGTTTCTTCATTCAAAAAGCAAGTGAATCGGTCAAAGATCCTTCTAACAACGTTCTGCATCTGCGCAGATTCGAATAAGCCACGTGATTTTTAATGAAATTTCACCCGAAATAGACTATGATCACGCAACATTTGAGAGGCTGAGGAGTTTGCTGTGTCGACGACAAGATCGTATATTTACGTCATGCAAGGGGTGAGCAAAGTTGTTCCACCCAAGCGAGAACTTTTAAAAAACATCAACTTATCGTTTTATTACGGTGCGAAAATTGGCGTTTTGGGCTTGAACGGCTCAGGCAAGTCAACCTTAATGCGCATTCTTGCCGGTGAAGATAAAGAGTTCACAGGCGAAGCCCGCCCCGCAAACGGCGTTAAAATCGGTTATTTGCCCCAAGAACCTCGATTAGACACAAGCAAAACCGTCAGAGAAAACATTGAAGCGGCCTTTGGCGAATCTGGCCAGTGGTTAAGACGCTACAACGCCATCAGTGATGCGTTTGCTGACCCTGACTTATCCGCCGAAAAAATGACTGAATTACTGGAAGAACAAGCGTCTTTACAAGAAAAAATTGATGCGGCTGATTTATGGGACTTAGACCATAAAATTGAAATTGCAGCCGATGCACTGCGCCTACCGCCTTTAGATGAAGGTGTTGAGAAACTCTCAGGCGGTGAAAAGCGCCGCGTGGCTTTATGCTGCGTGTTAATGTCTAACCCCGATATTTTATTACTTGACGAACCCACTAACCACTTAGACGCAGAAAGTGTGGCTTGGCTTGAGCGGTTCTTGCATGATTTTAAAGGCACGGTTATTGCGGTGACTCACGACCGTTACTTCCTTGATAATGTAGCCGGTTGGATTTTAGAGCTTGACCGTGGCCGCGGCATTCCTTATGAAGGCAATTATTCTGCGTGGTTAGAACAGAAAGAAAAACGTTTAGCCCAAGAAGAGAAACAAGAAGATGCGCATCGTCGTGCGTTGAAACAAGAATTAGAGTGGGTGCGCAGCGGTACGAAAGGGCGTCAAGCGAAAGGTAAAGCGCGTTTAGCGCGTTATGAAGAATTAAATTCGCGTGAATTCCAGCAGCGCAATGAAACAAATGAATTATATATCCCACCAGGGCCGCGTTTAGGCGACATGGTGGTTGAAGCAACCAATTTAACCAAGCGTTTTGGTGATCGCGTTATTTTTGAAGGCTTGACGTGCTTAATTCCACCGGGTGCGGTTGTGGGTATTATCGGCGCGAATGGTGCGGGTAAATCAACTTTCTTTAATATTTTAAGTGGCAAAGACACGGCTGATTCAGGCGAATTACGCATTGGTGAGTCAGTTAGTCTGGCAATGGTTGACCAAAGCCGTGACACGCTGGATGATAGCAAAACCATTTGGCAGGAAATTTCTGGCGGCTTAGACATGATGAAAGTCGGTGCGTATGAAATGGCATCGCGTAGTTATGTGGGTAAATTTAACTTTAAAGGCAATGATCAACAGAAGTTAATTAAAGATGCGTCAGGTGGTGAGCGTAATCGCGTACACATGGCGAAGGTATTGAGTAAAGGTGGGAATGTTATTTTACTTGACGAGCCAACTAACGACTTAGACGTTGAAACCTTGCGTGCATTGGAAGAAGCCATTCAGAACTTCCCCGGTTGTGTGTTTGTTATTTCGCATGATCGCTGGTTCTTAGATCGTATTGCAACGCACATTTTGGCTTACGAAGGCGATAGCAAAGTCGAATTCTATTACGGTAACTATACCGAATACGAAGAAGACCGCCTGCGCCGCTTGGGCCCTGCTGCAATGCAACCGCATAGAATTAAGTATAAACAGTTGAAGACTTAAACGAATAAAGCTTTTTAATACTTTAAAAGCTTTTAAGGTTGGCGGATTACGACACAAAAAACGTGTCTAATCACGCCCTACCTATCATTCGAAACCATCTTAACATCGTTCGAGCGTAATTTAACGACAAAGCGTAGGGCGCGATTAGGTTTGCGTTTTTTGCAAACCGTAATCCGCCAACCTTAAAAGCTTTTAAAATTTTAGAAGCTTTAATCGTTGGCGGATTACGCCCTACCCATCATTCGAGATCATCTTAACGGCGATATTTCACCGCACGTAAAACACACACGACCTAAAATCAAACGCATTACTCAACCAATCTGTCCAAAGGTGTTTAATCGCGGGGTTTTGCGCAATGGCATTGCTATCAGCCAATGAAAATTCATTCCCCAACATTGACAACACATCTGTTTTACCATACAAAGCAAACGCGCTCGCGCCGTTGTGGCCGATATGGTTATAATTTAGATTAATGCAAGCCAAATTACGCTGATGTGCGATTAAGATGCTTTCATCATCCGTCAAGCCCGTTGCGACCAAATCAATCGTTTTCAAGCGTGGCATATTCAACAATGCTTGCAGGCTTTGGTAGGTTAACCCTTGATTATCACTAAAATTCACCTGGCTCACCTGTGAATTCTTCGCAAAATCCATCAAGCCAGCCTCAGAAAACCGATTCGACTCCGCCGACAACACTTCCAACCCCGCATTGTGACCGATCGCAACCAACCCGGCATCGCCAATTTCATTCTCATTAACCACCAAGCGCGTTAATTTTGGCATATTTTTAAAATAGACCGCGCCATCATCGTTAATATGATCGCCGACTAATATCAAATAATTTAAATTTGGATTCAACGCCAATGCCTGCATTACAGGCAAAGTAACATGCTGATAAATTAAAATTAAAGCTTTCAAGTGTTGGTTATTCGCAACTTTTAACAATGTTTCTTCTTTAAATTGGGTATGAAGATATTGATCACCCACATCCAATTCTTCTAAACTCGGGATATTTGAAACAGCTTGAAGCACCTTATCAGTCATGCTTCGCGACAACAAAATTAAATGTTTTAAGGTAACATTTTTCCCGAGCACAGCAAGGTCATCGATATTTTGTGCCCAAACATTAGAGATATCCAGCGTTTCAATACTCGTGTTTTTGGCAAGTGCATTGAGCTCATCAACACTGACCTCACTAAAAGTAATATTCAATGATTTTAACGTTTGACTTGTCGCAATTTTCGCAACAACCTGAGAAGACAGGTCGATACTACCCCAGCTTAAATCAAGCGACAATAATGTTGGCACATCGAGCAGCCATTTAACGTTATCAACACTAAGAATGCCATCGTTACCTAAATCAAGCTCTGTAAGAGCAGGGTGGGCACGCATAAAATCAGCAACGGTCGAAATATCTTCCGCTTTCATTGAACAAACTCTTATATCCAGACTGTTATTGACAATGTAAGCATTCAAATCATCAACACAAGGCTTCTTCACAGCCAGTGCACTCACTGAAAAGCTCAAACCCAATAACACGATTAAAATTTTTCTCAGCATTTTTACCTCTTAGTTTTTAAAAGAAAGATAATCTTTTTTTTCAAGCACAATCGTTGGGATGCCTGAGGTATTTAAAAGCGCCGTAGCCGCATCACCGTAGGGGTCAAATTTATTATCATTTAACATAAGCTTTTTCAAAGATGAAGTGTAAAATTCGCTTAATATCGCATCAGTGAGTTGATCTTTAGCCAAATTTAACACTTCTAAATTTTTATCTTTCGATAAAATAATCGCCGCATCGTTATTGATAATGCCATACGTCTGAACAAACGCTAACTTCTTCAAATGCGGGTCTGCGGCAAGGGCTTGCAAGCCAGCGACAGGGCTTTTCGTTGCACTAGAAAACACGAAAGTTAATTCGGTTAAGTTTTCATTATTAGCAAAACCTTTTAATAGTGCATCATCAACATTGGCCACCATGTGTAGTGTTAATGAATTTAGTGATTTAATGTTTGTAAAATTAAACGCACCATCTTGCGGGTTTATTGCTTTGACAACTAAAGTTTTTAAGTTGGGATGATTAGCAAAATATTTAAACCCATCAAAACTCACGCTAACATAATCATCAAGAATTAACGTGTTTAACGAAGGCAGCATTGCAACTACTTTAAGGCAATCATCATTAAACCATCGATTACCGCTCATGTCTAAAGTCACTAAATTTGGGTTAGACTGAAACGGGGGACAATAGTCATAATTAATCTGCATGTCTCTTAGCGCAAGCTTTGTGATATGCTGATTTTTCAAAAGTCTTTCAAGTTGTTTTTTTGATAAGGTAACACCCGTTGTTTCAAAGGCGGTCAGTGTATTTTTAAAAGCAAACACATTTAATAAGCCGTCGTTTATGCTTTTCATGTTTTCATTGCCAAAAGCAACACCTGAGTAATTTGGGAAAACGCCCAGCGTGAATAAAATGCGCGTTGAAACGGGTAAATCTGTTATGTTAATACGTTGTAAAACACGGTTATTTCGCAGATAAGCGTATAATGCATTCTCAGTAATATAATCATTTCCTGCTAAATTTAAATCGGTTAAATGCGTTGCGTTGTCGCTTAAATAACGCAAGGCGGTGTCATTTAAACGATCATTTTCAACCGATAAGGCAGTGAGCGTTGTAATACTTGAGATGGCATTCATAACATTCGCTGAATCAGCATAGCGCATTGTATCATCTGCTTTAATGTCTTTTAGCGTGATATTCGACTGTAAAACATTTGCATTATCTTTAGAGAATAAGCGTTTGTTATTATTCACATTCAATGCCGTTATGAATGAGTGCGCTTCAAGATAGTTTTCAATAGCGCCTAAATCATCAGGGTGCAAGTCACAGTTCGACAAATCAAGCGTTTGATGACTAACATGCGCATCGATTAAACTCACGCATCGTGTTTCTGCGTTGGCTAGGGGTGCTGTAGCAAGTAATGCTATTGTGAATATTATTTTAAAATTCATTTAAACCTCTATTTTAAATTTTTTAAAAGCTTTTAAGGTTGGCGGATTACGGTTTGTAAAAAACACAAACCTAATCACGCCCTACCCAACATTGGATTCCAAGCAAGAGGGGAAAATCATCACCCAATTATCGTCTATCACTTCATTAATATTCTTATTGTGTTTAATCGCATTAATATCGTCTTGCGAAAATTCATTGCCAAAAAGCGCCAAGGTGCCCAATTTAGCGTCATTTGCAAAATACTTAGCCCCAATGCTCGTAATGTGATTTTTCTTCACGTTTAAACACTGTAAATGCAATCTTACTAACTGTGCAGTCATTTCATCATTCACCCCTGTTTGCGCCACATCGAGTGAAGTCAGCCCGGGTATTGCTAAAATGGCTTGCAAGCTTTCCGGTGTAATGCCCAAATCGCCGCTAAAATCGAGCATGGTTGCGCGTGTTTGTTTAGCAAAGGCAATCACGCCTGATTCGGTGATAGGGTTAAATTCAAGTGATAATGCACGTATTGCTGTGTTTTCAGCGATCGCCTGCAAGCCAATATCACTAATATTATTTTTATCGACAATTAAGGTGTGCAGATTAGGAATATCTTTTAAGTAAGAGATGGCTTGGTCATTAATATGATCGTCAATTAATCTCAAGTAAGTTAAATTTTTATTTGCACTTAACTGTTGAATCACGGGTAATGTTAAATGCTGATCGACAATCGCTATGTTTTTCAAATGTTTATTTGACACAAATGCTAGCCACGTCGATTCAGACACTTGCGCTTCAGCATCAGGGTGACCTAAATAGACAGATTCTAAGGTCGGACTGTTTGAAAGTGCCTGTACGACATTATCATCAATTTGAGTAGAATATAATATTAATGTTTTCAAGCTGGCGTTTTTACCGAAGACCACTAAATCGCTCGCTTTCACTGAGAGTATTTGCGTTAAATTCAGTGTTTCAATACTTTTATTTTGCGCAAGGGCGTTAATCGCATTGGGGGTTAAAAAATCCCATGAAATGTCTAGGGATTTTAGCGTTTTACTCCCTGCAATTAATTCAATCACGTTAGTGGTATTGATATTCCAAATACCGCTTAAATCAAGCGATTGCAGGGTTTGAACGTTAATTAAATATTTCACATTATCATTGTTTAAATAGCCAAACTCGGTGTTTTCATCTTTTGGGATAATTAAACTTGTTAGACTTGGGTTTAATTGTAGGTAATTCGCAATGACAGCAATATCGCCTGAACTCATTATCGAGCAGCGTCTTAAATCAAGTGTGTTTCCTGAAGCATACGCTGCTAAATTATTCACACAATGTTCAGCCCCTGCAAAAGAAAGTGTTGATATCAAAAGCAATATTAACCCTATAAAGCGTAACATACGGTTTTCCTTTTAGTGTGTTGTTAAGTAGGCGTTATCAGTGACTTTAATGGTCACAATGGGTGAAACATTTTGAAAATTAACCGCCTCATAGCCGTAAGGATCAAACTGATTTGCTGCGATTGTGAATTTATCAAGTGTAGAGGTTTGATACGCTAAAAAGATGTTGCTGCTAAGACGATCACCCGACAAATCTAATTTTTTCAGATGTTTATTTGAGGCTAATAAAGTCGCAACATTATCGTTGACTGAAAGCACGGTTGAGAGTGTTAAATTCACTAAATGATCATCTTGTGACAGTGCTGTGTAACCCGCCATTTTTAGTTTAACGTCTGGCGAGTTGTTGATGATTAATGTCGACAAATTAGGGTTAGCTGCGAATGATTTCAATATATCGTCATTCAAATCATTGGCATTGCTTAAGGTCAAAGAATGGAGGTTTTTAATTTTTGAGATGTTACTGAGGTTTACATATTGTAGATACGATGACACACTGAGTGTCTTTAAATTCAGATGATTAATGAAATATTTAAACCCATCACCGAGAATGTCGTCGTAATTGACGGACAATGAACTTAACATGGGCATTGCTGCTAAATATTTCAAACAGTCGTCACTGATATGTCTATTATTATTCAATTGAATGTCAGTTAAGTTGAGGTTATAAAGAAAATATTTGCAGCTTTTGTCGTTGATGGTGTCCGAGCTGTTGAAGCCGAATTTTCTTAATTGCGGTTGACGAAGTAAGGACTGAAATTGTTTATCATCCAAATTTAAGCCAGTTAAGTTTAATTCCGTGATTGATTTTTTATTGGCTAAACTAGTCAGCGCGTTAACATCAAGCGGTGTGTTTTCACGGCCGAGTGAAATACTACTTAATTGTGGATAGGCTTGCAGTGACTTTAGCATGCTGTTTGAGGCGGGTAGACCTGCTAAATTGAGTGATATATAGCCTGAATTTGATTCAATAAATGCCGCAAGACCTGCTTCGGTGATGTTTTTATTATTTGAAATATCAAGGTGCGTTAAGCTAGTGTTTTTGGTATTTAGCATCACTAATGCGTAATCGGTGAGGTTGTTATCTTCAATGTTTAATGTGGTGAGCGATGGAATTTTTGATAATCCATTCAAAACCCTGTCTGTACTGGCGTAATACATCGTGCTGTTGGCATCAATCTCTTTTAATGTAGTATTTTTTGAAAGCACACCTGCATTAGCATTTGAAAATAAGCGATGATTTCGACTGATATCAAGGGTGGTGATTGATGGGTGTGCATCGAGGTAAGCTTGAATTGGCACTAAATCATCATCGTGTAAATCGCAGTCTGATAAATCTAATACAGTCTCATTCACATGCTTATCGATCAAACTCACACACCGCGAGGCCGCGTGGGTGAGAGAGGTTATACTGAGTAAGGCTATTACAATCCATGTATTTAATTTCATTTAAAACCTCAATGACGACAAAAGTAACGACTAAGCGTAGGGCGCGATTAGACAAACGTGGTTTTTACGTTTGGCGTAATCCGCCATCAATTAAAGCTTTTTAAATTTTTAAAAGCTTTTAAGGTTGGCGGATTACGGTTTGTAAAAAACACAAACCTAATCGCGCCCTACGCCTTGTTGTACCTCTGCCATCGAAAGATGGGTAGGGCGCGATTAGACTCGCGTTTTTTGCGAGGCGTAATCCGCCATCAATTAAAGTTTTTAAAAATTCAAAAAGCTTTATGAACGACCGTTACAATACTTATTTTTAGATTCAATCGCAATAAATAAAAAGACCGGCGGGCGCCGGTCTTGGTAGGTAACAAATCAAAAATTAATTATACGGTAAAATAACAACCGTCGTCCCAAGTTCTGCAAAGTTCTTTCTCACCCATTCCGCGTCTTGAATGCGCATGCGCACGCAGCCGTGGCTGACGTTATCTTCAATAACGGTATTATCGGGTGATCCATGCAATGCTTGGCCTTTATTGAAATACATGCAATACGGCATCAAGCCGCCACCTTGAGGGCGTGGGTAAACTTTGGAAACACATTCCCCATCACCCATACGCGTAATTTTATAGGTTCCCACCGTTGTTTTACACGTCGGTTCATTGGGGTCATCTGGCGGACATTGCACGCCGCCTGCTGTGGCTAAGCCTGACTTCACTAACTCACCATCAGCGGAATAAGCCCCCCAAACATGTGCCTCAGGATCAACCACAACGGTTTTTCGACCAGCCGTATTATAAGTTTGTGGTAAACGCGATGAATAGTCCGTATCAAAGCGCGCAGCACTATACATGTTTGGATTGGGTCTTGAGGTCATACACCCCGTTAACGTTGCCATCAAGGCAAGCCCAACAATCCCTTGCGTAATGAGAATTAACTTTCTCATAACAACCACTCCTTTTTCATTCTTATGCCTTGAGTATACTGCATGATTTCAAAAATTCGCTTAGGCAAAACCCTAAGTCTCGTTAATTCATTAAGTTATTAAGGAAAATTCAAGGAATTTCGATGATAGACACTGAGTGACGATAAAACACTTATAGCTTAATTGGCTTCTTTTTAGCAGACTCATGTCGGGCGCGCAGTTCAATGTCTATATATTGATCAGTGATAGCACTTGAGCTATGCCCGGCGTCGTCTCGCACGTGTTCACGCGGACGAATTTTCACATCTTCTGAGATGCCCGTGTGGCGCAGCCAGTGAACTGTCGCTGCCATTAACATTTCTGCATCTTCAATAAACCCATCAGCTTTTAAACGCGCTATTGACTCATCAAAACATGTTTGCACAATTTTGCGAATATGCCGTGTACCTTCTACTGGGCCTAATCCGTGCGCTTTAGGAATTAACGGCTGAGACTCGCCCGGTGAAGGCAGCGCACTTAAACCTAAACTGGCGCGATAGCGCTTGAGCGCTGACAACATTGCATTGCTCACGCTAATATCACGTTCTTTGTTTCCCTTACCAACCGTTTTAAACCACCAGTTATGATCGCGGTCTTTGAAAAAATGCCCCATTTGCGGAATCCACCGATCACTCGCAGCCAGTTCCGAAATACGTAAATACATTGCGAATAACGCATTCATAATAAATAACGTTCTTTCGTGCAGCGTGGGGTGTGCTGCTGCCATCAACTCAGCTGTTTCTATGATGTACGCCCATTGCAGTTCTGACAAACGACGAATCGTGCGCTTGCCCTGATGTTTACGTAAAAATTTACTTTTTTGTCGAATTTGGCTAATAGGGTTGCCAAACGTATGTTCTTCTTGCTCTAAATAATTAAAATAACTGCTTAAAATAGCGAAAATAGCTTGTAATGCGCTTTGCGATAACACATAAGTTTTAATATTTGGCGCCAAACCATCTTTGTGTTCTTTTTTAGAAACAGAGGCTAAAAACGGACGCCATTCAGGGTGCGGCACGCGCTGGTCTGCTTTATCAATAAAACGAGGAACCTGTTTCACGCCTATCCAATGTTTCGGCGGCGATTGGCAAAATTCAAGATAAGTCTCTAAATCAGTTCGCCTTAAAGCCACCAACGTTTTTTGCTGCACAAACCACGCCCACTGCAATAAACGCTCAATTTCACGTCGATAAGACTTAAATGTTTCTTCACTCCCGCGATACGCCTGCAAAAATTGCAAGGTGAAATGATAGTCTTTTAAAACAATCTGCGCGCTTATCGTTGTTGGTAATGCAGGTAAAATAGTCTTCTCAAGATGCACCTGCCCAGAACTTAAGTAAGTCAAATGATCAAACAAAGGAATAGGCTGATAAGACATTTTTACAATACTTCCCCACAACGCACACTGCCTGTTATCATCCGATAAAATACTCATTTTGTCAATGAGTTAGGAATAAATTCAACGGATTCAACGCGTTAGAAAAAACACAAAACTAGTGTAGATTACAAGCATAAAACTAGAGTAAACTATAAGCATAATACTAGAGTAAACCACAAACAACATACTAGAGTAACTTATGGCCAGACCTTTTCATGAATTATTAGCAGATTCCTTAAACAGGGTGCACCAGGCAGCTCAAGATGGCTTTGTGCGAAGCGAGGCGATTTCGCGCGTTGATCGAGAGCGTTTGTTAAAGGCAAATTGGCTGCAACCCGTTATACAAGGGTGGTATTTATTGGTTTCACCGCAAGCACAACCTGGTGAAAGCACCGCCTGGTATGCTTCTTTTTGGCATTTCATACAACAATATTTGCAGACGAAATTTGGTTCTGATTATTGCCTTGCCGCAGAATCGTCTTTAGATATTCATACGGGGAATAATGTTATTCCAGCGCAGGTAATTGTACTAACAAAAACGAGTGGAAATTACACGTTAAGCTTACCCCACAACACTAGCTTGCTTGTTTATCACGATAAAAATAAATTTCCCTCAGACATTGACACCCGTCACAAAATTCAAATGATGCCGCTTAGCTTGGCGCTTTGCAGGGCGCCAAAATCTTATTTTCAAAATCAGCCCATGAATGCGCATATTGCTTTATCTTTAATTCGTGACCCAAGCGAATTAACACGACACCTTTTAAAAGAAGGGCTAGTGCCCTCTGCTGGTCGATTGGCTGGAGCGTATCACGCCATGGGAAAAACAGATTTTTCACAGGCAATCATTCAAACGATGAAAGCAGGCGGGTTTTCTGTCATTGAAAATAATCCTTTCGAGAAAGAAAAAACACATTCTATTTTATCAACCGGGCGTATAACTTCGCCGTATTATTTGCGCATTATCCACCTGTGGGAATCTATGCGTTCAGATGTTATTAAAAATTTTCCTTCAAAAAAAATAAAACAAAATAGCATCGAAACTGTGATGGAACATATTGAAGATGTTTACGCAAATGATGCTTATCATTCGTTATCCATAGAAGGTTATCAAGTTTCATTAGACCTTATCGAAAAAGTGAAATCAGGAAAGTGGAACCCTAAACTTAATCAGAACGATCAAGCCCAGCGCGATGCGCTAGCTGCAAAGGGTTATTATCTCGCCTTTAAGGCTGTCAAAACGAGTATAATGCGCGCATTAAAAGGGGAAGATGCCGCACTTGTGCTGCAAAGAGATCTCTCAACGTGGTATCAAGCATTATTTCAACCCTCAGTAGAAGCAGGCATTATTGAATCGTATCATTTAGCCGGCTATCGAAACGACCGCGTCTATATTCGTCACTCATTACACACACCGCCGCCTAAAGAAGCCGTTCTTGATTGCATGGATGCGTTTTTTCATTGCTTAAAGCAAGAAAAAAACCCTATCGTGAGTGCTGTGCTTGGGCATTTCGTATTCGTCTTTATCCACCCGTACATGGATGGGAACGGACGCATAGGCCGATTCATCATGAACCTACTCTGGTGCGCTGCTGGCTACCCCTGGACCATCATCCGCGTTGAATCACGACAACCCTATATCAATGCACTTGAAGCGGCATCGACTACTAAAAACATCAAACCATTTACAGATTTTTTAAAACAAGAAATGTCTGTTAAGTGGTGAACGAATAAAATAATGTCTAAATCCGAGGTTAGTGCTCGTTGAATTGAAACCAGCGTCTCAGTGTTTCTTCGCCGAGGTGGTCGTAGATATAGCTTAGATAGTTTTCGAAAGAGGTGTTTTGTTGCTCAAAGGGTATTTCTTCAGTGGTTGGGTTGTGGTGCAAGAAGACGCCGAAAAAGTGTTCTGAGAATTCAGCATATTCGCGGGTGAACAGAAGAAATGTGTGCCACATGTCATCTATTTCTTCCATCGCGCTAAACATACCGCATTCAAAATTTAAAGATTCATCGTTAGGGTTTTGTTGTTTATTGCGAATGAGATGTTGGTTTAACCAAAAAAATCGCATTAAATCAGCCCAAGCCTCAACCGCACTGAGCTGGTTACCAGGATAATCTTTCTGATACCGGCTCAAGACGGCGGGCAACTGATATGAAAATAATGATTCTAATGAAGGCAATGTTTTCATGGCAGCCATTTATTCATTTAATTTGCCGCTGCGCACATAACGCAAGTCATGCATTTAGCAGTGACTTTTGTCTTTTTGATAATGGCGGCGATGAGTTGCGTTTTAGACATCATTAGTCTCCACTTAGCTTTTAAGAGCACAGATGGAACAACGATGACCGGCACTTGTTTTTTTAACAATAGCAGCAATAAGTTGTGCTTTAGACATAGTTCACCTCGTTGATTATATTTAAAAAGTAATAAAATAGGTCAATATTTTACCAAAACCCAGCGTTAGGCGCAAGGGTGTGCGGTACTAAAGCAGTGTACAAGAGCGAGGGCGGAGTGGAGTCGTGGGTGTGGAATTAGGTTCAAGTTCTGGTGTTCGACTGACCCACCCATTCACAAGCGTGAACAAACTCTGCGGCCACATATCTTGTAAGTTGTAATCATTGTCGTTAAAACGGCAAATTAAGTTTGATTTTCTATCCCAACGCAAATACTGCTTCAAATCAATGTCTTCTAATTTTTCTATTAACGCATTAGCATTAGGATGTTCTCGCAAACGATATGCAACAATATAAAATTCCGTTGATAAATTTCGACGATGCCGCTGATTACCTAGCATAATACTTCGCATTTGCGAAAACACTTTAGTAAAATTACCCGCATTTTTATCAAGAAAGGTTTGAGACCAATCTCCTTCATTCAGCTTAATGGACAAATCTTTTTGCCAACAAAACTGCTCATCTACCGTAAAAACAGCTGGTAGTGAATACCCTAACAAAAATTCAGTTTCCCATTTCGTCTGATGTTTAATCATATCAATAATAATTAATAAATTCACATCGTCACGACCTAAATTTTCCCAAAACGAACGCCCAGCACGATGCAAGGCAAAACAAATCATCGCGATTTTTTCAAAATTGGATTCTATTAAGGTATTTTTGTTTTGGTGTGATCGAACATAATCATACGAAGAATAATCCATGTCTGATAATTCCCAAATGGGTGCCGACATGTCAAATCCTGTCACCGACTGAAATAACCCTCGCATATACCGCAATAAAGGCTTATCGGTGACGAGGCTATTTACCCATACATGATATAAATCATGCGTGGTTAATAAATACGGTGTGATCGGTGAATAATCATGCGGTGCTTGATTATAAACAACATCAGGATGCGTTATCTCCACTGGGCGCGATGGAACCTGCCGCCCAAATTCCTCAGGATGCTCGTCCATTGCACGAATTAAACGCGGGCCAAATTGTCCAACTGTGTAATAGGGGAGGGTTAACGCCGCTTCGCCATTAATCTTTTCTAATATCACATTAAAAGCTGAAGCCGACGGCACGATCATCGCAAGCAATGGACTGAATGCATCATTTGGATTGAAATGAGGAGACATTTCCACCAAAGGAGACTGCTGTCTTGTTGACAATAAGGCACAAAGCAAGCCCTGCGATTGAAGCTTGGAATCAATGTTGGCCTTCGTGTAAATAGGATTATTGCGATAAGTAATGTCGTAATGAATAATTTGTTTATCAGGCTCAGCGTTTTTTACAAAGGTATATTGAAAATCAAAATAATCATCACAATCTTCGTAATTTTGTCTAATTAAGGCAAAAAGCATTTGCACAGCCGCTCTTCGCTTGTCAAGTGCGTGATGACAAATATCCTTTAAAGCTTTGTCATAACTCCATCGAGCCGTTTTCGAGTAGCCCAAACGATCAATCAGTTTCGTAAAATATAACCTTATGATTTCACGTGACATCATTTTAGGGCGCTGCAAGCATTCATAAAAAAAGATAGCTTCTCGCGCACGTGAAAAATCAACTGAAAAATATACTTGCTCGTGGGGTGGCAGTAAAGCCAGTGCTTTAAAAAATGCAGTACGCGATTGTTCATCTGCGTACGAAATAGAGCTTAACTGATAAGGGCCGTTCGGATTATCGAATGAAAATTGCGCCGCAACACCACCCAGGTCTTTTTTCGCTTGATTCAACAAATTAGCCGTCACATACTCATGGGTTGTAATCAAATTCTCACGCAAAGCCTGGGCGAGGGCGCGCTCGAAATTGGGTGTCTCAAACGCTAAACTCAGCCATAAATTCTGCCGAATTTTTTCAGCCATGTCTTTGAATTCGTCATTAACAGGCTCCTGAATAAATTTCAGTAATTTTGCATTGTTAGTGAGCGTTTCTTTATAACGCGCGGCATCGTAGGGTAATTGTTTCTTGCGTCGCCACGTACGCTGTAGCACGCGTGCCGCTTGCTCACGAAACGTATTCTCAAACATTTGCCAATAAGACAAATTCGCCTTCGCTTCAGTGACACTAACGTAATGCGTGGTTTCTTTCATTGTCGGCCCCATGGGGCAGCGCTCGTACGGCTGCCTCGACTTTTTGTGCGTGTTTAACGTGGTTATAGCCTGCATCGAATAAACGCAATCTTTTTTTGTTTCCGTGAAAATTCACCTTCACTTTTTGAGTAATCTCTTTGTTTGTTAATGATTTTGACTCTAATAAGATATTATTCTTATTGGGTCTAAAACCACGAATATTATGTTTTGTGATCACTAAATTGCTGTCATTGAGATAGATATCCGTTTCACTCACAGCGATACCTGAATGAACTTTCATTTCTGCCTGTAAATACCGTATGCGTTTCATATAGTAAACAATATTTGCGGCGATATAACATTTATCGGTATCAGCCGCTGTTTTATCTAAGGCTCTAAACATCGCGAGTTTTTGATTCGCCTTTTTAATTTTGGCATTATTTGTTTCATATAGATCACCATAGTGCGTTTTTTCAATCAGAGCAGGGTAGGTATTCGCCAATATCAATGCCAACCCTTGGGGTGCCTTACTCAGGGTGTAAGCTTTTTTTAACGCGAAACAACCTGCAATAAGTGGCACCAGCGGTAGAATACAAACACCCACCAGGGTTAACAAAACAAATGCGCCGACCGCCCACGCATCATTTTTATGAATAATTCGAGACGCTAAACTTGACAATGCCGATGTAGGCATTCGGGTGAGTTTTATCAACGCAGCCATTGAGCCGGCCGCAGAAACACACCCAGCAATGCCTAGCGTTACCGCTAAAACAGGAATAGCCAGCGTGTGGGATATCACAACAAACACACCCGTCATATAAGTGATAGTGAAAGCCGTGGTGAGTGGGCCGATGATGAAACCACCAAAGATGAAAGCCGGGATTAAAATTAAACTCAATAAAATACCAGCGACACCAAACCCAAGATATTTTTTAGCACGACTGGACAGCGGGTTTTTCTCGTTTAAGGCTTTAACTAATTTCACACCGCGAGCAAGAATATCATTTTTGCTTAAATAGGTTCGGTAGTTTTGTAAAATATTGGCATTGGAAATATTTTTTTTAGCTGCCATGAGTTTGATTCGTATAAAATCGTTTATCACCATTCGTAGATGGGCAATCAAGTCATCCAGAATTTTTGGTTTTAAGCCGTTGCTGATTAAAAAAGCATCATCGTGGCCTGCATACGAGCCTAAAGTAACAAATAGTGAATCAAGGTTGAATTCCGCCAACAGTAAATCGCCGAACTGTTTTTTTAACCAGTCGTAGTTTTTTTTCAAACGTGTCAATTCAGCTTGCAATATCATGCATCGTCCCCGAAGCGATTTATAATTTTTCTATAAAAAACATAGCGATACTAAAACACGTTCAACCATAAAGGGTGTGCATGATAACAACGACCAAACCCTCACCGCAAGCCAAAAATACAATGGCCGGTAATAGGAGTTACCGGCCATTCTGGGGCTGGCCAGTCCTGTCTATTAATATTCTCTTAAGCCTTCTATGCTATGCTGCGCTCAATTAAAATTTATAAACGAAAATAACGAGGTTTAAGATGCCAGGTCAGTTTTTAAAAGAATTAGTAGTACAAGACGCGAATATCGTCCGTTTTTTATTAGAAATTACTAAAAAATATCTTCAAGATAATAATCTACCCATTACGGTGGAAAACTTTACCTATGAAAATTATTTAAATGCAAAAAATGCCTATTTAAAAGCCAATAATCTTTTTGATAGTAACCGCTTCAATATTGACGAAGATCAAAACTTACAATTTCAAAATACACGCTGGGCTGTTGAAGATGTCTTAAATACAAAAGCCATTATTCAAGCTCGTTACAATAAAGGCCGCGAGAGACAAAACGGCCGCATTGTTGCACTGAACCTTGCTAACGCCAATACCCCCTTAGGTGCAGCCACGCGGTCTCGCCACGGCACGCAAGAAGAATATTTCGCCCACAACAGCTCCCTCTTCCTTGATATTTACAGCGGTCTCACTGACGAAGCCGCTAAAAATAAAATTTTAGCGATTTACTTCAACCTTTTTAAGTTAGACAATGGCGAATTCAGAAACGGTGACCAGGTTGGTTCAAAATTCTGGGCGAGCGCGCACGAAAATATTCGTGAAATTTGCAAAGAGGCTCATTACAGTTTGCACGGCGCGACTGCATTTTTACATCCTAATATTATTTTCTTTAATATGGGTTATCATGAAATTGATAGCAGAAACTATCATTACATTCCTCAGAAACCTTTCGATATAAGCATGCATCGTTCGCTCGTCATTGCAGATATTGTCTCAGTGGCTGCATTAAATCTTAATCCATTGACACGCGACCCCGACACCCGTGTTCGTGGAAATCAGCAAGAACAAATCGCTGTGACCAAAGCAAAAATAGAAACGTGTTTGCAAGTTGCAGATCACTCTAAAGCGAATTTTTTAATTCTCGGCGCGCTCGGCTGTGGTGCCTTTAAAAACCCTATCGACCGCGTTGCTGGATTATTCAAAAATGCCTTGCAAGATTTGCGTGTTACAGCACCTGTTTTATTCGCTATTTTTGGTAATGATCAAACGGGCACTGAGAATCGTGAAGTCTTCTCGCGTGTTTTAAGTAAAACCAGTGAGTTAGAGACTGTTTTATTCGCACTGAAATCAGAAGCCGACAACCTTGAACCCAACGCAAAACAAGCACTCACGACATTCATTGACGATATAAAAACGCATGCGCACGAAAAAAACCATGGCGATAATTTACGTCAAGCAAAGCTTGTGCATAATGTTATGCGCGCAAAGTCCAATTTTATACTAACGCTTCATACCCCTGGAATCACACGTCTAGCCCTCCAGCCAAAATTACAAGCCTGGGAAGCCGCCCTTCTTGAACTACACAATGAAGCAACCGCATTAACCAAAATACCCCACTTTAAACGACGTGGCGTTCTCATGATGGTGCTTGGCGCGACACTTGCTGTTTTGGGTGGATTATCCATCTTAGCCGGCATATTCCTCGTTCCCACAGGGCTCGGCTCATCGCTAGGTATCGCTGCTGTTGCTGGCGGCTCTGCCCTCGCCCTCGGCGGTATCGGCCTATTTTCAAGAGGCGCCTACATGGTCTCAAACCACAAACAACTCACCCAAAACATCACCACAAACGACGAACAACTAAAAACCCTCCACACCCTCCTAAAGCACTAACTCCAACCGCGGCTTAGCTAAACCCTAAGCCGCCAATGAGAATAATCATACCTCGTCCTAAGCTTCACTAGTCGAGGTATTTATTGACTTTCCTGCGCTGTTTGCGTAAAATTTGATCAAAATTATTAAATAAAAACCCAAACGAGGACGCGTAACATGCCAACCCCTATGACGACGCAAGAAGTCGAGTCTTTACATGCTTTGCTTCAGGCTGACACCAACATTTACACCCTCTTACCAACGTTTGTTAACGCCCTCGAACGTTATGAAAGAAACGCTGATTTTTATAAACTTATCACGGTTGCTGCCCAAGCTTTATTTGACGCACAGCTTGAAAAAAAGATTTTATTAAAACAAGAAACATTAGAAGGATATATTGAATTCGTTGAAAGGATCATACCAGCTATTGAAAGATTGATTGCATTATTTGAAACTTTGCCTGAGACGATAAAAGCAGAAAATCCGGAATTATCAACAAAATCTTATACGGCTTATTTAAGAAGAACCATAGCAAACTTCAGCCAAGCAAACCTATTTAACGCTAAGCTATTACCTCATTTAAGCACCTACCCTAGTTTAATTTGGCAGCCTGTTGATGGTATTAATGCGCATTATTTTTATTTCATCACAGCACCCAGTAGTTTAAAACAAAAAGAAGCCGTGCAAGGGCTTGCAATTGCGCTGAATGCTTATCTGCAACATATTAAAAAAGAAGAAAGTTTATTCACCAAGCAAAATCATCAAGCATTATTGAGATTATCCGCTGAAGTGGAAGCATTTTCCTATCGATTTAAAAAATTATACCCGCTTGCCTGGGTCAATGATACCCTTGCGCAACATGTTAAAAGACTTGTCAATCGTTTAAACCAAGGGGTGTCTCCAACCATTATATCTCACCCGACACTTTTTCAACGAAAAGATATTCATGATCGCATTGAACCATTAGCAACGGCAACGGTGTTAGCGTTTGATTGGGATGACACCTTATGTAACAAAAAGAACAACGAAATAGCTAAAACAACCCAAGATCTTTTAAAGCTCATTCATGAATTCGATTTTTACACACTCTTCATTATCACTGCGCGCAATGAGCACGTTGAAAAAGGAGCAAAAAAAATTGAAGTTCACGTCATTGAAGATGACAGTGTTGAGACTATTATTGATTACACACACCCTGCCTCTATTCATGGCGTTTTGGAAGCAACCCAGTTAACATCGATATTCCACCCTGGAAATACCGTTTACTGTAACTTTGAGCGCTTTGAGGTTGTGGAGGAAGGGGTATTAAAAACCAGTTTTCCGGCTCAACTCGATAAACACACCAAAAACCTTGATTATCATACAACCTTAATCAATAAAAAACTGATTCATAGCGAATGTATTATTTTTGATGACAGCGTACACGCTTGGGAACACAGAACCCCCTGTGGATTCTTTTTCGAAATTGACAACACCTCAACCGATAAACGCTGCCATGTTCAGTACTCCTTAGGTATGACTTTTGCGCAAACACTACTTCATAACAACAACATCGCTATTGAAAAAAGACAACTATTCGCAGCCAGACTGGTTCATTTCTTTGAAAAGCACGGCATGGGTGCGCTTAACACACCTCTATTGTTAAAGTTTGCCGCTGCCTTGTCGTTAAAACCAATTGCAGCAATAAAGTGATTGAACCCCTCCGTTAACTGGCTCATAATGCTGAGTGACGGAGGGTTCCTCATGAAAGAAAATCTCATTCAGTTAATGGTTGATCGGCTGACCACCGCTCAGGCATCTCTTACAACTCAATTTAATGCTAAGCACCCTGTTTCCGTTGCGCGTTTTTTTTATTTAGATAACTTTCTGCCTGATCATATTGCGCAAGCAATTGCTAGTCAATTCCCATCGCCCAAAAAAATGCATTTGCTCAATAGCGGTGGTGAGTTGAAATTAAAATTTAGTCGCATTAAAGAAACGTCTGATTTAATTCAAGCAGTGCATCATGCCGTTCAAGACCCGCGCGTGATTACCTGTATTGAAAACATTACAGGCATACAACATCAGCTGCCTGATCATTCCCGCTTAGCCGGCGGTGTGAGTAGTTTATTAAAGGGTTATTATATTAACCCGCACCTTGATACCTCGCACGATGTTGATAAGCAGCACTATCGGGTGTTAAATATGCTTTATTACGTGTCGCCTGATTGGAAGCTTGAAAACGGGGGTAATTATGAATTATGGGATGAGCGCGTTGAAAATAAACTCACCATTCCGTGCCATTTTAATCGTTTATTAGTAATGGAAACCAATCAAACCTCTTGGCATGCCGTCAGTCCCGTGTTGGTGAAAGAACCACGGCGCTGTATTTTTAATTATTATTTTTCTGAGCATTCGCCAACAGGTAAACCGTATTTTCATGCTGCAAAAACCCTAGCACTTTATAATCCGCTTTTCAAACCACGTCCTGAGCAAACCGTTAGACGTTGGTTTTCTAAGCTGAGGAATCAACTATTTAAATAGGAATGTTATGAAAAAATTAGTCTTACTATTACTTGGCTTGCTGATTTCAGGGTATGTTAATGCCGATGAAATCACCCCAACAACCTCAGCAATGGCTGATATTCAAGCTTTGGAAAAAAGTTTTGGTGGTAAAATTGGGGTTTATGCGATAGATACGAATAGTAAAACCATTGTCTCTTATCGCGCCGATGAACGTTTTCCGGTGCAAAGCACGTTAAAATTAATGGGTGTGGCAGCTTTATTGAAGCAAAGTGAAGAAGGTAAAATTTCAATACACGAAAAAATTCATTATACCGAGAAAGAGTTGGCAGCATATCCCTGGCACCCAATCACAGGGAAATATTTGCGGCAAGGCATGACCTTGGAAGATTTAGGGGAAGCGGCCGTGAGTTATAGCGACAACCCCGCGATGAATTTGATTATTTTCCGCATGGGCGGCACTGATTATATCAACCAGTTTGCACGGTCTATTAAGAATAATTCTTTCAATGTGCAACACATTGAAGGCCAAATGAACTCAGACCCAAATAATCCAGAAGATTCTGCCACGCCAAAAGATATGGCACGCAGTATTCGTAAAATTGCGCTGGGGAATGTGTTAGCGCCGGCCAGTCGCAGCAAATTATTATCTTGGTTAGAAAATGATAAAACGGGTAACCAACGCATGCGCGCAGGCACACCGAATGGGTGGATTGTCGCTGATAAAACCGGCTCAGGCGATTACGGTGTTGCGAACGATGTGGGTGTGCTGTGGTCGCCCTACTGCCGCCCAGTGGTGCTTTCCATCTACACCAACCAACCGCAAAAAGACGCCACCCGCCGAGAAGATATCATTGCCTCAGTCACTAATATTATCTTCCAGCAAGTCGTCAAAAAAGACCCGTGCTTCAATGCGCCGTTTGTGGGGTGAGTTTGTTCGTTTGACTTTAAAAGCTTTTTTAAATTTTAAAAGCTTTAATCGTTGGCGGATTACGCGGCGAAAAACACGCCGCTAATCACGCCCTTGTGTCTTAAA